>JBBQDG010000004.1:0-93900 GCA_038319435.1 Sphingomonadales bacterium | reverse complement strand
TCGTCGATCAGCGCCTGCGCTTTCTCCTCCAGCTCACGCGTCAGCGCCTCAACATAATATGAACCCCCGAGCGGATCGGCGACCGCCGTCACGCCGCTTTCCTCAGCCAGGATCAGCTGCGTATTGCGCGCCAGCCTTGCCGAGAAATCGGTCGGCAACGCCACCGCTTCGTCGAGGCTATTCGTATGCAGCGACTGCGTCCCGCCCAGCACTGCCGCCAACGCCTCAATCGTCGTGCGGATGATATTATTATACGGATCCTGCTCGGTCAGGCTGACCCCCGACGTCTGGCAATGCGTGCGCAGCAGCTTCGACTTCTCCGACTTGGCACCGAGCCCGGTCATGATCCGCCCCCACAGCGTCCGCGCCGCGCGCATCTTGGCGACTTCCATGAACAGGTTCATGCCGATGCCCCAGAAGAAGCTCAGGCGAGGCGCGAACGCGTCGATCGCTTGGCCTCCCGCCACCGCCGCGCGGACATAAGCCATCCCGTCGGCCAGCGTGTAGGCGAGCTCCTGCACCGCCGTCGCCCCGGCCTCGTGCATATGATAGCCCGAGATTGAAATGCTGTTGAACTTGGGCATCTCGCGCGACGTATAGCCGATGATGTCCGACACGATCCGCATCGAGGGCTCAGGCGGATAGATGTAGGTATTGCGAACCGCGAACTCTTTGAGAATGTCGTTCTGAATCGTCCCCGACAGCGCCGCGCGCGCGACCCCCTGCTCCTCGCCTGCGACGATGTAGAAGGCCAGGATCGGCAATACCGCCCCGTTCATCGTCATGCTGACCGACATTTCGCCGAGCGGAATCCCGTCGAACAGCAGCTTCATGTCCTCGACCGAATCGATCGCGACCCCGGCCTTGCCGACGTCACCGGTTACTCGCGGATGGTCTGAGTCGTACCCGCGATGAGTCGCCAGATCGAACGCGACCGACAGCCCCTTCTGCCCCGCAGCAAGATTGCGGCGGTAAAATGCGTTTGATTCTTCGGCGGTCGAGAACCCCGCATATTGCCGGACCGTCCACGGCCGCCCGGCATACATCGTCGCATAGGGTCCGCGAGTATAAGGTGCGACGCCCGGATAGCCCGGCTCGATATGTGCTGAATCTTCAGGGCCATAGACGGTCTTGAGGGTAATCCCCTCGATCGTCTCGCGGCTGAGATCTGCTCCGCGAGCTTCCTTGGCGGCAAGCGCCTGCCACGCTTCGAAATCATTGGTCATGGCAAAGCGTTACCGCGAGGCGCGCCCCTCTTCCACCCCTCCCTAAAAGGGAGGGGCCGGGGGTGGGTAACGAGCGAAGTGAGCCTTTCGACGGTCGACCAGCGCGCTGGCGCTCGCACCCACCCCTCGATCCCCTCCCTGAAAGGGAGGGGTGGAACTCAATGCGCCTGTTTCGGACTTTCCATGATCTCGGTCAGCACCCCGCCCATGTCCTTGGGATGGACGAAGAAGATCGGCGCCCCATGCGCCCCGATGCGTGGCTCGCCGAGCACCCGCGCGCCCTTACCCTCGAACCACGCCTTGGCCTCTTGGATATCGGGCACCTCGAAGCACAGATGATGCTGCCCTCCGAGCGGATTTTTCTCGAGAAACGCAGCGATCGGAGACCCCTCCCCCAACGGCTCGATCAACTCGATCTGCGAATTCGGCGCATCCACAAAACAAACCCGCACCCCCTGCGCGGGAAGGTCGAACGGCTCGCTGATGACGGTCGCCCCGAGCACATCGCGGTAATGTGCGATCGAAGCGTCGATCGAGGGGGTCGCGATGCCGACATGGTTCAGGCGTCCGAGTTTCATTTCATCATCCAATCAACATCCAGGAGCCGGTGATCGCGATCCCCAGAGAAAGGATCAGTCCGACGATCGCCGCATAGTCGAATGCGGCATGATCACTCGCTGATCCGCGGCAGTGGCTGTGCACCCGTGCGCATTTCCTCGATGGTCTCCAGGCGAACGAGCCGGCGATCGACTTGAATGATCGTGCCGATCACGCGCCTGACCTCGCCGTTGGTTGCGGCAAGCTCTTCATTCAATCGCTCCACCTTGCTGCGCAGCAGGACGACCGACTCGATCGTCTTCATCGCGTCGCCGATGAAACTCACGCACGCAGACCCGCGTCGCGCAGCATCGCATCAATGTCGGCTCGCACTTGTTGCTGGCCGATGATCGCCTGGTCGAGCGCGGCATGCATCTCCGGTAATGCGTCGGTCAACTCATCGATCAGCAGTTTGAAGCGATCGTCTTCGTCCATTTCACCCTCCGCGACATAGCGGCTCGTCGCTTCACGGACGACGTGGCCGACCGACATGCCGCTTTCACGGGCAAAGGAATCGAGCGCAGCCTTATGATCTGCACTCGTCAAAAAGGTCACTCGCTCGGTTCGCATCCGATGCTCCTTATCATGTCCTTATAATGTGCGCCATGCGTCCTTACAACGGAATATTGTCGTGCTTCTTCCACGGGTTCTCAAGCACTTTGTTCCGCAATTTCCGTAACCCCAGCGCCACTCGCCGCCGCGTCGAATGCGGCATGATCACCTCGTCGATGAACCCCTTGCTCGCCGCCACGAACGGGTTCGCAAACCGCTCCTCATAGTCGCGGGTATGCTCGGCGATCTCCTCGGCCGTCTTCCCCCGGAAGATGATCTCGACCGCGCCCTTCGCGCCCATCACCGCGATTTCCGCCGTCGGCCAGGCATAGTTTAAATCGCCACGTAGATGCTTCGACGCCATCACGTCATACGCCCCGCCATAGGCCTTGCGCGTGATCACCGTGATCTTGGGCACCGTCGCTTCGGCATAGGCGAACAGCAATTTCGCGCCATGCTTGATGATCCCATTATGCTCCTGCGCGACGCCCGGCAGGAACCCCGGCACATCGACGAACGTCACGATCGGAATGTCGAACGCGTCGCAAAAGCGAACGAACCGTGCCGCCTTCTTCGACGAGTTGATGTCGAGGCACCCGGCCAGCACCATCGGTTGGTTGGCGACCACCCCGACCGATCGCCCTTCGATCCGGCAGAAACCAATGATGATATTCCCCGCGTGCTTGGGCTGAAGCTCGAAGAAATCGCCCTCGTCGGCAACCTTCCGGATGAGTTCGTGCATGTCGTACGGCGTCGCGGCCGACGGCGGCACCAGCGTGTCGAGGCTGTCCTCCTGCCGGTCCCACGCATCGTCAGTCGGTCGCTCAGGCACATCATGCCGGTTCGACAGCGGCAGGAAATCGAAGAAATCCCGCGTCGCGAGCAGCGCATCGATATCATTCTCGAACGCGACATCGGCCACGCCAGACTTTTGCGTATGCGTAATCGCCCCGCCCAGCTCCTCCTGCGTGACGACCTCGTTGGTCACCGTCTTGACCACCTCGGGCCCGGTCACGAACATATAGGAGCTATCCTTCACCATGAAGATGAAGTCGGTCATCGCCGGGCTGTACACCGCGCCCCCCGCGCACGGCCCCATGATCAGGCTCAACTGCGGCACCACTCCGCTCGCCAGAACATTGCGCTGGAACACCTCGGCATAGCCGCCAAGCGACGCCACCCCCTCCTGGATCCGCGCCCCGCCGCTGTCATTCAGCCCGATCACCGGCACCCCGACCTTCATCGCCGCGTCCATGACCTTGCAGATCTTCTGCGCGTGGCGTTCGGACAACGACCCACCAAACACGGTGAAATCCTGCGCGAACACATAGACCAGCCGCCCGTTGATCGTGCCCGACCCGGTCACCACGCCGTCCCCCGGAAACTTCTGGCTCTCCATCCCGAAGTCGGCGCAATTATGTTCGACGAACATGTCGACTTCCTCGAAGCTGCCCTGGTCGAGCAGCACGGACAATCGCTCGCGCGCCGTCAGCCGCCCCTTGGCATGCTGCGCCGCGATACGTTTTTCGCCTCCGCCCAGTTTTGCCTCGGCCCGGCGCTGCTCCAATTGCTCGATCGTCGTCGCCATCCACCTGCTCCTGTCCTCCGCGCTTCCTCCCACTCCCGGCGAAACGCGTCAATCTCGTGATCATTTCGCATATGCAGCAAAAATGTCCTGGCCTGGCTTGAGGCAACGGAACCCGACGACCGATTTCACCGTTATGCTAGGGTAACTGTTTCTTTTGCATGGAGTAGGTGATGAGCACTGGTGTCGGCGTATCGGTCGGTTCTGGCGGGGAGGCAGTTCGCCCGACCGAGGCCAAGCCGATGATCCTGTGCTTTTCGCACTTGCGGTGGGAATTTGTCTTTCAGCGCCCCCAGCATCTCCTTACCCGTTTCGCCCGCACCGCCCCGGTGGTCGTGTGGGAAGAGCCGATCGACGCCGAGGACGGAGCCTCGCCGTCGCTCTTTATCCGCCCGGCCGCCGACTGCGCCGCCGTCACCCTGATCACCCCGCGCCTGCCCGCTGGCGGCACGGAGGACGAACGCACCGCACTGCTGAAGCAAATGCTCGACGGCTATCTCGCCGGCAACACGCGCCGCTTCGTCGCCTGGTATTACACCCCGATGATGCTGCCGTTCACGCGCCACCTCGATCCCGCCTGCACCGTCTATGACGCGATGGACGAACTCGCCAATTTCCGTTTCGCTCCGCCGATGCTGCTCGACCTTGAACGCGAGCTGCTCGAGCGCTCCGACGTCGTCTTCACCGGCGGCTATTCGCTCTACGAATCCAAGAAGCAGCGCCACGGCAACGTTCACCCCTTCCCTTCATCGGTCGACCGCGCCCATTTCGCCCAGGCGCGCGGCACGATGACCGATCCCGCCGACCAGGCCGCGCTCGCCCACCCACGGCTCGGTTTCTACGGCGTGTTCGACGAGCGCATCGACCTCGACCTCATCGCCGCCGTCGCCGATGCCCGCCCCGACTGGCAGCTCGTCATGGTCGGCCCGGTGGTCAAAATCTCCGAAGACGACCTCCCCCGCCGCGCCAACATCCACTGGCTCGGTGGCCGCACCTACAACGAGCTCCCGGCTTACCTGTCAGGTTGGGACGTCGCGCTGATGCCGTTTGCGATCAACGCCGCGACGCGCTTCATCTCGCCGACCAAGACCCCCGAATATCTCGCTGCCGGGGTGCCCGTCGTCTCGACCCCGATCCGCGACGTCAAGCGTCACTATGAGCGCTTGGCCGGAGTGCGCATCGCCGGCACCGCCGAGCAGTTCATCGCCGGCTGTGAAGCCCAGCTTAAACTGCGCGCTTCGGGTGACCGCTGGCTCGCCGAGGTTGACGGCCTCCTGTCGACGATGAGCTGGGACATCACCCAGGCGCGCATGGCCGCGCTGATCGACGAAATCATAGCCAAGGACGAGGCCGCCGAAATCCGCCCCGCGATCGGCGCCACCGCTCCAGTCAGCCACATCGCCGCCACGCGCAAATATGATTACCTCATCGTCGGCTGCGGTTTCGCCGGCTCGGTCCTCGCCGAGCGGCTCGCCAACCAGCATGGCGCGCGCATCCTGATGATCGACAAGCGCGATCATATCGCCGGCAACGCGTTCGACGAGAAAGACGCGGCGGGCATCCTCATGCACCGCTACGGCCCGCACATCTTCCACACCAACTCCAACGAAGTGTTCGCCTACCTATCCAACTTCACCAACTGGCGCGCCTATGAGCATCGCGTGCTTGCCAGCGTTCGCGACAAGCTCGTCCCCATCCCGATCAACCGCACCACGCTCAACGAGCTGTTCGACCTTGATCTCAAGACCGATGCGGAGGCCGCCGCCTATCTCGCCAGCCGCGCGGAAAGCGTCGACGAAATCAAGACCTCGGAAGATGTCGTCATCAACGCCGTCGGCCGCGAGCTCTACGAACTCTTCTTCCGTGGCTACACCCGCAAACAGTGGGGCCTCGACCCGTCCGAGCTCGACAAGCTTGTCACCGCGCGGATCCCGACGCGGACCAACACCGACGATCGCTATTTCGCCGACAAGCATCAGGCGATGCCCGCCGACGGCTATACTGCGATGTTCAAGGCAATGCTCGACCACCCGAATATCGACATCGCGCTCGGCGCCGACTTTCGCGACCTCAAGGACGAGGTCGAGGCGAGCCACATCATCTACACCGGCCCGATCGACGAATATTTCGACTTCCGCTTCGGCAAGCTGCCCTACCGCAGCCTGAAATTCGAGCACAAGACGCTCGATCAGGCCCAGTATCAGTCGGTCGGAACGATCAATTATCCGTCCGAGGACATCCCCTACACCCGCATCAGCGAGTATAAGCATCTCACCGGCCAGACCTCGGACAAGACCAGCATCACGCTGGAATATCCGTCGGCCGAGGGCGACCCTTATTACCCCATCCCGCGCCCCGAAAATCAGGCGCTGTTCAAGAAGTACGAAGCGCTCGCCGACGCCACCACCGGAGTCACTTTCGTCGGCCGCCTCGCGACCTATCGCTATTATAATATGGACCAGATCGTCGGACAGGCGCTCGCGACGTTCCGGCGGATCGACGCTGCCCGCAAGACGAAGCATGGCGGGACCATTGCGCCGGCTTCCTCGCCCGCGATGCGGATCGTCGCTTGACCTGAAAGGCTGACCCCATGACGCCTTCGCTGCGCGCCGAAGGCAGCCGCCCCGCACCCCTCGAGCCCTCCCGGCTCGAGCTGTGGGGCGGTATCGAATGCACCACCGTTCGCATCGGCGACGGATGGCGCGACCAGCTCGTCGAAACCGGCCACTGGGGTCGCCCGTCCGACATCGACGCGATCGCCGCGCTCGGTATCAAGGCGATCCGCTACCCGATCCTGTGGGAACATGTCGCCCGAGACGGGCCGGACGCGCTCGACTTCAGTTGGCACGACCCCCGCCTAAAGCACCTCCGCGCCCACGGCATCCGCGTCATCGCCGGACTGATCCACCACGGCTCTGGCCCTGCGTGGACCAGCCTCGACGACCCCGACTGGCCGACGCAATTCGCCGCCTACGCCGCCTCCGTCGCGCAGCGCTATCCGTGGATCGACACCCGGGCGCCGGTCAACGAGCCGCTGACCACGGCACGCTTCTCCTTCCTCTACGGCCACTGGCACCCCCACCGCCGCCGCATGTCGTCGACGCTCAAAGCCCTCACCACCCAATGCGAGGGCATCGCGTCTGCCATGCGCGCCATCCGCGTGGTCACCCCCGCCGCGCAACTGCTCGTCACCGAGGATTTCGGCCGCGTCTTCTCGACCCCCGCCCTCGCCTATCAGGCTGCCCACGAGAATGATCGCCGCTGGCTCAGCATCGACCTCCTCGCCGGCCGCATCCGCGACGGCCACTCCTTCTTCGACTGGATGCAACGCGACGGAATTTCCCTCGACCGCCTGACCGCCTTCCATGACGGCACCGCGACCCCCGACCTCATCGGCGTCGATCATTATCTCACCAGCGAGCGCTTCCTCGACGAGCGCCTCGACCGCCACCCCGATGTAGTCCCCGGCGACAATGGCCGCCACCGCTATGCCGATATCGAAGCCGTCCGCATGTCCGAGGTCGCGGCGAAGGTCGGCACCGCCGAGCGCCTTCGCGAAGTCTGGGACCGCTATCGCATCCCACTGATCGTCGGCGAGGTCCACCACGGCTGCACCCGCGAAGAACAGGCGCGCTGGCTGCTCGACGTCTGGCGCGACGCCGAAACCGTTCGATCCGAAGGCATCGACCTGCGCGCTGTCACCGTGTGGGCACTGGTCGGCGCGGTCGACTGGCGCTCCTTGCTCATCCGCCGCGACGGCCATTACGAAGCTGGCGCATTCGACGCGCGCGGCCCCACGCTCAGACGCACCCTGGTCGGCGACCTCGCCGAACAGCTTGCGCGCGATAGCACGGCCGATCACCCGGTCCTCGACCAGCCCGGCTGGTGGCACCGCCCCGGCCGCTTTTACGCCAGCACGCACGCCGACGACCCTCTCCCCGGCCGCAAGCTGCTCATCACCGGCGCGACCGGTACGCTCGGCCAGGCGTTTGCGCGCATCTGCCACCACCGTGGCCTCGCCTGGCGCCTGACCAGCCGCGCCGAGCTCGACATCACCGACCCCGCCTCGATCGTCGCCGCAATCGAGCGCGAGCGACCGTGGGCCGTCATCAACGCCGCCGGCTTCGTCCGCACCTGGGAAGCCGAGGCGCGCCACGACGAATGCTTTGCCGCCAACAGCCACGGCGCCGAGCAAATCGCCGCCGCCTGCCGTATCGCCGGCATCCCTTATGTCACTTTCTCGTCTGACCTCGTGTTCGACGGCCAGCTCGGCCGCCCCTACCTCGAGGCCGACCAACTTTCGCCGCAAGGCGCGTATGGCCATAGCAAGGCCGAGGCCGAGGCGCGGGTCCTCGCCGCCAACGCCGACTCGCTCGTTATCCGCACCAGCACCTTCTTCGGCCCGTGGGACCGCCACAATTTCGCCTTTGGCCTGATCGAACGGCTCAAACGCGGCGAGCATATCGACGATGTCGGCGACCAGTCGATCGTCTCGCCGACCTACGTCCCCGACCTCGTTCACGCGACGCTCGACCTCCTCCTCGACCGCGAGACCGGCATCCGCCACCTCGCCAATACGGGCGAAGTCAGCTGGCACGACCTCGCGCGCAACCTCGCGACACGCACCGGCCACGACCCGCGCCGCATCTCCGCCGCCCCCGTCCCCGCGTCGAACACCAGCCTGTCGAGCGGCCACGGCCTCGCGCTCCGCCCGCTCGAAATCGCGCTCGACGATTTCATCATCCACTCGCGCCCCCTTGCCGAACTCGCCTGAGCAACCGAAACCCGTCATTGCGCTTTGGCACCCCTTAGGAGACGAGATTGGAACGGCAACATTGGCCGACCCGGCTGTGGCTGGTGCGGCACGGACAGAGCCAGGGCAATGTCGCGCGTGACGAGGCGCATGAAGCGGGCCATCTCGTCATCGACCTCGACTGGCGCGACGTCGACGTCCCCTTGTCCGACCTCGGCCAGCGCCAGGCCGAAGCCACCGGCCGCTGGTTCGCCGCGCTGCCCGAAAACCAGCGCCCCGAAGTTCTGCTCTCCTCCCCCTACGTCCGCGCACGCCAGACCGCCGAGGCGATCTGCAAGGGCGGCGGGCTCGCCGGCGGGGCGAAGTCGACCGTTCTCGACGAGCGCCTGCGCGAACGCGAATTCGGCGTGTTCGACGGCCTCACCGCGATCGGCATCCGCGAGAAATACCCCGACGAGGCCGCCCACCGCGCCAAGATGGGCAAATTCTACCACCGCCCACCCGGCGGCGAGAGCTGGGCCGATGTCATCCTGCGCCTCCGCTCGGCGATGAACTCGATCGCGCTTCAGTATGAGGGCAAGCGCGTGATGATCGTCTGCCACCAGGTTGTCGTGCTGTGCCTGCGCTACATCCTCGAGGAGCTGACCGAAGCGCAGATCCTAGCCATCGACCGCCAGGCCGAAATCCTCAACTGCGGCATCTGCGCCTATGATTTCGACGTCGGGAAGAAGGGCCTGTGCATCCCCGAGCTCGCCCTGTGGAATCACGGCGCCCCGATGGACGACGAAGGCGCTCCCAAGACCAGCGCCCCCGACGCCATGGCCGGATCTCGCTAACCAGTCCCGACGGGAGTTATTCGCTCAGATAATTATCCAGCTCGTCGCCAGCCAGCCGCACCACGTGCAGCACATTGGTCGACCCCGCCGTCTTGAACGGCACCCCCGCCAATATCACCAGCCGCTCGCCGGCCGTCGCCAGCCCATGCCGCAGCGTCATCCGCTTGGCTTTCGCCACCATCTCCTCGAAGCTCGCGACGTCGCGCGTGTGGACTGCATGCACTCCCCATTGCAGCCCCAGCCGCCGCGCCACTTCCAGGCTCGCGGTCATCGCCAGGATCTTCACTGGCGGCCGTTCCCGCGCGATCCGCCGCGCGGTCGATCCCGAGCTCGTGTAGCACACCATTGGCCCGGTCTTGAGGCTGGTCGCGATCGCCCGCGACGCATCGGCCAGCGCATCCGCCGCGGTCGCTTCCGGCACTGTCTCGGTGAAATGGATCCGCGCCGCATAGACCGGGTCCAATTCGACGTTGCGCCCGATGCGATCCATCATCTGCACCGCCTCGATCGGATATTGTCCCGCCGCGCTTTCCGCCGACAGCATCACCGCATCCGCCCCGTCATAGATCGCCGTCGCGACATCGCTCACCTCGGCCCGCGTTGGGGTTGGCGAGACGATCATCGATTCGAGCATCTGCGTCGCCACCACCACCGGCTTGCCCAACTGCCGGGCTCGCGCGACGATCTTGTTCTGCAGCGGCGGCACGCTCTCAGGCGGCAATTCGACGCCAAGATCGCCCCGCGCGACCATCACCGCGTCCGACAGTTTCAAAATCTCGTCGAGCCGCTCGATCGCCTGCGGCTTCTCGATCTTCGACAATATCCCCGCGCGATCGCCGATCAGCTCGCGCGCCTCGGCGACATCCTCGGGCCGCTGGACAAACGACAGCGCAATATAATCCGCTCCCATCTCCAGCGCGAATTGAAGGTCCGCCCGGTCCTTGTCGGTCAGCGCCGGGATCGGCACCAATACGTCGGGGACATTGACCCCCTTGTGGTTGCTCACCTTGCCGCCAACCTCGACCACCGCGCCAATCTTGCCCGGCTCGACCGCCGCAATCTTCAATCGCACTTTGCCGTCGTCGATCAGTAGCCGGTCGCCCTTGCGCGCCGCCGCGAACAGCTCGGGGTGCGGCAGCTCGACCCGATTCTCGTCGCCCAGCGCAGGATCGTCGTCGAACACGAACATCGTGCCCTCGCGCAGCATAGCCGACCCATCCGCGAAATCGCCAACGCGAAGCTTCGGCCCCTGCAGATCGAACACGATCGTCGTCGCCCGCCCAAGCTTTTCCTCGAGCGCGCGAATCGCCTCGACCAGCTTCACTTTATCCGCCTGATCGCCGTGGCTCATGTTGATCCGGAACGCGTCCGCGCCCGCGCGCATCAGCTTCTCGATCATCTCGGGCGTGTTGCTCGCCGGCCCCAGCGTCGCCAGGATCTTCACCTTGCGGTCGCGCGGCTGCATCGGCTCTGTCACACCATTCCCCTTGTCCTCGGCGCGCTCGCCATAGCCTTGTGCCACGTCAGATCAACCGGCTTGAGCCGCGCGCCGCCCTCGCCTAACGCCGCCAGCGCAACCTAATCAAGGGATCGAAAAGCATGAGTGACGGCAATGTCGCGGCCGACCAGCTGCGCCTGTTCATCGAACGGATCGAGCGGCTCGAGGAAGAGAAGAAGGGCATCGCCGACGACGTCAAGGATGTCTACGCCGAGGCCAAGGCCAATGGCTATGACACCAAGACGATGCGCAAGATCGTCGCGCTGCGCCGCCTCGAAAAACACGCCCGCGACGAAGCCGACGCGCTGCTCGAGACGTATCGCACCGCGCTAGGCTTGGCCTAGCGCGGCAACAAAAACGCGCTAGGCTTGGCGTAGCGCGCGGCAACAAAAACGCGCTAGGCTTGGCGTAGCCCTCACATGCCGGCGAGCGACAGCCCGAGAAACAGGGCGTTGCTCGTCGCATGGAGCGCGATGTTCGCCCACATCCCGTACCGCACCCGCGCGAAGCCGAAGATCAGCCCGGCGATCGTCTGCGGCACCACGAACGGCAGCAGCAGCAACGGCCGCGCCAGGTCGTAATTGCTGATATGCGCCAGCCCGAACAACAGCGCCGAGGCGAAATAGAGCCCCGGAAACGCGCGACCGAACCACGCCGGCGCCCGTCCGCGTGATCGCCATGCCAGCACCGCTCCGATCACCAGCCAGCCGACCAGCACCGCTGCCATCACCGCATAATGCAGCCGTGGCCCACCGATCCCCCGCGTCGCGAACAGCGTCAGCACCGTCCCGATTACCGCCCCGACCGCGACCAGCATCCGCCGGTTCCCACTCAGCCAGCCGCGAAACACCAGCTCTTCGAGCATCGGCAGTCCGAGCGCGCCCGCCAGCATCGTCACCACCGGCCCGTATTTGGTCAGCTCCTCGAACTCGGGCGTCTTGATCCCCAGCCGCGTAGCGAGCCAGCTCAGGCCGACCACCAGCACCATGTCGAACGCGATTGTCAGCGCGAGCAATTGCCCGACCTCGCCCACTGCCTGTGCCCCGAACCGCTCGCGCTCGACCGGCAACACCGGCCGCCGCACGAACCGCGCCCACTCGCCCCACATCCGCGGAACGAAGCGGCTCAAGCCGCCCCGACTTGTCGTCACCTCATCCATCCGGTTATGGGAGCCCTTCTCTTTTCGCCCGAACAATTGCTCAGGAGCCCCGCCCGCATGGCCGGCCATTCGAAATTCAAGAATATCATGCACCGCAAGGGCGCGCAGGACAAGAAACGCTCGGGCATGTTCAGCAAGCTCAGTCGCGAAATCACCGTCGCCGCCAAGATGGGTCTGCCCGATCCCGACATGAACCCGCGCCTGCGCGCTGCGGTCAATGCCGCCAAGGCGCAGTCGCTGCCCAAGGAAAATATCCAGCGCTCGATCGACAAGGCCGCGCGCGGCGATGCCGAGACTTACGAGGAAATCCGCTACGAAGGATTCGGCCCCGGCGGCGTCTCGCTCATCATCGAAGCGCTAACCGACAACCGCAACCGCACCGCCACCAACGTCCGCACCGCGGTCTCGAAGAATGGCGGCAATCTCGGCGCCTCGGGCAGCGTCTCCCACGCCTTCGACCGCATGGGCCTGATCAGCTACCCGGCGAAATCCGGCGACCCAGACAAGGTGTTCGAAGCCGCGCTCGAAGCCGGCGCCCAGGACGTCTCCTCGTCCGACGACGGCCACGAAATCTGGACCGAGATCGGCGACCTCCACGAAGTCGCCAAGGCGCTCGAACCCGTGCTCGGCGAAGCCGAAGGCGCCAAGCTCGCCTGGCGCCCGCAGATCATGGTCGACGTCAACGAATCCGACGCCGCGACCCTGCTGAAACTGATCGACACCCTCGACGAGGATGACGACGTCCAGCAAGTCTGGGGCAATTACGAAGTCAGCGACGAAATCATGGAGAAGCTCGCGTGACCACTTCCCTCTCCCCTCGCGGGAGAGGGCGACTCAGCGAAGCTGAGCGGGGTGAGGGCACGCCATGATCATCCTCGGCCTTGACCCCGGTCTCGGCACGACCGGCTGGGGCGTAATCCGCGCCGAGGGCAATCGCCTGACCCACCTCGCCAACGGCCAGCTCAAGACCGCCCCGTCCGAACCGCTCGCCAACCGCCTCGCCCACCTCGCAACGATGCTCGAAGCGATCCTCGTCGACCACGCCCCCACCGCCGCCGCGGTCGAGGAGATCTTTCTCAACAAAAACCCCCAATCGACGCTGAAACTCGCCCAAGCGCGCGGCGTCGCGCTCATGCTCGCTGCCCGCTCTGGTCTGATCGTCGGCGAATATGCCGCGCGCCTCGTCAAGCAAGCCGTGGTCGGCACCGGCGGCGCCGAAAAAGTGCAAGTCCACGCGATGGTCCAGCGCCTCCTCCCCGGAGCGAAAATCACCGGCCCGGACGCCGCCGACGCCCTCGCCGTCGCCATCACCCACGCGCATCACCTGGCGACGAGCACGAGAATCCCCCTCCCTGCCAAGGGAGGGGTTAGGGGTGGGTAGCGAGCGCAGCGAGCCGGTCCCGCGTTCGCAGTGAGTCGTCTGGCGCGCTAACCGCGCGCACCCACCCCTTCGCCCCTCCCTTGTCAGGGAGGGGAAACCCGCTACCCCACTCCCATGATCGCCCGCCTCACCGGAATCCTCGCCGAAACCGCCGCCGACCACGCCGTGATCGACGTCGCCGGGATCGGCTATGCGGTCCTCGCCAGCACCCGCACCTTGGACGCGATCGGCCCGGTCGGAAGCGCCGTCCTCCTCCTCACCGAACTGCAAGTCCGCGAGGACAGCATGACCCTGTTCGCCTTTGCCAACGCCGCCGAGCGCGAAAGTTTTCGTCACCTGACGTCAGTGCAAGGCGTCGGCGGCCGCGTCGCGCTCGCCATCCTCTCGGTGCTCGACCCGACCGAGCTCGCCACCGCCATCGCCCACGGCGACAAGGCGATGGTCGCGCGCGCCAACGGCGTCGGCCCCAAGCTCGCCCAACGCATCGTCAACGAACTCGCCGGAAAACTGGGCACCCCCGCCCTCGCCGGCGTCGCGGGATCGCCCGCCCCCAAGGGCACTACCACCCAGGACGCCCTCTCCGCCCTCGCCAACCTCGGCTTCAAACCCGCCGAAGCCACCGCCGCAGTCACCGCCGCCGCCCTCGACCTCGGCGACGGCGCGACGCTCGACGCGCTCGTCCGGCTGGCGCTCAGAAAAGCCGCGAAATAATCGTTGCGGTCACTCGACGGCGACGATCGTCGCCTGTCGCGCCGATAGTCGCCAGGAACCATCGACCTTGCGCCACAGGTCAGTGTATCGCCGCGTGACGGTTTTCCCGGCATGCATCGCCTTGCCGCGCGGGACCATCGTTTCCTCGCCCATCACCACCACGAGTCCGCCCGGAATGGTGCCGAGATAGTCGATCTTGCGATCGAAGCTGTCATAGCCGATCGCGCCCATCGCCATCGCCTGCGTTGCCTGCTCGCCCGTAAAGACTCGGTTGGCCGGGCTGTTGACGTGTAATTCGGGCGCTTGAAGTGAGCTGAACAGCGCGACATCGCCCGTCGTGACCGCCACCATGGCGGCATCGCACTGAACAAGTACTTCAGCGATGTCGGCTGCATCGCTGCGCGCCGCACATCCTCGACGTCGGTCGTCCATAGCGACACTTTTGCTCTCCCCTGGCTCGCGGCCTGCATAGCCGCCTTACGGCATTTGCACCACGGGCGCCGATGATTGACGAAAATCCTGTCCTACAGCCCCCGACCTGTGCTTGATGAGCAGCATGACCCTCACGCAATTCCAATCGATCGCGCCTTCAACAATAGACGCGACGATCACCATCCTCGCAAAGCGCGCCGCACTGTCAACCGTGTCCAAAACGCCCTCCCCTTATGGCCACTGACCCCGATCGCCTGACCACCCCCGAGCGCCAGCCCGAGGATGCCGACGCCGCGCTTCGCCCTAAGACCCTCGACGAGTTTGTCGGCCAGCAGGGTGCGCGCGAGAATTTGCGGATCTTCGTCAACGCCGCCAAGGCCCGCGGCGAGGCGCTCGACCATGTCCTGTTCTTCGGGCCCCCCGGGCTCGGCAAGACCACGCTCGCCGCGATTCTCGCCCGCGAGATGGGGGTCGGCTTCCGCGCCACGTCGGGCCCGGTCATCGCCAAGTCGGGCGACCTCGCCGCACTGCTCACCAACCTCGAGGACGGCGACGTGCTGTTCATCGACGAGATCCACCGCCTCGCGCCAGCGGTCGAGGAAATCCTCTACCCGGCGATGGAGGACCGCGCGCTCGACCTGATGATCGGCGAAGGCCCCTCCGCGCGCAGTGTCCGCATCGACCTCCCCCGCTTCACTCTGGTGGGCGCAACCACCCGTCAGGGCCTCCTCACCACCCCGCTCCGCGACCGCTTCGGCATCCCCATCCGCCTCAATTTCTACACCGTCGCCGAACTCGAACAGGTCGTCCGCCGCGCCGCCCGCCTGCTCGGCGCGATCCTGACCGAAGACGGCGCCCACGAAGTCGCCCGCCGCAGCCGTGGCACCCCGCGCATCGCCGGGCGTCTGCTCCGCCGCGTCCGCGATTTCGCCCATGCCGCCGCGACCGACAGCATCGACGCCGCCGCCGCCGACCGAGCGCTCAACCGGCTCGAGATCGACTCGCTCGGCCTCGATGCGATGGACCGCCGTAACCTCACCATGATCGCCGCCCTCTACAATGGCGGCCCGGTCGGGATCGAAACCCTCGCCGCTGGCCTCAGCGTACCGCGCGACACGATCGAGGACGTGATCGAGCCCTACATAATCCAGCTCGGCCTGATCGCCCGCACCGCGCGCGGCCGCTGCCTCAACGGTCGCGGCTGGACCCACCTCGGCCTCGCCCCGCCCCCAACCGCCCAAACCAGCCTGTTCGACACTGAAAGCGAGTAATGATGCGTAGCGCCAACCGTGCGAAGATCTTTCTCCTTACGATGCTTATTCTGTTCGCCGCGAACCTCGCCCCTTCGCCCGCCACGGCGCAACCCATGCCTGCCGTAGACTACGCCAAGGACAGCAACTGGCTCTGCCTCCCCGGCCGCAAGGACATCTGTTCCGTTCCTCTCGCGACCACCGATCTCCCCGCCACCGGCTACGCCACGCGCACCACCGCGACCCCGGCCGCAACCCCCGCTGTCGATTGCTTCTACGTCTATCCCACCGTCAGCCACGACCCCGGCCTCAACAGCGACCTGACCGTGTCCGACAGCGAGGAACGCAACGTCGCGCAAAATCAGCTCGCCCGCTTCGGCAGCGTCTGCCGGACGTTCGCCCCCATCTATCGCCAGATGACCACCGGCGCGATCACCGCCGTCCTCACCGGCGGCGACGTCGCCCAGGCCGCGCGCATTGCCTATGGCGACGTCTCCCAGTCCTGGCACCAGTTTCTCGCCACCCGCAACACCAAGCGCCCGTTCGTCCTCATCGGCCAAAGCCAGGGCTCGCTGATGCTCCAGATGCTCCTCGCCAACGAGATCGAAGGCCGCCCCGAGGCCAAGCGCATGCTGCTCGCCATCATCCCCGGCTACAACGTGCTCGTGCCGCAAGGAAAGCGGGTCGGCGGCACGTTCAAGTCGACTCCGCTGTGCAGTCGCAAGGCCGAAACCGGCTGCGTCCTCGCCTGGTCGAGCTTCCGCATCAACAATGCGCCCCCCGAAGGTGCTCTGTTTGGTTACGCCGCCCAACCCGGGATGACCGTCGCCTGCACCAACCCGGCCAGCCCCGGCGCGACCGACTGGCGCCGGCTCGACAGCTACTGGACCAGCCGCGGCTGGCCCTCGACCCCCGGCGGCGCGGTCGCCTGGTCATCCGAAGGCCCGCCGCCCACGCCCTTCCTCCATACCACCGACCTCGTCTCGGCGCGCTGCGTCAACGACGGCCCGCGCGGCTACCTCTCGATCCGCACCAACGTTACACCGGGCGGCAAGCGCACCGACCGCATCGGCGGCGAAGTCGGCATGATGGGCTTCTTCCTCCCCGGCTGGGGCATGCATTTGAACGACATGGGCGAGGCGCAGGGCGACCTGATCGCGAGGATCGCGGAGGTCTCCGCAGGGTTGCGGCGATGACTCCGCCCCGGCTAAGGCCGTGCCCATGGCAGGCTCCTCCCTCGACCAGCCCTATCGCGGCGGCTTCATCGGGCCTGCGCATCACTTCGCGCTGACCGTCTATTTCGAGGACACCGACGTCGCCGGGGTCGTCTATTACGCCAATTATCTCAAATATATGGAGCGCGCCCGTTCCGACATGCTGCGCGCGGCCGGTGTCGACCAGCGCGCCGCAATCGACGACGGCACCGGGGTCTATGCCGTCGCCGAGGCCAATATCCGCTACCTCCGCCCGGCCAGGCTCGGCGACGACCTTCGGATCGTCTCGACCCTCGCCCATGTCCGCGCGGCCAGCGTTCATATTCATCAGACGGTCATGCGCGGGGCCGACACTCTCGCCCAGGCGCGGATTACCGCCGCTTTCCTCACCCCCGACGGTCGGCCCACCCGCCAGCCGCGCGAGTGGGTCGAGCGGTTCCACGCCATCAACGCCCAAGGAAGCTAATGCCGCCCGTCATCGCCAGCACCGACCTCATGTCGCCTTTGATCCTGTTCCTCCACGCCGACATCGTCGTGAAGCTGGTCATGCTCGGGCTGCTCGCGGCGAGTATCTGGACGTGGGGCATCATCTTCACCCACGCCATCCGCCTGCGCCGCCTCAACAAGGCCGCCGCAGCCTATGAGCGCGACTTCTGGGCTAGCGACGACATCGACGCGTTCGCCGAACAGCGCGGATCGGAAGAACTCCCCAGCGCCGCGATCGTCACCGCCGGGCTAGACGAATGGCGCCGCTCCGCCCGCCTCCGCAACGCCGACCGCTCGGGCACCCGCGAGCGCCTCTCGGGCGCGATGAACAACGCCATCGCGACCGAGCTCGACCGCCTCTCAGACCGCCTCAACATCCTCGCCACGGTCGGCGCAGTCGCCCCCTTCGTCGGATTGTTCGGCACCGTCTGGGGGATCATGCGCAGCTTCACCGCCATCGCCGGGGCCAACAATACCAGCCTCGCGGTCGTCGCCCCGGGCATCGCCGAAGCCCTGTTCGCCACCGCCATCGGCCTGTTCGCGGCAATCCCCGCGGTGATCGGCTACAACCGCCTGACCCACGCCCTCGACCGGCTCGAGGCCCGCCTCGGCCGCTTCGCCGACCGCTTCCACGCGACCTTGAGCCGCGAGCTGGAAGCCGCCTGATGGGCGCCAGCCTCCAGTCCCGCCGAGGCAGGTCGCGCCGCCGCGCCCCGATGGCCGAGATCAATGTCACCCCTTTGGTCGACGTGATGCTTGTTCTCCTGATCATCTTCATGGTCACTGCCCCGCTGCTCGCCGCCGGCGTTCCTGTCGACCTCCCCCAGAACCGCGCCGCGCCGCTCGATCAGCAGGTCAAGCCGATCCAGCTGTCGATCGACAAGAGCGGCGCGATCTTCATCGACGACGCCCCCGTCGCAGAGGCCGCGCTGCCCGCGAAACTGGCGAGCATCGCCGCCCAGCCCGCCCCGCCCGAGGGCCGCCGCATCTACCTGCGCGCCGACCGCAGCCTCGACTATGGCCGCGTCATGAAGGTCATGGGCGAACTCAACCACGCCGGCCTCAACCGCGTCGCTTTGGTCTCGGTCGGGCAGGACAGCCCATGAGCCTCGACCGCGCCGAAGTCGCCGGCACAGGGGCGGCGATCGCCTTCCACGCCGCGCTGATCGCCGCGCTGTCGCTCAGCCTGGCCCATGTCGCGCGCCCCTCCGAGCCGCCGCCGATGGAGGTCGAAATGGTCGATGAGGTCGGCCTCCAGCCATCCGCCCCCACCGCGCTCGCCGCCCCCTCGCCGCCAAGCCAGGCCCCCGCGCAGGCGCAAGACGCCCCGCAGCTGCCCCAGCCCGAGCCCGCCCCCGCGCCAGTCGTTCAGCCCACGCCGCAGCCCAAGATCGCCCCCGCCAACAGCCTCGCCGCGCAGATCGCCCAGCTCCGCCCGACCCCGTCGCGTCCCGCGCCTCCGGCCCAACCCCGCGCCTCGCGCATCGGTGCCGATTTCCTCAAGGGCATCGCCGACGCTCCCGCATCCTCCGCCCCCGCCCGCGCCGCCGCCCCCACGATCAGCGCCTCGGCCATGGCCGGGATCCAGCAAGCCATCCGCCGCCAGGTCCAACCCTGCGCCGACCGGCAAGTGAACCCCGGCCCCGGTGCCTCACGCATCAAGGTCAAGCTTCACCTCGTCCTCAATCGGTCCGGTCACCTGACCAGTCCACCGCAAGTGGTTGGCTCCAGCGGCGTCGACGATGATAATTCGCGCTACGAGGAGCGGGTCAAGGATCTCGCCGTCTCGATCATTTCAAGCTGCGCCCCGCTTACCGGCCTGCCGCAGGACCTCTACCAGACCGCCAACGGCGGCTGGTCCAATTTCAACATGACCTATTCGCTGCCATGAGGAACTCCATGAAGCACATCGCCCTCCTCGCCGTCCTGCTCACCTCCGCCGCCACGGCCCAGGACGCGCCGCCCCCGCTCGAGGTCAACGTCGTCGGCGGCACCAACGCCGTCACCGCGATTGCCGTCCCCGCGATGCCGACCGCCGCCGACGCTCCCGCCGGGCTCGGCCGCCAGGTCGCCGAAGTCATCGCCTCCGATCTGCGCTCGACCGGCCTGTTCACCCCGCTCGGCCCCGACGGCATCGGCACCTACGCCCGTGACGCCGCGAGCAGCCCCGCCTATGCTACCTGGCGCAGCGCCGGTGCCGCCCAGCTCGTCGCCGGTTATGTCGAGGCTAACGGCCCCGACCGGGTCACGATCGCCTGCTACATCCACGACGTCGCCGCCGGGCGCGAGCTCACCCACCAGGGCTTCACCGTCGCCGCCACCGACTGGCGCCGCGCCGCGCACAAATGCGCCGACACCGTCTATTCGCGCCTGTCGGGCGAGACCGGCTTCCTCGACACCCGCGTCGTCTATGTCGCCGAGACCGGCCCCAAGAACAACCGCACCAAACGCATCGCGATCATGGATTCGGACGGCTCGAACCACCGTTATCTGACGCTCGGCGACGCCACCGTCACCACCCCGCGCTTCTCCCCCACCGGCGACAAGCTGGTCTACATGACCGCCTCGGGCCGCCGCCCGCGCGTCATGCTGATGGACGTCGCCAGCGGCACCACGCACAGCCTCATCCCCGGCCTCGTCCTGACCTTCGCCCCGCGCTTCTCCCCCGATGGCCGCAATGTCGTCTTCTCGATGGCCAAGAACGGGCGTACCGCGATCTTCACCATCCCCACCGCCGGCGGCACGCCGCGCCGCCTGACCGACAGTGTCGGCGCCGACACCTCGCCCAGCTACTCGCCCGACGGCAGCCGCATCGCCTTCGAAAGCGACCGCGGCGGCACCCAGCAGCTCTATGTCATGAACGCCGACGGCTCGAACCAGAAGCGCATCAGCTTCGGCGGCGGCCGTTACGCCTCGCCGATGTGGAGCCCGCGCGGCGACCTCATCGCCTTTACCAAAATCGCCGGCAACTTCCGCATCGGCATCATGAGCCCCTCGGGCGGCGGCGAGAAGATCCTCACCGACGCGTGGCAGGACGAGGAGCCGAGCTGGGCCCCCAACGGCCGCTTCGTCATGTTCAACCGCATCCGCCAGGGTGCGAGCGGCCAGACCAGCCTCTACGCGGTCGACATCAACGGCGGCGATCCGCGCCGCCTCCCCACCCCCCAGGACGGCAGCGACCCCAGCTGGTCGCCGCTGCAGCGCTAACAGGAGATTCCCATGCGCAAGACCTTCACCCTCGCCCTGATTGCCGCGCTGCTCGCGACCGGCGCCTGCTCGCGCAAGCCAGCCGCGGTGGTGACCACCCCGCCCCCCGCAACCACCGCCACCGCGCCGACGACCAGCGAAGACGATGTCGGGCTGGTCGAACTCCCCGGCTCGCAGGCTGATCTGATCGCCAAGGCCGGTACCGACACGATCCACTTCGCCACCGACAAGTCCGACGTCGATGTGCCGTCGCGCACGATCCTTGCGGCTCAGGCGAAATGGATGATGGCCAACCCCGCCGTCCGCGCCTCGATCGAAGGCCACGCCGACGAGCGCGGCACGCGCGAATATAACATGGCGTTGGGCGAGCGCCGCGCCAATGCCGCGCGCGATTTCCTCGTCGCGCAGGGGGTTCCCTCGGCGCGCCTGCTGGTCACCAGCTGGGGCAAGGAAAAGCCACTCGCGGTCGGCTCCGACGAAACCGCCTGGGCCCAGAACCGCCGGGAAGTGACGGTCGTCGTGAAGTAATCCTCCCCAGAATGGGGAGGGGGACCGCTCAGCTTAGCTGAGTGGTGGAGGGGGACCACGGCGGTCGGAGGCTCCTGCTGAAGCGCCCCTCCGTCAGCCTTCGGCTGCCACCTCCCCGTGCCGAGGAGGATTCACGCCGCCCGGCTGTGATACCCCGTCACACCTAGCCACGAGCGAGCCTGGCGCTGCGCCTCGGCGATCTCGCGCGCGGTCATCTCGTGGCTGATCTCGGCGCGGCACTGCTGCGACCTGGTGTCCCCCGACAGCGCGCCGAGGTTGAACCATTTGTGCGCCTCGATGAGGTCGACCACGATCCCGCCGCGCCCGGTCGAGTACGTCACCCCCAACTCGAACAATGCCTCAACGTCGCCGCGCTCGGCATCGGCAATCCGGCTGCGGAGGAGAAAGTCTGCGCTTTTCTGTGACATCGCATTCATCGGTCGAACCCCTGTTCTGATGAACGCAGCTTCGTCCCCCAATCCCTAGCAAATGGTTAACGCATAAATTACCCTGCCGATGTGGCGCAATTACACCGCCAGATTGTCGATCAGCCGGGTCGCGCCCATTTTCGCCGCCGCCGCCAGCCGCGCCGGACGATCAAGCGTCTCGAGCGGCTCGAGCGTGGCCGCATCGACCAGTGCGACATAGTCGATCGCACCAAATCCCGCCGCCTCCAGAGTCGCCCGCGCTCGAGCCAGCGCCTCGCCCACCGCCCCACCCGCCCGGATCGCGGCACGCGCGGCGATCAGCGATTGCGGCATCGCCACCGCCCGCCGCCGCTCGTCGGGCGAAAGATAGGCATTGCGCGACGACAGCGCGAGCCCATCGGCATCGCGCACAATCGGCACTCCGACCACCTCGATCGCCAGCCCGAGATCGGCGACCAGCCGGCGGATCACCGCGAGCTGCTGATAATCCTTCTCCCCGAACAGCGCGACGTGCGGCATCACCGCGATCAGCAACTTCGCCACCACCGTCGCGACCCCGTCGAAATGCCCCGGTCGCGCCGCCCCGTCCCATAATGCGCTGATCCCGGCGACGCTGATCGTCGTCGCGAACCCCGGCGGATAAAGCTGCGGCGAAGTCGGCATCCAGACGAGGTCGCATCCCCCCGCCTCGAGCATCGCCGCATCCTCCGCCTCGCGCCGCGGATAGCGGTCGAGATCCTCGTTCGCGCCGAACTGCAGCGGATTGACGAAGATCGTCGCCACCACCTTGTCCGCCCTTTGCCGGGCTTCGGTGACCAGCGCCATATGCCCGGCATGAAGCGCGCCCATCGTCGGGACCAGCGCGATCCGCTCGCCCGTGCCGCGCAATGCGCCCAGCGCCGTCGGCAATCCGGCTAGGTCACGGATGATTTGCAAGGATTCCCCTCCTCCGATAGAGCTTCGCTTCTTAGTTTCAGGGGGCCGACCCGGCAATGAGCCAACCACATTTCATCGTTTTCGCCAATGAAAAGGGCGGCACCGGCAAGTCGACCACGGCGGTCCACACCGCGATCGCGCTCGCCGCTTCGGGGCACCGCGTCGGCGTGCTCGACCTCGACAGCCGCCAGCGCACCACCACCCGCTACCTCGAGAACCGCGATGCCACCATGCGCCGCACCGGCGACCCGCTGCCGGTCGCGACCTATGAAGTGCTCGACGATCAGTCCGAAGACGCCCTCGCCGCCGCGATCGATCGCCTTTCCGCCGCCTGCGACGTCCTGGTCATCGACACGCCCGGCCGCGACGACCCCGTCGCCCGCGCCGCCATCCTGCGCGCCGACACGCTCGTCACGCCGATGAACGACAGCTTCGTCGACCTCGACCTGATCGGCCAGGTCCACCCCGACACGTTCAAGGTGACCAAGCCCAGCTTCTATGCCGAACTCATCTGGAACAGCCGCACGGCGCGCGCCAAGACCACTGGCAAGTCGGTCGACTGGGTCGTCCTTCGCAACCGGCTGCAGCATATCCAGTCGCACAACCTCGCCCGCGTCGGCGCGGCGATGGACGAACTCGCCCGCCGCGTCGGCTTCCGCGTCATCCCCGGCCTCGGCGAGCGCGTCATCTACCGCGAGCTGTTTCCCAAGGGGCTCACCCTGCTCGACTTGAAACATCTCGGCGAGGTCGGCATGGGCCATATCGCGGCGCGGCAGGAACTCCGCGAAATGGTCGCGGGTTTGTCGATTCCAAGCGCCGACCAACAGCCCGAGCCAATCGCCGCCGCGGGCTGACTTTTCCAAAGGGTATCCATGAGTCACGAGTTTCACCCGTCGGTCCTTCGCGAATATGACATTCGCGGGGTCGTCGGAACAACCCTCCACCCCGCCGACGCCCGCGCGCTCGGCCGCAGCTATGGCGCGCTCGCCGTGTCCGAGGGCGCGAAGACCATCGCCGTCGGCCGCGACGGCCGCACCCATTCGCTCGAGCTCGAGACCGCACTGATCGACGGCCTCACCGCCTCGGGCCTCGACGTCGTCCGCATCGGCATGGGCCCCAGCCCGATGCTCTACTTCGCCGCCGCCACCCTCCCCGTGCAGGGCGGGATCCAGGTCACCGGCAGCCACAACCCGTCCGACTACAACGGCTTTAAAATGCTCCTCAATGGCCGCTCGGTATTCGGCGAGGAGATCCAGGCGCTCGGCCGCCGCGCGAAAGCCGCCGACTGGGTCGAGGGCGCAGGCTCCGTCACTACCACCGACATCGAAGATGCCTATGTCGACCGGCTCGTCGAAGGCTTCGACGGCGGCGCCTACCGCATCGGCTGGGACGCGGGCAGCGGCGCCGGCGGTCCGGCCCTCGAGAAACTGGTCAAGAAACTCCCCGGCGAGCACCACCTGCTTTACACCGACGTCGACGGCAATTTCCCGCACCACCACCCCGACCCCACCGTCGAGGCCAACCTCGCCGACTTGAAGAAACTCGTCGCCGACAAGAGCCTCGACTTCGGCATCGCCTTCGATGGCGACGCTGACCGCATCGGTGCCGTCGACAGCCAGGGCCGCGTGATCTGGGGCGACCAGCTCCTCATGATCCTCGCCGCACCCGTGCTGACAGCCCTCCCCGGCTCGACCATCATCGCCGACGTCAAGGCCTCCCAAACCCTGTTCGACCGCATCGCCGAGCTCGGCGGCAAGCCGCTGATGTGGAAGACTGGCCACAGCCTGATCAAGGCCAAGATGAAGGAAACCGGCGCGCCGCTCGCGGGTGAAATGTCGGGCCACATCTTCTTCAAGCATGAGTGGTACGGCTTCGACGACGCGCTCTACGCCGCCGTCCGCCTGATCCGCGCCGCGACCAGCCTCGGCAAGTCGGTCACCCAGCTACGCAGCGAAATGCCAATCTCGGTCGCCACCCCCGAACTGCGCTTCCAGGTCGACGAAACCCGCAAATTCGCGGTGGTTGAGGAAGTCGCCGCCCGCCTCGCCACCGCCGGAGCGAGCGTCGACGGCACCGACGGCGTTCGCGTCCAAACCCCCGACGGCTGGTGGCTCCTGCGCGCCTCGAACACCCAGGACGTCCTCGTCGCCCGCGCCGAAGCAAAGGACGAACCCGGGCTCAAGCGCCTCACTGCCGCCATCGACGCGCAACTCGCCGCATCGGGCATCGAGCGTACCGAAGCGGCGCATTAGCAAACGACCGCTTTGAATCAGTGACGAGTCTTTCAATTGCCTCATTTCTGGAGTGCCCCGTGCAATCAATCGACATAGGCGCAATGACTGGCCTCGAGCTCTTGCAAGCTTTGGTCGATCACAGCTTACCTTCTCCGCCGATGGCGGAAACAATGGGTTTCGCGCTGACCGCCGTAAGCGAGGGAGAAGCTGAGTTTCAGTGCAAGATCACACGTGGCCACCTCAATCCATTCGGGACCGTTCACGGCGGCGTTGCTCTGGCATTGCTCGATAGCGCGGCCGGATGCGCCTTGCACACGCTCCTCCTCCCGGGCGTCGGCTACGCCACCATCGAGACCAAGGTAAATTACACCGCGCCGCTGACACTCGAAAGCGGAACCGTTCGTGCCGTTGGTCGCATCCTTTCGAAAGGAAAAACGATCGCGACGGCCGAGGCAAAACTCTACGGGGAGAATGATCAGTTGGTCGCGCACGGCTCATCCACGCTGATAATCTTGCCGCAAATCAAGTGGGCGAACCGCTGAAGAAGAAGTTTGAATAGCCCAACGACCATGCTGGACGCGCAGTGCGCGCGCTGATTACGCCGTTATGCTCGCTGACCTGTTCGAAACGCCTGGAGCGCGAAGGACGGCCGTTGGGGTAGCGTGCTGTCTCGCGAAGCCGCGATCTGTGTGGCGCGCGGGGTTAGCCGACGTTGCGACCCTCAGTCGTCCTCATCGTCATACCCCACCAAATTCAGCTCACGCGCCTTGATCTGGTGGAGCATGCACCAATGCTTCAACGCATCCTCGCGCCCGTGCGTGATCCACACTTCCTGCGGCGCCACATCGCGCAACGTTTGTGTCAGTTCATCCCAATCCGCATGGTCCGAAATGATCAGCGGCAGCTCGACATTTTTCTGCCGCGCCCTCTGCCGCACCCGCATCCAGCCCGACGCCATCGCCGTCACCGGGTCAGGCAGCCGCCGCGACCAGCGGTCGTTGAGCGCCGACGGCGGGCAGATGATGATCCGCCCGACCAGCTCCTCCTTCTTCACCCCGGTCGCCAGCCGCAATTCGCCCAGCGGCACGCCCAACTCCTCGTAAAGCCGGCACAACCGCTCCATCGCACCATGAATATAGATTGGATCGTGATGCCCGCGCACGCGCAATTCGGCGATCACCCGCTGGGCCTTGCCCAGCGCATAAGCCCCGACCAGCACGCACCGCCCCGGCTCGGCATGAAGCCGATGCAGCAACCGGTCGATCTCGCTCCGCGTATCCGGGTGCCGAAACACCGGCAGCCCGAACGTCGCCTCGGTGATGAAGATGTCGCACGGCACCGGCACGAACGGTGCGCAGGTCGGGTCCGGCCGACGCTTGTAATCCCCCGACACCACGACCTTCTCGCCGCCATACTCGAGCACGATCTGCGCCGACCCCAGCACATGCCCCGCCGGTACAAAGCTGACATCGACCTCGCCAACCCGCACGCGCTCCCCATACGCCACCGGATGCGCTGCCTGCTGGCCATAGCGCACGTCCATGATCGCCAGCGTTTCCGGCGTCGCCCACACCGCGCCATGCCCGCCGCGCGCATGGTCGGCGTGGCCGTGCGTGACCAGCGCCTTGTCCTTCGGGCTCGAGGGATCGACCCACGCGCCGGCGGGTTTGACGAAGATGCCCTCGGGGAAGGGCTCGATCCAGCTGCCGAGACGCGCCATGAGGGGTGAAGCCCGTAAACGTCGCGGCGGTTCCATGAGAGGGTGCAAGTCTGTCCAATCTGCCGGCCGTGATCGAGGATTGGTTCGCGGCGCGCGGCTGGGCGCCGCGGCGGCACCAGCTCGAAATGGTCGATGCCGCGGCCGAGGGCGCGCACGTCCTGCTGGTCGCCGCGACCGGCGCGGGCAAAACGCTCGCGGGGTTTCTTCCGACGCTGGCCGACCTGATCGATCGCCCGCGTGACGGCCTACACACGCTCTACATCTCGCCGCTCAAGGCTCTCGCCGTCGACGTCCAGCGCAACCTGCTCGCCCCGATCGAGGAGATGGGCCTCGACATCCGCGTCGAAACGCGCAGCGGCGACACCCCTTCCGACCGCAAGACCCGCCAGCGCGCCCGCCCCCCGCACATCCTCCTCACCACCCCCGAAAGCCTCAGCCTGCTGCTGAGTTACCCCGAAAGCGCGACAATCTTCGACGGCTTGCAAACCGTCGTCATCGACGAAATTCACGCCTTCGCCCGAGAGAAGCGCGGCGACCTCCTCTCCCTCTCCCTCGCCCGCCTCCAGTACCTCGCCCCTGCGATGCGCCGCGTCGGCCTGTCCGCCACGATCGCCGACCCCGAAGCCTACCAAGGCTGGCTCGCCCCCGACGCCGATTCCGAACTCGTCCGCCTGGTCATCGGCGACCCCGGCGCCGAGCCCGACCTCTCGATCCTCATCCCCGACGACCGCATCCCCTGGTCAGGCCATTCGGGCCGCTACGCCGCGAAACAAGTCATGGCGCTCATCGCCGCACACCGAACGACGCTCGTCTTCTGCAACACCCGCAGCCTCGCCGAGCTGATCTTTCAGGACCTGTGGAAGGTCAACGACGACCAACTCCCGATCGGCATTCACCACGGCAGCCTCTCCCTCGAAGCCCGCCGCAAGGTCGAGTCCGCGATGGGCGACGGTCGCCTGCGCGCACTCGTCGCCACCGCCAGCCTCGACCTCGGCATCGACTGGGGCGATGTCGACCTCGTCGTCCAGATGGGCGCCCCCAAGGGATCGTCGCGGCTGTTGCAGCGGATCGGCCGCGCCAACCACCGCCTCGACGAGCCCTCCAAAGGCATGATCGTACCCGGCAACCGCTTCGAATATCTCGAGGCCCGCGCCGCCTTGGACGCGATCGACGACCATGAACTCGACCCCGACATCTTCCGCCCGGGCACGCTCGACACGCTTGCCCAGCACATCCTCGCCATCGCCTGCGCCGGCCCGTTCGACGAGACCGAGCTGCTCGCCGAAATCAACAGCGCCGCCCCGTACGCCGGCCTCACCCCCGATCTCTTCTCGACTGTCCTCGCGTACATCGCCACCGGCGGCTACGCGCTCAAAGCCTATGACAAATACCGCCGCCTGACCGCCGACGGCCCCGTCCCTGGCCGCTGGCGCATCACCACCCCCGCCGTCGCGGTCCAGCACCGCCTCAATGCCGGCATCATCGTCGACAATCCGATGATGGACGTCCGCTTCAAGAACGGCCGCATGCTCGGCAAGGTCGAGGAGGGGTTCGCCTCAACCCTCACCGTCGGCGACCACATCTTCTTCGCCGGCCTGAGCCTGGAGGTGGAGCGGCTCAAGGACAGCGATATCATCGTCCACGCCTCGTCCAAGGCGGCGCGCCTCGTCACCTACGGCGGGCAGCGCATGTCAATGTCGACCCACCTCGCCGATCGCGTCCGCAAATTCCTCGCCTCCCCCGACGACTGGCAGCGCTTCCCCGCCGACGTCCGCGAGTGGCTCGAAGTCCAGGGCAAGCGCTCGATCCTCCCCGAGCCCGACCAGTTGCTCGTCGAAACCTTCCCCCACGAAGGCCGCCACTTCCTCGTCATCTACAGCTTCGAAGGCTGGAACGCGCACCAGTCGCTGGGCATGCTGATCACCCGCCGCATGGAAAGCGCCGGGCTCAAGCCCCTCGGCTTCGTCGCCAACGACTATGCGCTGGCCTGTTACGGGCTCGAGGAAGTCGTCGACCCCGCGCCCCTGCTCTCCCCCGACATCCTCGAACATGAATTCGTCGAGTGGGTCGAACAATCGAACCTGCTCAAACGCGCCTTCCGCGAAGTCGCGGTCATCGGCGGCCTCGTCGAGCGCCAGCACCCCGGCAAACGCAAGTCCGGACGCCAGGTCAGCTTCTCGACCGACCTCATCTACGACGTGCTGCGCCGCTACGAACCCGAACATTTGCTCCTCACCGCCGCGTGGGACGACGCCCGCGCGCGCATGACTGAACTCGGCCGCCTTTCTCGCCTTGTCGAGCGCGCACAGGCGCAAATGATCCACGTCCGCGCCACCCGCGTCACTCCGCTGGCGGTCCCGCTGATGGTCGTCATCGGCCGCGAGGCGATGCCGGCGGGCTCGACCGCCGACGACACACTGCTCATCGAAGCCGAGGCGCTCGCCGCCGAAGCGATGCGCGTTGACTGATCGGGCATCGACGAAGCGATTGAGAACGGGCATGAAGTCACGATGTACCGCGCGTTCCTGCCTGTCCTGATTCTGTCTTTGCTATCGGGCTGCGTCGTCGCCGACGTCGCCAAGACCGCAGTCGATGTCGTCGCGGTCCCGGTCAAGGTCGTCGGCAAGGGCATCGACGCCGCCCTCCCCAGCCAGAAACGCGCCGACGAGAAGCGTGGCCGCGAGTTGCGCAAGGAAGACGAACGCCGCGCCCGCGACGAGCGGCGCTAAGGAATGCGCTACTTCCTCGACACCGAATATAACGGCTTCGGCGGCACCCTCCTCAGCCTCGCGCTGGTCGCCGAGCATGGCGATGAGGAACTCTACTTCACCCTCCCCGCCCCGGCCGAGATCCACCCGTGGGTCGAGCGCCACGTCATGCCCTACATGAACACCGTCCCCGACATGCACCGCGCGGCCCCGCTTGCCCGCGAAACCGCCGCTCACGCCCTCGCGACCTTCCTCGCCAACGACCGCGACATCGAGATCATCGCCGACTGGCCCGAAGACATCGCGCAAATCTGCATGCTGCTGCTCACCGGCCCCGGCGAGATCGTCCGCACCCCACCCTTGCGCTTCCGCTTCTACGCCCTCCCCGGCTTCAGCACCGCGGGTGCCAGCGCCGTCCCCCACAACGCCCTCCACGATGCCCGCGCCCTGCGCGACCATGTCCTGAGCCTTGAGGACCGCGACTAGAATATCTTTTCTGCGCAGGCTGTTCGCGCCCAGCCGAAGCAAGGTAAAGGCGATGCATGGTTCCCGCTTCGTTCGCCGATCAAGACTTCCTCGCCAGCCCTGACGGCGCGCTTTTCTGGCCGTCACGGAACGCCCTGCTCGTCGCAGACCTCCACCTCGAGAAAGCCAGCTGGTTCGCCCGCCTCGGCCAGCTCCTGCCCCCCTATGACTCGCTCGCCACCCTCACCATGCTCGCCCGCGACGTCGAGCGCAGCGGCGCGACCACGCTCTATTGCCTCGGCGACAGCTTCCACGACCGCTTCGGCTGCGACCGCCTCCCCGACGACGCCCGCGCGCTGCTGACCGGCCTGACCAACCGCCTCGACTGGGTGTGGATCACCGGCAACCATGACGTGGGCTTCGTCGACCATTGTGGCGGCCGCATCGAGGAAGAACTGACCGTCGCCGGGATAGCCCTCCGTCACGAGGCCATGGTCGGCGACCCGACCCCCGAAATCTCGGGTCACTTCCACCCCAAGCTGCGCCTCCACATGAAAGGCCGCACGGTCGCCCGCCGTTGCTACATCGCGAGCGCCACCAAGCTCATCCTCCCGGCCTATGGCGCGCTCACCGGCGGCCTCGACGCGCATCATCCCGAGATCATCAAGAAAGTCGGCCCCGGCGCCTCGGCGCTGGTCCCCGCCGCGGGCCGCCTCCTCCGCTTCCCGATCGCCGCCTAAACCAGCTTGGCCGCCATCAAACCCCGCAGGATATTCCCTACAAAAAACCCCCCGGCCAAATCTTCAACCACCAACTCCGCCTCGACCGCCCGCCCCTCGTCGATCAGCTTCCCACGCAAGATCCCCGGGATCAGCCCGCGCGCCGCCGGCGGGGTCAGTAACCGCCCGTCCCGCTCGACGAAGATATTGGTGAAACTTCCCTCGGTCAGCCGCCCATCGGGATCGACGAAGATCGTCTCGAACGAATCATTGGCCCGCCGCGGCTCGTCATAAAAGCGCCGGTCGGTTGTCTTGTAGCGCCGCCGGACATCGTCGCCCGCCACCGGCATCGCCGCGATCGACACTGTCACCGGCCCCAGCGCCGCCCGCTCCAGTCGCTTGACCTGAATCGCCATCGTCCCTGTCGGCGACAGCAGCAGCCGGATCATCGCCGGATCCTTGCGCCCGAATGTCGCCGCCTGAAGCTCGTTGCGCGCGGCGTGCCGATCAAAGTGGAATTCGAATCGCTCGGCCCCCTGCCCCATCCGGTCGAGATGCCGGTCGAGCTCGGCGATCCCGTGCTCGGGGTCGAAGCGCATCGTCTCGATCAGGTCGAACGCGGGCCGGGCAGCAGTCAAATATTCCCCCTTGAGCAGGCACTCGGCCCACTCCTGTTCCATCACGCTATCGACGACAAGCCCCGATCCCAATCCGGCCCGCGCGACCCCCGGTTCGGCATCGCGCAGCTCGAGCGTCCGGATCAGCACATTGAACGCCGCATCGCCCGCAGACCCGTCCGCGCGAGGCGGCTCGATCCACCCCATCGACCCGGTGTAGGCCCCGCGCGCCTCGGGCTCCAACCGCCGCAGCGCCTGGATCGCCGCAATTTTCGGCGCCCCCGTCACCGACCCGCACGGAAAAATCGTCTCGATCACATCGACCGCATCGAGCCCCGCACGCAAGGTCGAGCTCACCTCCGATACCAGCTGATGCACCGTCGGATAGGTTTCGACCGCGAACAATCGCGGCACCGCGACGCTCCCCGTCTCCGACACCCGCGCCAAATCGTTGCGCAGCAAGTCGACGATCATCAAATTCTCCGCCCGCTGCTTGGGATCGGCCGCCAGCTCCTCCGCCAGCGCGCGATCCGCCGCCGCGTCGCGCGACCGCCGAGCCGTCCCTTTCATCGGCCGCGCATTGAGCTGGCCATTGCGCAGCGTGAAGAATTGCTCGGGCGACAGCGACACCAGCGCGCCACCCGGATAGCGCACCACCCCGCCCCATCCCGCCCGCGAGCCACCCCGCAACCGCGCGAACAACGCCAGCGGCGACCCTCCGACCGCAACGTCGCACCCGAACGTCAAATTCGCCTGATAATAATCCCCCGCGAACAGCGCCTCGCGAACCTCCGCTGCCGCCGCGAGATAGACCTCGCGCCCGACCCTCGGCCACACCCGCCCCGCGAACGCCCCAGCCGGATCGGCCAGCACCGCCGCCTCGACGCGCTCAAACCCCTCGAACAGCCCGAACCACAGCAACGGCCCGTCGCCGACGCGCGCATCCTTCGCCAGCTTGGCGTCAAGCGCCTGCCCCGCCTCATAAGCCAGATACCCCGCCGCATGCCGCCCCCCGCGCACCGCATCGCGCAGCGCCGCCAGCGCCGGGCGCACCTCGTCGAGGGTCCACGCGACAATCTCCCCCACCGGATCGCGATACAGCCGCGCCGGTCCTGCGCCGTCGCGCGCATCATCGAACAGGACGAAATTCTCTCCCATCACGAGCGCATTGCCCCGCCGCCCCCGCCTTCGTAAACCCACCGCGATCCAAGGGGAGTAAATATGCTCAAGTCCATGTTCGCCGCCGCGTTGCTCGTCGCCACCTCGTCCACCGCGCTCGCCGCCCCCATCGACCCCGCGACCCGCGCCCGCATCGACCGCATCCTCGCCGCGACCCCGCTGATCGACGGCCACAACGACATCGCCGAGCAGCTCGCCGAAAGCCACGGCTTCGCTACCGCCAACTTGTCCGCCAACACCGCAAGCTGGCCCGATCACCCCCTCATGACCGACATGGCGCGGCTAAAGGCCGGCCACCTCGGCGGCCAATTCTGGTCGGTCTACATCGACGGCAAGCTCACCGGCGACGAAGCGATTCGCCGCACGCTCGAACAGATCGACATCGTCGACCGGCTGATCGCCGCCTACCCCGCGACCCTTGAGCGCGCTTACACCGCCGACGACATCGTCCGCATCCACCACGCCGGCCGCGTCGCCTCGCTGATCGGGATCGAAGGCGGGCGCCAGATCGGCGGCAGCATGGCTGCGCTCCGCCAATTCTACCGCCTCGGCGCGCGCTACATGACGCTGACCCACAACCAGACCACCGAATGGGCCGACAGCGCCACCGACGACGCCAAGTATCACGGCCTCTCCCCCTTCGGCCTGCACGTCGTCGGCGAGATGAACCGCCTCGGCATGCTCGTCGACCTGAGCCACGTCTCCCCCGAGGTCATGCGCCAGGCGATCGCCGCCAGCCGCGCCCCGGTGATCTTCTCCCACTCCTCCGCCCGCGCGCTCAACGACCATCCGCGCAACGTCCCCGACGACGTCCTTCGCCTGCTTCCCGCCAACGGCGGCGTGGTCATGGCCAACTGGGTGCCACTCTTCCTCTCCCCCGCCCGCCTGCAATATGAATCGACCAAGGCCGCCGAGGAAGCCCGCCTCAAGACGATCATCCGCAACGATAGCAAGGCCGTCGCCGCCGGGGTCAAGAGCTGGACCGCCGCGCACCCCGCCCCGCCGGTCACCGTCAGCGACGTCGCCGACCACATCGACCATATCGCCAAGGTCGCCGGGCACGATCATGTCGGCATCGGCGCCGACCTCGACGGGATCGACGACACCCCCGAGAATCTGACCGGAGTCGACTCCTATCCGCTGGTGTTCGCCGAACTGATCCACCGCGGCTGGTCCGACACCGACCTCGCCAAGCTCGCCGGCGGCAATGTCCTGCAAGCCCTGCGCCGTACCGAAGCCGTCGCCGCCGCGATGCGCACTGTCCCGCCATCGCTCGACAAGCTCCCACCCGCTCCCTAACTCGCCATGATGACCGACCAGCCGCTGTGCGCCGCCATCCTCCCCGTCACCCCGCTGCAGCAGAATTGCAGCCTGATCTGGTGCACGAAGACGATGCGCGGCGCGTTCGTCGACCCCGGCGGCGACCTCCCCAAGCTGCGCGATGCCGTGACGCGCGCCGGGGTGACGATCGAGAAAATCTTTATCACCCACGGTCACATCGATCATTGCGGTTCGGCCGGTATCTTCGCGAAAGAACTCGGCGTGCCGATTGAGGGCCCGCACGAGGAAGACCGCTTCTGGATCGCCCGCCTCGCCGATGACGGCCGCAACTATGGCGTCACCGGCGAGCCGTTCGAGCCCGACCGCTGGCTGGTCGACGGCGACACGGTGACGCTCGGCGAGCTCACCCTCGACGTCCGCCACTGCCCCGGCCACACCCCCGGCCACATCGTCTTCCACCACCCAGCATCGCGCCTCGCGATCGTCGGCGACGTGCTGTTCGCCGGATCGATCGGCCGGACCGATTTCCCGCGCGGCAATCACCAGCATTTGCTCGACGCCATCACCACCCGCCTGTGGCCGATGGGCGACGATACCAGCTTCATCCCCGGCCACGGCCCGATGTCGACCTTCGGCCAGGAGCGAAAGACCAATCCGTTCGTGGCGGATGAGGTTTTGGCTGGCGCTTCGCGCTAGTGCTGTGCCTGCCCGCACCCCCGCCCGGCCAACCCACCAAGGTATCCTGAATGGGTTGGCCGGGCGGGGGTGCGGGCAGGTACAGTTCTTCGCAACAACGAACCCGCGGGCCGGTACCCGTCGTCGCACAAGCATCCTTGCGTCCCGTCCGCTTTTCGCTATAGGGCAGCCTCGTTCGCGACCATCCGGCCGCCGCCGCGGGTTCTGCCCCCGGTGAGCATGGCGAGGGTGGTCCTTTTTGTTTTGATCCAAGCCAAGGTGCCGCATGGCCGTCCCCAAAAGAAAAACCTCGCCCTCCAAGCGCAATATGCGTCGCAGCCATCATGCGCTCGACGTGCCGAGCTTCCAGGAGTGTTCGAACTGCGGCGAGCTGAAGCGCCCGCACAATCTGTGCGCCGCCTGTGGCCACTACAACGGCCGCGAAATCGTCTCGACCGAGGCCTGATTGCGGACAAGGGGTGCAGTCGATGACCGACGGCCCGCGCATCGCGATTGACGCAATGGGGGGCGACATCGGCCCGGCGACGATCGTCGCTGGCGCCGCCGCTGCACGCCGCAAGGACAAGGCGCTCCGCTTCCATTTGTTCGGCGACCAGGCGCTGATCGCGCCCGAACTCGCGCGCCACCCAGCGCTCGCCGACGCCGTCACCATCCACCATACCACCGAGTCGATTGCCGCGACCGAAAAGCCGAGCCAGGCGATCCGCCGCGCGCGCACCACCTCGATGGGCATGGCAATCAACGCGGTCAAGGACGACCACGCCGACGCTGCACTGTCGGCCGGCAACACCGGCGCGCTGATGGCCATCGCCAAGCTCGCGCTGCGCACCATGCCGGGCATCGATCGCCCGGCGCTCGCCGCGCTGCTGCCGACACTCGGCGACCACGACCTCGTCATGCTCGATCTCGGCGCCAACACCGAATGCGATGCGCAAAACCTCGTCCAGTTCGCCGTCATGGGCGCCGCCTACGCCCGAACTGTGCTCGACATTGATCAGCCGCGGGTCAAGCTGCTCAACATCGGCACCGAGGAATTGAAGGGCACCGGCGAGCTCAAGGAAGCCGCCGCGATGTTGCGTGAGGCGACCTATCTTCCGATGCGCTTTAACGGCTTCACCGAGGGCGACCAGCTGTCGCGCGGCGAGGTCGACGTCGTTGTCACCGATGGCTTCTCGGGCAATATCGCGCTCAAGACCGCCGAGGGCACCGCCCGCTTCGTCACCGACCTGCTGCGCCGCGCCTTCACCTCTTCGCTCCGCTCCAAGGCTGGCTTTGCGCTGTCGAAGCCCGCGCTGCACATGCTCAAGGTCCACCTCGACCCCAACAACCACAATGGCGCGGTCTTCCTCGGCTTGAACGGCCTGGTCGTAAAAAGCCACGGCTCGGCCACCCCCAAGGGCGTCGCCAACGCGATCAAGGTCGCCGCGTCGATGGTCCGCAACGACATCACCCGCAAGATCGCGACCGATCTCGACGAATTCCGCGCCCACGCCTTCAATGGCGAGATTGGCGGGGGCGAAAGCGCCGTCAAACCGGCCCATGGCGAAGGCGAAGCCGCATGATGCCGCTCCGCTCCGTCGTCGCCGGGGTTGGCTCGGCCCTCCCCGCACGCCGCGTCGACAACGCCGAACTCGCCGCGCAAGTCGACACGTCGGACGATTGGATCGTCGAGCGCACCGGCATCCGCGCGCGCTACATTGCTGGCAAAGGCGAGACCACCGGCACGCTGGCCACCGACGCCGCCCGCGCCGCACTCGCCCATGCCGGGATCGACGCCAGCGAAATCGACCTCATCGTGCTCGCCACCGCGACCCCCGACCAGACCTTCCCCGCCACCGCGACCAAGGTCCAGACCGCGCTCGGTATCCCCGATTGCATCGCGTTCGACGTCGCCGCAGTCTGCTCGGGCTTCCTCTACGCCCTGACCGTCGCCGACTCGATGATCCGTGGCGGCGGGGCGAAGACCGCGCTCGTTATCGGCGCCGAAACCTTCAGCCGCATCCTCGACTGGGAGGACCGCGCCACCTGCGTCCTGTTCGGCGACGGCGCCGGCGCGATGATCCTGCGCGCTTCCGACGACCCCGCCTCCGGGATCCTCGCAACCAAACTCCACGCCGACGGTCGCTACAACGACCTGCTTTACGTCGACGGCGGCCCCTCGACGACGCAGACCGTCGGCAAGTTGCGCATGAAGGGCCGCGAGGTCTTCCGCCACGCCGTCACTAATCTCGCCGCCGTTCTAGGCGAAGTGCTCGACGCCGCCGGCCTCACCTCCGCCGACATCGACTGGGTCGTGCCCCACCAGGCCAACGCCCGCATCCTCGATGCCACCGCGCGCAAACTCGGCCTGTCGCCTGACAAGGTCGTCGTCACCGTCGACCGCCACGCCAACACCTCGGCCGCCTCGGTCCCGCTCGCGTTCGACGTCGCGGTCAGGGATGGGCGAATCAAACGTGGCGATCTGGTCGTGCTCGAAGCGATGGGCGGTGGCTTCACTTGGGGTGCTGCCGCACTCCGCTACTGATCAAGTCGCGCTGCGCTATTGATAAATAAGTCGATTATTGCGTTTTTGTCGGTTTCCTGACGGTGTGACTTAGGTTATAGATTGCATTAGGCTTCGCGGGGGCGCGAGTCTTGAATCGCGGGCGAGGGACATTTTATGGCTGATGCAGGCGTTGCACGGAACCACGATGGTGGGCTTCATTCGGGAACGCTCACGCGCGCCGACCTCGCCGATACCGTCCACCGTCAGCTGGGCATTTCGCGCGCCGAGGCCGCGAGCATGGTCGAACGCCTGCTGTTTCATATGTGCCATGCCCTCTCCGATGGCAAAAACGTCAAGATTTCAGGTTTCGGCAGCTTCATCCTGCGCGACAAGGGCGAGCGTGTCGGCCGCAATCCCAAGACCGGGATCGAGGTGCCAATCGCGCCGCGTCGCGTGATGACCTTCCGCGCCAGTCACATGATGCGCGACAAGATCGTCAAGTAGGCGCGAACGTGGCGACTTCCGACAAGGCTCCGGACGCCTTTCGGACGATCGGCGAACTGTCGGTCGAGCTCGGCGTCCCGCAGCACATCCTGCGCTACTGGGAGAGCAAATTTCCCCAGCTCCGCCCGCTCCAGCGCGCTGGCAATCGTCGCTATTATCGAGCTGCTGACGTCGCGCTTGCGCGCCGCATTCACCGCCTGCTCGGCCAGGAAGGCTATACCGTCCGCGGCGTGCAGCAACTGCTCGGCGACAAGACCAGTCCTTCGCCCGTGCTCGAACTGACCGACCCGGCGCCCCAGCCGAGCGCGACGATCACGCTCCCGGCCGCGCCATCACTCGATATCGACCACCTCGTTCGCCTGCGCGACCAGCTCAGCGCCGCCCTCTCCGCCTAGCCGCCGCGCCACCCGCGCAATCGCGACATCCAACGGCACCCGCGCCACCTGAACTTGCGGCGGAAACGCACTCAGCAACCGGCTCGGCATTGCCGCCGACAGGATCACGAACATCCCCCGGTCGCCCTGCCGCCGGATCAGCCGCCCGAACCCCTGCGCCAACCGCGCCCGCACGATGCTGTCGTCATAGGCGCTCCCCCCGCCCGCCAGCCGCCGCGCTGCGTGCAGCACCGTCGGTCGCGGCCACGGCACCCGCTCCATCACCACCAGCCGCAGCGACTCGCCCGGCACATCGACCCCGTCGCGCAACGCGTCGGTGCCCAGCAGCGATGCCCTCGGGTCATCCCGAAAAATATCGACCAGCGTCCCCGTGTCGATCGGGTCGACATGCTGCGCCAGCAACGGCAACCCCGCCCGCGCCAATCGATCGGCGATCCGCGCATGCACTGCGCGCAACCGTTGGATCGCGGTGAACAGCCCCAGCGTCCCGCCCCCCGCCGCCTCGATCAACCGCGCATAAGCCCCCGCAAGTGCCGCCAGATCGCCGCGCGGCAAGTCATTGACCACCAGCACCTCGGCCATCCGTCCATAATCGAACGGGCTTTCCGCCGCGAACCGCTCGGCCGCCTGCGGCAAATGCAGCGCTCCGGTCCGCGCCTCGGCCTGCGCCCATCCCCCCGACCCGCGCAGCGTCGCCGATGTCACCAGCACGCCATGCGCCGGGCTGAGCACCGCCTGCGCCAGCGGCCGCGTCGGATCGAGCCAGCGGCGGTGGATCGCGACATCATATTCGCGCCCCTCGACCCGCTCGATCGCCAGCCAGTCGACGAAATCGCCATCCGCCGCTCCGCCGATCCGCGCCAGCAACCGCACCCATGCCCCGATCGTCTCGCGCCGCCACGCCAGCCCCGTAATCGCTCCCTCGACCCGCGCCCGCGCCGACCCGTCGAGCCAATCCGGCGCGTCCTCAAGCACCGCCTCCAGCCGCCGCGTCAGCGCCGCCAACGGCTGGCCCAGCGCCTCCAATGCCTCCAATGCCCCCGCCGCCGCCCCGACCAGCGCACCGTCGGGTTCGGCCAGCTCGGTCTCGAGCCCATAGCCCGCCTCCTGCGCCTTGGCCCGCGCGTAAACCGTCCCCCGCACCTCGCCGAGCAGCGCCTCGACCGGCCCGAACGGCGACCCTTCCGCCAGTCGCTGCAACCACCCGTCCGACGGCAATGCGCGCGCCGCCTCAACCGCCGAGTCGAGCGCCGTCGCCCCCTCCTCGTCGTAAGAACACACATCCATCAGCCGCGCGGCCAACCCTCGCCGCCGCCCCCGCGACCGCCCCTCCGGCCCCACCAGCCAGCGCCGCATCTCGATCGCTTCCTGCCCGCCGAGCACCACCGAAAAGGTCGAATCCGCGGCGTCGAACAGATGATGCCCCTCGTCGAACACGATCCGGCTCGGCGCATCGGGCCGCCCCCGCGCCGCATTGACCATCACCAGTGCATGGTTGGCGATCACGATATCCGCCTCGCGCCCCGCCCGCTCGGCCCGCTCGATGAAGCAGCGCCGGTAATGCGGACACCCGGCATAAACACACTCGCCGCGCCGGTCGGTCAGCGCCGCCGCCCCTGCCCGTCGAAACAGGCTCGGCAGCCACCCGGGCAAGTCTCCGCCGACCATGTCCCCGTCCTTCGAATAAGCCGCCCACCGTCCGACGAGCTGCGCCAGCACTGCCGCCCGCCCCGTGAATGCCCCCTGCAGCGCATCCTCCAGGTTGAGCAGGCACAGATAATTCTCGCGGCCTTTCCTCACCACGATCCGCCGCTTGCGCTCCTCGGGATCGGCCACGATCCGCGCGCCCTCGGCATCCAATTGCCGCTGCAGCGCCTTGGTGAAGGTCGACACCCACACCGTCCCGCCCGCCCGCTCGGCCCACAGCGACGCCGGTGCGAGATAGGCGAGCGTCTTGCCGATCCCCGTCCCCGCCTCGGCCAAAATCAAATTCGGCGCGCCCTGCGCCACCCGAGGCGCGAACATCTTCGCTGCCTCGCCCGCCATCGCCTGCTGCCCGCTACGCGCCTCGGCCCCGCCTCCGGTCAGCTCCGCGAGCCGCCCGATCGCATCGTCGGCGGACACCGTAACCGTCCTCGGCGGCACCCGCTCGGCGGCCTCGTCCCACTGCGCCAGTCTCGAAAACAGCATCCGCTCCGACCGCTCGGGCTGAGCCAGCCGCGCGCCCACCAGCGGCGCCCAGCCCCACCCCAGCCGGTGCAAACTCGCGTTCGACGTCCACGCCCCCTCGCGCTCGGGCCAGTCGCCCGCCGCCATCGCCGCCATCAGCTTGCCGGCAATCGCCCGCAATGTCCCCGCCGCCGCGCCATCTTCGGCGGGCACTTCCACACCCAGCGCCCGGCACAGCGCCGCCACCGTTGGCACCACGAACCGCGCCGGAAACACGAATGCGAACAGTTCGAGCAGATCCAGCCCCGACAGATCGGGATAGCCCAGCCGCTGGCCGACCAACGGCGCATTGAGCAAGATATGCGGAGTTTCCGCCGCCCGCGAAATCGCTTCCCCCCGCGATACCCCGCGCACGCCCTCCTCCCCTGCCAGCCAGATCCCGGCATGGGTTGCGTGAAGGACGGGAAGAGGCAAAAGGGCAGCCATAGCGGGCCCATCCTTGGCCATCGCGGAACGAAAGGGCAACAGTGGACGAGGCCATCCGCGCTGCGGCGATGACCAGCAAGGCTTGGCCCTATGAAGAAGCACGCAAGCTCATCAAGCGCTGGCCCGATGGCAAGCCAGGCGGTGAGGCCATCATCTTCGAGACCGGCTACGGCCCCTCCGGCCTGCCCCACATCGGTACTTTCAACGAAGTCCTGCGCACGACCATGGTCCGCCGCGCCTACGAAGAATTGACCGGCAACCCCACCCGCCTGATTGCGTTCAGCGACGACATGGACGGCCTGCGCAAGGTCCCCGACAACATCCCCAACGCCGACCTCCTCACCGCCAACCTCGGCAAGCCGCTGACCCGCATCCCCGACCCGTTCGGCACGCACGACAGTTTCGCCGCGCACAACAACGCACTCCTGCGCAGCTTCCTCGACCGCTTCGGCTTCGACTATGAGTTCGTCTCCTCGACCGAGGCCTACGCCTCGGGCCAGTTCGACGACGCCCTCCGCCAGGTCCTGCGCCAATGGGAGGCGATCCTCGGCGTGATGCTCCCGACCCTGCGCGAGGAGCGCCGCCAGACCTACTCCCCCGTCCTCCCCATCTCGCCCACCACCGGCCGCGTCCTGCAAGTCCCCGTAACCGTCGTCGATCCCGACGCCGGCACCATCGCCTTCACCGACGAAGACGGCACCCAAATCACCCAATCCGCACTCGGCGGCCTCGCCAAGCTCCAGTGGAAGGTCGACTGGGCGATGCGCTGGGTCGCGCTCGGGATCGACTACGAGATGGCGGGCAAGGACCTCAACGATTCAACCATCCAGTCGGGCAAGATCGCGCGGATCCTCGGCGGCCGCCCGCCCGAAGGTTTCAACTACGAGATGTTCCTCGACGAAAAGGGCGAGAAGATCTCGAAATCCAAGGGCAACGGCCTGACCCTCGACCAATGGCTGACCTATGGCAGCGAGGAAAGCCTCGCCTTCTTCGCCTACCGCGAGCCGAAGAAAGCCAAGAGCCTCCACATCGGCGTCAGCCCCCGCGCGGTCGACGATTACCTCCAGTTTCGTGGCAACTACGCCGCGCAACCCATTGAGCAAAAGCTCGGCAACCCGGTCCACCACATCCACGGCGGGAAAGTCCCCGACGCCGCCCTCCCCCTCACCTACGGCCTATTGCTCAACCTCGCCTCCCTCCCCGGCGTCGGCGACAAGGCGACCGCGTGGAAGTTCGTGCAGCGCTACGCCCCCGGCACGTCCGCCGAAACCGACCCAGAACTCGACAATCTGATCGGCCTCGCGGTCAACTATGCGCGCGATTACGTCGCCCCGACCCTCACCCGCCGCCCGCCGACCGAGACCGAGCGCGCCGCGCTGACCGACCTCGACGCCGAACTCGCCAAGCTCCCCCCCGACACCCCCGGCGACGAGATCCAGAACATCGTCTTCGAAATCGGCAAGCGCCACGCTTTCGAGACCCTCCGCCACTGGTTCCAGGCCCTCTACGAGACCCTCCTCGGCAGTTCGCAGGGCCCTCGAATGGGCAGCTTCATCGCCCTCTACGGCATCGACAACTCGCGCAAACTAATCGCCAAAGCGCTGACGGGCTGACGTCATCCCGGCGAAAGCAACGATCCCGGTAGACAATTGAACCCGGCTCGCAGCGGTGGGAGGGCGAAAGGCGGCGTGCCAACGGTGTGAGACGCAACTATACTCAGCCGCCCGACGGCTGCGATGTCCGCCGGTGATCGTCGTCATCTCTAGTAAGCGGTGCTCGCCATCGCCAAAGAGCCCTCGCAGTGATCATCGAGCAATCGGGCGATGAAGGGTCGAAGCGCCAGCGCCATGATCGCGCCTCCCGTCGCGACCCCGGCATGCAATTCCCAGAATAAAGTGGGACCGAGCGGCTCATAGAATCGCCCCAGCCAGCCGACGACGACGTTGGAGATACCAAATGCCATGAGGTTTATGCTCATCATCGTGGTGACTGCCGATTGCGGCGAAAAGCGCGAGACGAAGTTGTTCGAGGGCGGATCGATCGGCGCGTCAAAACTGCACGCGAGAAACAGTTGGCAATTATCGGGGCGCTGGAGGCCAGCTCTTCCGATACTGTCGTTTTTCCTGTCCTACAGCTACCCCTGTGTGAGATAATCTACGCCACGAGTCGTTCTCGATTGCTCTTTCTCACTTTCCCAATATGCCTTCGCTGCAACTGACCCGTCACCGTGAACATTGTGAACATTCGCGGGATTTGCGGCGCTCCGCAAAAATGCGATTAGCCCAAACCTTTGCCTAACCTTCCGCGCCGCTAACCCGCTTTTTTGGCGGAAATCCAACGATCTATCTTCGCCTCCAGGATGCTCAGCGGCAGCGCGCCCGTCATCAGCACCTGGGCATGGAATTCACGAATGTCGAACTTGGGTCCCAGCTCAGCCTCGGCCCGCTTGCGCAGCTTCTGGATCGTCATCGCGCCGACCTTATACGCAGTCGCCTGGCTCGGGATCGCGATATAGCGTTCGACTTCGGCGGTGGCGTCGGTCTTGCCCATCCCCGAATGCCCAAGCATATACTCGATGGCCCGTTCGCGCGTCCAACCCATCGAGTGGATGCCGGTATCGACCACCAGCCGCATCGCCCGCAGCATCTCGTCGTTGAGCGTCCCGAACCGCGCATAGGGATCTTTGTAGAACCCCATGTCGTAACCCAGCGTCTCGGCATAAAGCGCCCAACCCTCGGCATAGGCGGTGTTCCCGCCGAACCGCATGAACGACGGCAGCGCCTCATTCTCCTGCGCCAGGCTGATCTGGAAATGATGCCCCGGCTCGCCTTCGTGCAGGAACAGCGTGGTGTCCTCCCACGTGCTGCGCGACGGCAGGTCATAGCCATTGTAATAGAAGGTCCCCGGCCGCGACCCGTCGGGCGTGCCCTGCTCATAGCTTCCGCCCGCCTGGAATTTCTCGATCGTCGGGTCGTACGGCCGGATTGCCAGCTTCGCCTTCGGCATGATCGAGAACAGGCTCGGCAGCTGCGTCTCGACCTTCGCCTGGATGGCATGGAAGTCCGCCGCCATCTGTTCGCGCGACTTGGGCTGGAACTTGGAGCTGGTCCGCATGTAATCAAAGAATTGCGGCAGCGTGCCCTTGAAGCCGACCTCCTGCTGCACCCCCTTGAACCCATCGGTGATCCGCGCGACTTCGCTCAGGCCGAGCGCGTGGATCTGCTCGGGCGTCAGGTCGGTCGTCGTCGTCGAGCGGATCTGATAGCGGTACAGCGCATCCCCGCCCTTCATGTACATCTCGCCCGCGCCATCACGCGCGCGCGCCAGATATTCATTCGCCAGAAAGTCGCGCAGCCGCCTGGTCGCGGGCATCAGCTGCTCGACGATCGCGGCGCGATATTGCGTCGTCAGCCGCGCTTTGTCCGATGGCGTGAAGCTCGCCGGGAACATCGTTACCGGGGCATAATATTGCGACGCCTCGGGCTTTTGCGCCAACTGATTGTCGAGCTGCTCGATGACGTTGCGGATTGTCAGCTTGGTCTCCACCACCCCGCTCGTCTCGCCTTCGCGGAAGCGCGCAATGGCCCCGTCGATCCATTTCACATAGCCGGGGTGGCGCGTGAGGTTGTTGTCATAGTCGGTAAGCGTTGCGAACGGCGCTCCGCCCTTCCCGCTGGCAAAAGTCGGATAGGCGCTTTGAAAGCCGTAGAAATGGTTGAGCGGCCGCACTTTGGTCAGCGGCAGGATCTCGGGCGAAAGCCCCTCGATCGCATCCTTTTCCTGATAATCGAACACATCCCAGGCGATCTGGTCGGTCTCGTCGAGCTTGCTGCGGTCGATCGCGTGAAGTCGTTCAAGCGACGCCTGCGCCTGACCCCGCGTCGCATCATAATACGTGTCGCTCAGATAGTCCCCGAACTGGTCGGCATAGCGCAAGTCGCCACGATAGATCGCGTTCATCGGATTGAGCTTGAGGCTCGCCTCGTCATCGTCCTTGAACAGCTGGAACAGCGCGTCATGCGCGTTCGGCGCCGGCGCCATCGCCGGCTGCGGCGGGGCCACCGGCGGCGCGACAGTTGCACAGGCGCCAAGGCTCGCGGCGACGGCAATCAGGGAAGCAGTCGCGAACGGCGAGAAGCGCATGGAAATTCCTTAAGATTGAAAGCGACGAACCCTGTCGTGCGAAGGGGCGCAGCGGTCAGCCCGCAACGCCCCTTCGACCAACTGCTGTTCCGGGTCTACCAGAAGAAGTCGCGGATCACTTCGACCACTCGACCAGAGTATAGGTCGACCAATACCGCGTCGTCGTAATAGCGCACCCAGCGATACGGCCCGTAAGCCGGCGGCAGACGATACTGCCACGGATCGTCGAGCCAGTAATTGGATGAGTAATAGCCCGAATATAGCGTGAAGCCGACGTTGACCCGGCGATAGCCCCACCCGAACGGATCGTAATAGCTGCCGATGCGGAAGATCGCGCGGTTGCGATCGCGATAGCGCCGCCAGTCATAGCGCGGATCATGCTGCCAATTGCTCGACCAGCGGTGCTCGTCGGGACGGCTCGCCCAACGCTGGCCGTCACGTTGATGCCCCGTCCACTGCTGGCTTACCGGAAGCCGTACAACTGGCAGCTGGCCGGTTGCCGGCTGGCTGACGGGCGGATGAACCTCGCGCGGACCACCGGTCCACTGATGGCCGTCGCGCTGGCCATTCCACTGGCGGCCATCGCGCTGACCGTTTCTTTGCTGCACATCGGAGCCCTGGCGCACCTGCCGCCATTCAATCCGTGGCCGTTCGACGCGTTGCGGAAGTTGCTGTGCTTCAGCGCGCGGTTGCTCGACGCGTTGCTGGTCTGGCCGCGCCTCACGATGCCACTCCATTCGTGGCCGCTCAACCTGTTGCGGTGCCGCCTGCTCGACCCGAGGCTGCTCGACATGCTGTTGTTCGACACGCGGGCGTTCGGGGCGCGGCTGCGCGCTCTGTTGGGCCTGCGGCTCCTGCTGGCGCTGTTCAGCACGCGCGGCGCGGCGCTCGGCCCAGGCTTCGCGATCCTGCGCCATCGCCGGGACCGCAACCCCGACCAGCGCCGCCGCCAGTATCAATCTACGCATCACAACCTCCACTCAACGCTCGGAAAGCTTGTCGGCGTGTGTCGATGAGCCGGGGCTTAACGGGGACAGCATGGTGCTATTGGCAGTTGTGGCAGCCGCCGCCATCATTTGAGCTGCTCGGGCGATCGCCTTCTTGATCCGCGGATAGGCCCCACATGCGCAATGGTTGGGAAGTTCCGCAATCGCCGCTTCATCGGGCCGTGGATTGGCCTTCAACAGCGCCGCGATGGCCATGATGAACCCCGGATCGCAAAAGCCGCACTGGCTCACCTGCTCGGCCGCCCACGCCTGCTGAACCGGGTGCGACCGATCTTGTGAGAGTCCTTCGATCGTCATCACTTCGGCTCCCTCGATCGACCCGATCGTGACCGAGCAACTCATCACCGCGCGCCCGTCGATGATCACCGTGCACGCCCCGCAATCGCGACTGTCGCAGCCGTACTTCGTCCCCGTCAAATTCGACGCATCGCGCAGCGCCCAAAGCAGCGGCGTCTCTGGATCGAGCTTGTAGGCGATCGCCTCGCCGTTGACGGTCATGCTGGTCATCGCAGCGGCGTAGCGCGGGAAGGAGCTTCACAAAAGCGATCTCGTTGGCCATCACCCGAGCATGGCGACGCTCGCAACATCCCTTGGCACCATCGGCTATCGCCAGCAGGGCAGTGGCGACGTCCCGCTCGTCTTCCTGCACGGCGTCGGCTCGGATAAATCCGCCTGGGATCCGCAGCTCGATCATTTCGGCACAACCCGCCGAACAATCGCGTTCGACTATCCCGGCTATGGCGAAAGCGACCCGATCGTGGAACGTAACGGCGATCCGCACGATCAGTTTGCCGAGGCAATCGTCGCCGCACTCGACGCACTCGACCTCGACAGAGTTCATCTCTGCGGCCTGTCGCTCGGCGGCGTGGTCGCGATCGCGATTGCCCACCGCGCCCACCACCGCCTCGCCTCGCTGATCCTTGCCGACAGCTTTGCCTGCCATCCCGACGGCGAGGCGATCGCCGAGCGGTCGATTGCCGCAAGTCATGATATGCCTGCACTCGCGAAAGCGCGGATCCCGCACTTGCTTGCCGAGGGCGCGGATAGCCCGCTCGCCGCGCGGCTGGTGGGCGTCATGGAGCGCATCGACCCGCCAGCGTTCCGCTTCGCCAGCCGCGCAGTATGGCTCGCCGATCAGCGCGACCGGGCGCGGGCGATCACCGTCCCGACGCTTGTCCTGTGCGGTTGTTCTGACCGGGTAACACCGCCAGCCCTGAGCGGCGAATTGGCAACGCTCATCGACGGCTCGCGGATCGAACTGATCGCCGACGCCGGCCACCTGCCCAACCTCGAACAACCCGCCTCGTTCAACTCGGAGGTAGCGAAATTCGTCTGTGGCATCCTTGCAAAAACAACTAATTATATTGAGATAGCCTCTCTCCAATGGCACTTCTCTTGGCAGCTTTGCAACTAATGGTAGTTTTATGACATTTTATAACCGAGGTTAGCAGAAAATTAACAATAGTTGATGGATGCGATGACCGCATCAATTCGGCAGGTTTTGGCCCGCGGTTCGATCGCAAAAAAAGCCGCGCGACGTCTCGAATTGGGACTTTGCAAGCGGTTAGGGAGGTTCCGCCGGGTACCACGCGCCGAGTCGGCGTCGATTCTCGAAGCCTCGAACAGCTTGCCTGGGCCGCTGTGGAGCGTCACAGACGGCACGTGACTGGTCCGCCCTCCGCAACCGCCTCGAACCGGCTTCTCGAATGCGGCGCCGCGCTGGTCGCTAACCGGCTCGATGTCGCGGAACGACTGCTGCGCGAGCAATTGCGCGATGACCCATTCGACGTGGCGGCGATCCGCATGATGGCCGAACTTGCTGCGCGCCTTGGACGAATGACCGACTCCGAGAATCTGCTCCGCCGCGCCGTCGAACTTGCGCCAGCTTTCATGGCCGCGCGCGCCAACCTCGCGCTGATCCTCAATCGCACCGGACGACACGCCGACGCGCTGGTCATGGTCGAGGAGATACTCGCCGCCGAACCTGATGATCTTGGCCATCTCAATTTGAAAGCTTCGATCCTCGGCCGACTCGGTCGATTCGATGAAGCGATCGCGCTTTATCGCGGCGTGCTCAAACGGGCGCCCAAACAGCCGCGCCTGCTCCTGACGTTGGGGACTTTGCTGAAGACGATCGGTAACCTTGACGAGTCGATCGCCGCATATCGCACCGCGATCGCCTACCGGCCCTCGCTCGGCGAGGCGTGGTGGAGCCTCGCCAACCTCAAGACCTTCCGCTTCAGCAACGACGACGTGGCGAACATGCGCGCGGCGCTCGCTACGCCCGACCTCGCGCCCGAAGATCGCGTCCACCTCGATTTCGCGCTCGGCAAGGCGATGCATGACGCGCGCGATCATGCGACCGCCTTCGCGCACTACGCCAGCGCCAATCGCCTCAGGCTGGAAAGCCAGCCTTACCAGGCGGCAGAGGTCACCAGGCTCGTCGATCGGAGCATCGCCGTCACGCTGCCCGAATTGTTCGAGGCACCGGGCGGCGCGACCGATCCCGATCCGATCGTCATTCTCGGCATGCCGCGCGCCGGTTCGACTCTTGTCGAGCAGATATTGTCGAGCCATCCGCAGGTGGAGGGCACAGGTGAGCTTTCGGACCTCCCGGCGGTTGCCCGGAGCGCGGAATCTTACCCGCGAATGCTCGCCTCGCTGACCCCGGCGCAGCGCGGCGCACTCGGCGCCGAATATCTCCGCCGCGCTTCGGTCCAGCGCCAGACCAACCGCCCGCGTTTCACCGACAAGCTGCCCAACAACTGGCAGTTCGTGCCGTTCATCCTGTCGGTCTTGCCGCGAGCGACGATCATCGACATTCGCCGCCACCCGATCGCCTGCTGCTTCGCCAACTATCGCCAGCATTTCGCCCGCGGTCAGGCGTTCACCTATGACCTCGCCGATCTCGGCCGCTATTACAGCGACTATGTCCGGCTCATGGCCCATATCGACCAGGTCGCGCCGGGCCGCGTGCACCGGGTCATCTACGAAGAGCTGGTCGAGGACACCGAGACACAAGTGCGCGGGCTGCTCGCCGCGTGCCGCCTGCCGTTCGATGCTGCCTGCCTCGCCTTCCACGAAACCGAACGCGCTGTGCGCACCCCGTCGAGCGAACAGGTTCGTCAGCCGATCTATCGCGATGCGCTCGCCGAATGGCACGACTATCGGCCATATCTCGACGAGCTGGTTGAGGCGCTCGGCCCTGTGATTGACACCTATCCCCGCGCGCCCGGGGCTTTTCCCCGCGCGCCCGAGGCTTTTGTGCCACGGTCGTAACAAATCCGTCCCCGGCTCGTACCGCCTCTGCTTGACGAAAAGGCGCCGGGCGGGTCAAGCTCGGGTTGAATTTGGGGACAAAAATCTATGATTTCGACCATGCGCTCACTCGCCATCGGTTTTTTGGCGTCCACCGCGCTCGCCACTCCGGCGATTGCCCAGAGCGGAGCCAACGACACACCGCCGTCCCCCAAGGCGCAAGTTGCGACCGATGGCACCGCGCCCGATTCGACCGAGATCATCGTCACCGCTCAGAAGCGTGAAGAGAATCTGTCGAAGGTTCCGCTCTCGATCCAGGCGATCGGGACCAAGCGCCTAGACCAGCTCAACATCTCGAATTTCGAGCAATACACCAAGCAGCTTCCGTCGGTCAGCTTCCAGACCAGCCAGCCTGGCGTCACCGTCGTCTATATGCGCGGTGTCGCGACCGGTGGAGACGGCAACCACTCGGGCTCGCTCCCCTCGGTCGGAACCTATCTCGACGAGCAGCCGGTGACGACGATTGGCGGCACGCTCGACATCCATATTTACGACGTCGCCCGCATCGAAAGCCTCGCCGGGCCGCAGGGCACGCTTTACGGAGCCTCGAGCGAAGCCGGCACGATCCGCATCATCACTAACAAGCCCAAGCTGCACACCACCGAGGGCCGCATCGACGGCGAGATCAACACAGTCGCGCACGGCGGTCGAGGTGGCAAGCTCGAGGGAATGATCAACCTTCCCGTCGCCGATCGCATCGCCTTCCGCGGGGTTGGCTACGTCCAGCATGACGCGGGATACATCGACAATATACGCGGCGACCGGACGTACATCGGCACTCCCATTACCGTCAGCGACGGCGAAGGTGGCACGACAGTCACGGGCTACAATCCCGGCATCACCGTCAACAACCGCAACCTCGTCAAAAAGAACTTCAACGACACCACCACCTATGGCGGCCGCGCGGCGCTCAAAATCGATCTCGATGACAATTGGACGGTTACCCCCACGGTCCTCCACCAGAACCTCAAGAGCAACGGGAATTTCAGCTACGACCCCAAGCTCGGCGATCTCAAGATCGACCGCTTCTTCCCCGAAGTGCGCAAGGACAAGTTCACGCAGGCCGCGCTGACCGTCGAAGGCAAGATCGGCAATTTTGATCTGACCTACGCCGGTGCCTATCTCGACCGGAAGACCTTCACGACGTCCGACTACACCGATTACACAGACACATACGACGAGGCATACGCATCTGTGGGCGGGCTCGCGAATTACGAGTATTTTCAGGATGCCGCCGGCAACACGCTCGACCCCCGCCAGCACATTACAAGCACCGATCACTTCCGCAAGATGAGCCAGGAGTTCCGCATTTCAAGCCCACATGATCAGCCCTTCAGGGTGATTGCGGGCGCCTTCTACCAGCGACAGTCGAACAACATCTTCCAAGATTACCTCGTCGACAATCTCGCGCCGCTGCTCTCGGTAAATGGCCGCCCGGGGACGCTCTGGCTAACCAAGCAGAAGCGCATCGACAAGGATTACGCGCTGTTCGGTGAAGCGACGTATGACGTTACGCCCCAATTCACGATCACCGCGGGCGGGCGCCTGTTCCGCTACGACAATTCCCTGTTCGGGTTCAATGGTTTCGGCCGCAATCCTGCTTACATCACGGGCACGGACGGGGATCCTCTACCTGGCTCACCAGCTCCAAATGCTGCTGGAAGCTCTGGCACTGGCGTGGGCGCTTGCCTGACAACCAGCGGAGATACGCTGAAGAATTCGCAGATCAATTTGACCGACACGACATTCGCGCCAGGGAGCTTGGCCGGTACGCCGTGCACCAACGTCGGACATGTGGCGGACGGTCGTGCCGTTCCTAACCGAGCGAAGGGCAGCGGGTTTACACACCGGCTGAACGCAACCTATAAATTAACACCGAACACGCTGATTTACGCAACCTGGTCGCGGGGCTTTCGGCCTGGCGGAATTAATCGCCGTATTGGTCAGTCCTATCAGCCCGACTATCTGACCAACTACGAGCTAGGCTTGAAAATTACCGCAATGAACGGCGCCGTTCACTGGAATACCGCCGTCTACCACCAGATTTGGCGCAAATTCCAGTTTAGCTACCTTGGGCTCAACTCGCTGACGGTCATCCAGAACGGGCGCGACGCGACGATCAACGGCATTGAAAGCGATGTGAGCTACACCGGCGGTGGGCTAACCCTCAACGCCGCGGCGGCCTACACGGATGCCAAAACCAAGGGCAATATCTGCAACATCGGGTCAGACACCGCAGCTGCCTGCACCAGCGTGATCGACCAAGTGCAGGATGAGATCGTCTCGCCATCGGGCACTCGCCTGCCAATCACGCCACGTTTCAAGGGGTCGGCCAGCGCGCGCTATAGCTGGACCGTTTCCGGGGCGACTAAAGCCCATGTCCAGGGCGTCGTTTCACATCAAAGCTCCGCGTCAACCTCGTTGCGCACGTCCGACCCCGCGCTCGGCGGGACCGACCCGAACAGCTTCCTCGGTCGCCTGCGCGCCTACACGCTCGTCGATGCGTCGACCGGGCTCGACTGGCGGAACATGAACATCGAACTCTATGTTCAGAACCTGTTCGACAAACGCAATGACCTGTCGCGCGGCACGGCCTGCAGCATCTGCACCCGCACCCTGATCGTGCCCGGCACGCCGCGCACCATCGGTCTTCGCGCCGGATATAAATTCTAGGGAATTGGATGTGCCTCTCTCGCTCTGGCGGGAGAGGCAAGTTTCACCACTGGCCGCTACAGCCGCCCGTGCTGGTCCTCGCTCTGGAACAGGCGATCGACCTCGGCGACGAGGTCCTTCAGATGGAACGGCTTCGACAGCAACTTGGCTTCGGGCGCCGTCCGTCCACCCTGCAGCGCGACCGCCGCAAAGCCGGTGATGAACATCACGCGGATCGCAGGATCAATCACGCTCGCCTTTTGCGCCAGCTCGATCCCGTCCATCTCGGGCATGACGATGTCGGTCAGCAGCAGGTCGTATTTGCCGGCCTCGAGCAGCGGCATGGCCTCGGTGCCGCAGCCAACTGCGGCGACGTCATAACCGACACGGGTCAGCGCCCGCGTCAGATATTCGCGCATCGACGTATCGTCTTCAGCCAGCAGGATCCGGATCATGGTCGCTTGTATGCGCGCAACCTTTAAGAATTTCCAGCCACTCGGCGCGATTGCCCCATCCTGGGGCAGTGGCTAGGCAGAGGCATGGATTCGACGCTCGCGCCTCCGCTGATCATTGCGCCACGCAACGGCGTCCCGCTGCTGCTGTCGATTCCCCATTCGGGTCGCGATTATCCCGACTGGCTGCTGCGCGAAGCTCGCCACGGTCGCCGCGCACTGCAGAGCCTCGAGGATCCGCTGGTCGATCAACTCGCCTGGCGGGCGCTTGCCGCGGGGTTCGGCGCGGTCATTGCCCGCACCCCTCGCGGCGCGATCGACTGCAACCGTTCGCCTGACGAGCTCGATCCGGCTTCGATCGTCGCGGACAGCAATCTTCCCATCGCCCCGCTCGGCCCGCGCGCGCGCCATGGCCTCGGCATCATCGCCTCGCGCACCCAAATTCACGGCCCGCTGTGGCGAACTCCCCTTGTCCGTGATCGCTTCGAGCAGCGGTTGGCGACCGTCCACACCGCCTATCACGACGCGCTCGCCGCTCAACTCGCGGGTCTGGTCAATCAGCACGGCACCGTGCTCCTGCTCGACCTCCACAGCATGCCGCCCACGCGCCGCGAGCCGGTCGTCATCGGCGACCGCCATGGCGCGAGTGCCGCCCCATGGCTCGCCGACGCGGCCGTACAAATCGCCACCCGCAGCGGCTTTCGCGCAATTCGCAACGATCCTTACGCCGGCGGCTATGTAGTCGAACGTCATGGCCGTCCTGCCGCGGGCGTGCACGCACTCCAGATCGAGCTCGACCGCTCCGCCTATCTCGCGCGCGACTTGATGAGCCCCGGAACGGGCTTTGATCGCGCCAGCCACCTCCTGCTCGCACTGGCTCAAGGTCTCGCCGAGCGCCTCGCCTCCCCCACCGCCATCGCCGCCGAATAAAAAACGGCCACCCCGACAATGCCGGGATGGCCGAAGTTCAGGGAGGAACGCACCGAAGTGCGGCTCCGGTCGAGGCTTGGGGAAGGGGTATCCACAAGCGCAACCGGCGCAACCCACAGATGGGGATTGTCCGCGACGGGGTCAACCCGCCGCAGGCAAACTATTCGCCAGATCAGGCGTCGGCCATCGCGTCGGTGGAAAGATCGGTCGGGACCGGCCCCTTGCCCTGCGCTACCTGGCGCCCGAAAATGTCGCGAATCTGCGCGAGGCTGAACAAGTGCGCGAAGATCAGCGGCAACATGCCATTCTGATTCATCTTGCGCAGCTCGTCGCCGCGCATCTCGCGCAATTTCTCTTCGTCGATCATGCGGAAGCCGCGATAGACGAACGGCTGCTCGCTGTTTTCGGGCTGGATCGCGACTTCGCCGTCCATCAACAATCCCGATTTCTCGAGCTCGGCCATGAACGCTGCGGTGCGCTGCCCGGCGGCTTCGAACTGCTCGCAGAAATCGAGGATGCCCTTGATCTTCTCGCTTGGCTGGTCGCCGTCGAAGATTGCGTCGCCCTCGCCGTCACCGATCACGCCCGACGTCGGATCGACGCACAGCGACAGCTCGTCGCTGCCTTCATTGAGCTGGGCGAGCAGGAACGGATAGCGGCGCAGATAGGCCGGCAGATAAACCGGCTCGTTCAGCATACCCTTGTCGTCGAGGAAAGTGTTGACCCCCTCGTTGAGCCCCATCAGCGCCAGCGGCACAGAATTCTCGCCGACCGAGAACACGATCGGATAGGTCCGCTGAAGCAGCGCGAACTCGTCGACCGTCACCGGGATGGCATGCGCCTGGGCAATATGCGGTGCGCTCTGGATTTGCAGGAGTTTCTTGTCGCCATGCTGCTGCATGTTGATCGGTTGCAAGTCGTTATAGAGCAGGGGCAGCGGGTTACTGGGCGCTTGGCTCGCCATGTGTTATTCTCCTGGGACGGGCGGTGGTCCGGGATACCCCGGGTCACGCGCCTAAGTTGTGGCGGGCCTTAGATGCCCGCCCAGTGCGACGCAAGCCGGGGTCAGCGCATCCCGAGTTCGGCGATTGCGCGGTCGACGAGCGCCTTGTCCGAACCCGCGTCATGACGCTCGGTGATCAGCGTCATGGCGGCGGCGGCGGCGGCGCGAGCGGTGGTCGCACGAACCTCGGCGATCGCCGATCGTTCCTCGGCCGCAATCTTGTCCTCGGCCATCCGCTGGCGGCGCGCGATGAGGCTGGTCGCGTCGTCCTTGGCTTTGGCGACGATCGTTTCCGCCTCATGCTGGGCGCGCTCTAGGATTGCTTCGGCATCGCTCGTCGCGGCCTTGGCTTTGGCCTCATATTCGACTTTCAGCGCTTCGGCCTCCGCGCGCAGAGCTTCGGCCTCGGCCAGCTGACCGCGAATCTCGGCGATCTTGGCGTCGAGCGCCTTGCCGATCGCGCCGGGGACCTTTTTCCAGATCGCCAGCGCGAACACGAACAGCATGGCGATTGCCACCCACGCGCCTGGCCCAAAGCCGAGCGCCGTCGGTTCTTGCTCGTGAGTGGATGACGCTTCGGTATGAGCGACCGTTTGGGTGACTTCAACCATGGAGCGACGCCTTCACTGCCTCGACCGCCTGTGCCTTGCTAACGGTCATTCCGGCGAGCTTGTCGACGATTTCCTGCGCCAATTCGGCCGCGGCCGTCTCGACGCCGACCACCGCCGCCGCGCGGCTCGCCCGGATGCGCGCTTCGGCCTCCGCAGAGGTTGCAGAAATGGCCCCGGCAGCCTCGCTGATCCGTTTCTCGGCAGCGATCCCAGCCTTGTGCATGGCGGCGGCCGTGCGCGTCGCCGCCTCGGTCCGGCTTTCGTCCATCCGCGCGCGATACGCTTGCTCGATTCCATCGGCCTCGTTCCGCGCCCGGTCGGCCGCGGCAAGGTCGCTGGCGATCCGCTGATCGCGGGCATCGACGGTCGACTGGATTTTCGGGACCATGTTCCGCCCGATCACGAAATAGATGAAGCCGAGCACCAGCAGCAGCCAGAAAAGCTGTGACAGGACGACGTCCGAGAGCTGGGATAATTGTGGCATTTGGCCTCTTTCGCGGCGGGGACGAGCCCCGCCGCCGATCCGTTTAGCGCGCGTAGAGGATGATCATGGCGACGGCGAACGCCATCAGGCCGAGCAGTTCGGCCGCGGCGAAACCGAAGATCAGGCGCGGGAACTGGCCGTCGGCCGCCGCGGGGTTACGCAGCGCGCCCTGCAGGAACGATCCGAACACGATGCCGACACCGGCGGCAGCTGCGCCGACACCAATGGCGGCGAGACCGGCGCCGATAACCTGGGCTGAAGCGAGATCCATGATATTACTCCTTTGCAAGAAAAGTTCAACGATTAGTGAAGGTTGACCGCATCACTGATGTAAAGCGACGTGAGCAGCGCGAAAACATAGGCCTGGATTGCTCCGACCAGCAGTTCGAGCGCGTTGATGAAGGCGACGAACACGAAGCAGAGCACCGACACGACATAGCCGGTGCCGCCGGCATTAAGCCCCTGCACGATGAAATTTCCGAAGACATCGAGCAGGACGTGGCCTGCGAACATCGCGATGAACGGTCGCAGGCCAAGGCTGAATGGGCGCACGGCAAAGCTGAGAAGTTCGATCGGGGCGATCAGCAACTTCAAGGCGAACGGCATTCCCTTGGGCCAGAACAGCGACAGGAAATGCAGGCCATGCTTGTAGAAACCGACGCCAAGCACGATCGCAAAGCTAATGATCGACATCGCCCCGGTGACGGTGAACTGGCTGGTTACCGTGAACGGATGCCCGCCCCTTACCACCGCGAACGGCATCGCGCCCAGAATATTAGCAAACAGCATGAAGATGAAGGCGGTGAACACCCACGGCAGATAGCGCCGGCTTTCCGCCCCGATGCTGGTCGAAACCATCGAATCGACGAATCCGACCATTCCCTCCGCCGCGACCTGCCAGCGGCCAGGAACGAGCTGCCGCTTCAGTCCCAGCACCATGAAACCAGTGATCAGCGCGACCAGGATCAGCATCCACAACGTGCTGTTTGTAAACAGAAATGGGCTGCCCAGATCCCCCGCAATCGGGTGAATCTGGAACTGGCTCATTGGATCGATCTTCGCTTGCGCCGTCACAGTTTACTTCCCCGCGCTCGAATCCGAACGCCCATTTTTCGAAATTCTTATCATGTCGATTACCGCACCAGCGAACCCGATAAACATCAGGGCCAGCATGATCCACGGCGCCGTCCCGAAAAGCCTGTCGAGCAACCAGCCGATCAGCGCACCACCGAGCGGCATGCCGACCAGCCCCTGCAGCGCCCGAGCCCCGCTGGCGCGAACGTTGGCCGTGGAATCGACCACCGGCCGTCGCTTGTCTTCGACCTGCTCGGCCCGGGTCAGGCGCTCGTCGATCGACTTCAGCCGGGCGTCCCGGGAAGAAGTCGGCACGTCACCATGCTCGCCCTCGGGACCGGGCTCATTCACCGCCATCGACCCTGAACTCCCGATGTGCGCGGCAACACTAGGGCAAAGTGCAGTCGCGAAAGGTAAGGAACATGGCGGAAGCAAGCGCCCGCCAAGGCGCCGCCCCTTTAGAAAGAGGGGTCGATTGTGTCAACTTGCGGGATGTGGGAAGGTTCGCTTGAAGCGAGGTTAGCGGCAATATCCCGGCACCGGCGCCACCTGCCCCGCCCCGCGCACCCGCCACGCCCGGTCGGTCAGCGCATAGCTCTCCCCCACCCCGACCGTGCCGAGGAGCTGGCACCCTGCGGTAATGCCGACTTCCTGCAAGGTCACGCCGCGGCTGGTGGCGAACTGCGAATAGATGGAACGGCGCAGAATGTTGATCGCCTGGACCTGATGGCGCAGCAAAGGCCCGCTATCTACCACCAGCCCAAGATAGCCGTCGAACCGCTCGCCGACTTGCCCTGCTGCGCGCGCCCTCACCACTGCGCTCGCCGGAGTTTCAGCCACCGCCGGTCGCGCTACCAACGCCCCAGCTGCAATTACGAGCAGCGCGCGCTTCACTGCCCCGGCTTCTTGCCGAGCGTCGATGGCGCGGCCTGGGGAAACGCCTCGGGATTGGACTTGATCAGCGCATCGACATCGCGCTGGAGCCGCACCAGCACTTCCTGCTTGATGTCGACATTCAAGTTGATCTCGATCGGCTTGTCGGGGGTCTTGAGCGAGATGCACCCGCCAAGCGCGGGCAGCATCGCCGCCACCGCCGCCCCTTTCCACAAAAATCGCATCGCCTTGCTCCTCATTTCTTGGGTTTCTTGGTCGTCGTGACCTCGATCGGGACCGGGGTCTGGGTTTGGCTTTTGCTTTCGTCTGCGGTGATGATCGTCACCGCTGCGTCGGGCAGGTTGGCGAGTGGTCCGGGCAGCGCGTCGTGGATTGTCGTGCGCGGATCCTTGAAGCTTTTCGCGGTCCCGATCAGCGCGCGGAATGGCCCCTTGATCGACACGTTGAACTTGAACGGTACTTTTTTCAGGATACGGCGGATGATGCGCTGCGTGCCGGTATTGCCCAACGCCACCTCGTCGACCACCAGCGTCGTCGCGAACTCGCCGGCCAGGTCGCCGTCCAGCCGCACGATCATGCTCCTGAAGCGCAGGTCGCGCAGTGCGTTGAACGCGATCCCGCCGAACAGACCGAGGTTGGCCTTGTTGACGATCCCATTATAGCGCAACGCGCCGCCAGGGGCCCGGCTGTCAAGGCGTCCGCCGACGATCCGCCCGCCATTTTCGTCGAAGATCATCGGCAACACCCCGTCGAACGTGCCGTCGGCGCCAATCTCCTTGAAGTCGAAGCTCTTGATCAGCGTGTTGGCATTGAGCCCGTCGACGGCGAAGGTCAGCCGCTTGGGCGTCGGCTTGCCGAGGTTGAGAATCGTCTCTCGCAGCAACAGCCGCCCGTCCATGAACGGCCATTCGGCGCCTTCGATCTTGATCAGCTGGCCGGGCAGCAGCTGGTAATGGAGCGTGCCATTCTCGACCAGGATGCCGGGGTTGACGGTCACCAGCGTGGCCACCTGCCCCGGCGCCGTCTCGAGCCCGAGCAGGTCGGTGAAATGGATCGTGCCCTTGATCCCGGTGACCGGGCCGAAGGCCGCAGCGAGGTCGGTGCCGTCGGTCGAGAAATCGCCGACTGAACTGACCCTGGTCCCCTTCCAGTCGATCCGTCCCTGCCCGCGCACCGTCCCGTCGACCAGCGCGATGACGCCCTCGGTTAGTGGGGTGATTGCATCGGGCTGGAGGCCGGTCTGGGTGAAGCGAAGGCCGGGCACCTCGAGGATCGCATGTCCCTGCCCGCTCGCGAGACGGTGGAGGATATCGACGTTGGTGACGAGAGCACCGCTCGCCGGGTTGTGCAGCCCTCCCGTGGTGGTGATATTATCCCCGACAAGCACGAAATGGACGTTGCGCGCCGCCAGCGGGTTGAATTTGACCTTCTCCGACCGGTCAGAAACGGTCAACGCGCCATCGACGGTCAGCGCCTTGGCAAAGGTCCAGCGCCCCGCCGCGTCGCTCATCAGCAGCGGGATATTGCCGATCGTTCCGCCCCCGCCGCCGAATGTCCCGGCGATCCCGCGAGCGTCGAAGCGCCCGTCGAGCTGTTTCGCGGCTAAGAGCACTGGCGCCTTGGGATCCCCAAGCCGCATTGCCAGCCCCGAGGCGTCGAACCGGTCACTGCTCAGCAAGCGCGCGCGATCGGCGGCGATCTGCACCGGCGAGGAGCCGAGCTGCCCCGCAAGCCGCAGCCGCTGCGTCCCCGCGCCGATCTGCAGCGCCCCGCCCGGCCGCTGGCTGACGATCGCTTCGCCGAGCGCGCACAGCGGGACCTTGGCCGCGCCCAGCTTCATCGCGCCGAGCGTCAGCGACTGGAAGCCGGTATCGAGGCAGCCATGGCCGAACGACAGCCCGCCCGGGCCGCCCAGCGTCCCCTCGATCGGCACGCGCAGGCCCGTGACCTGACCACCGCTGAAGGGTCCGTCGAGCAGCGCCGTCGTTCGAACTTGCGTCGAACCATCGCGCCCCGCCGCGAATGTGACCGGCGCCAGCGCCAGCCGCGAGCCGCCCGCCGCGTAAGGCGCAAACCGCGCCTCACCCGATATCGGCCCAAAACCGCGCGGCTGGCGAAGATCGATTTGCCCGGTCGGCAGCCCGCCGCCCTGGGTCGCAATCTGGCTATCGATACGAATTCGCCCGCTCGGCCAATAATAGGTCACCCCATCACGCCCGGCGACACGGATTCGCGCGCCATTGGCGCCGCGCGCGTCGGCCGTCTCGACCCGCACCGCGCCCCCGCCGGCATAGTTGACCACCCTGAGCGAGCCGTTTGCGGCAAATCCACCAGCGGTGCGCGATACCGCCTGACCGATCGCGGCCGCAATCGGCCCGATCGGGGTCTTGGCGGCGGCAGCGAGCGGTCCGGTGAGCGACGCCATCATCGCTGGCGGAAGAGCTGCATGGCTGGTCGAATAATCGGCGGCGAGCGCAAGGTTGCCCTTCGCCGCCTCGAGCCGATAACGCCCTTTTATTCGCGTCCCGTCAGCAAGGATCTGGCCCAGCCGGGCGCGCTGGGCACCGAGGTCGACCGTTCCAATCGTGTTCGACGCAGTTCCCTTGAAGCCGATATTGGCGACGAGATTTGCAAGCCCGTTGGCCCCCGCGATCAACGCCGGAGTCGCCAGCCGACCCGTGCCGTCGAAACTCGCGAAACTTTCCGAAAAATCACTGTCGAGGTCGAGCCGCGGCGCGGCGATCGCCAGATTGCTCTGCGGGCAGGCGAAATCTTGAGCGGTGAATGGCCCGGTGACGTGCGGCCGCCGCTTGGTGATCTCGACCCGCATCGACGCGCGCACCACGTCGAGCCCGCATCGCCCGAACGCGAGCTTGGGACTGGCCAGCGCGAGCCTGCCCGTGAACCCACCGGTCAGATTGCCCTTCCCCGCGACCGCAAAGCCCAGCGGCCCATAGGGCGTCCGCAGCGCTATCGTCGAATCGGCGACATCGACCGCGATATCGGGAAATTTGAACGGCGTCTTGGCGTTGCTCGGCTTGGGCAGCAACTTGTCGAGCTGACCCCAGCTCACCTTGTTGCCCACCAGCTGCCCACGCAATCGCACGCCCCGCGCGACAACTCGGAAGATTTCGACCTTCCCGGTCAGTAGAATCCGCATCTCGACCTGGGCGACCTTTGCAGTTAGGTCCGGGTGCGCCGGATTGCCGATGACGAGATTGCTGATGCGCTGCGTCCTCAGCCCGACCCGGTCGAGGTGGTAACTCGCCTGAACCCCGCGCCGCGCCATTTCGCGGGCCAGCACATTATTGGCGATCGGCTTACGCGCCAGCCACAGCACGAAAAGCGCGACCAGGAACAGCCCGAGGATGCCGACGACGAACAGCGCCAGCGCGCGCCCGACGTTCCGTCGGCGGCGAACGATCACCGTTTCGCGCGATCCATGCTCGCCGACTTCTCCTTCCCGCACGTCCATCCGTTCCTAAACCCCGGCACACCCTCGCCGTTCCGTGAACGACATGAGCCGTGGCTGGCAAGCGGCGAGTTATCATGAGGGATGGGCAAGCCGTGACCGATGAGAAGATCGGACCCGCTGGTCACCGGGCACGAATGCGCGAGCGGATGTTCGGCGGTGAGGCGGGCGCGCTGCTCGACTATGAACTGGTGGAATATCTGCTGAGCCTGGCCGTGCCCCGGCGCGACACCAAGCCTTTGGCCAAGAAACTGGTCGCTCAGTTCGGCGGAATCGGACCGCTGCTCGGTGCCGACGCCGAGACGCTGCGCCGCGAGGGGCTGACCGAAGGCATCATCGGCGCGCTCAAGATTGCCGAGGCGACCGCGCTGCGGCTGCTGGAGACGAGGATCGAGGGCCGTCCCTTGTTGTCGAGCTGGGAAGCGCTCGGTGATTATCTCCAGGCGGCAATGGGGCACCAGTCGATCGAGGAAGTCCGCGTCCTGTTCCTCAACGGCAAGAACGTGCTGATCGCCAACGAAGCACTGTGGACCGGCTCGGTCGACGAAGCTTCGGTCCACGTCCGCGAAATCATCGCCCGCGCCATCACGCTCGGCGCCACCGCCCTGATCATCGTCCATAATCACCCGAGCGGCGACCCGTCCCCCAGCCGCCAGGACATCCTCCTCACCAAGGAACTGATCGACGCCGGCCGCCACATGAAAATCGCGGTTCACGACCACGTCATCGTCGGCGCTCAGGGTCGAAGCAGCATGCGCGCGCTTGGACTCATCTGACGGCGCTGCTAGGCGCGGGCCATGGTCCCCCGCTATTCCCGCCCCGCCATGACTGCCATCTGGTCATCTGAAAACCGCTACCGCATCTGGTTCGCGATCGAGGTGTTCGCCGCCGAGGCGATGGGCGAGCTCGGCGCGATCCCGGCCGAGGACGCCCGCATCATCCGCGCCGCCTACGACGCCAATGTGCTCGGCGAGACCGATGTGCCCGCAATCGATGCGATCGAGGCCGTTACCAGACATGACGTGATCGCCTTCCTGACCTGGGCCGGGCAGCAGATGGGTCCCGAGGCGCGCTGGCTCCACCAGGGGATGACCAGCTCCGACGTGCTCGACACCAGCCTGTCCGTCCAGCTGACGCAGGCCGCCGACATCCTGCTGACCGATCTCGACGAGCTGCTCGCCGTGCTCAAGCGCCGTGCGTTCGAGCATAAGATGACCCCGACCATCGGCCGAAGCCACGGCATTCACGCCGAACCGGTCACCTTCGGCCTAAAGCTCGCCCAGGCCCACGCCGAGTTCGCCCGCAACCGCGACCGGCTGGTCGCCGCGCGCAAGGACATTGCTACCTGCGCCATCTCGGGCGCGGTCGGCACCTTCGCCAACATCGACCCGGCCGTCGAAGCCCATGTCGCCAATGAGCTCGGCCTCGCGATCGAGCCGACCAGCACGCAGGTCATCCCCCGTGACCGCCACGCGATGTTCTTCGCCACGCTCGGCGTCATCGCCTCGTCGGTCGAGCGCCTCGCGGTCGAGATTCGTCACTTGCAGCGCACTGAAGTGCTTGAAGCGGAGGAATATTTCGCGCCCGGCCAGAAGGGCTCATCGGCGATGCCGCACAAACGCAACCCGGTGCTGACCGAGAATCTCACCGGCCTCGCCCGTGTCGTCCGCGCGGCGGTGGTCCCGGCGATGGAAAACGTCGCGCTGTGGCACGAGCGCGACATCTCGCACTCCTCGGTCGAGCGCTTCATCGGCCCCGACGCGACGATCACCCTCGACTTCGCCCTGTCCCGCCTCACCGGGGTGATCGACAAGCTGCTTGTCTACCCCGAGCGGATGCAGAAGAACCTTGATCGCATGGGCGGATTGATCCACTCGCAGCGCGTCCTCCTCGCGCTCACCCAGGCCGGGATCAGCCGCGAAGACAGCTATTCCCTGGTCCAGCGCAACGCGATGAAGGTGTGGCAGTCCGACGGCCAGCTGTCGCTGCTTCAGTTGCTCAAGGATGACCCCGAGGTCAGCGCCAGGATCCCGCCCGCCGAGCTCGAGCAACTGTTCGATCTTGGCTATCACTTCAAGCGCATCGACATCATCTTCGATCGCGTGTTCGGCAAGGAGCGCCTGTGAGCGAACCAGCCGTCGACCAAGGCGCGATCCAACCGAACGGTTTCCTCGTGGCGCTGTCGAGCGACTGGATGGTCGCACACGCCTCGGCCAACATCATCGAGTTTGTGGGCAAGCCGGCTGACGTTATCATCGGTCACCACGTCAATTCATTGCTTTGCCCTGACGCAGTCCATGCTCTTCGCAACCGCCTCGCGCTGCTCCGTGGGGTTGACGCAATCGAACGAATGTTTCGCTGCCCGCTGCTCGACGACGAGCGGATGTTCGACATCGCATTACACCACAGCGAGGACCTCGTGATCGTCGAGGCACAGCCTTCGACGGAGCAACTTTACGGCGACGCCACCGGCACCCTCCGCGGGATGATTGCCCGGCTCGACGAGGCCACCGACATGGCCGGTTTTTTAAACGAAGGCGCGCGCCAGATCCGCGCATTGACCGGCTTTGAGCGGGTGATGACCCTGAAAGTCACGTCCGGAGGTTCAGAAGAAGTCGTCGGCGAAAGCGCCAAAAGCGGCATCGGCAATCTTCTCGGGCACCGCTTTTCGCCGAGCGACATTCCCGGCCAGGCGTGCGGACCCTCCCGTCGCAGCTTGCTTCGCGTTGTCATCGATATCGACGCGGCGCCGGTCCCGATCATCTCGATGCCTGGCGAACACGGCACGCCGTTCGACATGTCGCTGGCGGTGCTCCGGTCAGCATCGCCGCTGCACATCAAAACTCTCCGCGACAAAGGCGTGCGCGCCTCGATGTCGATTGCGATTATCGTCGAGGGCGCGCTGTGGGGCGTTATCGCCTGTCATCACGCCAGCCCGCGCTGCACAAGTTTTGAGCGGCGCTCGGTCGCCGAGCTGTTCGTCCAGATGTTCTCGATGCGTCTCGAAATTCGCGAGATCAAGATACTGCTGGAAACCGAACGTCGCGATCGCGCGGGGTCCTTTTAGCCCTCGAAATATTCCTTGATCCGGCCAAAAAAACTTCGGCTCGCCGGGCATTCGTCACCGGTCTCGGTGGCCCGGAACTGCTCGAGAATCGCACGCTGCTCCTTCGTCATCTTGGTCGGCGTCTCAACCAGAATGCGCGTGACCAGGTCGCCCCGCCCGCGCCCGTTGAGCACACTCATCCCCGCGCCGCGCTGGCGAAGTGTCTCGCCCGACTGCGTACCCGCGGGAATTTTGATCTCGATCCTCGCCCCGTCGACTCCGGGAACCTCGATCGTCCTGCCGAGCGCCGCTGCCGTAAAGCTGACCGGGCATTCGGTTATGAGCGTAGTTCCTTCGCGGCTGAAATAGGCATGCCGTTTCATGTGTACGAACAGGTACAAATCCCCCGGAGCCGCGCCGCGCATCCCTGCCTCGCCCTCGCTACCGACCCGAATCCGCGTGCCATCGTCGACACCAAACGGGATGTTGACCGAGATTTTGCGCCGCTTGAGTGCGCGCCCTTCGCCGCCGCACGCCGGACATGGGTCCGCAACGACCTGCCCCGACCCCTGGCACTGCGGGCAACCGCGCTCGACGACGAAGAATCCCTGCTGCGCGCGAACCTTTCCCGCGCCTCCGCAGGTCGGGCAAGTCTGTGCTGCCGCATGACCCTTCGACCCGCGCCCGGTGCACGGGTCGCATGTTGCCAGCGCCTCTATCGTCAGCACCTTCTCTGCACCGGCGAATGCCTCCTCGAGGCTCAGCTCAAGGTCGTAGCGCAAGTCGGCGCCACGAGCGGCGCTGGCCCGTTGTGCGCGCGGATCAGTGTACTCGCCGAAGATCGACGAGAAGATGTCGGAGAAGCCCTCAAAACCTGCGCCGCCACCGCCAAACCCGCCACCGCTAGCCCCGCCCTGCTGGAACGCGGCATGACCGAACCGGTCATAAGCAGCGCGCTTCTGTGGATCCTTGAGGCAGTCATAAGCCTCGCTGATCGCCTTGAAGCGCGCTTCCTGATCGGTACATCCGCCATGGCGGTCGGGATGGCATTCCATCGCCAAACGCCGGTATGACGCCTTGATGGTCTTGTCGTCGGCGGTCCGTTCGACCTCCAACAATGCATAGAAATCACTTTCAACCATGACGGTCCCCACAGGCCATCGTCCCGACGAATACGGGGATCCCGGTGGTCAAAGCCGTGCTCCACCCAACCACGATCCCGACATGTGCCGGGACGAGGTGCTCCGTCATCAGCCCCTATGTTCGTCGTCGACTTCCGAGAATTCGGCGTCGACCACGTCATCCTCGGCAGGTTTCGCTTCGGCAGTCGGCTCTTCACCGCCGGTCGAGGCATCCGCCCCACCCGCTGCCTGGGCCTGCTCATAAATCGCCTGGCCAAGCTTCATCGCCGCCTGCGCCAATGTTTCGGTCTTGGCGGTCATCGCCTCGGCGTCGCCGCCCTCGACCGCGGTCTTCGCGTCGGCCAGCGCCGTCTCGATCTCGGCCTTGATATCGCCCGAAACCTTGTCGCCATGCTCTTTCAGCTGCGCCTCGGTCGAGTGGATCAGGCTCTCGGCCTGGTTCTTGGCTTCGGCGCCAGCACGACGCTTCTTGTCCTCATCGGCGAACTGCTCGGCTTCCTTGACCATCTTCTCGATATCTTCGTCCTTCAATCCGCCCGAGGCCTGGATTCGGATTTGCTGCTCCTTGCCGGTGCCCTTGTCCTTGGCCGAGACGTTGACGATGCCGTTGGCGTCAATGTCGAACGTGACTTCGATCTGCGGCACGCCGCGCGGCGCGGGGGGAATGCCGACGAGGTCGAACTGTCCGAGCACCTTGTTGTCGGCGGCCATTTCGCGCTCGCCTTGGAAGACACGGATCGTGACCGCATTCTGATTGTCGTCGGCGGTCGAAAAGGTCTGCGACTTCTTGGTCGGGATGGTCGTGTTACGGTCGATCATCCGCGTGAACACGCCGCCCAGCGTCTCGATGCCCAGGCTCAGCGGCGTCACATCGAGCAGCAGCACGTCCTTGACGTCGCCCTGAAGCACACCCGCCTGGATCGCCGCGCCCATCGCCACGACTTCATCGGGGTTGACCCCGGTGTGCGGCTCCTTGCCGAAGAACTCCTTCACGATTTCGCGAACACGCGGCATGCGCGTCATGCCGCCAACGAGCACGACCTCATCGATCGCACTGGCGTCAAGCCCCGCGTCCTTGAGCGCCTTCTTGCACGGCTCGAGCGTCCGGCTGATCAGGTCGGCCACTAGCTTTTCAAGATCGGCACGGGTGATCGTCTCGACGAGGTGGAGCGGGGTCGTTTGCCCGCCCTCCATCCGCGCGGTGATGAACGGCTGGTTGATTTCGGTTGTCTGCGCCGAGCTAAGTTCGATCTTGGCTTTCTCGGCGGCTTCCTTGAGCCGCTGCAACGCGAGCCGATCGGTCTTGAGGTCAATGCCCTCCTTCGCCTTGAACTTGTCGGCGAGATATTCGACGATCTTGGCATCGAAGTCCTCACCGCCCAGAAACGTGTCGCCGTTGGTCGACTTCACTTCGAACACGCCGTCGCCAATCTCGAGCACCGACACGTCGAACGTGCCGCCGCCAAGATCATAGACCGCGATCGTCTTGCCGTCGTTCTTGTCGAGTCCATAGGCAAGCGCCGCCGCAGTCGGCTCGTTGATGATGCGCAGCACTTCGAGGCCCGCAATCTGGCCGGCGTCCTTGGTTGCCTGGCGCTGAGCGTCGTTGAAGTAAGCGGGCACGGTAATCACCGCCTGAGTGACCGTCTCGCCGAGATAAGCCTCGGCCGTTTCCTTCATTTTCTGGAGCGTGAAGGCGGAGACCTGCGACGGCGAATAGTCCTTGCCGCCCGCCTGGACCCAGGCGTCGCCATTCTGGCCCTTGACGATCTTGTAGGGGACCAGTTCGGTGTCCTTCTTGGTGATCGGATCGTCGAAGCGGCGCCCGATCAGCCGCTTGACCGCGAAGATCGTGTTGTCGGGATTGGTCACCGACTGCCGCTTGGCCGGCTGGCCGATCAGCCGCTCGCCGTCCTTGGTAAAGGCAACCACCGAAGGCGTCGTGCGCGCACCTTCGCTATTCTCGATAACCTTGGGCTTGCCGCCTTCCATCACCGCGACGCAGCTATTGGTCGTGCCAAGATCGATGCCGATCACTTTTGCCATAGTTTAAAAGTCCTTCTGCCCCGGTCAGACCACCCCGCGGGCAGTCCGGAATTTCAATCACGAAGGCGATATAGGGGGCCTTGGGACAGCGACAAGGTTTACACCAGTCGATCCGAGCGTCTTCAATTTGACGCTACGTCGCGCAATGTCAGATGGCGTGCTCTCGCCCTCATCAAGGCATCGCCATGCCGCCGTTCACATGGATCGTCTGCCCGGTGACATAGCTGGCCTCGCGGCTCGCTAGATAGGCCACCGCCGCGCCGATATCGTCGCCCGCCCCCATCGCGCCCATCGGGATCCGCGACAGGATCGCCGCTTTCTGCGCCTCGTTCAGCGCATCGGTCATCGCCGAGGTCATGAACCCCGGAGCAACGCAGTTGACCGTGATCCCACGGCTCGCCAGCTCTTGCGCAACGGCCTTGGTCATCCCCTCGAGCCCGGCCTTCGACGCGACATAGTTCGCCTGCCCCGGGTTGCCCGTCTGCCCGACGACGGACGTGATCGACACGATCCGCCCGAACCGAGCCTTCATCATCGGCCGCGCCGCCGCGCGCATCAGCCGAAACGCGGCGTTGAGGTTGATCGCGATGACTTCGTCGAACTCCTCGTCCTTCATCCGCATGAGCAGATTGTCGCGCGTCACCCCGGCGTTGTTGACGAGGATGTCGAGCTTGTCGCCAAGCGCCGCGACTGCCTGCGGAACGAGCGCGTCGACCGCAGCCCCGTCGGACAGGTTGCACGGCAAGGCGATATGATCACCACCCAGGCCATCGCGAAATGCTGCCAGCTTGTCCGCATTGCTCCCCGACACCGCCAGCCGAGCCCCCTGCCCCGCCAGCGCCTTTGCAATTGCCGACCCCAGCCCGCCAGAGGCACCCGTGACCAGCGCGGTCATTCCCGACAAGTCGAACATCATGCGATCTCCTTCGCCAGCGCTTCGATCTCGTCGATCGTTACCACGCTTGTCACACGCATGTCGGGGGCAATTCGCTTGACCATCGGGGCGAGCACTTTCCCGCCCAATTCGACGAATTCCTCGACCCCGGCCGCCGCCATCGCCGCGATCGATTCGCGCCAGCGGACCATGCCGGTCACCTGCGTGACGAGATTGGCGCGGATGTGCGCGGGGTCGCTCTCCGCAGCGGCCGTTACATTGGCATAGATCGGCACCGAGGGCCGCGCGATGTCGGTCTTGCCGAGCGCTTCGGCCATCGCCTCGGCGGCGGGCTTCATCAGCGAGCAGTGGAACGGGGCAGACACGGGCAACTGGATGGCGCGCTTGGCGCCCATATCCTTGGCGATGGCGATGGCGCGCATGATCGCGCCGAGATGCCCCGAGATTACCACTTGGTTTGGATCATTGTCGTTGGCGACCTCGCACACTTCCCCCTGTGCCGCCGCCTCCGCGATCTGTCTTGCCAATTCGACATCGGCCCCAAGCAACGCCGCCATCGCGCCCTCGCCGACGGGAACCGCCGCCTGCATCGCCAGTCCGCGTGTGCGCAACAGCTTGGCGGTTGTCGCAAGGTCGAATGCCCCCGCAGCGCACAACGCCGAATATTCGCCCAGGCTGTGCCCCGCCGCGACCTGCGCGGCCTTGCCCAGATCGACCCCGCAATCCCTGGTCAGCACGCGAAAGACCGCAAGCGCATGCGCCATGATCGCCGGCTGCGCATTCTCGGTCAGCTTGAGCTCTTCTTCCGGCCCGTCGCGCATCAACCGCGCCAAGTTTTGCCCCAGCGCCTCGTCGACCATGTCGAACGTGTCGCGCGCGGTCCGGCTCGCCTCCGCCAGCGCCGCCCCCATGCCGACTGCCTGGCTGCCCTGCCCCGGAAACAAGAATGCGCGCATTGAAAACCCCTTGGAAATCCGCCCCGCCGCCTAATCCGGGTGGTCACGATTGCCAAGCCCGCGCGACAGTGCGAAGTCTCTCGCCATGACGGTCAAGTCCAGCGCGCCGCTGCCCACCCCGCCCGCACCTCGCCTGCTCGGCCGCTGGATGAGCCTGGCGATGGTCGTCGGCACCATGATCGGCTCGGGCGTCTATCTGCTGCCGACGACGCTGGCACCGTTCGGGCCGAATGTGCTGGTCGCCTTTGCTGTCACGATCGGCGGCACCATTTGTCTGGCGCTCGCCTTGGCGTTGCTGGCAGCGCGCATTCCCGGCGGCCCGTTTGCCTATGTCGAGCAGGCGTTCGGCGAGACCACCGCCTTCGTCACTCTGTGGAGCTATGCCGTGTCGCAATGGACCGGCGTCGCGGCGATCGCGATCGCGGTAGCGGGCGCGCTGTCCTATATCGTGCCAGCCCTCGGTCACGGGATCGGCCTGATCACGGTCGCGCTAATCTCGATCACGGCGCTTTTGGCGATCAACCTGCGCGGGGTCCGATCGGCGGGCAAGCTTCAGGTCGCGGCGACACTGATCAAGATCGTACCGCTGCTGGCGGTGGTCCTGCTGGTCGCCGGGCGATTCGCCACCGCCAGCCCGGTCGAGCCACTTGCCGCCGTGCCGCTTTCCCTGACCGGGATCGCCACTGCCGGGGCGCTCATGCTTTTCTCGCTGACCGGATTCGAAGCCGCCGCGGTCGTCGCCACCGTCACCGACGACAGCGAGACTAATGTGCCGATGGCGACGCTGGTCGGGACCATGTTGACCGGCGCGATTTACCTGACCGCGACCGTCGCCACGCTCATGCTGTTATCGAGCACACGTGCGGCGCACAGTGGCGCGCCCTTTGCCGACGCGGTCGCGCCGATCCTCGGCCAGGCCGCCGGTGCAGTGGTCGCCGCCATCGCCGCCGTCAGCGCCTTTGGCACCGCCAATGCGTTGCTGATGCTTGGGGCGGAAGTCTCGCGCACTCTGGCGCGGGCCGACGATTTGCCGCGACTGTTCCGTCGCACCAACGCCCGTAACGCGCCAAGCGGAGCGCTGGTCATAAGCGCGCTAATTGCCGCACTGCTGGTCCTGGCGAGCTCGAGCGACAGTTTCGTGCCTGTCTATATATTCATCACGCTGGTCTCGACTGTCTCTGCGCTCGTGCTTTACTTGGTCTGCGCCACTGCCGCGCTGAAGCTTGGGGTCGGCGGTCGCTGGACGGCGCTGATGATCATCGCTGTCGCCTATGCAGTGGTGATGTTCATCGGCGCAGGATGGGAGCCGACCCTGTGGGGATTCGGGTTGGCGGCGGCGGGCTTGCCGATCCGCTGGCTGTCGCGCCGGTTCAATCGAGCGACCAGCCCCGACCCGGCGGACGATCGAGTCGTGCCTCCGGAACCAGTCGCCTGAGTTTCTGCGCAAAGGAACGCAGGCACACTTCGCTCGTGCCCAATGGCCCGGCGATGTAGCTCGAACTCCCCATCCCCGCCTGCACGCGCGCAATGAGCACAGTGTCTTCCTCGTTGACCCGGCGATTGATCCGCCAGTTGAGATACCGCGCCGCCTTCATTTCGCGGCGCGCGTCCGGCAACGCGTAGCTGATCTCGCGGATCACGGTCTGCGTTGCCGACACTGGCAGAAATTGCATGAAATCGATCTGGTCGGGATAAATGTCGAACGCGACGTTGGGAAACAGCTTGTAATAAAGCCACTTGCGGCGATGTGACGGGGGCAGGTGCTCAGCTTCGGGCAGCAACCGCTGGTAAGCCCGTTCGGACGGGTTCGCGCTGTCCCCCTCGACGAGATCACCCTCCATCCGATCGACGTGCGCCCCCGCCTCGACCTTGTACCCGCGCCCGAACAGGCGGGTCAGCCCGGGATGCCCGATCGGGATATGCAACCCGTCCGAATAATTGTCGGCGATCGTCTTCCAGTTGAGCTCGCGCGGCCGCAACGTCAGCCGCCCGATCGGCCGCAATTCCTCGAACCGGTACGGCGCAACCTCGTCCTCAAAGGGCGCCATCATCTCGGCCACCGACGGCGCACCGGGCTCGAGTGTCACGAACAGGAACCCGCGCCATTGCTCCAGTGCGACCGGCACCAGCCCGAGCGTCGCCGGTTCCAACCCCGGATACTCCCCCCGCTGCGGCACCCCGATCAGCCGCCCGTCCTTGCCATAGGTCCACGCGTGATAGGGGCAGGTCAGCCGAACCGAGCACCCCGCCTCGCCGTCGACCAGCCGCGACCCGCGATGGCGACAGACATTGGCGAAGGCCCTTGTGCGCCCGTCATCGCCCCGAATAACGATTACGCTCTCACCAAGATACTCAAGCGTCCGCCACTCGCCGGCACCCGAAATCTCGCTCTCGTGACAGACCACCTGCGGCGCTGCGCGAAGAAACGCGTGCTGCTCGGCGGCAAAGAAGTCGGGGTCGTGATACAGCCAGCCGGGCAGGCTCTGTCCATCGAGCGGGTCGGCGGCGGGATCGGCGGTGCGGAGTTGAGTGGCCATAGCTGCTTGTGCCACGCTCCGTCCCCCACGACAATTCGCCCGACCTTGCCTTTCGCGCGCCCTTGCGCCATAGGCCGCCGCGTCCGGGGTGCAGCACTTGCTCGCGCCCCGTTCACATTAAAGACGACAGCCGGAGGGGCGCTCGCATGGTGCGGCGTCAGCGATCGGCCAACAGATGAGAAACACATGCCTCTGTATGAGCATGTTTTCCTCGCGCGTCAGGATCTGGCTCAGGCCCAGGTCGATACGCTCGCGGAGAACGCGACCAAGATTATCACCGACCTTGGTGGTAAAGTGGTCAAGACCGAAGCCTGGGGCCTGCGCGGCCTGGCTTACCGCATTCAGAAGAATCGCAAGGCCCATTACGTCATGATGGACGTCGATGCTCCCCCTGCGGCGCTGGCCGAACTCGAGCGTCAGACCGGCCTCAACGAAGACGTGCTTCGCTTCATGACGATCAAGGTCGATACCCATGAGGCCGGCCCGTCGGTGATGATGCGCAAGAACGACCGCGACCGTGAGCGTGGCGAACGTGGCGGACGCGATGATCGCGGCCCGCGCGGCGGCTTTGGCGGCGGCGATCGCGACCGTGATCGCGGCGGCTTCGGAGGCGGCGATCGCCCCGACCGTGGCTTTGGCGGTGGTGACCGCGACCGTGCGCCTCGCGCCGAACAGGAGGCTTGATCATGGGCCGTCCCTTTTTCCGCCGTCGCAAGTCGTGCCCGTTCAGCGGCAATGACGCTCCCCGGATCGACTATAAGGACGTCCGGCTGCTGCAGGGCTTCGTGTCCGAGCGCGGCAAGATCGTCCCGAGCCGCATTACTGCGGTCTCGACCAAGAAGCAGCGCGAGCTGGCCAAGGCGATCAAGCGCGCCCGCCAGATCGGCCTGCTCCCCTATGTCGTCAAGTAAGGAGGACTGAACATGGATGTCATCCTGCTCGAACGCGTCGAAAAGCTCGGCTCGATCGGTGACGTGGTCACCGTCAAGAATGGCTTTGCGCGCAACTTCCTCCTGCCCAACAAGAAGGCGCTTCGTGCCAACGAGTCGAACCGCAAATTGTTCGAATCGAACCGTGCGAAGATCGAGAGCGACAACGCCAACAAGCGCGGCGATGCCGAAGTCGCGTCAAAGGACGTCGACGGCAAATCGGTGACCCTAATCCGTCAGGCATCGAACGTCGGCGCACTCTATGGTTCGGTCAGTGCGCGCGATATCGTCGACGCGCTCGAAGCCGAGGGCGCCAAGGTGCTCAAGAGCCAGGTCATTCTGGGCAAGCCGATCAAGAACATCGGGCTGCACGACGTTCGCGTCGCGCTCCACCCCGAAGTCAGCGTGACAGTCAAAGTCAACGTTGCCCGTTCGCCCGAAGAAGCCGAGCTTCAGGCGAAGGGCGTCGACGTCATGGCGTCGATGTTCGAGCGTGACGAGGCGGGCTTCGTCGAAGCCTATGACCCCAACGCCGAGCCAGGCGCGACCGCCGACGTCAATCCCGATGCGGAGGCTCCGGCCCCGGCAGCGGAAGCGGCCGACGACGCCGCCTGAGCGACGCTCGTTCGATCGAAAATTGGGCCGCCGGGGGAAACTCCGGCGGCCTTTTTCGCGGCACCATGGCGAGTGAAACTAACGCAATCGCGGCGTCAGACCGGTTCGGCCTGCTTGGCGAAGAAGGCCTTCTCCCGCTCGATGATCCCGGCGAAACTCGCCCGCGCCAGGATCGCCTCGACATACGCCTGCGCCGCCGGCCAGCGCGCCAGATCGCAGCCCAGATGGCCGAAATTGGCGAATGGGCTCGCCACCGCGATATCGGCCAGCGTCAGCCGGTCGCCGACGAGGAACTCCTTTCCGTCGGTCTCGCGCTCGAGATAGTCGAGCAATGCCGGCAGCTCGTCGCGCTCGGCGGTGTCGGCGGCGTCGAGGTCGCCCGGGCGCTTCAGGAACATCGGCGAGACGATGCGGTTGAAGAACATCTTGCCCATCACCGCGCCGACGATGGTGTCAGCGAACTCGTCGAACCAGATTGTCCGGCCCCGCTCGCGCGGGTCGGTCGGGATCAGCCCGGATCCCGGGCGCACGGCATCGAGATAATGGATGATCGCGCTCGAGTCGGCGAGGGCGAAGTCGCCGTCGGTCAGGGCCGGCATCTTGCGGAACGGGCTGGCGCGAAGGAAGTCGGGGTCGGTGCTGCCAAGACCCGATGGCTTGAGCTCAATCGGGGCACCTTGTTCGATGGCGAACACCAGCACCTTGCGGACGAACGGCGAAATCGACGAACCGTAGAGGATCATGAGCGTCTCCATTGCTGAGCTGCGGATGTTAGGAGCATCGCCGTGGTCGGTCCAGCGCCTGCGTCAGCGGATGCGATAATGGTCGGCGACTCGGTCGAGCGCGAAGGTCAGCACCAGCTTGCCCGCGCGCGCCGGCCAACCGAGCGCGCGCTCGGCATCGCGCATCCCCTCGCCGGCGCAGACCACCCGCCACAAGATGTCGGCGAGCCCAGCCCCCGCATAGCCTGTCGCTTGCTCGAACCGCCGCCGCGCATCGAGTTGTGCCAGGCTCAAGTCGATCCCGCCTGACCCGCCGCCGCGAGGCGCCGAAGGTGCTGCGTCCCACGACATCGTCACCCGCGGATCGAGGCTGGCGCGCTCCCAATCGAACCGGAGCCGCTCGCCCGCTTCATATTGGCGGCGGGTGAGGTGCCCATGCGCGAGTAGCCAGCCAAGCGGCGACTCGGCAAGGTTGATGCTGACCGATCGCACCCGCTCGACCTTCGCCGCCTCACTTCGCGCCGGCCCCGCCGCGCTCCCCGCCGCGCCCACCACGCCGTCGACGATGTCGCGCTCCTCCAGCAGCCGAGCCCTCGATTTCGCCATCCGCTCATCCTTCACATTCGCCAAAAGGCTTGCCATAGGGGCGCGACTGTAGGACAGAGAAAAAACCACGCTGGTTCAGGAGTCGCAGCATGATCACGCGCATCAGGGAAGTCCGCCGAGCCCGCGGCATGACCCTCGACGAGGTCGCCAAGGCGTGCAAGCCACCGACTACGCCGCAGACCGTCGGCCGGCTCGAAACCGGAACGCGGACCGTCTCGGTCGGCTGGCTCAACCGCATCGCCGCCGCGCTCAAGGTCGAGGCGTCGGACCTCGTCGACAGCCCCGACCGCGCCGAGATCAATGTCGTCGCGGTGCTCGGCGCGAATGGTGCCGCCGCCCCGCGCCGCAACGGCGTTGTCGTGCCCCCGCGCGCCGTCCCCGGACAAGTCGCGGTGACGGTCAGCGCCAGCCTCGGCGATTATCGTGATGGCGACGAGATCTGGTGCGACCAGCTCGCGCCCGAGAATTTCGGCCAGGCGCTCAACCGCGACGTGCTCGTTCCGCGCCCCGCCGGCCGCTTCATCTTCGGCCGCCTGATCGGCCGCGAGCCGTCGGGCGAAGGCGGCGGCAAACTTCAGCTGCTCCCGCCCGGTTCCGGCGGTCGCCAGAGCGTCGTCACCGATCCGCCGTGGATCGCGGTCGCGACCAGACTGGTGCGCAGACTGTAACGGCGAGCTTGCGCATATTGCCCTGATCGGCGTCACGTGGCATCGCCCCGCCACCGCGAAGTGCGGGCGCTTAGCTCAGTTGGTAGAGCGCTTCCTTTACACGGAAGATGTCGGCGGTTCGAGCCCGTCAGCGCCCACCATCCCGGCCATTCCCCACCCTTCAGGGCACCCGCAGCCATGGCCTCGATCGCGGTGCCCGCCGCTTGCGGAACCAATGCGGCGCGGGCGATCGTTTCGAGGCGGATCGGAAGGTCAGGCAAAGGTTACGGCTAAATCACTTTTTGGGATCGCATCGTTGCCTGGAAGGTTAGGCGAAGGTTAGGGCTAATTCGAATTCTGCGCTCATGCGGTTGGCCTGGAAAATCAGGCGGACATGATATTTTTACCGCACCAATTGCGCGTCGAACATGCCGACAACCCACACCACAATTCAGCGGATCGCAACTCTGACCCGGTCATGATAAATTTCCCGAATCGAAACTAAAACGAATGACTATATAGCCAATAACGCAGCAAAAGTCAAGCTCAATTTGCCTATTTGGTTATCATTCAACGGTTTGAAACGCCAAAACAGCATTAATTCAGTTGCGAAACCTGACATTCAAGCCCCCGCGACGCGCCCCACTTCGGCGAAGTAACGGCGCATCGCCAGGCTGGTCACCGGTGCCATTTCGACGAACACCCGGCGGCCGTCGTGCGGATCGGCGCGGCGGACGAGGTGGCCGGTGTCGGTCAGGGTCTTGATCCAGCGAAGCGCGGTCGTGGCGGGCACCGCAGCGGCGATGCACAGGCTCGACACGGGCACGCGCACCTGGGCAATTTCGGCCTGGGTAAGGTCGAGCAGCATGTCCCACGCCGGATCAGCGAACAGATCATCGGCGAAGAAGCGCGTGCGCAGCCGCCGTGCGCGGATCACCGCGCGGACGGTCTCGGGGGCGATCTCGGGCGGCGGATCATTGGCTTGAAGCCGGGGTGCGGCCGCAGTTGTCGGAGCCAGCGCGACTGGTCCGCCCGACAGCCGAGCGAGCGTCGCAGCGATCCGCCCGACCTCGTCGGTCAGCTGGCGAAGTCGTGCGGCGCTATTGTCGGTAGCAACGTCGGACAGCCGCGCGCCATGGCCGATCGAGGTCGTCGCCATGGCCAGCGCGGCGATGCGCGCGCCGTCATCGCCTTGTTCGATCAGCAGTTCGACCTGCCCCCCACGCAGCTTTGCCGCGACCGCATCGATCATCGCCGGAACCGCCGAAACGATCGCGCGATAATCGCCTTCGCTCGCGCCGTGATCGATGCGCTCGAGCAAGGCATCGAGCGGCGCGCCGTCGTCATGATCGAGCTCGATCCACACCGCGCCGATGCGAACGCAATGCTCCAATTCCGCGACCGCCTCGCCGATCGACACGGCCCCGGGCGTTCGCAGTCCCGCAGCCTCAACATGGGCGAGCGCCCGGTGGCGCGCGGCGGGACTGGAGCCGGCAATGAACACGGGTGCAATGCTGTGCGGCGCGGCGAGCGACGGCTCGACGGCCAGGCGACTGACATATTCCATGAGAAAGCACCCTTTTGACATCAGGTACCGAGCGAAGTGAAGCATAGCGCAAAACGGAGCAGAGTGTGCGCGAATTATATCCGTTCCGGTGGTGTGCTTAGGACGAGTGCAGCGCGTTTCGGGGTAGACCGGGGCGATCATCGGGCGAGGTGCGATCATGGCGAATGCACGAGACACAGCGATGGCCCGGGCGCACTGGCTGGCCGAGGTCGGCGACGCGCTGCAGCAGGCGGAGCGGCTGACGACGCGATTGGCGCAATGGCGCGCCGGGAGCCCGGAGGCGGTCATCCTGCGCATCCGCATCATGGCGGTTCGCGCCGAAGTCGACGCATTGCAGCGCAGCCGCAATGCACCGAAATGGAGCAGTCACCACGCGCCGCGACCGGATCAGACCCCCTGAGGCAAGTCTCCGCCGCCCGCGAACAACTCGAGAATCGGGCCGATCGGTGGCGCCTCCCACCCGCCCGTGGCGCAGAAGCCGCGGTTGAGGAAGGCGATCTTGCCGTACGCCAGCGGCCCGCCGTCGGGGCCGTCGACGCGCCCGCCCGCGGCGAGCAGCACCGCGTGACCGGCGGCGGTGTCCCATTCGCTGGTCGGCGACAGGCGCGGGTAAATGTCAGCCTGGCCTTGCGCGACGAGGCAGAATTTGAGGCTCGAGCCGACCGAGACATGACCACAGGCGCCGACGGCCTGCGCCAGATAATCGGCGGTCGCCTGGTTGAAGTGCGATTTCGATGCGATGGCCGCGCGTTGCTCGCCAAGAGGACGGGTAGCGATCGGGCGGCGCGTTCCGCCTTCCTCGACGAATGCACCCGCGCCGACCCGTCCACCCCACAGCAGGTCGAGCGCCGGTTGATAGACCACACCAAGTCGCGGCACGCCGCTTTCGATCAGGCCGATATTGACCGTGTAATCGTCGCCGCCGCGGACGAATTCCTTGGTGCCGTCGAGCGGATCGACGAGGAAATAGGTGTCGCCATGCGCCGGGATGCGCCCCACCGCGACCTCTTCTTCGGCGATCACCGGCACCCCCGGCGCGGCGGTGGCGAGCGCGGCGAGGATGATCGCCTCGGCGGCGCGGTCGCATATTGTCACTGGCGAGGCGTCGACTTTGGTCTCGACCTCATAGCCCGCCGCGACGAGCTTGAGGATTTCCGCTCCCGCCGCGCGCGCCGCGACGACCAGCGCTTCGAGCAGCTGGGCTTCGTCGGGCGTTTGTGTGGGGGCGGCCATCCTGTCCAACCGAGCCGCCCTAGCGCGGCGCCATCCGGATGCCCCCGTCGAGGCGGATGCTCTCGGCATTGAGGTAGGGCGTCTCGGCGATGAAGACGGCGAGCCTGGCATATTCCTCGGCCGTCCCGAGGCGCTTGGGGAAAGGCACTTGCGCCGCCAGCGCGTCCTGCACATTTTGCGGCATCATCGCCATCATCGGGGTCTTGAAAATCCCCGGCAGGATGGTGTTGACGCGCACCCCGTCGTTCATCAGGTCGCGCGCGATCGGCAGGGCCATCGCCAGCACCCCGCCTTTCGACGCCGAATAGGCCGCCTGGCCGATCTGCCCGTCCTCGGCGGCGACCGAGGCGGTGTTGATGATGCACCCGCGCTCGCCGTCCTCGAGCGGGTCGAGCCCGACCATCCCGAACGCCGAGAAGGCGATGCAGCGGAACGAGCCGACCAGATTAATCGCGATCGCCAGTTCGAACTGGTGCAACGGATAGCGCTTGGGCTGCTTGGTCTCCTTGTCGCGGCCGACGGTCTTGACCGCGTTGGCGACCCCCGCGCAATTGACCAGTATGCGTTCCTGGCCGTGCGCGGCGCGGGCCTTGTCGAATGCCGCGCCGACCTTCTCGTCGCTGGTCACATCAACTTCGCAGAACACGCCGCCGATCTCGCCCGCGACCTTTGTCCCGCGCTCGACGTCGCGGTCGAAGATGGCGACCTTGGCGCCTTTTGCGGCAAGTGCCCGCGCGGTCGCCTCGCCCAACCCCGAAGCGCCGCCGGTGACGACTGCCGAAACTCCATCGATCTTCATGATTACCGCTCCCGGATCCGTTGTTCGTCCCGCGCTAGCAGAGCGCAAAGCGTTTGAACAAGCGCCGCACAGGGCTTATGTGCAGTGCAACAAAGAAGCTCAGGAGCATAGCGCCATGGCCACCGACCCGATTGTCATCCTTTCGACCGCGCGCACCCCGATGGGGGCGATGCAGGGCAGCCTTGCCGACGCGACCGCGACCGACCTTGGCGCCACCGCGGTCCGCGCCGCGGTCGAGCGTGCCGGGATTGATGGGGCAAAGGTCGACCGGATCTACATGGGCTGCGTGCTTCCCGCCGGGCTCGGCCAGGCGCCCGCGCGGCAGGCGGCGATCAAGGCCGGGCTGCCGAAATCGGTCCAGGCGACGACGGTCAACAAGGTGTGCGGATCGGGCATGCAGACGGTCATCATGGGCGCCGAAGCGCTGATGGCGGGCAACGCCGACCTGATTGTCGCGGGCGGGATGGAGTCGATGACCAACGCGCCCTATCTGCTCAAGAAGCACCGCGCCGGCGCGCGCATCGGGCATGACACCGCCTATGACCATATGTTCCTCGACGGGCTCGAGGACGCCTATGAGGAAGGCCGCGCGATGGGCAGCTTCGCGCAATGCACCGCCGACGAATATCAGCTGACCCGCGAAAATATGGACGAGTTCACGCTGGCCTCGCTGACCCGCGCCAAGGCGGCGATCGACAGCGGCGCGTTCAAGGACGAGATCGTTGCGGTGACGATCAAGGGCCGCAAGGGCGACGTCATCGTCGACACCGACGAAGCCCCGAGCCGCGCGATGCCCGACAAGATCCCGACGCTGAAGCCCGCCTTCGCCAAGGACGGGACGATTACGGCGGCAACCTCGTCGTCGATCTCGGACGGCGCAGCGGCAGTCGTGCTGATGCGCGAGAGCGATGCGACCGCGCAGGGGCTCAAGCCCGTCGCGCGCATTGTCGCCACCGCCGCCCATGCGCGCGAGCCGGCGCAATTCACCATCGCTCCGGTCGGCGCGATCGAGAAATTGCTCAAGAAGGCTGGCTGGAGCGTCGCCGATGTCGAGCTGTGGGAAGTCAACGAGGCGTTCGCCTGCGTCGCGATGTTCGCGATGAAGGACCTCGGCATCCCGCACGACAAGATCAACGTCAACGGCGGCGCGACCGCGCTCGGCCACCCGATCGGCGCGAGCGGCACGCGCATCCTCGTTACGCTCGTGAACGCGCTCAAGCACAAGGGCCTCAAGCGCGGCGTCGCGAGCCTGTGCATCGGCGGCGGCGAGGCGACGGCAGTTGCGGTCGAGTTGATCTAGACGGGCGTTTCTGGACGTTAGGCCTGACCCTGAATCGGTGTTATGCCCGCCCTTCCAACAGGGAGGACGAACATGCGCGTTGCACTTTTGGCGATGACGGCGCTGGCCTTTGCGGGCTGCAGCAAGACCACCACGACGACCATGAACACGACCAATGATGTCGCGGTCGAGAATGTGACGACGACCGGCAACATGGCCGCCAATATGGCTACCCCGGCGGCGTTCAACAGTACCAGCTGGGAGTTCAAGGATCCCAAGGGCAAGGCGATGCAAGAATCGGTCGGCCCCGATGGCGCCTATGTAGTCCACTCGGGTGCCGAACATATCGACCACGGGACCGCTTTGATGAAGGATGGCAAGGCCTGCTTCACCAGCGCGATGGACAAGAAGGGTGAGATTTGTTGGACGACCTCCCCGGTCGAGATTGGTAAGTCGATGGACACGACCAGCGACAAGGGCGAGAAACTCTCGGTCACGAGGGTCGCCTACGTCGCGCCCAAGATGTAGTTGATCGTCGGGGGCGGCACTTGTTGCAGGGCCGCCCCTAGTCGACGCTCTCGCCGTCGCCCAAGCCCCAAATGTCGCCGACCCGCACATAGCCTTCGTGCTTGGCGATGGTCATTCGGCACCAGCCATCGCGGCACTTGGCGATCTTGCCGACGACCCCGGCTTCGGCCTTGTAGGCGACGTGGCTTGCGGAATCGGGCTTGTTGTGGAGATCACGCGGCGCGCCGGGGCGGATGATCGCGCTGCGCTTGTCGCTCAGCATCGTCACCAGCATCCAGCCCTGCTGACCGTCGGGATCCTCGATCTTGCGCCACTGCGGATAGGTCTGGACGACGCGCACTGGCAGGTCGCGCCGCTGGTAGAGCCACAGCCCGGGATAGTTGCGCCCCGGTCCCGATCGCACCATCGCCTCGCCGCTGGCGATCGACGCCCAATAGGGCGGCTTCTTGTCCTCGGCCGAGGCCGCCGATGCAATTGCGACCAACGTCATCCCGACGACGAACGGGCGCATCACGCCCCGGTCAAAATACGGTCGACGAGCTGCTTGACCGTCGGCACGAACCCGTTCGAGTAGAAGGGATCGCTCTTGAAGCGGAACGCGGCGTGGCCGGCGAACATGAGGTTCTGCTCGACCGGCCCGCCGTGGGCGATGTCCTGGAGCGTCTTCTGGATGCAGAAGCTGCGCGGATCGGCCAGCCGCCCGGTCGAATTCTTCTCATTATCCGCCCACGACGAAAACGCGCATTGCGACAAACAGCCCATACAGTCGGCCTGGTCCTTGCGGATGATCTTCTCGTCCGGTGGCGTAACGAACACCAGCGTGTCGTCGGGGGTCTTCATCGCGTTGGTGAAGCCCGCGCCATACCATTCGCGCGCGTGCTGCAGGTCGCCCCGTGTCACCCAATAATTCTTCTTGGTGCCGATCCCGACGTCGAGCTGGAAGGCGTGATCGCCGACCTCGTGCGGAGTATAAGCGATCTGTCGTTCGCTGCGTGCCTCGAGCCAGCGCAGGAACGGATTGCGCACCGCCGAGGAATAGAAACCGGTCGGCGAGAAGCGGTGGAGCAATATCTCCCCCTCATCGAGATTCATCAACCGCGCTTTCCAGTCGGGCGGGATCGGGCTTTCCTGGGTCAGCAACGGGCGGGTGCCGAACTGGAAGACGATCTGGCCGAGCTCGGGATTGTCGATCCAATTGTCCCATTCGTCGAGCCGCCACACGCCGCCGGCCATGACGATCGGCACGCTGTCGGGGATACCGCCCTCGCGCATCGTCGCGCGGAGTTCGGCGACTCGCGGATAGGGATCCTGCGGCTTGCGCGGATCCTCGGCGTTGGACAGGCCATTGTGCCCGCCCGCCAGCCACGGATCTTCATAAACCACCGCGGCGAGCCATTCAGCAGCTTTGGAATAGGCCCGCTTCCATAGCGCGCGAAACGCCCGGGCGGACGAAATGATGGGGAGGTAATAGACCCCGTGCGACGCCGCGATCTCGCTCAGCTTGTAGGGCATTCCCGCGCCGCAGGTGACCCCGGTGACGAGCCCCTTGGTGCGTTCCAGCACGCCTTCGAGCACGCGCTGTGCGCCGCCCATTTCCCACAGCACGTTGATGTTGATCGCGCCCTTGCCGCCGGCGATGTAGTGCGCCTTCTCGACCTGCGCGACTGCACCGTCGATGGCATATTGCACCAGTTCCTCGTGACGCTCGCGGCGGGTCAGCGCGTGATAGACTTGCGGCACGATGCGACCCTCGGGGTCATAGCTGTCGGCATTGACCGCGCTGACCGTGCCGATTCCGCCCGCCGCCGCCCATGCGCCCGACGAAGCGTGGTTGGTGGCGCTGACGCCCTTGCCGCCTTCGACCAGCGGCCATACCTCGCGGCCGCCGTAGAGGATGGGCTTGAGGCCCTTGAACACACGCATCTCCCGTTACAAGTGGCTCATATAATCGAGCCACCAGAATTTGCTCGAAAAAAAGGGGCCAGGCGTCTCCGCCCAGCCCCTCGTTCTTGTCGATGGTTACAGCTTAGCAGGTCGACTTGCCAACCTGGCGCCCGACCAGCGCGCCGATCGCTGCACCAAGGATGGTGCCGGTCGTACCGCTGTTCTGGCGATAGTATCCGCTGCCACGTCCGATCGAACGGCCCAGCAGCGCGCCGGCGCCGGCGCCGACGATCGTGCCGGTGGTGCCGCTGCAGCGGTGGTTGCGGTAGCCATAGCTGCGGCCATAATAGGCGTTGTTGTTATAGCCATTGTCATAGCTGTAGGCCTGCTGCGGGTAGCCATTATTGTAGCCATAGCCCTGCTGCTGATAGCCCTGATCGTAACCCTGGCTGTAGCCATAGCTATTGTCATAGCTGTGATGCCGCGCTTCGGCGGCGGCCGGCACTGCGACCATCGACAGGGCGGTCATCGCAAGCATGGTTTTCTGGAACATGGTCAACTCCTTCACTCAAGGCCGACTGGCGGCCGTTGAGGAGGGTATGGGCCGCGCCTGATGTCGCCACTCTGAACTCGTCGTTCAGCGGGGGTAGTTTTTACTGGAGGGCGTAATCGAGGCCGATGTCGACGGCCGGCGCCGACTGGGTGATGCGTCCGACCGAGACATAGTCGACCCCGCTGGCGGCAATCGCGCCGATGGTGTCGAGATTGACCCCGCCCGAGGCCTCGAGCGGCACGCGCCCGGCGACGATGGCGACTGCCTCGCGCAATATCTGGGCAGTCATGTTATCGAGCAACAGCCGGTCGGCCCCGGCGGTGAGCGCTTCCTCGATCTGATCGAGCCGATCGACCTCAACCTGGACCGGAAGTCCGGTCGCCGCCGCCTTGGCCAGGCGCACCGCCGCCCGGACCCCGCCCGCGACTGCAACATGATTATCCTTGATCAGCAGCCCGTCGTCCATCCGCATCCGGTGGTTCTGCGCCCCGCCCATCCGCGCGGCATATTTGTCGAGCAGGCGAAGCCCGGGGATGGTCTTGCGCGTGTCGAGCAGCTTGGCCTTCGCGTCCCCGATCGCCGCGACATAGCGCGCAGTCAGCGTCGCGATTCCCGACAGATGCTGAAGCGTGTTGAGCGCCGACCGCTCTGCGGCGAGCATGGCGCGGGCATTGCCCTCGAGGCGGAGCAGCACCGTTCCCGCCGGAACCGCGTCGCCGTCCCTGACCGGCCGATCGATCCGAACGTCGCCATCGAGCGCGCGAAAGAAGGCGACCGCGATATCGAGCCCGGCGACGGTGATCGGCTCGCGGCAGTTCATCGTTGCGGTAAAGCGCGCGTCGGCGGCGATCGTCGCCCGGCTGGTGACATCACCCCCCAAGCCAAGGTCCTCGGCCAGTACCCGCCGAACGAATTCGCCAAGATCGAACGTGTCGCCCAAGTCTGACCCGTCAAACGTATCCGCCATCATTATCCCTTCGTCGCTGACTTCCCCTTGGCTGGCGACTCGGGGGCACGCAAGACCATCGGGGCCGGGGCGTCGGCGGGATCGGCCGGTGCCTCAACCGGCTCGTCGCCAAGCCGCCAATGATCGCCGCTGCGGCGGAAGTAACCGCTGTCGGCACGCTCGAAATGATCCTCCGCCCAGCTTTCGACCGTGACCGTCACCCCGCGCCCGTCCACGACCAGCAAGTTGAAGCTCTGATTCTCGCCGCGCACCCGATTCGAGGTCGCGGTGCCCGCCTGGATGACCAGCGCGCGGCCCGATCCCTTGACCAGCTCGCTCGCCTCGTTCGACGCGCGGTGATTATGCCCGGCGAGCAGCACATCGATGCCAGCTTCGGCGATCGCTTCGAGCGCGTCCTGCTGATGATCGACCGGCGCGCCAAGCTCGCCGTCGCCGACCGGCAGCGCAAACAACGGATGGTGCGTGACGAGAATTCGGACATGGTCGGGATCGGTCTCGGAGAAGGTGCCGCGGATGAAGCGGATCTGCTCGTGGCTGATGCTGCCGTCCTTGAAGGTCGCCGATCGCGCGGTGTTGAGCCCGAGGATCGAGACCCCGTCGAGCTCGACGAACGGGCATAATTCCTCGTTGATATATTTCTTGTAGCGGGTCAGCGGCGAGAGGAAGCGGCGCAGCACATTGTAAAGCGGGATGTCGTGATTGCCCGGCACCGCCAGCACCTCGTGCCCGTCCTCGCGCAGCCGGCCCAGAAAGCGCCCTGCCTCCTCATATTCGACGGTCTTCGCCCGCTGGGTGAAATCACCGCTGATGACGATCAGGTCGGGCCGCTCGATCGCCGCGCGTTCGACGACGGCGTCGACGAGCTTGGGGAGATGCGATCCGAAATGGAGGTCGGACAAGTGAAGGATGGTGGCCATGGCGGGGTAACGCCGTTCGTCGCGCATCGTTGCGCCCCTGACCCATGTTTCGTGACTTGAGTCGCCGCGCGCTTTGGGGAAAGGTCGCGAGCAACGACCAACGGAGAGAGCATGGACCGGACCGAGGCGAACAGCGGCACGCGCGACGTGGCCGAGCAGCTGCGCTTCGACGAGGCTGCGCTTGGCCGCTGGATGGCGGCGAACGTGACCGATTATGCCGGCCCGCTGACCGTCAGCCAGTTCGCCGGCGGTCAGTCCAACCCGACCTATCGCCTCGACACGCCCGGCCGCTCGTTCGTCCTGCGCCGCAAGCCACCGGGCAAATTGCTCCCCGGCGCGCACGCGGTCGATCGCGAGGCGCGGGTGATGAGCGCGCTTGGGCGCGGCGGCTTTCCCGTCCCCCATGTTCACGCGCTGTGCGAGGATGAGGCGGTGCTAGGCACGCCGTTCTTCGTCATGGACATGGTCGAGGGCCGGATCATCTGGGACGCGACCTTCCCCGGCATGTCAAATGCCGAGCGCACCGCGCACTTCGATGCGATGAACGCGACGATTGCACAGCTGCATGTTCTCGATCCGGGAGCAATCGGGCTCGGCGATTATGGCCGCCCGGGGAATTTCGTCGAGCGCCAGGTCGGGCGCTGGTCGAAACAATATGAAGGCGATGTCGAAGCCGGCCGGATCCCCGCGATGGACCGGCTCGTCACCTGGCTGCGCGACTACCTCCCCGCCGACCGCGGCGAGGCGCGCGTATTCCATGGCGATTACCGCTGCGACAACATGATCTTCGCGCCCGGGGTCGAACTTCGCGTGCTGGCGGTGCTCGACTGGGAGTTGTCGACCCTCGGCGATCCGGTTGCCGACTTCGTCTATCATTTGATGATGTATCGCATGCCCGCCGCGCTGTTCACCGGTATTGCCGGGATCGACTTCGCCGCGCTCGGCATCCCGTCCGAAGACGAATATGTCGCGGCCTATTGCGCGCGCACCGGGCGCGACCATTTGCCCGACCTCGATTATCTGATGGTGTTCGTGATGTTCCGCCTCGCCGCGATCCTCCACGGCATCAAGGGCCGCGTCGCGCGCGGCAACGCCTCGTCGGCGCACGCGACTGAAATGATCGGGCGACTTGAACCGCTCGCCGAATTGGCATGGGCGCAGTCCGAGGCGGCGCGACTCTAAAAGTCTAGCAGTGCCAACAGCTTGACGTCCATTGCCACGCCGGCCTTGCGACGTTCGGCGATGAATTGGGCGATGGTCGCGCGCGGGACGCGGTGGACGATGATCCCCTCGCCGTCGACCCCGCCGCCGTCACCGACTTTCACGAGATTGTGCGCGCGAACCAGCGTGAAGCCTTCGCTGACCATCCCAGGCGAAGCGAAAAACTCGCCGATGACCTCGATCCGGCCTGCGCGGTAGCCCGTTTCCTCCTCCAGCTCGCGCACGGCGGCGACCTCGATCTCCTCGCCGGCGACCTCGTCACCGCTCAGCCCGGCGGGCAGTTCGAGGCAGGCGCGCTGCAGCGGCACTCGATATTGCTCGACCAGCAGCACGTCGCCGTCGATCTCGGCGAGGATGACCGCCGCCCTGATCCCGCGCGCGCGCCCGGCAAACTCCCACCGTCCGCGCCGCTGCGCCTTGATGAACCGTCCCTCCCACATCGTCTCCAGCGGAGCATCGGCATCGGGAACGCTCAAAGCTCGACCAGCCGATCGGGGATTTCGTTGGTGTCTGCGTCGGTCTTGGGAAAATGCGTCGCCAGCACCGCGCCAACGATGCCGATCGCCGCGACCAGCCCGTCAGCTGCGCGCCCGGCCTTCAGTTCAGTAGTCAGCGCCGCCATCGCTTCGCCCCAGATATCCTCGCTCGTGACCTTGTGCAGCGCCTCGTCGGCGACGATTTCCGCGCGGTGTTCCGCCAGCGAAAGGAAGATCAGCAACCCCGTGCGCCCGACCGTGCGCCGCTCTGCCCCCGCCTTGAACACCATGATCGCGCGGCGCCGCACCCGCCGTTGTTTGGTCGCGGCGGGGGTCAACGCCATCCGCAGCGCCGGGATACGAAGCAGCAAGAGCACCACGGTGAATTTCAGCACCGCCAACACCATCAGTAGCGTCAGCAGTTCATGTGGTCCCGGCGCCTCGCGCCAGCCGCCGAACAGCAGCGCGTCAGCCCGGCTCAGCGTCGCCGGGAACGCCGCGAAACACGCCAGCACCGCGATCAGCATCGCCACCGCCCAGTGCAACGCGACATCATGATAGGCATCGCTGAAGGGGGTCGCCGCCGCGACGATCTCGCCATCGCTGCAAAGCTCGGCGGCGGTGATCGCCTCGCCGATCCGCGTCCGGTCGTCGTCGCTCAGTCCCAGCATCACCATCCCCCCGACGATCCGCCGCCGCCGAACGACCCGCCGCCACCTGAAAAGCCGCCGCCGCCCCCGCCGAAACCGCCACCGCCGCCCCAGCTTGAGCCACCGCCACCACCGCCCCAGTCGCCGCCGCCGCCGAGTCCTGGACCCCACAGGATCACCGGCGCGCTGCCGCCGCGCCCGCGATACGTCTTGCCGCCGCTCGCACGCCGGACAATCGGCATGATCACGAACAGGATGATGATGATCCAGAAGATGATCGGCACGATGCCCGGCGCGCCGCCGCTCGACGCACGCTGTTTCTCCCGATCGCCGATCGCCGCCGCGCGCTTCTGCATTTCTGCCGCGGGAAGCGACATGAACTGGACCAGCTGATCAACCCCTGCCGCGATCCCGCCGCCCATGTCGCCGGCCTTGAAGCGGGGCGTGATGACGTCGCGGATAATGACGCTCGACACCGCGTCGGTGACAAACACCCGAGCCCCGTACCCCGTTTCGACGCGCACCTTGTGCTCGGTCGGCGCGACGATCAGGAGCACCCCGTCGTCCTTGCCCTTCTGACCGATCGCCCAGGTCCGCCCCAGCCTATAGCCATAATCCTCGATCGTCCTGCCCTCGAGGCTCGGCACCGTCGCGACGACCAGCTGCCGCCCCGTCCCCGCCTCGAGCGCGGCAAGCTTGGACGTGATGTCCATCGTCTGCGAGGCGCTCAGCAGATGCGCGTTATCGACGACGCGCTGTCCGTTAAGCGCAGGGAATGTCTGCGCGGCGAGTGGCGCGGCGACCAGCGCCAGCCACAGCGCTGCGAGAAAGCGGATCATCCGCTTAACCGTTGTTGCCGAAATCGACCTTGGGCGCGGCCTGCGATCCGGACGATGCTTCGAACATCGTTTTGGCCTTGGCACCATAGAAAATCTTCGCGCCGATCGCGTCGGGGAAGGTCCGGATGCGCGTGTTATAGGCCTGCACCGCCTCGTTATAATCCTTGCGCGACACCAGGATCGAATTCTCGGTCCCCTCGATCTGGCTCTGCAATGTCAGGAAATTCGCGTTCGACTTCAAGTCGGGATAGGCCTCCTGAAGGCGCTGCAGCGGGATAATCGCTGCCGATACGCGGTTCTGCGCGTCGTTGAATGCCTTGACCTTGGCCGGATCGCTCAGATCGTCGGCGCTGAGCTTGATCGACCCGGCGGCGGCGCGTGCCTGGGTCACTTCGATCAGCACGGTCGATTCCTGCTTGGCATAGCCCTTCACCGTCGAGACGAGGTTGGGAATGAGGTCGGCGCGGCGCTGATATTCGCTTTGCACCTGGGCCCATTTGGCGTTGACGTTCTCCTCGGCGGTCGGAATCGAATTCAATCCGCAGCCGGAAAGGCTGATGGCGGCGATCGGCGCAATGAGTGCGAAACGGCGGTACATGGCAATCCCCTGAACGTTGCTTGACTGAATCTAGGGATGCACCGCCCCGCTTACAATCGCCCATTCGACGAGCGGCGGCTTGCCCTGTGTGCCCGGCCCCCTTATTTGACCCTCGTGACCGCGACCGTTTCGACCCTAGCCGACCGGCGGCCACCCAATCCTGCTCCGCCGACACTCGACCCGCTGCTTGGCCTGACCGCCGAGCCGATAAACGCGGTCAACGCCGTCATCCTCGAGCGCATGCAGTCGAAGGTCGCGCTGATCCCCGAACTTGCCGGTCACCTCATCGCCGGTGGCGGCAAGCGGATGCGGCCGATGCTGACGTTGGCCAGCGCGGCGCTGCTCGATTACCCCGGCAACCGCCACCACAAGCTCGCCGCCGCGGTCGAGTTCATCCACACCGCAACCCTGCTCCACGACGATGTCGTCGACCTCTCCGCGATGCGCCGCGGCAAGCGCACCGCCAACCTCATCTGGGGCAATCCCGCCAGCGTCCTCGTCGGCGATTTCCTGTTCAGCCGGGCATTCGAGCTGATGGTCGAGGACGGCAGCCTAAAGGTGCTGAAGATCCTCAGCCACGCCTCGGCCGTGATCGCCGAGGGCGAGGTCGACCAGCTCACGGCTCAACGCCGCCTCGACACCGGCGAGGACCAGTATCTCGCCATCATCATGGCCAAGACCGCCGCTTTGTTCGCCGCCGCCTGCCGCATCGCCCCGGTCGTCGCCGAAGCCGGTGAAGCCGCCGAGGACGCGCTCGACAGCTATGGCCGCAACCTCGGCATCGCCTTCCAGCTGGTCGACGACGCGATCGATTACACGTCGGACGAAGCGACCATGGGCAAGGTCCTCGGCGACGATTTCCGCGAGGGCAAGATGACCCTCCCCCTGATCCTCGCCCACGCCCGCGGCAGCAGCGAAGATCGCGCCTTCTGGAAGGCCGCCGTGTCGGGCGACCGGGTTTCGGACAAAGACCTCGCCCACGCCGTCACCCTGATGCGCAGCAGCGGCGCGATCGCCGACACACTCGAACGCGCCCGCCACTACGGACGCCGCGCGATCGACGCCCTCGCCCCGTTCCCAATCAGCCGCGCCAAGGCGGCGATGGTCGAAGCCGTCGAGTTCGCCGTCGCCCGCGCTTACTGAGAGCATGACGAAGCGTCGTGGGATCAAGAAGAGTTCTTGCAGTCCTTCTTGTTCAAAATCAGCTTATCGGTCACCGCGTCGACGCCAATTTCCAAGGCCTTGCCGCTGATGACCTCCCACCCGATCGACGCGGTGCTCCCCGACCTGCTCGCCGCGTTGCGCGACGAGCCAAGGGCGCTGCTGATCGCGCCGCCGGGGGCCGGCAAGACGACGCGCGTTGCCCCCGCGTTGTTGACCGAGCCGTGGTGCGCTGGCCAGATACTCCTCCTCGTTCCCCGCCGCCTGGCCGCGCGCGCCGCCGCCGAATTTATGGCGCGAGAACTTGGCGAACAGCCCGGAGCGACGATCGGCTATGCCACCCGCCTCGATGCCCGCGTCGGCAAGACCAGCCGCGTGATCGTGATGACCCACGGCGTGTTCCTCGCCCGGCTGCAGGCCGACCCCGAGCTCGCGCAAGTGTCCGCCGTGCTGTTCGACGAAGTCCATGAGCGAAGCCTCGACAGCGACCTCGCGCTTGCCCTCACGCTCGATGCAGCGGGCGCGCTCCGCCACGACCTGCGTATCCTCGCGATGTCGGCCACCCTCGACGGCGAGCGTTTTGCCCGCCTCCTCGGCCACCCGCCGCTGATTGAGAGCGAGGGCAGGAGCTTCCCGCTCACCTTGCTCCACATCGGCCGCGACGCGACTGCGAAGATCGAGCCGCAAATGGCCGCCGCAATCCGCCGTGCGTTGGCAGAGCACTCCGGCTCGCTGCTCGCCTTCCTCCCCGGCGTGGCTGAAATCGAGCGCACCGCGACCGCGCTCGGCGACCTTCCACCCGGCATCGTCCTCCACCGCCTCCACGGCCAGATCGAACCCGCCGTCCAGCGCGCCGCACTCGCTCCGCCCGCGCCCGGAACGCGCAAGCTGGTTCTCGCCAGCGCCATTGCCGAGACCAGCGTCACCCTCGACGACGTCGCGATCGTCGTCGACAGTGGCCTCGCCCGCCGTCCGCGCTACGACCGCGGCGCCGGGTTGACCCGCCTCGTTACCGAACGCGCAAGCCGAGCCGCCGCGACCCAGCGCGCCGGCCGCGCCGCCCGCCAGCGCCCGGGAGTTGCGATCCGCCTGTGGGAGGAAGCCGCCAACGCCGCCCTGCCCGCGCACGACCCGCCCGAGATCGCCGAGGCCGACCTGTCGAGCCTGCTGCTCGCCTGCCTCATGTGGGGCGAGGCCGACCCGACGAAGCTCCCCTTCCTCGACCCGCCGAGTGCAGCTGGGCTGGCGGAAGCGCGCGAGCGGTTGCTCAAGCTCGGCGCGATCGATGACAGCAGCGCGCTCACGCCGCACGGCAAGGCGATCGCCAACCTCCCTCTCGACCCGCGCCTCGCTCACATGCTGATCGTGGCGTCGGCGAGAGGCTTCGGCGACACCGGCGCAGAAGTCGCCGCTCTTCTGGCCGAACGCGGGCTTGGCGGGAATGACACGGATCTCGAGCTTCGCTGGCGACGGTGGCAGGGGGACCGAAGTCCGCGAGCGACCACCGCAAGACGAATGGCCGAAGGGTGGAGCAGTCGCATCCCCCTTCCTGACAGGGAGGGGCGACTCGGCGCAAGCCGAGCGGGGGTGGGTAGCGAGCAGAGCGAGCCGGTGCGACCGTCGAACCGGCTCGCTGCGCACGCACCCACCCCCAGCCCCTCCCTTGCAGGGAGGGGAGTCGCCACCGCCGTCGCCCTCGCTTTCCCCGACCGTGTTTCCCGCCGCCGCGACCCATCAGGCGAGCATTACGCCTCGATCGGTGGCCGCGGTTTCCGCCTCGACACCGCCTCCCCGCTCGCCCGCTCCGAATGGCTCGCGGTCGCCGAAGTCGCCGGCGTCGCCGCGGGCGCTCGTATCCTCTCGGCCGTCGCGATTGACCAAACAGAGGTCGAAGCCCTCTTCGCCGACCGCATCAGCCGTTTCTCCGACGTCCGCTTCGACCCCGCCACCAATGCCATCAGCGCAACCGTCGGCCGCCGCCTCGGCGCGCTCCGCCTGTCATCCGGTTCCGACCCTGCGCCCCCCGCCGAGGCGATTGCCGCCGCGCTGCTCGAAGCCGTCCGCAAGCACGGCCTCGTCCTTCTCCCGTGGCCCGACAGTGCCACCGCCCTGCGTACTCGCGCTGCCTTCGCCCGCGATTACGATGCGACCATAACTGACGTGTCCGACGGCGCATTGCTCGCGCACCTCGACGACTGGCTCCCAACGCTGCTGACCGGCAAGCGCCGCCTCGATGATGTCAATTGCGGCCAGCTCCGCGCCGTCCTCGACTCGTTTCTGGGCTGGGACGCATCGCGTTCGGTCGACAAGCTCGCGCCCGAAGCCTTCGCTTCGCCCGCCGGTACCACACACGCGATCGACTACACCGCCCCCGGCGGCCCGACCGTCGAGCTTCGCCCGCAAGCACTTTATGGCCTTGCGATCCACCCCACCGTCGCCTGCGGCCGCATCCCCCTGATCCTCAGCCTGACCTCCCCCGCGCACCGTCCGATCCAGACTACCCGCGACCTTCCCGCCTTCTGGGCCGGATCGTGGCGCGAGGTCGCCAAGGAAATGCGCGGCCGTTACCCGCGCCATGAGTGGCCCGACGACCCCACCACCGCCACGCCTTCGCTCCGCACCAAGCGAGCGCAGGCCCGGTCATGATTGCCAACCCTTGATTCCTGCCCCGGCCTGCGCCACTCGCCGCACATGACCACCGCGCGCATTATCCAGGACGACCGCAAGACCACCCAGTCGGGCAAGGCCAAGGCCGGCCGTTGGCTGCTCGAGTTCGAGCGCGTCTCGCCGATGCGCGCCGATCCGCTGACCGGCTGGTCGGGCTCGGGCGACACGCCCACCCAAATTCGCCTCGCCTTCGACAGCAAGGACGAGGCGATCGCCTATGCCGCGCGCAAGGGCTTCGACACGCACATCGTTCCCGCCGCTCCGGTGTCGCTCAAGCTCCAGACCTACGCCGACAACTTCCGCTAGCTTGCTTTCCCCGCGTTAATAATGCAGCTTGGTCCCGCCGAAGACTAGGGGGACCGCTGAGCGGTTACATCGTTGCGCTTGTCGTCGGCACCAGACCCGAAGCGATCAAACTGGCTCCGCTGGCGCACGCGCTCGCGGCGGGCGGGGTGTGCCCGCGCCTGATCCTCACCGGCCAGCATCCCGGCCTTGCCGCCGCCGACCATGGGCTTGCCGGCCTTCCCGTGATCGAACTTCATTGCCGTGGCCGCGAGGACCCGCTCGCCCACGCCGTTGCGGTCGAGCACGCCCTCGTTCCTCATCTCGACGACGATTCCCCCGACTTGCTGCTCGTCCAGGGTGACACGTCGAGCGCGCTTGGAGCAGCACGAGCGGCATACGCAGCCGACGTCGCCATCGGTCATGTCGAAGCGGGGCTGCGCAGCCACGACTGCGCCATGCCGTGGCCCGAAGAGGACAATCGCATCGCGATCGACGGCCTCGCCGACCTGCTGTTCGCGCCGACGTCAGGCGCTGCCGCCAATCTTCGCAACGAGGGCTGCCAAGGCGCGATCCACGTCACCGGCAACACCGGCATCGACGCGCTGCTCGCGACCCTCGCCGCGCTTCCACCCGTGGCTTCGCGCCGCGCCCGCCGTCCCGGCGCCCCGCTCGATGTCGTCGTCACCTGCCACCGCCGCGAAAACTGGGGGACTGGACTGACGACGCTTGCCGCCGCGCTGCTAGAGCTTGCCGCCGAGGGATCGGCCGCGGTCGAGGTCGTCCTCCACCCCAACCCGGCCGTCGCCCAAATCATGTATACCCTCTTCGCGGGCCAGCCCGGGATCCGCCTTGCAATGCCGACCACCCATCGCGGGATGATCGCGCGGATGCGCCGCGCCGATCTCATCCTCAGCGACTCGGGCGGGGTGCAGGAGGAAGCCCCCGTGCTCGGCGTGCCGCTGCTTGTGCTGCGCGACAAGACCGAGCGACCCGAGGCGATCGCCTGCGGCAATGCCCGCCTCGTCGGCACATCGACCAGACGCATCCTCAGCGACGTGCGAACCCTAGCCGCCGACCGCGCCGCCCTCGCTTCAATGGCCCGGCCGTCGATGCCATTCGGCGACGGTCACGCCGCCCCGCGCATCGCCGCGCTGGTCCGCAAATGGCTGATCGAGCGCGACCGCCCGCAGACTGTCCGCCGCCGCGCTTGATTTGACGAATCCTCCGCATTTCTGCATAGGCCGCCCCCCAAGCGAGTGCGCTCGCGACGGCCCCTTCGTCTAGCGGTTAGGACGTCGCCCTCTCACGGCGAAAACACGAGTTCGATTCTCGTAGGGGTCACCAGTAAAATCAATGAGTTAGGCACAATTTGCAGGCGTGGGAGCCTAGCTTCCCCCAACTTTTCCCTGATATGCAGTTTGTTTGGCGGGCTCATCAGCGAAGGCTCTGAGCATATTTGCCATCAAGCAAAACTCGATCCGCCCCCCGCCGGCCACGATTAGCTTCTCGCCTGCCATTTATAACGGAACGTCACCCCGGCCTGATCGAAGCGCAGGAGGCGGCTGTTCGAGATGGCGACCCGGTGGGTGTAGCGCGACAGATAGGCGAGCACTGCCTCGGGTCCGGCGAACGGCGGTTTGGCATAGACGACCCAGTTC
>JBBQDG010000003.1:0-94358 GCA_038319435.1 Sphingomonadales bacterium | reverse complement strand
CGATCGATGGAGTTGCCATGAGAAGTTCCTCTTGTTGAAGGAACTCCATCGTCCATCGCCAACCCCGCCGCGCCAAACCTCAATGCAGGTGCGCTACCGCCCGCCAAGAACCCCTGCCGCGAAGCGGCTTCGTGCTTTGGGCGCGAAGCGGACTCGACGCTACATCACGACGAGCTCGCTGGCGACGGTTACGGTGCCACGAATCGCCCTTGGATTAGATCGCGTGTCCAGTGCAGCGTTTCGACGACGCCGGTCGGAGACGTGTGCAAATATCGCATTTCATGATGAAGCGCCTCGAGCTCCTCCACGACGCGAGTAGACAGACCGGGCAACGCATCTTCAGCACCTCGCACAATCGCGGCAGCAAGTGCGGCGACCGCCAAGCGGGTCTCGGCGTCCTCTCCAAGTTTTAGCATTCAATAGTCTCCTGCTCGTCGTAAAACAGCATCTCCGTTCCGATGCGCGTGTCACGGTCGCGCGTGCCACCACTCCGGCCATATGATTTTCTCGGGCGTTCGGGTGGACGCCACGACCGTTGCCTGTTCGTCGAGGCTGAGCTGGTTCGGCGCCATTCGGTCGACGGCCGCCTGAACGATCCATGGTTTGAGTTCGAGTCGAACCTTTTCTTCGTTCGTTGGATTGAGCCGGATTGCCATCCCGAAGTCTTCCACGATGCAGCAAATCCCGAAGATTCGGCACACGATCTGGATTTGTCTCATTTCATCAGATTGCTCGTACTTCGCGGCTCGAGCTTGCTCGATCGATGCTAGCGAAGCCCGGGCAGATGCGCTGCAGCCCTCCAGGCCGCGCTTGGTAAGTTGGAGCAGGAATGCCTCGGCTGCAGTCACCCGCTTCTCGCGCCCGTCATGGCGGACAGTGACCATCTGACCGAGCAGATGATCATACGGGATAGCGCCTTTCCTGTTACGCGGCCTCCCTCTCGGATTGCCGCTTGCCCCTTTGCGGAACCGGGTAGCTTGCGGTGGTCTCCCGAACCCGACTTGGTTGCGTGACGGATCGCTCATGCGTCACGTGCCCGCGGCCAGCGGAGCTTGGCATAATCTTTCACAAAGAGATCGAGATTTTGGCGCTTACGGTCATCAAGCTTGGCACGGCCCGGGCGACTAACCGCGGCCTGAGCTGCCCATGTCTCCACAACGAATGGCCGCGGACCGTCCTCGTGCCCAAACTCAGGGTTGCGGCAGATAATGCCGAGCAGCTTCATCGCCTCGTCCGCACTGTGCGTGTGATGTTCGATGCGAACCGATCTTCGACTTGTCGCGGGCTTCGGCGCCGCCTTCTTTAACGCGACCTCCCGCTTCTCGATCATCTTGAGCACCGCCCGGACCGCCATCTTGTTGCCCTTGAGCGCATCCTGATAAGTCTGGAGCTGAAGTGCTTCGTCGACCGTCAGCTCGCGCACGATCCCGTTCTGCGTCGCGGTCAGCGTCTTGTCGAAGATGATGTCGAACGCCGAGATATTGGGGCGACGGGCCTTGGGCCTGCCGCTCGGGTTGCCCGACTGGCCCTTGACGAACCGCCCGCTCAAGCCGCGGTCTCCAGCACCGGCGTCTTGCCCGTCAGCTGTGCCCAACGCTCGACCGCGACATCGACATAGGCGGGGTCGATGTCGCAGCCCCGGAACCGGCGGCCGGTCCGTTCGGCCGCGATCAGCGACGTGCCCGAGCCGAGGAACATGTCGAACACGAGGTCCCCGCGACGCGTTACATCCTGGTAGGCATCGGCGACCATTGCCACCGGCTTCACCGTCGGGTGAAGCGCAAGGTCCTCACGCCGGCTTCCCGCCATCGAGTTGACCGAGGGATAGTCCCACACGTTGGTGCGGTTACGACCGTGCTTGCCGAGCTCGACCATGTTGGCGTGGGGTGACGATCCAACCCGGTAGACGAACACCATCTCGTGCTTGGACCGATAGAGCGAGCCCATCCCGGCGTTGCTCTTGTTCCACACGCAGATGTTGAGCAGGTCGTCGTAGATCGTGCCGCCCACCGCGGAGACATCGTCGAGGTGACGCCAGTCCATACAGATATAATGGACCGCGCCACTGCGCGACACGGCCTCGGCAGCACGGAGGGTCTCGGACAGGAAGGTGCGGAACTGGTCGTCGCTCATTTCGCCCGAGGCCATGGCAAACTCGCGGTGGCGCCCCTTGGCGTTGGCATGGCCGTTGATCTTCACATTGTAGGGCGGGTCCATGAACGCCGCGTCGATCGATGCCCCGTCCCCGACGATCCGCTTCAGGAACGCGACATCCCGCCCATCGCCGCAGCCGATGCGATGATCGCCAAGGATCCAGATGTCGCCGGCCTTCGTTCGGGGATCGACCGGCACAGCGGGGATGACCTCGTCATCGGGATCGTTGGCGGCTTTGAGGACGACGTCGATCTCGCCGGAAGCGAACCCGGTCAGCGACAGGTCGAAGTCGACATCGAGCGTCGCGATCTCGGCCAACTCCAGCTTGAGGATCTCAAGGTCCCATCCCGCATTGAGCGCGATCTTGTTGTCAGCAAGGCGAAGCGCCTTCTTCTGCGCGTCGGTCAGGTCGAGCAGCTCGATGACCGGCACGGTCACGAGGCCAAGCTCCTTCGCTGCCCTCAACCGACCATGACCAGCGATCAGCACCCCGGCCTCGTCGACCAGCACCGGGTTGGTAAACCCGAACGACCGGATCGAGGCGCACAGCTGCTCGACCTGGCGCTTGGGATGGGTCCGCGCATTGCGCGGATCGGGTTTGAGATCAGCGATCGGCCGGTAGATTACCGACAGATCGCGGCAAGTGGGTAACGCCCCCGCGACACTCGTGCTCATGGCGGTGGTACATAGCATGAACATTGCAAAAAGTCAATGCTCTGCGCGTCGATGGGGGTTGGACAAGCTGTGGATATCGAGCATGGTTTGTTCTCAACCCCCACGCGGGGCTCGTCCCGGTAGCGGCGCCAACCAACTGGCCCGCACACGGAGATGATCCATGACCATCAAGACCACCAAGACCCGTAAGACCGCCGCGCCGATTGATACGCAGCCCGCCATCAGCAAGCTCGATCGACTGCTTGCCGAACTCGCACGCAACGAGGGCGTGACGATCGACGAGCTGGCCGCGGCAACCGGCTGGCAGAAGCACTCGGTCCGCGGCGCGATGGCCGGTACGCTCAAGCACAAGGGCCACCAGATCATCTCGACCAAGGCGGATGGCATTCGTCGCTACTCGCTGGTCGCAAACGCATGAGCGAGCGGATGACCAAAGAGGTCGAGGCGCTCGCGCGTCTCGACCTTCACCAGCTGCGTGACGAGTGGCAGCGTCGGTTCGGTCCGGTGGCGATGTTCCGCTCGACCGAGCTCCTTCGCCTGATGCTGGCATGGCGGGTACAGGCGACCATTCTCGGCGGGCTCGATGCTGACACCCGCAGGGTGCTTGCCCGCAGCGGCGCCGTCGAGCCTGAGGGACGGCAACTCGGGGTCGGTGCGACGCTTCGGCGCGAGTGGCAGGGGGCCGAGGTGATCGTCATGGTCACCGACAAGGGGTTCGCGTGGAACGGGCGCACGTTCCGAAGTCTGTCAGCAGCTGCAACCGCGATCGCTGGTTCCAAGTGGAACGGCCCGCGCTTCTTCGGGCTTCGGTCATGAAGCGCTGCGCCATCTATACCCGCAAGAGCTCGGACGAGGGGCTCGAGCAGGGGTTCAACAGTCTCGATGCCCAACGCGAGGCATGCGAGGCTTATGTCCTGAGCCAGGCCGGCGAGGGCTGGACCACTCTTCCCGGCTCCTATGATGACGGCGGCTACTCGGGCGGATCAATGGATCGGCCGGGCCTGCAGAAGCTGCTTACCGACATCCGCGCTGGGCGGATCGACGTCGTGGTCGTGTACAAGATTGACCGGCTGACCCGCGCCCTTGCCGACTTCGCCCGCATCGTCGAGACGTTCGATGCCATGAGGTCAGCTTCGTCAGCGTGACGCAAGCGTTCAACACGACCAGCAGCATGGGTCGGCTCACGCTCAACGTGCTGCTGTCGTTCGCCCAGTTCGAGCGCGAGGTTACCGGCGAACGCATCCGTGACAAGATCGCGGCGTCCAAAGCCAAGGGGATGTGGATGGGCGGACTTGCCCCGCTTGGCTACGACCTGCCCGTTGGGGGCAGCCGGGCATTGGTCGTGAACATCGAAGAAGCCGAGACCGTCCGCCACTTGTTTCGGCGCTATCTGGAGCTTGGCTCGGTCTACAAGCTAATCGACGAACTCGACCAGCAGGGTATTCGCTCGAAGCAGCGGGTCACCGCCAAGGGACGAGCGTTGGGCGGGACGCCGTTCAGCCGCGGCGCGATGTTCCACCTGCTTCAGAACCGAGTCTATGTCGGCGACATCGTTCACAAGGGCGAGCGGTTCGATGGCCAGCATGAGGCGATCGTCGATCCCGCGCTGTTCGACGAAGTCCAGGCGATGCTTGCTGCCCATCGGCGCACCCGTACCACCCGTCAGCGAATGACCAGCCCGCTGCTCGGCAAGCTGTTCGATGCGGCCGGGCGCCGGATGTCACCGACCTATTCTCGTGGCGCCCGCGGCAGCGTCTACCGCTATTATGTCTCGAACAGCGCGGGGGGCCAGCGGATTGCCCGGGTCTCGGCCCGGACCATTGAGGCGCTGCTCTTGTCGGGCTTGACCCGGTTGCTCCCCGAACTTGCCGATCCGCTCGATGCGGTTGCCAAGGTTCGATTGGCGGACGGCGAGATCATCGTGACGCTTGCCGCCGCGTTCAGTCGAACCATCAAGCGTCACCTGGAACCCGACGAACACGTCGAACCCAACGGGACCGACGACAAGCTGATCGATCTCCGCCTTCCGGCCTCTTTCGGATCCCGCAATGCCCGTGCCACAATTCGGCCGACAGCGACCCCGGCTGGTCGCCGCGACCCCGTGCTCATCAGGGCCATCCGATCCGCTCATTCGATGGTCGAGATGTCCCGCGGCGGCGCTCCCGTTATCGAAGCGGTCCCCGGCCCCCGCTACCAGCGACGCCTGCTTCGCCTCGCCTTCCTGTCACCCGACATCCAGCGCGCGATCCTTGCCGGTCGGCAGCCGGCCGGGCTTCGGCTCGAAGACCTGGTTCGCAACGACGTGCCGACCGACTGGAATGAGCAGCAGCGCTGGATCGAGGGCCTGGCACGCTGAACCTGTTATCGCGCAAAAATGCCTGTTCCGGTCGAGGAAACGCCTGTTAGCGTCGACTAAATAGCCTGTTACGGCAAATAACAGGGAAAGGCCACTTTTGGCCTCCAAACTGGCGGTTTACCAGGATTTTGGACGACCGGCTACGCGCAGATAACGGCCATATCCCCTGTTTTGGCCTGTAATTTTGTGATTTTTCCCTGTTATGCAGGGAAAACAGGCAAAGGGTACCGACCATCGCCAGTTCGGAGACTGCCCTACCGGCCGGGGCCGGGTTTCGGCCTGTTAGGCGACGCGAAGCGGGCTGCCGGATCCGAAAGGTCGGATATATGCCGGCAATAACCGGCGGTTGTTCGCGGAGACCCTGTTCGCAGACTGGTGTTCAGGGTCGCTGGCGGAGAGGGTGGGATTCGAACCCACGGTACCCTCGCGGGTACGTCGCATTTCGAGTGCGGTGCTTTCGACCACTCAGCCACCTCTCCGCAGGGGTGATCGTCTTACCGGCAGCAACTGCCGGTCGGTCGGTCGCGGCCTCTAGCAGCGGGGTTCGCACTTGCCTAGAGACGAAACATGCGCGCCATCGTGATTGGAGCCACCGGCGGTATTGGACGCGCCATCGCCGACGCGATCGAAGCGCGGGGCGACAGCGTCACGAGACTTTCGCGAAGGTCCGAACCGCCGATCGAGCTCGCCGACGAGGCCAGCATCGCTGCCGCCGCCAGCGCGCTTTCGACAGACCCCCCGACCAACCTGCTGGTCGTCGCCACCGGACTCCTTCATGCCCCTGGCGCCGGCCCTGAAAAAAGCTGGCGCCAGCTCAATGCCGCAACGCTTGCGACAAGTTTCGCGATCAACGCCATCGGCCCCGCGCTCGTCGCGCGCCACTTCCTCCCGCTGCTCGCCTCCGACGCCACGCTCGCCTTTCTCTCGGCACGAGTAGGGTCGATCTCGGACAATCGGCTCGGCGGCTGGTATGGCTATCGCGCATCGAAAGCGGCGCTCAACCAGCTTGTCCGCACGCTGGCGATCGAACTGGCCCGCACTCGCCCCGCCAGCATCTGCGTCGCGCTTCACCCCGGCACGGTCGATACCGCCCTATCCGCGCCGTTTCAGCGCAATGTGCCAGCGGGCAAGCTGTTCAGCCCGGCCCAGAGCGCGGGCTATTTGCTCGACGTGCTCGCCTCCCTCACCCCCGCCGACAGCGGCCAGTTGATCGACTGGGCCGGGGAACGCATCGCGCCGTGAACCGCTTGCTCTCAACGATGGCAGGCCTACATAGGGATGATGACCGTGTCCGAGCCCATGCGCGAAGCCCGTTTCACCATCGGTGAAGTCGTCAAGCACCGCCTGCTCGACTTTCGCGGGGTGATCTTCGACGTCGACCCGCAATTCGCCAACAGCGAAGAATGGTATGAGTCGATCCCGGAGCAGATGCGCCCGCCCAAGGACCAGCCATTCTACCACCTGCTCGCCGAAAACGCCGAATCAAGCTATGTCGCTTACGTCAGCCAGCAGAACCTGCTGCCCGACGAGGAAGGCGAGGAGGTCGACCATCCTGCAATCGACGGGCTGTTCGACGGCTTCGACGGCGCGCGCTATCGGTTGAGGCCGCAGCACCGGCACTGAGCCTGTGCGCTGACCCTTGCCAGCGCGGCTCGTCACATCAAACATTGACAGCGCAAACCGTGCTGCCTAGTCGGCACGCTTTCCCGCGCGGGTCTCCCGCCGCGGTCCAGTTACGTTGAAGAAAGAAGAAGCCAATGTTCGCAGTCGTGCGCACGGGCGGCAAGCAATATCGCGTTGCCCCGGGAGACAAGATCGTCGTCGAGAAGCTCGCCGGCAATGCTGGCGACCAGATCTCGCTGACCGACATCCTGCTCGCCGGCGAGGGCGCTGAGCTCAAGTCGCTCGAGGGACTGACCGTCGGCGCCGAGATCATCGCGCAGGCGAAGGCCGACAAGGTCACCGTCTTCAAGAAGCGCCGCCGCCACAATTATCGTCGCAAGGCCGGCCATCGCCAGCAGCACACGATCTTGCGCATCGTCTCGATCGGCGACGCCAAGGCGGAAAAGAAAGCTCCGGCCAAGGCCGCGGCCGCCAAGACGGCGCCGGCTCCAGTCGCCGAGAAACCGGCCAAGGCCCCCACGCCTGCGGCCAAGGCCGATGCGCCCGTCGCCAAGCTAGCGCCCAAGGCCGACGCGCCCGCCAAGGTTGTGAAGCCCGCCGCCAAGGCCGCCAAGCCCGCTGCCGCGACCTCGACAAAAGCTGCTGCGCCTGCTAAGTCCGCCGCCAAGAAGACCCCGAAAGCGAAGTAATCCAGCATGGCACATAAGAAAGCAGGCGGCTCGAGCCGCAACGGTCGCGACTCCGAATCGAAGCGCCTTGGCGTCAAGAAGTTCGGCAGCGAAGCCGTTCGCGCCGGCAACATCATCATTCGCCAGCGCGGAACGCGCGTCTATCCGGGCGCGGGCGTCGGCATCGGTAAGGACCATACATTGTTCGCGCTTACCGACGGCCGCGTCTCGTTCAAGAGCGGGCGCCAAGGCCGCAAATTCGCGTGCGTAGACGCGATTAATATGCCGGCAGCAGCGCAAGCAGCCGAATAGGGACCAGTCACCAAAAGGCTGCTCCCACGAGGGGGTGGCCCAGACGATGACCGGTCAAACGGATATCGAAAGGGAGAAGAGGGCACCCCCCTCTCCTCCCTTTTTCTTCTCCCGAAACTGTAACGCGGGCGGCCTAGGGGCTGGCCGAGGACGGGGAGAAGACCATGTTCGCCAGGACCGAGAGACTGTTATTGCGGCCAGGCTGGGCCGAGGATGCGCCCGCGCTCGCCCGTGCGCTTCGCGGCGACGCGCGCAGCGCCAATGCCGCCGCCGATGCGCTCGCCGACGCCGAGACCTTCCTCGCCGGGCCGCGCGATGCGACCCTGCCGCAATTCCTCGTGACGTTGCGCACCGACGGCGCACCGCTGATGATCGGCACGATCGGCCTAACCCGCCGCGCGTCGGGGCGAATTGAGTTCAGCTGCTGGATCGAGGAGACGCGACGTGGTCACGGCTATGCCAGCGAGGCTGCAAGCGCGCTGCTCGACATTGCCGCGACGCTCGGGCTGGCGCAGGTCGAAGCTTCTCACTTCGTCGATCATCCGGCGTCAGGTCGCCTGCTTGAAAAACTCGGCTTTGCGCCGACGGGTCTCAGCGCGCCGCGCTATAATTGTGCGCTGGGATCGCAGAAGACTGCGCGGCTGATGCGCGTCATCCTGACCTTGGCGCGAGAGGAAACGCCGCTCGCCGCGTGACCCGCCACGTGGCCTGAACTCCCCCTTCAGGCCGCGGGAGGTACAGCCCACTGGACATCCCCGATTAAGCGGGCTGTGCCTCATAGGCGGCGATCAACGCGCGATCGTCCTCGTTCCACGGGTGGAAGCCGGGCAAGAAGAATTTGACCCAGGCGGCGGAAATCTTGCGCATCATCCCCGGACGAATCCACATGTACCAGATGAGGTTCGCCCACGCCTTCACGCCGGTAATCCCGTCCTGCCGCAGCAACTCGAGCGACCCTGCCGTCCGATCGACGACAAAGTTGCGCGTGACCAGCAGCATGACCTTGGCCTTGACCTTCCAGCGCTTGGCGCGCGGCCACGCCTTGGTCGCGTGGAGCCAGGTGTCATAGGCGACGCCCTTATGCTCGATCTCCTCGGTCGCGTGCCACCGCCACAGGTCGGCGGTTGCCCGGTCGGCACCGGCGAGGTGGCGCGGATCGGCGAGCAGCTCGTGCGCCAGGATCGCGGTGAAATGCTCGAGCGCCATCGTTGCCGCCAAGCTGACGATCGGCGGGCGCTCGCGGGTCAGCGCAAGGCGATCGGCGACCCTGGTCTCGAGTGGCTTCAGGTCATAACCGGCGTCGGCGGCGCGACGGTTGAACGCCAGATGCTCGCGACTGTGGATCACTTCCTGCGTGGTGAACGCGCGAATCTCGCTCGCCAGCGGCTCGGGCGTCCCGTCGCGAAAGTTGCGGACGCTCTCGACGAAATAGGCCTCGCCCAGCGGGAAGGTCGCCGACAAGGCATTGTAAAGCGCGCTCGCGTAGGGATTGCCGCCATGCCACCAGCGCGGAGTGGCCTCGTTGCGCCCGAAGCGGCGGTCGCGCGGCGTGATGGTCAGGTCTGACGGGGTTGAGCCGTCGATTCGGGTGAGAGCGTTCATGCGCCTGATGTGCCTTTAGTTGACATGAATGTCAATAGTGAGGGATATGCTGCAGACACGATCGTTCGATTGCGACTAGAGCATGTCCATGATCCGCCGCCGCCAGTCCCCCCACGAAGCCCGCGCCGCTGCCGTCGAGGCCGCGCATAAGCTGCTGATCGAGGACGGTGTCGCCGCCGTCACCCTCAAGGCGGTTGCCGCGAGAATCGGACGGACCCACGCCAATTTGCTCCATCACTTCGGCTCGGTCGCTGGCCTCCACCGAGCGCTGGCCGAGGAAATCGCGCGCCGCGTCTCGACCTCGATTACCGCCGCAATCGCCAGCCGTCGCCGGGGCGAGGCGACCCTGCGCGACGTCGTCGATGCGATGTTCGACGCCTTCCGCCGCGAGCGGGTCGGCGAGATGGTCGGCTGGATCGCGCTCACCCGCCAGCGCGAGGCGCTCTTGCCCGTCACCGAGACGGTCGCCGCGATCCTTGCCGACTTTCGCGCGGCGGGAGACGCTAGGCCGATGGACAAGGTCATCCTCGGCCTCGTCCTGCTGGCGATCGGCGACAGCCTGGTCGGCGAGGAGGTCGCCGCCGCGACTGGCGACACACCCTCCGACATCCGCGACATCGCCGTGCTCCAGATCGCGGCGCTGATGGGCTAGCGTCTTCGCGGCGTGCGCCGGGATGACGGTTGGGTTATCGGCCCCCTTCGACTAAGGGCCTGCGATGCATTTTCTCGATCAGGCCAAGATCTTCGTCCGCTCGGGCGCCGGCGGCCCCGGCGCGGTCAGTTTCCGGCGCGAAAAGTTCGCCGAATATGGTGGTCCCAACGGCGGCCATGGCGGCAAGGGCGCCGACATCATCTTCGAGGCGGTCGCGGGCCTCAACACCCTCATCGACTTTCGCTACACCCAGCATTTCCGCGCGCCTCGCGGCAAGGGCGGTGCCGGGCAGAACCGCACCGGCGCGGGCGGCGAGGATCTGGTCATCCAGGTCCCCGTTGGCACCCAGGTGCTGTCAGACGACGAGGAGCGCTCGCTGCTGATCGACATGACCGAGGTCGGCCAGCGCGTGATCCTGCTTCGCGGGGGTGACGGCGGGCGCGGCAACGCCAGCTACAAGACCTCGACCAACCGCGCCCCGCGCCAGCACGGCACCGGCTGGCCGAGCGAGGAAATGTACGTCTGGCTCAGGCTCAAGCTGATGGCCGACGTCGGCATCGTCGGCCTGCCCAATGCCGGCAAGTCGACCCTGCTCAACCGCGTCACCAACGCCGTCGCCAAGGTCGGCGACTATCCGTTCACAACGCTCAAGCCGCAACTCGGCGTGGTCAGCTACAAGCAACGCGAGTTCGTCCTCGCCGACATTCCAGGACTGATCGAGGGCGCGGCCGAGGGGGCCGGGATCGGCGACCGTTTCCTCGGCCATGTCGAGCGTTGCCGCGCGCTGCTCCATCTTGTCGACGCCGAAGGCGAGGACCCGGTCGAAGCGTGGCGGGTCGTTCGCGGCGAGCTCGATGCCTATGGCGCCGGGCTTGAGGACAAGCCCGAGCTGATCGCGCTCAGCCGCACCGACCTGGTCGAGCCGAAGTTAGTAGCCAGGATCGCCAGGAAGCTCGCCAAGGCATCGGGCTCGACCCCGCACATCATTTCCGCTGCCACCGGCGAGGGGGTCGAGCCACTGATCGAGGCCTTGTTCGAGCTCATCGGCGACGCCGCGATCGCCGCCGCCGAGGCCGAGCCGGAACCCGCGATTCCGTGGTCACCGCTCGCATGACAGTTGCGCTGACGGGCGCGACCGGGTTCGTCGGTGGCCACCTGTTGCGCCGCCTGATCGAGGCTGGCCACGACGTTCGCGCCCTGACCCGCCGGACGCAGCCGCCCGCGGCCCACGTCGAATGGATCGCCGGCGACCTCGCCGACGACACCGCACTCGATCGGCTGGTGAGTGGCTGCGCGGCGGTGATCCACGTCGCGGGTGTGCTCAACGCTCCCGACCGCGCCGGGTTCGAGGCGGGCAATGTCGCAGGGACGGCCGCAATCCTCAAGGCCGCGACCAGCGCCGGCGTTCACCGCTTCGTCCACATCTCCTCACTCGCCGCGCGCGAGCCGCAGCTGTCGGACTACGGCGCGTCGAAAGCCCGATCCGAAGACCTCGTCGCGGCGAGCGCCCTGCCCTTCGCAATCGTCCGCCCGCCCGCCGTCTTTGGCCCCGGCGACCGCGAGACGCTCGATCTGTTCCGCATGGCCGCGAAAGGGTTCGTGCTTCTGCCTCCCCCCGGCCGCCTGTCACTGATCCACGTCGATGACCTCGCCCGCCTGCTCGTCACGCTCGCCGACCCCGCGAGCGGGAGCGGTCTCACCATCGAGCCCGACGATGGCCAGCCCCACGGCTATTCACACATCGAGTTTGGTCGCATGCTCGGTGTCGCGGTCGGGCGAAAGGTGCGCACCTTCTCGACCCCCCAGCCTTTCCTCCGCCTAGCCGCCGGCTTCGACCGGCTGGCGCGGGGAAAGGGCGCCAAGCTGACCCCCGACCGTGTCGCCTATTTCTGCCATCCCGATTGGGTCGTCTCCCCCGCCCATCCCGCCCCCGACCGGTGGGAGCCATGCATCGACACGGTCGAAGGGCTTGATGACACCGCCGACTGGTATCGCGCCCAAGGCTGGCTGTGATCCCGCCGCGGTTGTGCCCCATTTCGTTGCGAAAGCTCATCTTCAACCTTAAGGCGACCCGATGACCGACCGCGACACCACCCTCGACACCGTCCAGCGCCTGATCGAACCGTTCAACAAAAAGGGCGTCGCGGTCACCGAAGCGACCCGCTTCGCGCAGGACCTCGAATGGGACAGCCTCACCGTCCTCGACTTCGTCGCCAACGTCGAAGACGAGTTCGACATCCTCATCACGATGAACCAGCAGGCCGAGATCGAGAGTGTCGGCCAGCTGGTCGATGCGGTCGGCGAGCTCAAGGACGCGTAAATGGGCGACCTGTTCGACAAGTTCGACCCGATCATCGAGACTCGCCGCGCGCTGCTCGCGACCGGGATCACCGACCCGTTCAACCTCGTCATGGAGAAGGTCGAAAGCCCGACCGTCGCGATCTGCAACGGCCGCCGCACGATCCTGCTCGGTACCTACAACTATATGGGCATGACCTTCGACCCCGACGTGATCGAGGCGGGCAAGCAGGCGCTCGACGACTATGGCTCGGGCACCACCGGCAGCCGCGTGCTCAACGGCACTTATGCCGGGCACAAGGCGTGCGAGGAGGCGCTCAAGGAATTCTACGCGATGGACCATGCGATGGTCTTCTCGACCGGATACCAGGCCAATCTCGGGATCATCTCGACCATCGCCGGCAAGGATGACTACATCATCCTCGACATCGACAGCCACGCCTCGATCTATGACGGCTGCGCGCTCGGTAACGCCAACATCGTGCCGTTCCGCCACAATGACATCGACGCGATGGAAAAGCGGCTGAAACGGCTTCCCGAGGGGGCCAAATCGCTGGTCATCCTTGAGGGCGTCTATTCGATGCTCGGCGACATCGCGCCGCTCAAGGAAATGGTCGCGATCGCCAAGGCGCATGGCGCGATGGTGCTGGTCGACGAGGCGCATTCGATGGGCTTCATCGGCGAACACGGTCGCGGGGTCGCCGAGGCGCAGGGCGTGATCGATGACGTCGACTTCATCATCGGTACCTTCTCGAAATCGGTCGGGACGGTCGGCGGCTTCTGCGTCTCCAATCATCCCAAGTTCGAGATTCTTCGCCTCGTCTGCCGCCCCTATGTCTTCACCGCCTCGCTGCCGCCGAGCGTCGTCGCGACCGCCGCGACCTCGATCCGCAAGCTGATGCACGGCGGCAACAAGCGCGCACATCTGCTCGAAAATTCGAAGACGCTTCATCGCGGGCTCAAGGACCTGGGCTTCACGCTCGGCACCGACGAGCCTCAGTCAGCGATCATCGCAGTGATCATGCCCGATCTTCAGACCGGCGCGGCGATGTGGGAGGCGCTCCTCAACGAAGGGCTCTACGTCAACCTCGCCCGCCCGCCCGCGACCCCCGCCAACATGACCCTGCTGCGCTGTTCGCTATGCGCCGAGCATAGCGTCGAACAGGTTGGCCAGATCCTGAGCATGTTCGCCACTGCAGGCCGCGCGACGGGCTGTATCCCGGCGTCGGCGAGCTGACTCTTTCGCTTGCAGCCCCAACCGCGTAGGCAGGCGCCATGACTTCGGGCGACGACAACAGGTTCGACTGGGGCCGCGGATGGGCCGCCGCCGGGGCGCTAGTCGCGGCGCTGATCCTGATCACCATGGTTGTGCTGGTCGCAATCTCAAACCAGGCGCGCGACGCCGCGCTCGAGACCGAGCGCCATGCCTATGATGTCAACCTGCTGACTCGCAACGTCGACGCAACCCTGCTCCGATCGCAGTCGGCGCTCGGTACCTTCGTCCTCGACGAGCAAACGCGGACCAGCGGCAACATTTATTACAGCCAGTGGCGACTGGCCGGCGAGCAAATCGCCCAGCTCGACCGGCTGGTCACCCACGACGACGCGCAAAGCCGCCGGGTCGATCAACTCGAGAAGCTCTACGCCAAGCGCGGCACCGAATTCGATATCGCCGCGCGCTCGGTATCGGGCAAGAACGGCACCACCGCGATCAATTTCTACTATTACGCCGTAACCCAGTCCCCGACCGGCCCGGCGCTTGCTGGCAAGTTGATGGAAATCGCCGACAGCGAGCGCGCCGCGCTCAAGCAGCGTATCGCGCAAACCCAATTCTTCTCGGCGCGCGCCGACCGGCTGACCGATTACCTAAGCTGGCTCGGGGTGCTCGCCGGGATTGGCGGAATCGTGCTCGGCGCGGTTGCAATCCAGGCGCTTCGCCAGAATGCGGCGTCGCGGCGGGAGGCCGAAAGCGAATATGAGCGCTCTTCCGTACTCGAGCAGGCAGTCGCCGAACGGACCCGCGAACTCAGCCGTGCCAACGAGGCGCTAAAAGCCGAGGCGATCGAGCGCCAGTCGGCCGAGGCCCAACTGCGCCAAGTCCAGAAAATGGAAGCGGTCGGCCAGCTCACTGGCGGGATCGCGCATGACTTCAACAATATGCTTGCGGTTGTCGTCGGCGGAATCGACCTCGCCCGCCGCCGCCTCAACGGCCCGCGCCGCGAGGTCATGGTCCACCTCACCAACGCGATGGAGGGCGCCGTCCGGGCGGCTGCCCTCACTCGTCGCTTGCTGTCCTTCGCCCGCTCCGAACCGCTCCTCCCCGAGCGGGTCGATACATCAGCGCTGGTTGAAGGAATGTCCGATCTGCTCGACCGCACGCTTGGTGAGCGGGTTACCGTGCGCAACGATCTCGCGCCCGGCGCCTGGCCGACGTTCGTCGATCCGCACCAGCTCGAAAACGCCATCGTCAACCTCGCGGTCAACGCGCGCGACGCGATGGACGGGGTCGGCACGCTGGTCATCGAGACCGCCAACGTCACGCTCGGCGCCAATGCGGTCGGCGACATTCAGCCGGGCGACTATCTCCGCATTTCGGTTACCGACACCGGATCGGGCATGTCGAGCGAAACGATCGAACGCGCATTCGAGCCCTTCTTCACCACCAAGCCAGTGGGCAAGGGCACCGGGCTCGGCCTCAGCCAGATCTTCGGTTTCGCGCATCAGTCGGGTGGCGAGGTTGGCATCGAAAGCGATCTCGGCCGCGGCACTACCGTCTCGATCTACCTCCCCCGCACCGAAGTCGCGGCGACGATCCGGCTCCATCCCACAGCCCAGCGCAGCGATGTCGAGGCAACCGTTCCCGGCGCGCGCATCCTGCTCGTCGAGGACGATCCGCGCGTCCGTGCCGCAACAATGGGCGCGCTCGAGGACCTCGACTACGAACCGGTCTCCTGCTCGAGCGGAGCCGAGGCGATCACGCTTTTCGACGGGCAGATGTTCGACCTCGTCATTTCCGACGTGATCATGCCCGAGATGACCGGCCCCGAGCTCGTCCGCATTCTCAAAGCACGCCGCGACGACATCGCGATCCTGTTCGTCACCGGCTATGTCGGCGAAGGCGAGAGCGACGACCTCGCCGGCTACGAGTTGCTCCGCAAACCCTTTACGGTCAGCGCACTGGCGAGCGCGGTCGCCTCGGCACTGACTCGCAGCCTCAGCGAATCGCACCCGAGCGGAGGAGCCGCGGCAGCAGGCTGATCGCGGCAAGCAAGGGATGGTTGCGCTGCCAAGGTTTGAGCTCGATCGTGGTCCCGGCGTGGCGATTGATCTTCCATACGATATACTCGACCCCGCCGGCATAGGTCGCACTCGCCTTGGCGAGGCGAACGACCGACAGCGCCTTGCCCTCAATTCGACGCCGGCCCCAGCCGCTGCGGGTGGGCGTTGCGTCCGCCAATGCGGGTCCGGTGAATGCGCGATAGCGCTCGCCATCGGCATCGACTACCGAGCCACTGCGCGCCTTGCGCTCGGCACGAAGCTCGGCTGAGTACGTAAGCGCAAACGCCTGGCGCCAGATGTCGAGCTCGTCGCCGCCTGGCCTAAAATAGGGCATCGCCGCGCCGAGCAGCGCCGGGGCTGCCCGGGCGACCGCCGCGACCGCCTTGTCGCGCGCTGCCTCGTCGCTCGCCCAGACCAGCCGCGAGGGCTGGGCAAAGCGCGCCCACACTGAAACGTTGCGCGTTTCCGGGCCGTTGAGCCGATGGAAATCCGCTTCGCTCAGCACGGCATATTTGGCGGCCAGTCCCCCCAGCTTGAACGGGAAGACGTTGGGCGGGACGAGCCGGTTCGCGGTCGCCAGCCAGCGCTTCGGATACGTGCTGCGATAGTCCGATACGATCAGATAGAAATCAAGCATCAGCCCGTCGAGCTTGGCTTCGCGCAGGCACGACCCGTAGAACAGCACCGCCCGGCTCGCCGCGCCATGCTTGGCCGCGATTGCCTCGGCCATCGCGGTGACTCGCGGATCGACCGCCACCGCCAGCTCGGCGCGGACCAGCTCTTCCAACGTCATGGATTCAGGCGGCGAGGCGGACGAACGACAGGGGCGCGGCGGTGGTCAGCCTGATCGGCTGGCCAATCTCCGCGCGAAAGGTCTCGCCGTCGAGGATAACATCGGAGGCATGGCCCTCGATCGAAATTTCGTCTGCGCCCTCAAGATGCACTCCCGCCATTTTCGTTCGACCCAGCTTGCCGAGCAAGCTCATGGTAATCGCACGAAGGAGGAGAAATGGCCGCTGCTCAACCGCAATCAGGCGCAACCGCCCCTGCGACTCGCCTCCAAGGTCATTGGTCAGCAGCAATTTCTCAAGGGTCGTAACCAGCAACAACGCAAATTTGCCCGAAATCTTGCCGTCGCGACGGACCGAGACCTTGAGTGGGGTCGGCGCCGGCGGAAGAAAACTCATCTTGAGACCCGACAGCTGGCGGACCATCAGGGCCAGCGCAGCCAATGCGTGGCTGACGCCGTTGGGAAGTCCCAGCGGATATATTTTGTGGCGGCAATAAAGCATCGTGTCGGCGAGACCGGCGCCGCCGAGGAACATGCCGATCACCGGCTTGCCCCCGCTGTCCCCATGACGAAGCGCGATCAGCTCGCGTGCGACGAGGTGGGATGCAAGGTCGCCCTGCGCCAGGACAACCAGTCGCTCGAGCGACGCGAGCACGTCGCCGTGCGCGCCGAGGTCGAGTGCGATAAGATTGGTCTTGCCGTTCGGCAGCACCGCAACCGGGGGCGGCGAATCGCCGAAATGCCCGCCATTATAAAGCTCGGTCAACGCCGCCTGGACCGTACCATCACCGCCGTTGATGACCAGCACCGCCGGCTTGATCCGCGCGATGGTACGCAGCGCCTCGCCGATCTGGTCGACCGCCTCGACCTCATAATGGAAGATGTCTGGATGCTCGGCGCAATACGCGCGAACGCGCGGAAGTTGAGCCACATTGCCGGTCGACCTGGGGTTGGACAGAAGGGCGATCCGCGCACGGCTCATCAGATCACGAACCCCATGACTGGCGCACGACCGCCGACGCCAGCCGCGCAAGTTTCCGCCCACGCCGCAACGGCGATCGGCAGACTTGGCACGATGACGACGAATTTCCGCATGATTTTCCGGACGGCTTCGCTATGAACAGGATCGGTCCGGCCCCAGCGCGGGGACAGACTGGCTCGATAATCTTATGGCCCGGCTTTGCGGCCAAATCATGGTGTGAGGACGACCTAATCTTGCCGGCGATGATCGACCGCTACCTCGCGCGCACCATCGCGGTCCCGCTGATCGGCACGCTGATCCTTGCGTCGATGCTGTTCGTATTGGACAAAATGCTGAAATTGTTCAGCTTTGTCATCGACGCCGGAGGCCCGGTTCGGATCGTGTTCCAGATGCTGGCGAACCTGCTGCCCGAATATTTCGCGCTTGGCATCCCGATCGGTCTCCTGCTCGGCATCCTGCTCGCCTTCCGCAAGCTGGCAACCTCGTCCGAACTGGATGCGCTTCGCGGCATCGGGGTCGGTTTCGGACGGATGCTGCGCGTGCCCTATTTCTACGCCATTGCACTGACCCTGCTGAACCTTGCCATCGTCGGTTATATCGAGCCGTGGGCGCGCTATCGCTATGAACGGCTGCGCTTCGACCTCACTTCGGGCGCGCTGGGCGCGGCGATCAAGGTCGGCGAGTTCAACCACCTCGGCAAACGCATGACGATGCGCGTCGAGAGCAGCGAGAAGGACGGCACCCGGCTGCGCGGCATATTCCTCCAGGTCGACGAGAAGCCCGGCTCGATGGTCTCGGCCACCGCCGAGGAAGGACGCTTCCTCGCCACTGACGACCCCAACACGATCCTGTTCCGCCTCAAGAAGGGTCGGCTGATCCAGCAGATGGACAAGTTCGCGACCCCGCGCAGCCTCGCCTTCGACAGCTATGACTTGCCGATCAACCTCCCAGCCATGGAGAAATTCCGCGGACGCGGTCAGAACGAGGACGAGCTCACGCTGATCGAGGTGTTTCGCCGCGGCTATGCCCAGCGGCATTCGGAAGAAGACCGCAACCGCGCACAGGCCAACACCAATTATCGGCTGGTCGAGGCGCTGATGATGCTGATGCTGCCGCTGCTGGCGGTCGCTCTTGCCGTGCCGCCCAAACGAAGCACTTCGTCGCTCGGCATTTTCGTCGCGATCGTGATGGTCGTGACTTATCACAAGATTAATCAATATGGCGAGCAGATGGGCGCGCAGGGCCGCCTCGATCCGCTGCTCGCGCTATGGGGGCCGTTCCTGCTGCTGATGGCGCTGATCGGGTGGATGTACCACGTCGTCGCCCACCGCCCCGGCGGCCAGCCGATCGGCGCACTCGAACGCTTCTTTGCCAGGATCGGCAAGTCGGTGAAACGATTGCTAAAGCGGCGTGATCCAAGCCTCGACAAGACCGAGGCGCGCACCGAATGATCAATTTCGACTTCATGCCGTCGCGCCCGATCGCACGCTACACGGTGCGATTGTTCATCACCCGTACGCTGGCGGTGCTGGTTAGCCTTGTACTTATCCTGATGACGCTCGATCTGCTCGGTGAAAGTGGCAAGATCCTCGCCGCGCCGGGCAATGGCCAGGCCCAGCTCGGACATTATGTCGTACTTCGCCTGCCGCTGCTCATCTCGCGCTTTCTGCCTTTCTCGGCGCTGCTTGGCACGCTAATCGCGTTTGCCGGGCTGAACCAGAACAGCGAAGTCATTGCGATGAAGGCGGCTGGGGTTTCGGCGCACCAGATTCTCGCCCCGTTGATCCTCGCCAGCACCGTCCTCGGGCTGGTCACCTTCGGCTTCAACGAAACCGTCGTCGTTCATTCAGCGCGCGCGGTGAATGCGTGGAGCGACGCCGACTATCACACCGTCCCGGCCGATAGCGACATCCTGTCAAACGTCTGGATCCTCGACGGGACAAACCTCGTGCGAGCACGCCACGTCGGCGGAAGCGGACGCCAGCTGCATCTCGAGCGGGTGACCATCTTCGAGCGCGACCGCGGCACACTTCAGCGCGTGATCGACGTCGCCCGCGCCGACCAGTTGCCCGGCGGCGGCGTGGCACAAGGCTGGCTGCTGCAGGGGATTTCCAGCTACGATGCACTGCAAGGCGTCGTCAGCCACTCCAACCGCGTGATCGGCCTAAAAGGCATCGACCCGATGCGCTTCACGATCGCCAAGGTCGATCCGACCGCACTGGATTATTGGCAGCTCAAGCACTCGATCGCCGAGCTTGAGTCGGCTGGACGCCAGACCGACGAGGCGCGCGCCGAATTATGGCACAAGCTCGCGGCTCCCGCGTCGACCGTGCTGATGCCCCTCCTCGCCGCCGTCGCAGCCTTCGGGCTCGCCCGCTCGGGACAGGTTCTACTGCGAGCCACCGTCGGCATGGCCCTCGGGTTCAGCTATTTCGTGGTCGACAATTTCAGCTTGTCGATGGGCAATGTCGGCATCTACCCGCCATTCCTCGCCGCTTGGGCGCCCGTCTTGCTGTTCTTCCTGATCGGCGAGACCGTCCTCATCCGCAGCGAGGAATGATCGGCACAAAACGATCCTAGCGCGGCGCCCCACGACGCCACGAACTGGCGGCAAGGCGCCCGACCAGCGGACGAAGACCGCGATGGCTCGACGCGTGATAGACGCTGTCCTCGCCAAGCTCTTCGCACAGCCGGCGATGGGCCTTGCCGAGCGCATGGTACGGAACGCTCGGGAGCAGGTGGTGGAGGCCATGATAACGCAGGCCCACCGGCGCCCACAGCTCGGGCAGCGAACCCGGCGGGGGCACGTTGACGCTGTCGAGATATTGCGCGGTAACACTCATCGCATCGCCCTCATTCTCCCACAGATGCGCGACCAGTGTGCGGACCTGGTTGAGCAGCATCACCCCCGACGCAACGGCGAGAAAGATCGCGAACAGCCGCAGCGGGATGGCGCCGGTGACGACCAGCGCGACGAGGCTGATCGCCCACAGGCTCGCGGCCCCCTCCTGCAACCGCCAGTGGTGGGCGAGATCGCCTTCGGCCGGACGGCGGCGAAACTCGGGGTTGATCTGCAGCCCCGAGAAGCGCTCGACGACGACCGTCCGCAGCCGCTTCGACAGCAGCGACAATGGAGCCACCACGGCAAAGCGGAAAATCAGCGCGACCGGCGCAAGGATCGACGCGACCACGAACAGCGGCAACGTCCACGGCCGCATCAGCGCGAGCGGAAGATATTCGGGATCTTCGACCGTGCCATAGCGCGTCTTGGCGTGGTGGAGCGTGTGCACCCCCTCATAAAGGAAGCTCGGCACCAGCAGCGGCACGCCGACGAGCGCGTTCCACCCAAGGCGGAAGCCTGGCACCGCGTTCGGGCGAAGATGGGTAAGCTCGTGAATGAAGCTGCCCGCGCGATAGAGGGCGAGGATCGACACGATCCCCGCGAGGATCGCAAGCGGTATCGGGTGAAGCGTCATCGCCCCCGCCAGGCCAGCATAGCCCAGCGTCGCCGACCCAAGCATGTCGGCCCAGTAAATCCGCGGATTTGCGACGCTGTGGTCGCGCGTCACATTTGCAGCGGCGCGAAGCAGCGCCTTGTCATCGGCACGCCCCGGCGAACGCTGCGTCGCAGGCGCGGGATGCGCGTTGTCGCGCTCAAGGGAGGTCATTTGGTTCATCGATTGTGCCAAGTACCGCAAGATAGTGGCGCCTTCATGGCGTTGCAATGAATGGTCGCAGCGTTCGGTCGCTACAATCGGTCCAACAAGTGAAGCACCAGCCCGACCAGCCCCCCGACCAGCGTTCCGTTGATGCGGATATACTGCAAGTCGCGCCCGACCGCGCCCTCGAGCCGGTCAGTGACCGTGCGTGCATCCCACCCGCGCACCGTCTCGCTGACCAGCTTGACGATCGACCCGCCATAGCTTGCCGCCATCCCCGCCACCGCCCGCCGGGCGAACTGGTTGATCGAGCGCCGCATCCTGGGATCACTCTCCAGGCTCTGGCCCATCGAACGCAGCACCTCACCCATCTTTCCGGCCATCGCCGCATCGGGGTTGCGCGCCGCAGAAATGATCGCCGCGCGCCCCTTCTGCCACATCGTGTCGATCCAGATGCCGACCGAGCGATTGGCGAGCAAATCGTCCTTCATCGTCTCGACCCGGGCACGAGTATCGGCCTTGGTCTGAAGGTCGTTGGCGAGTTGGACCAGCGCCGCCTCGACCCTGAGCCGCACCGGGTGCGCCGGGTCGGTCCCCATCTCAATTGTCAGCTTCCGCAAGCCATCGACGATCGAATCGGCAATCCGGCTGTCGATCCCGGCCAGCTTGAGCACCCAATTGGCGCGCTTGTTGACCATCTCGCGGATGAGTTCCTCATTGGCGTCGAGCGCGCGCGCCATCCAGCGGATCGCCGCCTCGAGCAGCGGCACATGGCGATCCTCATTGATCGCGCTCGCCAGCGCATGGCCGAGCAGCGGCGCCACCTCCATCGCCTTCAGTCGCGCCGAGATTGCGCCCTTGACCAGCCCGCCCAATCGCTCGTCGTCGAGGCTTTCGGCCAGATCGCCGATGAGCCGAGACGCCCCGCGCCGAATGCGCGTCTCCTGGCCTTGGGGCGCCTGCAGAAACCGTCCCGCAGCACCGGCCAGATCGATATTCCGCATCCGCCGCGCCACTACCGGCGCGATCAGGAAATTCTCCTTGAGGAAATTCGCCAGCGCCTCGCCGATGCGATCCTTGTTGCGCGGGATGATCGCGGTGTGCGGGATCGGCAAGCCGAGCGGGTGGCGAAACAGCGCAGTCACCGCAAACCAGTCGGCCATCCCGCCGACCATCCCTGCCTCGGCGAACGCCTTGACCCAAGCTGCGGCCGGATAGGCATGCTCCATCAAGCGCGCCGCGACGAACATCAGTGCCATCACCACCAGCAAGCCGGTTGCGACAACCTTCATCCCCGCCGCACCGGGCTGGGTGGGGTTGAAGCGGGACAAGGGACGGCGGGTCATGCTCGCTTCTTACGGGAGCGACGGCGCGCTTGTCACTCCGCCGGCAAAGGCGCCGCAACTGGCATCGGCACGTGCTCCTCACCATTGTCGATGATCCGCCCGAACCGCCGCGCGATCCAGCTTTCGACATCAATTGCGATCGAAAACAAGGCGGGCACGAGCAACAGCGTCAACACCGTCGAGAACAACAGCCCGCCGATCACGGTCACCCCCATCGGGGCGCGCCAGCTACCATCACCGCTCAGCGACAGCGCGATCGGCAACATGCCCGCGACCATCGCCACCGTGGTCATGACGATCGGCTGGGCGCGCTTGTGCCCGGCTTCGTAGATCGCCTCATCCTTGGACATGCCGTGGTTGATCATCTCGACCGCGAAATCGATCAGCAGGATCGAATTCTTGGCAACGATTCCGAACAACATCAGCAGTCCGATGAACACCGGGAGCGAAAGCGGTTGGCCGGCGATGTGGAGGGCAATTGCCGCTCCGAGCGGGGCGAGCAACAGCGATCCCATGTTGACGAACGGCGCGAGGAACCGCCGGTAAAGCAGCACGAGCACCGCGAACACGAGCAGGATGCCGGACCCGAGCGCGATGATGAACGAGACGATCAATTCACCCTGCCATTTCTGGTCGCCCAGCTTGAGTCGGGTAATGCCATGGGGCAAGTTCTTTACCGTTGGCAGTGTCTCGATCTTCTTCCAGGCATCGCCACTGACCAATCCCGGTGCCAGGTCGGCGCCGACCGCGATCCGCCGCACCTGATTGGTGCGCTGGACCGTCGTTGGACCCGCCCCGAACCCGATCGTCGCGACGGCCTTGAGTGGCACCGACCCACCGTTGGTCGTCGGAACGGGCAGATTCTCGAGCGTCGACAGATCGCGCCTGGCTTCTTCGGAAAGGGACACGGTGATCGGCACCTGGCGGTCAGACAGCGAGAATTTCGCGCTGTTCTGGGCTATGTCACCCAGCGTCGCAATGCGGATCGTCTGGCTCAGCGCCGCAGTCGTGACGCCAAGATCGGCGGCAAGGTCAAAGTGTGGCGTGATGGTGATCTCCGGCCGCACGAGGTCGCCCGCGACCCGCGGTGCGCGGACCTGCGGCAGGCGCTGCATCTCCTCGGCGATTTTCTGCGCGGTGCTATCAAGCAAGTCGGGGTCATCGCCGCCAAGATAGAGCATGATGTCGCGGCCGGGGCCGCCGCCGGGGCCGCCACCCGACTGGCTGACGAAATTGACGCGCGCGTCGGGAATCTTCTGAAGCTGCGGTGTCAGCGAGCGCTCGAACTCGACCGAGGTCTGCGTGCGCTTTTTCTTGAGCACGATGTTGAGGCTGCCGTTACCAACCGAGACGCGCTGGAATACCAGATCGACGTTGGGATTGCTGCCGACGATATCCGCCGCCCGTTGCACCACCGCTTCGGTCTGGGCGAGCGTGGATCCGGGCGCGAGTCCTACCCTGACCGACGAGGTATCGACGTTCTGGACAGGCTCGAACGCCACCGACAGCGTTGCGATCAGGACCACCGTCAGCGCGAGACTGGCGAGGCTGCCGACCACCGCAACCCAGCGATGCCGCAGTGTCCAGTTGAGGATCGCAAGATATTTTTCCATGATCTTGCCCGAAGCGTGCGGCTCTTCGCCATGCGCCTTAAGGAAATAGGCCGCGATCAACGGGGTGATCATCCGCGCGACGAGCAGGCTCATCAGCACCGAGATGACCACGGTGTAGCCGAAATTCTTGAAGAACTGCCCCGAAATACCGGGCATCAGCGCCACCGGCAGGAACACCGCAACGATCGCCATCGTCGTCGCCAACACCGCCAGTCCGATTTCGTCGGCGGCGTCGATCGACGCCTGATAGGCAGATTTGCCCATCCGCATATGCCGCACGATATTCTCGATCTCGACGATCGCGTCATCGACCAGCACGCCAGCGACCAGGCTCATTGCTAGCAGCGAAAGGAAGTTCAGGTTGATGCCGATCAGGCTCATGAACCAGAAAGACGGGATCGCCGACAGTGGGATCGCCAGTGCCGAAATCGCCGTCGCGCGCTTGTCGCGCAAGAACAGGAACACGACCAGCACGGCAAGCAGCGCGCCCTCGATAAGTGCCTCGATCGATGAGCGATATTGCGACTTGGTATAATCGACCGAATTGTTGATCTCGCGGAAGCGGATCCGCGGATTATCCTTCTCCATCTTGTGGAGCGTCTTCCACGCGCCGTCATAGACACTGACGTCGCTGCTGCCCTTGGCGCGCTGGATGTTGAAGCTGACGACCTGGTGGCCGCCAACCTTCGACAGCGATCGTTGCTCCGAATAGCTGTCCTCGACCCGCGCAATATCGGCCAACCGCACGGTTCGGCCACCGCCGGCGACGATCTGGGTCTGTGATAGCTCATAGGCACTGCGCGCATTGCCAAGCACGCGCACCGCCTGTTCAGAGCCAGCGATCTCGGCGCGGCCACCAGTGGCGTTGAGGTTGACCGCGCGCAGCTGCTGATTGACCTGCGCTGCGGTGATCCCTTGCGATTGGAGCGCGGCCGGATCGACGATCACGCGGATCACACGGTCGACCCCGCCTTCGCGCGATACTGCGGCGACACCCGACACCCCGCGAAGCTGCTTGGCGACATCGTTGTCGACGAACCAACTCAACTCCTCGAGGCTCATGTCGCTGGTTTCGGCGGCGATGAAGGTGATCGGCTCGCCCGAAATGTCGACCCGCGCGATCTGCGGCTCGAGGATCGCTTCGGGCAGGTCACCGCGAATCTGCGAGATGGCGTCGCGAACGTCGTTGACGCCGCGGTCAGTGTTGGTTCCGATCTGGAACTGAACGAAGGTCTGGCTGCTGCCTTCGCGCACCGTGCTGTCGATCTCGTCGACGCCGGTGACTCCTCGCACCGCCGCTTCGACTTTTTGGGTAACCTGTTTCTCCATTTCCGACGGCGCAGCGCCCGGCTGAGAGACATTGACGATCACCGCCGGGAAATCGATATCTGGCTTGTCGTTAACCGTCAGGTTTACGAACGCGATCACGCCGGCGAGCATCAGCGCGATGAACAGCACGATCGGCGGCACCGGGTTGCGGATGCACCATGACGAGATATTGCGGAAAGTCATGGTCGGTCGGCTTTCAGTGCGAGCGTCGGATCAGCGTGCAGGAGCGGCTAAACGCGCCGGAATGACAGTCTGCCCGGGGTTCAGGAACGGGCCGGCCGAGACGACTACCGCTTCGCTCCCCGCCAGGCCATCGACGACCGTCACGCCCTGGTCGTTGACCGCGCCAATCTTCACTGCGCGTCGTTCGACCTTGTGCTGGGCATTGATGACATAGACGTAATTGCCCTTGGTATCGCTCAGCACCGCGCTTTGCGGAAGCAGCGGCGCGGTCGTCGCGCCCGCCGCGATCGTCACTTCGGCGAACCCGCCCGGACGGATCGCCGCGCTGTAGGGAATGGCGACCTTGACCTCCCCCTGGCGCGACTGCGGATCAATTACCGGCGACACCTGCCACACCGTTCCCGCGACCGATTGCTGCAGCCCCAGCGGAGTGACCGTGGCGGGCATGCCGACATGGACCTGAACGAGGTCCTGTTGTGCGAGCGAGGCGCGCATTTCCATTTCGCCGCCCAACGCCAGCCGAAACAGCGCGGCCGACCCCGGGCTGACAATCTGACCGACCTCGACCGAGCGCGACAGGATCAATCCTGAAGTCGGCGCGCGAATATCGAGCTGTCCAATCTGCGCGCGCGCTCCGCCGAGCTGGGCCTGCGCAACGCGAACTTGCGCCGCGGCCGAATCGCGAGCGGCGCGCTTGGCGTCGAGGTCAGCTTTCGACACGAACCCGCCGCTGACCAGTGCTTGCGCGCGCGAAAGGTTCGACTGGGCGAGCGCGGCATTGGCCTGCGCCGCAGAAACCTGAGCGCCGAGCTGCGCCGCGGTCTGAATCTGGACCGAGCGATCGATCGTCGCCAGCACCTGGCCTGAGCGAACCCAGCTGCCCGCATCGACCAGCACGCGCGTCACGCGCCCGCCTTGCCCCGCAACCCCGACTGGCTGGTCATGCCGGGCCGCTAGCGCACCCGACGCCGTCACCAACCGGGTAATCGCCGACTGTCCGGGAACGATCACGCTGACCGTCGGGATCTGGCCACCCTTGCCGCCGTCGGCGCCTGCTGCGGCGGTCGCATTCGGCGCGTCGGCGCGCTTGCCACGGTTCATCACCATAGCCAGCGCGATCGCCGCCACGACCAGCGCAATGACCGCTGCGGCCACGATGATGTTCCGCCGCCGGTTGGACCGGTCGACGACCACCAGCATGTCCGAACCTTCGAAACGGGTCTCGCGATTCATATCAATCTTTCTCAAGCGTCCCTGGCCTTGGCCCGCGCTGGACCGTCACCACTGTATTAGCGGAATAAGTCAGTAACGGCAACTGGCCTGACACACTCCCCTGTCAAAAGCTTTTTTCGACCAACGACGGCACACGTGTTACGAACCGCCTTCACCGGCCCCAAGTGGGGCTGAATCGGCGAACGGACAAGGGGATCAAAATGCTTGGAGCACATGGAATTCTGGGCTGGATCATCATCGGCGGGCTCGCCGGGTTGATCGCCAAGGCATTGATGCCGGGTCGCGACCCGGGCGGGTGCATCATCACCATCCTGCTCGGTATCGCCGGCGCGGTGGTCGCGGGCTACCTCGGCCAGATGCTCCATTTTTATGGGCCCAACGATGCGGTCGGCTTCATCGGCGCGATCGTCGGCGCGTTCATCATCCTGTTCGTCTATCGCCTGGTCGCGGGCCGCCGCCGGCTCTGACCGATCACCGGACGTTCACAATCCAGCCATCCCGCGACGCCCAGCGCTGCGGGATGGATTCGCCTCGGGAGAAGATGATGAAAAAATTGATGGCCGCATTGTTGGTCAGCACGCTCGCGTTGCCGATGTCGGCGACCGCTCAGGTTGCGACCACACTGGCTCAGCCGATCACCGGCACCCGCCTCGATATCAGCGCGACGGGCGAAGTTACGCGCGTCCCCGACATCGCGACCATCTCCGCCGGCGTTACAACCCAGGCGCCGACCGCTGTCGAGGCAATCGGCCAGAATGCGACTCGGATCGAGCGCGTGCGCGCCGCTCTGAAGCGCGCGGGCATCGCCGACCGCGATATCCAGACCGCGTCGATCAACCTCTCGCCGCAATATCGCTATGTCGAAAACCAGTCGCCCGTGCTCACCGGCTACCAGGCGTCGAACCAGTTGAGCGTGCGCTTCCACGACATCCGCGCTTCGGGCAAAATCCTCGACGCGCTGGTCGGCGAAGGCGCGAACCAGATCAGTGGCCCCAACCTGTCGATCGAGCATCCCGAATCCGCGCTCGACGAGGCGCGCATCAAGGCGGTTGCCGCCGCCCGCGCCCGCGCCGACCTCTATGCCCGTGCGCTCGGCATGCGGGTTGCCCGCGTGATCTCGGTGAGCGAGAGCGGTGGATATTCTGCCCCGCCGCCGATGCCGATGATGGTCCGTGCCCAGATGGCCGACGCCAAGACCTCGGTTGATCCGGGCGAACAACAACTCCAGATCAACGTCGCGATGACCTTCGAACTGCAATAGGCAAACGAAAAGGGCCGCGCGGTCATCCCGCGCGGCCCTTCGTTAGCCGATCAAAATGCTGGTTTAGCGGACCGACCCGCGACGAACCAGATTGACCACCGCGAGCAGGATCACAGCGCCAAGCAGCGACCACAAGAACGCGTTGATGTTCAAAGGAGCGCCATTGAGGCCTTCCTTGTTGAAGATGAAGTTAGCGATGACCGAGCCGACAATGCCGACGATGACGTTGAGGATGATGCCCTGTTGACCATCGGTTCGCATGATCATGCTCGCCAGCCAGCCGCAAATGCCGCCGATAACGAGCCAAATGATGATACCCATGATACGTTCCCTCCTGTTCATGGTCGCCCTTGGACGACCTTCCGGCATCAAGACGCGTGATGCCCGCATCTTGTTCCGCATCAGGAACGCTGTGTCTAGTATCGGGTCTGAAATGACTTTCGCGAGGGCCCGCGATCAATAGCGTTGCTGGCGCTCATATTGATCGCGATAATGCTTGATTCGGGTGACGCGCAGGCCAGGCATGCCGCTGCGATCTACCGCGCGCTGCCAGCTGGTGAACTCCTCCAGGCTGAGCGTGTAGCGCTGGCACACCTCGTCGACGCTGAGCAGGCCACCGGCGACCGCGGCGACGACTTCGGCCTTGCGGCGAACGACCCATCGCGTGGTTTGCGGAGGGGGCAGCGAATCGAGCGTCAGTGGTTCGCCGAGCGGACCGATGACCTGCGCTGGCCGAAATTTCTGGTTCTCAAGCATGCCGTTCTAGACCTTCATGACCTGTTGCCGTGCCACCGGATTAACGGCGGCGCTTGAAGATAAACGTAAGGCGACTGGTAAATGTCGGCGTCATTGTTCCTTACCTCCGCTTAACTCTGTCCTGACGAGGTTGCCGTGCCCCGCGAAAGCGCCCCCCAGCACCGCCGCCGCATCGCGCCATCCCGCCTCGCCCGAGAGGTAGCGCGCCACGATCTCTGATCGCCGGATGGACTTCGAGGTTTCCCCAACGAGCAACGCGAGCAGGTCGCGATCATCGAGCGCACCGCTCGTGCCCGCCTGAAACTTGCCCTCGAACTGCGACAAACTTATTTCCTCTGATCATCTCGATCCCCCTCGCCTAGACCGACAGGGTGAACATCGGGTAAAGGCGCGCTTCCATGTCAGCCCAGTCCACTTTTGATTTCGGCCTCACCCGGTCGGCTGCCTATGCACGTATCGTCGTGGCGATGTCGGGCGGGGTCGACAGCTCGGTCGTCGCCGCGCTCGCTGCAAAAACCGGGGCCGAGGTCATCGGCGTCACGCTTCAGCTCTATGACCATGGCGAGGCGGTGAAGCGCAGCGGCTCGTGCTGCGCGGGGCAGGACATCTATGACGCCAAGACCGTCTGCGACCGGCTCGGCATCGCGCATTATGTGCTCGACTATGAAAGCCGTTTCCGCATCGGCGTCATCGATCGCTTCGCCGACGAATATGCCGCCGGGCGCACCCCCGTGCCCTGTTCGCTGTGCAATCAGGGAGTGAAGTTCACCGATCTCATCGCCTTCGCTCGTGAGCTAGGCGTTGATTGTCTCGCGACCGGCCATTATGTCCGCCGCGTCATTGGCGAGGACGGCCGCGCCCAGCTTTGGAAGGGCCGCGATCCTGCGCGCGACCAGAGCTACTTCCTCTATGGCACCACCGCCGAGCAACTCGATTTCCTGCGCTTCCCTCTCGGCGATCTGCCCAAAAGCGAAGTCCGCCGCCTCGCCGCCGCTGAGGGCCTGATCGTTGCTGCCAAGCCCGACAGCCAGGACATCTGTTTCGTCCCCGACGGCGACTATGCCGGTCTGGTCAAGCGCTTGCGTCCCGAAACCGCCGCGCCGGGCGACATCGTCGACCTTGATGGCCGAATCCTTGGCCACCACGATGGCGTTGTTCACTTCACCGTAGGCCAGCGCCGCAGGATCGATATCGGCGGTCAGCCCGAACCGCTCTACGTCGTGCGAATCGATCCCGCGACTCGCCTGTTGACCGTCGGACCGCGTGCCGCACTCGCGGTCGCGGCGGCACGCGTCGATGGCCTCAACTGGCTTGGTGAACGTCAGCGCAAGGTTATGGCCAAGGTTCGCTCGCTTGCTCGGCCCGTCGAAGCGACCTGGGACGGTCAATGGCTAAGCTTCATGGTAAACGAATATGGCGTTTCGCCGGGTCAATCGGCGGTGTTTTACGATGAAGAGAGACTGATCGGCGGCGGAACGATTGCGGAGACCCGCTCCAGCCTGACCGAAGCGGCTTGAACGCAAGTTTTCCTTAACCGTCGAGCGACATCCTGCCGCTCGGCCCGGGAGGACCATCTCATGTTTAAACGCCTGTTGCGCAACGAACGCGGCGCCAACGCCATCGAATATGCGCTCATCGCCGGGCTGATCGCAACCGCCGCAGTGGCAGCGTTCATCAACCTGGGGTCGAACATCAACAATATGTACGCGAGCGTCTCGAACAATCTTGGCTGATCGCCTACGCACCCCGCGATTTATTAGCGGGAAAACGTCATGACTAATTACCAGCTCGTCGACGTGTTCGGTGGCGAACCTTGTTCGGGCAATCCGTTGCCGGTCATCGCCGGTGCCGAGCATCTGCCAACAGACGAAATGCAGCGCATCACTCGCTGGTTCGGCTATTCTGAGACTGCCTTCCTGATGCCCCCGACCGATCCGGACGCTGATTACCGCGTTCGCATCTTCACCCTCGACCGTGAGCTGCCCTTTGCCGGCCATCCGACGCTCGGCAGCTGCCATGTCTGGCTTGCGGGCGGAGGTATGCCACGCGTGGCTCGCCGGATTATTCAGCAATGCGGCGCCGGGCTCGTCGAGCTTCGCCAAACCGAGATGCTTGCCTTCGCCGCGCCCCCGCTGATCCGTTCGGGCGATGTCGACGAGGCCGATCTCGCCATGATCGCCGACTTCCTGCGCATCGACCGTTCGGCGATTCTCGATGCGCAATGGGTCGACAACGGACCCGGCTGGGTCGCGGTCATGTTGGCCTCGGCCAATGAGGTGCTGGCCCTCGCCCCTCCCTCGACCTGGCCGCAGCGGATCGAACTCGGCGTGGTCGGCGCCCATCCGCCGGGTGGCCCGGCTGCCTACGAAGTCCGCTCCTTCTTCAGCGGCGAACATGGCACTATCATCGAAGACCCGATTACCGGCAGCCTCAACGCCAGCCTCGCCCAATGGATGGTCGCCAGCGGCCGCTTCACCCCGCCCTATGTCGCGCGGCAGGGCACCGCGCTCGGCCGCCAGGGACGAGTCACGATCGACGCCGACGGCGACACCATCTGGGTCGGTGGGCGCACCATTACCATCGCCGAAGGAACGACGATCCTCGCCTAGCGTCTGTTTGAACTACGCTTCGCTGGTGCGACACCAGCCCGCACCCCCACCCGGCCAACCCTTAAGATACGCCGACCGGGTTGGCCGGGTGGGAGTGCGGGCTGGAACAGTCCTGCGCGAACAGACTCTAGCGGGTCTCGGTCAGCGTCGACGACAGCATCGTCTCGCGATCGGTATGCCCCTCGGGATCGAAGTGCATCAGTATCTCCGTATTGGGGAAATGCTGTTGCAGTTGCTCTTCGATCGGGTCCATCCGGTCGTGCGCCTCGCGCACCGTCCACTCGCCCGGCACCCACACGTGGAACTGAACGAAACGGTGAGTCCCGCTCGACCGGGTGCGCAGGTCGTGCAACCCCGCAAGCTCGGGGAATTTGGCAGCCTCGGCGAGAAATTCGGCGCGCTGCGCTTCGGGCCATTCCTCGTCCATCAACTGGGCGAGCGCGTGTTTCGAACTTTTCCACGCCCCCCACGCGAGCCACGCCGCCAGCAGCACCCCGAACGCCGCATCGGTCCCGCGCAGGTGCAGATACTGATCGAGCACCAGTGCGACGATGACCGTGCCGTTGAGCAGCAAGTCCGACTGATAATGAAGATGGTCGGTCGCGATCGCGACCGATCCGGTGCGCTTGACGACACGCTTCTGGTACATCGTCAGCGCCAGCGTCGCGACGATCGCCACCAGTGAGATACCGATGCCGAGTTCCGCGTTCGAGGTCGCCGCCCGGTTGACCAGCCGATCGACCGACCGCCACGCGATCCCCACTGCCGAGAAGCTGATCACGATCACCTGGACCAGGGCGACTAGCGCCTCGGCCTTGCCATGACCGAAGCGGTGGTCGCGGTCGGCCGGCTGGGCGGCGATGCGCACGCCGAATAGCGTTACCAGACTGGCGAGCAAATCCAGCGCGGTGTCGGCGAGGCTGCCGAGCATCGCCACGGAACCCGTCGCCGCCGCGCCCCACGCCTTGAGCCCCAGAAGCAGCAGGGCCACCGTCACGCTCGCCAGCGCGGCGCGCGTCGACAGCACTGACCGCTCGCCGTGTGCCATATGCGAATGATGCGCGTGACCATGACCGTGCGCGCCGCTCATGGGTAAAGCAGCCCTTCGCTCCACCCGGCTCCGGTTCGCGTGAACAGGCGGCGATGGTGGAGCCGGTGCTCGCCATCCTCCCAGAATTCGATCGCGCGCGGGGTCACTCGAAACCCCGACCAGCGCGGCGGGCGCGGAACCTCCTGCCCATCGAATGTAGCGCGCATTTCCTCGACCCGCCCAGCGAACGTCTCGCGGGAGTCGAGCGGCCGCGACTGGTCGCTCGCCCACGCCCCGATCCGCGAGGTTCGCCCGCGGCTCGCGAAATAGGAGTCGGCTTCGGCGTCGCTCACCGCGCTGACCGGCCCCTCGATCCGCACCTGGCGGCGCAGCGACTTCCAGTGAAACAGCAGCGCCGCTTCGGGATTGGCGGCAAGCTCGCCGCCTTTGCGACTGTCGAGGTTGGTATAAAAGACAAAGCCGCGCTCATCGTGACCCTTGAGCAGCACCATCCGTACCGATGGCCGACCCGCCACATCCACCGTCGCCAGGGCCATCGCGTCGGGATCGTTGGGCTCGGACGCCTTGGCCTCCGCGAACCAGGATTCGAATATCGCGAAAGGATCGTCGGCCATGGCCCTGCCTTAGTCGGTGGCCATGATGCACCGCAACAGGCTTGCCACCACCGCCGTTCCAACCCATCTGGCAGCCATTATATTATCCGCCTAAGGAACCGCATGGACCTGTACCAACGCCTGGGGATCAAGCGCGGCGCGACCGAGGCCGAGATCAAGAAGGCCTATCGCAGCCTTGCGAAACAGCTTCATCCCGACCGCAACAAGGATAATCCCAAGGCGAACGAGCGTTTTTCGCAGATCACCCATGCCTATGACCTGCTGTCCGACAAGGACAAGCGCGCCAAATATGACCGTGGCGAGATCGACGAGGACGGCAATCCCAAATACGCCAACTTCGGTGGCGGTGGCGGCGGACCTCGCCCGGGTAGTAGCCCGTTCGGCGGTGGCCCACCCCCCGGAGGCGGCTTTGACCAAGCCCAGGCGGCCGACCTCAGCGACCTGTTCGAAGGCCTGTTCGGAGGCGTTCAGCCTGGCGGCGGCGGCCGTGCCGGGGGCGGATCGCCGTTTGGCCGACGCAGCCCCCCTCCCCCGCAAAAAGGCGCCGATGTCGCCTATCGCCTCAAAGTCCCGTTCGTCGACGCCGCCACCCTGAAACCCCAGCGCGCAACGCTGTCAGGCGGCAAGACGATCGACTTGAAGCTCCCCAATGGCGTCGAGGACGGCACCAAGATCCGACTTGGTGGCCAGGGGCAGGAGGGACCCGGCGGCAAGGGCGACGCGATCGTCCAGATCGATATCACCCCCCACTCCTTCTACACCCGCGACGGCACCACCGTCCGCCTGGCCCTCCCGGTGACCCTTACCGAGGCGGTGCTCGGCGCCAAGGTCAAGGTGCCCACCCCCGACGGCCCGGTCATGCTCTCGATCCCAAAGGGCGCGAACTCGGGCAAGGTCATGCGCCTCAAGGAACGCGGCTTCACCGACAAGAGCGGCAAGCGCGGCGACGTGCTCGTCACGCTCGCCATCGACTTGCCTGCCGGCGATGCGGCGCTCGAAGCGTTCGCGACCGAATGGAGCGGCGGAGGCAACCCGCGGTCATCGCTCGGGGTTTGATCGTCGCATGAAGAATTTCAATCCTCAGTCTCCCGAAGAGCGGCGCAAGCGACTGGCCGATCTCAAGGCAAAATTCGGCAGCGACGTCGCCGAGAAGTTCAGGCCGACGAGCACCCCGTGGGAGATTACCAAACGGGTCGCGATCGGGGTGTATTCCGACGGCTTCATCCACGCCGGCAATCTCGCTTATCTCGCCGTCCTCGCGCTGTTCCCCTTCTTCATCCTCGCCGCCGCCATTGCGCATCTACTTGGCCAGAGCCAGGACGCGATCCTGACGGTCAACAGCGTCCTCCAGCGCCTGCCGCCCAACGTCGCCGAATTGATGCGCGATCCCATCCGCGAGGTCCTGACCCAGCGCACCGGTGCCCTGCTGTGGTTCGGCGGGCTCGTCGGGCTGTGGACTGCGGCGAGCTTCATCGAAACCATCCGTGACATCCTCCGCCGTTCCTACGGCGTCGACTATTCCGCCCCGTTCTGGACCTATCGCCTGAGTTCGATCGCGCTGATCCTTGGCGCGGTCGTGTTGATGATGGTTGCGCTTGGTGCCTCGGTGCTGCTCGCATCGGTCCACGAAGCGGTTACGACCTGGTTCCCCTTCGCCAGCGGGCTTGGCGTCACGCTCGGCTTCTACCGCATTGCCCCGGCGCTGACCCTCTACGTCACCTTCTACTTCCTGTTCCTGGCGCTCACCCCCTCGCGATATCGCACGATGAGCTGCCGCAAATGGCCCGGCGCGCTGTTCGTCACCGTCTGGTGGCTGGCGGTGGTCGAGTTGCTCCCGCGCATCATCAGTTGGTTCGGCGGCTACCAGAAGACTTACGGTAGCCTCGCCGGGATAATGGTCGCCTTGATCTTCTTCTATTTCGCCGGGTTGGGGGTCACGATCGGCGCCGAGCTCAACGCCGCACTGGCGGATTCCGGCGGCAAGGCGCTAAGGGGCGAAGTCTATACCGGGCCGTTCAGCGACGAGCTCGAGGTGGTTGAGCCGCAACCGGGCGAGGATACGTCGCCCGAACTCATCAGCCACCGCACCGTCGCGCCGGCCCCGAAGGGGAGTGAAATATGAGCGGATTGATGGCGGGCAAGCGCGGGCTCATCATGGGCCTGGCCAATGATCGCTCGCTGGCGTGGGGCATTGCCAAACAACTCGTAGAGCATGGTGCCGAGCTTGCCTTCGCCTATCAGGGCGAAGCAATCGAGAAGCGCGTCCGTCCACTCGCCGCCGAACTCGGTTCCAACCTGCTGATCGACTGCGACGTGTCCGACATGTCCAGGCTCGACGAAGCCTTCGCGACGCTCAAGCAGTCATGGGACAGCCTTGATTTCGTCGTCCACGCCATCGGCTTCTCCGACAAGAACGAGCTTCGCGGCAAATATGTCGAGACCAGCCTCGACAATTTCCTGATGACGATGAACATCTCGGTCTATAGTTTCGTCGCCGTCGCCGAGCGTGCGCGCGCCATGATGAAGCCCGGTGGGTCGCTTCTCACCCTGTCCTATTATGGCGCCGAAAAGGTCATTCCCCACTACAATGTGATGGGCGTCGCCAAGGCCGCGCTCGAAGCGTCGGTCAAATATCTCGCCGCCGACCTCGGCCCCGACGGCCTGCGCGTCAACGCGATCAGCGCCGGCCCGATCAAGACCCTCGCCGCAAGCGGCATCGGCGACTTCCGCTACATCATGAAGTGGAACGAATATAACAGCCCGCTGCGGCGGAATGTCACGATCGAAGACGTCGGCGGCGCAGGCCTCTACCTGCTCAGCGACCTCGCATCGGGCGTCACCGGAGAAATCCACCACGTCGACGCCGGCTACAATGTCATCGGCATGAAAGCCGAAGACGCGCCGGATATTTCGACGGTCTAGGCGGCGGCGTCGAGCGGTGCGATCTTGAGCGTCAGGCCAAGCGCTTTCAGGACTGGCAACAGCGTTCCAAGCGTGGGATTGCCTGCCTCGCCGAACGATTTCGCAAGCGTCTGACGCTTGATCCCGGTTCGCCGCTCAAGCGCCAGCAAACCGCCCCTGCTACGCGCAATCGTCCCGATCGCGTGCGCCAGATAGGCGGCGTCGTCGCTGGTAATGGCGTCGTCGAGCAGGAAATCCTGCCCGTCCTTGTCGAGATGAGCAGCGATATCGAATGGCCGGGTCATCGTCTTGGTCACAGCGTTACCCTCACAATTCATCTGCCAACCGCCGCGCAGTCGTAATATCGCGCGCCTGCGAAGCCTTGTCCCCGGCGCACAGCAGCATGACGATCTTCTGCTGCCGCATCGTGAAATAGACACGATAGCCGGGTCCGAAATGGATCCGCATTTCGCCGATCGCTCCGAACATCTTGTGATCGCCAAAATTGCCCAGTTCGGCCCGGGTGAGCCGAACCAGCACTCGCTTGCGCACCTGTCCGTCTGCTCGGCCCAGCCAGCCATCGAACTCGGCCGTGCTGCGCAGTACGAACATGATTCGCCCTAATCGACGCTCTGCCGTTTGTCAACTATAAGCGACATATTAGCCCGCGAATGGATCGCGCACCAAAATCGTGTCATCCCGCTCGGGCGACGTGCTGACCAGTGCCACCGGGCACCTGATCAGCTCCTCGATGCGGCGGACGTACTTGATCGCCTGCGCCGGAAGGTCGGCCCACGACCGCGCGCCCGCCGTCGTGCCTTCCCATCCGGCCATCTCTTCGTAAACGGGCTCTAACCGCGCTTGGTCGAAACCGTGTGGCGGGAGATAGTCGTAATCGCGCCCGGCGATGCGATAGCCGGTGCAGATCTTGACCGTCTCGAACCCGTCGAGCACGTCAATCTTGGTCAGCGCGATCCCGGTGATGCCCGACACCGCCGCCGACTGGCGCACCAGCACCGCGTCGAACCAGCCGCAGCGCCGCTTGCGCCCCGTGACCGTCCCGAACTCATGCCCTCGCTCGCCAAGGCGCTGCCCGGTCTCGTCCTCAAGCTCGGTCGGAAACGGCCCGCTGCCGACCCGCGTCGTGTACGCCTTGACGATCCCCAGCACGAACCCCGCGGCCGACGGGCCCATCCCGCTGCCCGGTCCGGTCGTCCCCGCGACCGTGTTCGACGAGGTCACGAACGGATAAGTGCCATGGTCGACGTCGAGCAGCACGCCCTGCGCCCCCTCGAACAGGATGCGCTTGCCCGCGCGTTGTGCCACGTCGAGATCGCGCCACACCGGCTTGGCGAACGGCAGGACAAACCCGGCGATCTCAGCCAGTTCCGCGCGCAGCGCCTCGCGATCGGTCGCCGGCTGCCCGAACCCCGCCCGCAACGCGTCATGATGCGCGCACAATCGGTCGAGCAGCGGATCGAGATCGTCAAGGTGCGCCAGATCGCACACGCGAATCGCGCGGCGCCCGACCTTGTCCTCATAAGCCGGCCCGATCCCCCGCCGCGTGGTTCCGATCTTGCCCGCCCCCGAAGCATCCTCGCGCAACGCGTCGAGGTCGCGGTGGATCGGGAGGATCAGCGGGCAGGTCTCGGCAATGCGCAGCACGTCGGGCGTGATCACCACCCCCTGCTCCGACAGCTTCTCGACCTCGGCCTTTAGCGCCCACGGGTCGAGCACCACGCCGTTACCAATCACCGACGGCGTGCCGCGCACGATCCCCGACGGCAGCAGCGACAGTTTGTAGACCTTGTCCCCCACGACCAGCGTGTGCCCGGCATTATGCCCGCCCTGAAAGCGCACCACGACATCCGCGCGGCTGGCGAGCCAGTCGACGATCTTGCCCTTCCCCTCGTCGCCCCACTGCGCGCCGATGACGGTGACATTTCCCACGATGATTTCCCGTTAACCAGAGGCGCTCACGGCGCGTTCAGCCGCGCTCCTATTGTTTAGGCGGGCATTGGTCCAGCGAAGGAAGCGCACGATGACGGGTTCACGGGCAAAAATCGGGAGCCTGCTGCTGGCGGCGAGCGCCATGATCGTCGGCGGCAGCGCACTGGCCCAGCGGGCGCAATTGCCGCCCGAATGCCGCGAGCAGATCGTCAACCTGTGTCGCGGCGCCGAGGGCGGGTATCGCCAGTGCCTGAGGACCGCCCTGCCCAAACTCAGCGATTCCTGCCGCAAGGTCATCAGCGACCGCGCCGCCGCCCGCGCTCCCCAGATCCCAGGGCTGGCCGAATATTCCTTCGGCGCCGACCCGATGCAAAAGCTCGACCTGCTCAAGCCGGCTGGCGGCGGGCGCGCGCCGATTTTGCTGTTCCTCCACGGCGGCGGCTGGTCGATCGGCTACAAGCGCCAGGCCGAGGGCGCCAAGCCGACGCATTTCACCGCGAACGGCTGGGCCTTTGCCTCGGCCAATTACCGCCTAGTCCCGCAAGCGACGGTCGAACAGCAAGCGGCCGACGTCGCCGCCGCCATCGCCTGGCTGCGCGCCCACGCCGCCGAGCAAGGGCTGGACCCCGACCATATCGTCCTGATGGGACACAGCGCCGGTGCCCACCTTGCCGCGCTGGTTGGCACCGACCCGCGATATCTGGCGGCGGCCGGCGTGCCGCTCAAGGCGGTCACGGGCGTCGTGCTGCTCGACGGTGCCGGCTATGACGTGCCGCTCCAGATCAAGTCGCCGGGCAATCTGGTTCGACCGATGTACGAAGCCGCGTTCGGCACTGATCCGGTGCGGCAGCGCGCGCTGTCGCCGACCTTGCATACCGCCGCGCCGAACGTCGCGCATTGGCTTATCCTGCCAGTCGCAACCCGCGCCGATTCGCAAGCGCAGTCGAATGCGCTGGCGGCGGGCCTGACCAAGGCCGGCGCCCTCGCCAAGGTAATCCCCGTCCCCGACTCGAGCCACATGAAACTTAATCATCAGCTCGGTACGAATGGCGACTTCGCTACCAGCGAGGTCGACCGGTTCCTCTTGGCCCTCCGCTAATTTCTGTTTCCACCGCTCTAAATCGCCGCGACGGCACTGGTCAGAACTTCAATGGCCGCACCAATCGCACGCCCGGCAGCGCCTCTACCTTGCGCACCACCTCGGGCCCGACCGGCTCGTCGAGCGAGAGCAACAGCACCGCGTCGCCGCCGCCTTCCGCCAACCGGCCAAGGTGGAACGTCCCGATATTGATGTTGGCCTCACCCAGCAGCGTGCCCAACCGACCAATGAACCCCGGCCGATCCTCGTTGACGATGTAGAGCATGTCGCCGACCAGATCGGCCTCGACCTTGACTCCGAACAGCTCGACCAGTCGCGGCGCGGAATTGCCGAACAGCGTCCCCGCGACCGTCCGCTCGCCCGCCTGCGTCCGCGCGGACACCCGCAACAGCGTGTGGTAATCGCCCTCGCGGTCATGCCGGACCTCGCGCACGTCGAGCCCGCGCTCCTTCGCCAGCACCGGCGCATTGACCATGTTCACGCTGTCCGAATGAACCCGCATGAAGCCCGCCAGCACCGCGCCGGTGATCGGCTTCATGTTGAGCGCCGCGGCAGCACCCTCGGTCTCGATCGACAGGCAGCCGATCGACCCATGCGCCAGCTGGCCAACGAGGCTGCCGAGCTTCTCGGCCAGCGCCATGTACGGTTTCAATCGCGGCGCTTCCTCGGCCGACAGGCTCGGCATGTTCATCGCGTTGGTGACCCCGCCAAGCAGCAGATAATCGCTCATCTGCTCGGCGACCTGGATCGCGACATTGACCTGCGCTTCGCTGGTCGATGCGCCAAGGTGCGGGGTCGAGATGAAGTTGGGTGTGTTGAACAGGGGCGAGGCCTTGGCCGGCTCGCTTTCGAACACGTCCAGCGCCGCACCGCCGACCTGCCCGCTGTCGAGCCCGTGCTTCAACGCCGCCTCGTCGATCAACCCGCCGCGCGCACAGTTGATGATCCGCACGCCTTTTTTCGTCTTCGCGATGTTTTCACGAGACAGGATATTGCGCGTCTGATCGGTCAGCGGCGTGTGGAGCGTAATGAAGTCGGCGCGGCCCAGCAGCTGCTCCAGCTCGACCTTCTCGACCCCCATCTCGACCGCCCGTTCCGGCGTCAGGAACGGATCGAACGCGACGACCTTCATTTTCAGCCCCAAAGCGCGCGACGCGACAATCGAGCCGATATTGCCCGCCCCGATCAGCCCGAGCGTCTTGCCCGTCACCTCGACCCCCATGAAGCGGTTCTTCTCCCACTTGCCGGCTTGTGTCGAAGCGTCGGCCTCGGGCAGCTGGCGGGCAAGCGCGAACATCAGCGCGATGGCGTGTTCGGCGGTCGTGATCGAATTGCCGAACGGGGTGTTCATCACCACAACGCCGCGCGCGGTGGCGGCGGGGATATCGACGTTATCGACCCCGATCCCGGCCCGCCCGACGACCTTTAAATTCGTCGCGGCTTCGAGAATCGCCTTGGTCACCTTGGTCGACGACCGGATCGCCAGCCCGTCATACTCGCTGATGATCGCGGCGAGTTCATCGGGCGTCTTGCCGGTGATTTCATCGACATGAATTCCCCGCTCGCGGAAGATGGCGGCGGCGCGTGGGTCCATTGAGTCGGAGATGAGGACTTTGAGGTGGGTCATTGGAGCGATCCTTGTTCAATCGTCGCCCCGGACTTGATCCGGGGTCCCGCTGCCTGAGCGGCGGCGCAGGAGAAGAAGCGGGGCCCCGGCTCAAGGCCGGGGAGACGGATTAGGAGTGGGGCGCGGAATGAATTGCCTGTTCCTCGGCCTTCACGATCTCGTAGGCCCAGTCCAGCCAAGGCCCAAGTGCTTCAATATCCGAGGTGTCAACCGTTGCACCGCACCAAATTCTAAGGCCAGCAGGAGCGTCACGATATCCCGCAATGTCGAAGGCCACCGACTCTTTCTCAAGCAGCGATGCCATCCGCTTGACCATATCCTCGTCAAAAAGATGGATAAACAAGCAAACGCTGGTTTTCGAGCGAGACTTTGGGTCTGCGGCCAAGTGCTGGAGCCACGACCGTTCCTCGACAATCTTGTCCAGCGCCGCGGCATTGGCATCGCTCCGCGCAATCAGCGCATCCGCCCCGCCAATCCCCTTCGCCCACTCGAGCGCAAAGATGGCATCTTCCACGGCCAGCATCGACGGGGTGTTGATCGTCTCGCCCTTGAACACACCCTCGGCCAGCTTGTCTTTCGAGGTCAGGCGAAAGACCTTCGGCAGCGGCCATGCGGGCGTGTAGTTTTCAAGCCGCTCGACCGCCCGCGGCCCGAGAATCAGCACGCCATGGCCGCCCTCCCCGCCAAGAACTTTCTGCCACGAGAAGGTCGCGACATCGATCTTGTCCCACGGCAGCGGGTAAGCGAAAACTGCGCTCGTCGCATCGGCGAAACTCAGTCCCTCGCGGTCATCCGCGATCCAGTCGCCATTGGGCACGCGCACCCCCGACGTCGTCCCGTTCCAGGTGAACAGCACGTCGCCATTCCAGTCGACCTGCGACAAGTCCGGCAATTGCCCATAATCGGCGCGAATGACGGTCGGATCGAGCTTCAACTGCTTGACCGCGTCGGTTACCCAGCCCTCACCGAAACTCTCCCACGCCAGTGTCGTGACGGGGCGCGCACCCAACATTGTCCACATCGCCATTTCATAGGCGCCAGTGTCCGACCCGGGCACAATCCCGATGCGATGCGTGTCGGGCAGCCGCAGCAAATCGCGCATCAAATCGATGCTGTATTGCAGCCGCGCTTTCCCGATCTTCGAACGGTGCGACCGCCCGAGCGATTCAGTAGCGAGCTTGGAAGCGTCCCATCCTGGCGGCTTGGCGCACGGTCCGGACGAGAAAAACGCGCGCTCAGGGCGCGTGGCAGGCTTTAACAAAATAGTCTCTCCTCACAGAGAGCTCGCGCCGCGTTGGGACGGCGTGGCCCGGCGCCGCTCATAGCGATGGATCCCGTTTGTGCAAGTGCGAGAAAACCCAATTCCACCGATCTTAACGTCCGAAGAGTCTAACCTCCCGCAACGCATTGAATCCGTTCACCGCAAGGTCCGGACGGTTCATCCCGTGAACCGGAACGATGTGTTGATATGCTTAACCAATCAGGGTCTGAAGTGCCTGCCACCAATCGATGGGCAATTCGATTGGCGCGCAACGGGGCTGGGGAGCTCCTTGCAATCGGGACGAAACGACGAAGCGATTCGCCGTGACGGACAAGTTTGGAGCAACGATGACCGCAGTATTGGCCGTTTCGCACTCGCTCATTCGTGACCGTGACTTCTTCGTCCATGACGGATCCAGCCTTCGCCGCCTGCGCCTGTCGGCCCCGGTCCAGCTGCTGTTCCTCGCCATTCTTACTGCCCTAGTCGCTTTCTCGGGCTACTCCGCCGCCTTGCTGTTCACGGGCACCAGCGCCCGGCCCGCAACCGTTTCGGCATCGACCGAAGCCCGCACCCGCAAGATCGAACAGCGCCAGGCCCTGATCGAAGCCGCCCTGACCGGTCGCAGGCTCGATGTTGGCACGGGCGAGCTCGCCAGTGTCGAGGTCGCCCAGCTGCAGCAGGCCGCGCTCGTCGCCCGCGCGCTCGATGTCCGCTACCAGGTCACCACTGCCGAGTTGAAGCGCCTCGGCCTGACCCCCGCCCGCCTTGGTCAAACCGGTGAAGGCGGTCCGTTCGAGAGCGTGTCGATGAGCAGCGTCCGCGCCGACCCCACCTTCAAGGCCCTCTTCACCAGCTGGAAAAAGCTCGACAGCCTTCAGGACGGCGCCATCGCCGTCCCGTCAGAGAAGCCGGTCAAGACCGCCGCCTTTACCTCGGGCTTCGGCGTCCGCGCCGATCCGTTCCAGGCGCGCGCCGCGATGCACCCCGGGATCGACCTCGCGGGCCCGATGGGCACCCCCATCTATGCCACCGCCGACGGCACCGTGCTTCGCGCCGGGTGGAATTCGGGCGGCTACGGCAACCTCGTCGAGCTCGACCATGGCAAGGGCATCGCCACTCGCTACGGCCACATGTCGGCGATCCTGGTTTCGGCCGGCCAGCATATCACGCGCGGCCAGCAGATTGGCCGCATGGGATCGACCGGCCGCTCGACCGGCAGCCACCTCCACTATGAAGTCCGCATCGACGGCCGTCCGGTCAACCCGATCCCGTTCATGAAGTCGACCGATTACCTGCTCGCGATGACCGCCGGGTCCGGCGCCTCGCTGGACCAGGTCGCGATGGGTGGCCCCCAGCGTTAATCGCGCATCGCTTGCCGCTGACGTCCGCGGCCCCTATCTTCCTGCCATGACCGACATCCAGCTAACCGCCAGTGCCGCCAAGCGCGTCGCCGCGATTGCCGCAAAGCTGGCGCAACCCGCCGTGCTGCGCCTCGCGGTCGAGGGCGGCGGCTGTGCCGGCTTCAGCTACAAGTTCGCGCTCGGGCAACTCGAAGCCGACGACACCCAGACCGAAACCGACGGCGTGCGCCTCGTCGTCGACCCGATGACCCTCGATCTCGTGCGCGGCTCGGCAGTCGATTTCGTCGAGGACATGGGCGGATCCGCGTTCAAAGTCACCAACCCCAACGCCGCGTCGGGCTGTGGCTGCGGCAGCAGTTTCTCCGTCTAGCGTCGCGCGAACGGCCGACCGCGATCAGCCGGTCGACCCATCGTAATCGCCGCGCTCGAACGCCTCACGCAGCGCGAATTTTTGGATCTTTCCTAATCCGGTGAGCGGCCATTCGTCGACCCAGATCCAGTGAACCGGGGTCTTTTGCGGCGACAAGCGCTCGCGGATGAACGTCTTGAGTGCGCCCGCTTCCGGCCGCTCGGCGCAGCGGGCGCGCATGAAGCACACCACCAATTCGCCCCATTTCTCGTCCGAAATCCCGACCACGGCAACCTCGAGAATCGCTTCATGCTCGAGCATCGCATTCTCGATCTCGGCCGGGAACAGATTCTCGCCGCCACGGATAATCATGTCCTTCACCCGGCCGGTAATCTTGAGGTAGCCGCGCGCGTCCATGCTGCCCAGATCGCCGGTGTGCAGCCATCCGTCGGCATCGATCACGGCGGCCGTCGCATCCGGGTTGTCGTTGTATCCCGCCATGACGTGATAGCCGCGGCAACAGATTTCACCCTGCACCCCGATCGGGCACACCGCTTGGTCTTCGGTGCCGAGGATCGCCACGTACATGTGCGGCAAAGGCTGTCCGATCGTGTCGGAGCGGTCTGCCTCGGCATCGTCGCGCCAGCCGATCGTGATGCTGGGCGAGGTCTCGGTCTGGCCGTAGACGATCTGAATGGGCGCGCCGAATATGCGCCGCACCTTGCTGACGAGATCGGGCGCGACCATGGCACCGCCACACATGATGCTGTGCAGCGACTTCACGTCGCGGCCTGACCGTTCCGCCTCATCGATCAAGCCAACAATCATGGTCGGAACGCCGAGCAAATATGCGGGCCTTTCGCACTCGATTGCACGCACGATCATCTCGGCATCGAAACCCGGCGCGAGCAACAGCGTAGCCCCGTTGGCCAAGCCGCCGAGCACCAGCAACCCGCACCCCGCACCCCGCAGTGTGAAATAGCGGCATCATGATCAAAATCTGGTCGCCCGGCCCCGCCCCCCAGCGACAAATCGAATCTCGCCCGTTCTGAACCAGGCCCGCGCTGACTGAGGAGCGCGCCTTTGGGAAAGCCGGTGGTTCCGGATGTATATTGGATTTGCACGATATCGTCGGGCTGGGTGGATCGCAGCGCTCCGGTCGCTTCGCCGTTGAACAGGGCCGTTCGATCGGACAGCGCGATGCGATGGCTGACCGCCGGCAAGTCCGCGCATGCCGCCTCCACGACCGGACCGAGCGCGTTCCCACGCACCGACGCCGCAAAATAAACCGCCTCGGCGCGCGATTGTTCAAGCACGTAGCGAAGTTCACGCGCATGGAACGCCGGGTTGACCGTGACCAGCGTCAGTCCCGCCAGGCCGGCTGCCATTTCCATCAGCACCCATTCCGGAATGTTGTTGGCGAAGATCGCAATTCTCGCGCCGCGCTGATGCCGCGAGGCGAGCGCGCGTCCCAGTGTTTCGCACTCGCGAAGCAGGCCAGCGTAGGTCCATTCGCGTCCGATCGACCCGTCGGCGAGAAGCTCACGCAACGCGGCGGCATCGACTCGGTCGCTTGCCTGTTCACGAAGTAAGTCGCCGATCGTCATCGGACGGTATGGTGTGTCCACCTGGGTCGGGAACAGAGACTGAGTGAGCTCCAGCCGATACAAGCGATATCCCCCCGCCGATAACTATGCACGAAGGGTTGGCCTTGGCAAGAAAGCGGCCCCTTCCGTGCCGGGCGAAGGCAGTGCTACTGCCAGCGCGTGAAACTCGCCACTTTCAACGTCAACGGCATCCGCGCCCGCCTCCCCCGCCTGCTCGAATGGCTGGAGCGCGAGGCCCCCGAGGTCGTTTGCCTCCAGGAGCTCAAATGCGCCGACGAGTCGCTCCCCATGGGCGACATCGAGGCGGCCGGCTATGGCGCGGTGTGGCACGGCCAGAAGGGCTTCAACGGCGTCGCGATCCTGGCCAAGGGTGACGCCCCGGCACTGCGCCAACTCGGCCTCCCCGGCGACCCAGATGATAGTCACAGCCGCTACATCGAAGCCGAAGTCGCGGGAGTGGTGATCGCCTCGCTCTACCTGCCCAACGGCAACCCCGTCGGCACCGACAAATTCGCCTACAAGCTCGCCTGGATGGAGCGACTCCGCACCCATGCCGTTACCCTGCTCGCCGAGGAAAAGCCGACCATCCTCGCCGGTGACTGGAACGTCATCCCCGAAGATCGCGACGTTTTCTCGGCCAAAGCCGTCGCGAAGGACGCGCTGATCCAGCTCGAAACCCGCGCCGCCTATCGGACGATCCTTTACCAGGGCTGGACCGACGCCCTGCGCGCGCTCCACCCCAACGACGCGAAACTCTGGACCTTCTGGGATTACACCATGGGCGCCTGGCAGCGCGACTTGGGCTTCCGCATCGACCACCTCCTGTGCAGCCCGCAAGCCGTCGACCGCCTCCGCGCCGCCGGCGTCGACCGCTGGCCACGCGGGGAAGAAAAGGCCAGCGATCACACGCCCGTGTGGGTGGAACTGAACTAGAACCTCCCCGATACAGGGATGATCTACAGCGCCTTCTCGTACACTCGGTAAATGTGGTTGACCTTCGCCCCCGGCAGCTCGGCGATCGACATCATTCCCTGATTATCCTCGAGGATCCAGCCGAACTCGCCGTGGGTCGCGCCGAAATCGGCGACGATCGCGCGGCGGATATGCTCGATCAGCATGAACGCCAGCTGCCCCGCCATTCGCGTCCCGTGGAGCTTCTTCGCCACTCCCATCAGCGGCACCCGCACGCGCGGCGTCCGCGGCTTGCGCAGCCGCCACAGCAGCTTGATGAAGTTGAACGGGAACAGCTCGCCTTTGAGATCCTTGGTCAGGTCATTAATGTCGGGAATCGTCAGCATGAACGCCACCGGCTCGCCGTCCAATTCGGCGATCAGCACCATCTCGGGAAAGATGATCGGCTTCAATTTCTTGCCAGCATAGGTGATCTCGGCTGGCGTCAGCGGGACATAGCCCCAATTGTCCGACCATGCGTCGTTGAGCAGGTTGAGGATGATAGCCGAATCGCGCGCGAAGTTCGACTTGTCGACCGGGCGAAGGACGATGCGCGTGTTTTTCTCCCCCGCTGCCACCAGCCGCGCCATGACCCCCTCGGCGGGCGGCCGAATATCGACCTCGTAAGTCAGCAAATCCTTCGCCTTGACGTAGCCCGCCCCTTCGATCCAAGCCTGATAGGCGGGGCGGTGATGCCCCATCATCACCATCGGTGGCTGATCGAAGCCCGAGATCAGCAGCCCCGGCTCGTCCCAGATCGACAGGCTGATCGGCCCCATCGACCGCATCATCCCCTCACCCCGAAGCCATTCCTCGGCGGTCGCGATCAACGCCGTCGCCACCTCACTATCAAGCGCCTCGAACATGCCCCACTGGCCGGTCCCCGCCCCCATATGCTCGAGCACCAGCTGGTCGACCTGCGCGCTGATCCGCCCGACGACCTTGCCGCCGCGCTCGGCCAGCCAAAGCTGCGCCTTGGCATGCCCGAACCATGGGTTCTTCTTGGGGTCGATAAGCCCGTGGATCTCGGCCTTAAGCGGTGGGACCCACGCCGGATCATCCTTGTAAACCTCCCACGCAAGGTCGACGAATTGCTTGCGGTCGGCCTTGGTGACGACCGGACGAATGGTGATGCTCATTGTATGAAGCTAGCGGCCCAGCGCCCGCTTAGCCAGCGCTGCGCCGCTCGATTGTCGCACCCACAGCGGACAATTTCTCCTCGAGCCGCTCATAGCCCCGGTCAAGGTGATAGACCCGTAACACCTCGGTCTCGCCCTTCGCCACCAGCCCCGCGAGCACCAGGCTCATCGACGCGCGCAAATCGGTCGCCATGACCTGCGCCCCCGTCAGCCCCGCGACCCCGTGAACGATCGCCGATCGCCCGCGCACATCGATATTCGCCCCCATCCGGCGAAGCTCGGGAACGTGCATGTAGCGGTTCTCGAAGATCGTTTCCTCAAGGAAACTTTCGCCCTGTGCCAAGGTCAGCATTGCCATGAATTGCGCCTGCATATCGGTCGGAAAGCCGGGGTATGGCGCGGTCGAGATCGCCAGCGGCCTGAGCGGCTTGTCGGCGGTTACCTTTATTCCCTTGTCGGTGAATTCGACCACCAGCCCCGCCGCAGCAAGGGCATTGGTGATCGCCAGCATGTCCGCCGCGCGCGCGCCGACCAGCTCGATCGACCCGCCGGTAATCCCCGCCGCGCAGGCGTAACTGCCCGCCTCGATCCGGTCGGGCATCACGTCATAATCACACCCGTGCAGCCCCTCGACCCCGTCGATGATCAGGTGCGACGATCCGATCCCGTCGATCCTGCCTCCCATTTCCACCAGCAATTTGCACAGATCGACAATCTCGGGTTCGCGCGCGGCGTTGAACAATTGCGTTCGCCCGGTCGCGAGCGCCGCCGCCATCAGCGCATTCTCGGTTGCACCGACCGACACCACCGGAAAACTATAGTCGCCGCCCGGCAACCGCCCCTTGGGCGCGACCGCCTTCACATAGCCTGCTGCCAGCTCGATCTCGGCGCCCATCGCCTCCAAGGCGCGCAGGTGCAAATCGATCGGCCGGTCGCCGATCGCGCAGCCGCCGGGTAGCGAAACAGTTGCCTCCCCCGCTCGCGCCAGCATCGGCCCGAGCACGAGGATCGAGGCGCGCATCTTGCGCACCATGTCATAGGGCGCCACGGTCGAGGCGATGTCCTTCGCGTGCAGCGTCATCCGCCGCCCGATTTCGCCTTTCTTGACCCCTTCAACCTTGGTCGATGCGCCCAGCCCGTTGAGCAAATGCGAGAAATTGTCGACATCGGCGAGCCGCGGCAGATTGCCGAGCGTCAGGCTTTCGTCGGTCAATAGCGCGCAGGGCAGCAGCGTCAGCGCCGCATTCTTCGCTCCCGAGATCGGAATTTTCCCCTCGAGCCGCTGCCCGCCGACGATGTGAATAGAGTCCATGAATCGGCTTTAGACACTCGCGCGGCGGACGCAAATCCGTGAATTCCTCCCCTGCCCCGCGGGGGAGGGGGACCGCCGACAAAGTCGGGGGTGGAGGGGCCGGCGCGACGCGAGAAAGATACCTCTCCACCACTCAGCAACGCTGAGCGGTCCCCCTCCCCTCGCAAGTGCGAGGAGAGGATTTAGCTAAGTTACGCCTTCTCCAGCGTGCACTGCAGCGGATGCTGGCTCTCGCGGGCGAAATCGATCACCTGGGCGACCTTGGTCTCGGCGACCTCATAGGTGAACACCCCGCAAACCGCGAGGCCGTGTTGGTGGACTTGAAGCATCACCCGCGTGGCGTCCTCAATTCCCATCGAGAAAAAGCGCTGCAGGCACAGCACGACAAACTCCATCGGCGTATAATCGTCGTTGAGCATCAGCACCTTGTAATCGCTCGGCTTCTTGGTGCGCGGGCGGGTGCGGGTGACGACCCCGGTTTCGCCGTCCTCGCGTCCACCGCCGCCGCCGCCGCCGCCGCGATCATCATCGACACCCTGGTCGCCGCCGCGTCCAGGTTCATCGCCGCTCATCTGGATCCTGCTCATCATATCGAGTGAATATGGCAATGCGCCGCTCGCCTGCAAGACACTTGCGTTAGCTTCACGCCATACGAAGCAAATCTTGGCCACCAAAACGGAAGCGGCCCACGCTTCCCCATACATCGGGGAAACGCAGGCCGCTGGACTGGGGACCGGGAGGAGAGAAGGTCCGCCAATCTGTTCGTTAGGCAGTCAGTTCGCTGAACTTCTCGGCGTTGACGCTGGCGCGGTTCGACAGCGGCTGCACCGCTTCGCCGGTCAGCTTGACCATGTGCTCGGTCAGCTTGGAACCGTCGGCGACCAGGCGGTCGAACGAGGCGCGCATCAGGTCAGACTGAAGCTGGAAGAACTCGGTCGGCGACTTGACTTGCGTCAGCGACTTGATCGCGTTCTGGGCATGCTCGACGCTCGACTTGGTCGTGGCGTCGATCTCGGTGCCAAGGTCACGCGCACCGGCGGTGGCGATCTTGCTCGACTCGACGACCGCTTCCAGATTGGCCTTGGCAGCTTCGGTCAGCTGCTCGGCGAACGCCTGGCTCTTTTTGACGGCGTCGCTGCCCTTGGCGTTCACGTCGCCGAACAGCGACTGAAACGTATCGGCGCCGGGCAGGGTCGGCATCGCGAAAAACATGTTGGTGTCGGTCATGGTCTTGGTTCCTTTGATGAAGGGGGCCGTCGCGGATTTCACGGCGGCAACAGTCTTGCGAACATATTTGCGGCGAACGACGCTCGCCTCGGCCTTGACGCTCGCCTTGCGAACGGGTTTGCGGGCGACCTTGGCCTTGACCTTGCGGGCCACGACGGCGACTGCCGGTTTGGCCACGACGACCGCCTTGGCGCGCGGCTTGGCGACGCGCTTGGTGGCCTTGGTCACGGCCTTGCTGACCGACACGGCAACCGTCTCGGCGGCAGCTTCGATCGGCGCGGCGACCTTGGCAGCGGCTTCCGCCGTCGCGTCGATCACGGCTTCGATCGAGTTGGATACTTCACTCATGCAACTTGCTCCTTGTTGCAGTGCACAATAAGCGAGTCGGAACGCGATTACAAGGAAAATGTTGCACTGCAGCATAGCCCGCTTGACGATGACCGGGCGGCGCGGCAACAGCAGCCATGGACCTTGACCACAACCAGCCGATCGGGCGCCGCCGACGCGGGCTGCTGATCGTCCTCTCCTCGCCCTCGGGTGCGGGCAAATCGACCATCAGCCGAATGCTGCTCGAGGCTGATCGCGACGTGACCATGTCGGTCTCCGCGACCACTCGCCCGATCCGCCCCGGCGAAGTCGAAGGCCGCGACTATCATTTCGTCAGCGACGCCGCATTCATGGCGATGGCCGATGAAGGAGAATTCGCCGAATGGGCGCCGGTGTTCGACCACCATTATGGATCGCCCCAGACGCCGATCAAGGCCGCGCTGAAGGCCGGCCGCGATGTCCTGTTCGACATCGACTGGCAGGGCACGCAGCAACTTCACGCCGCAATGGGCGAAGATCTCGTCCGCGTCTTCATCCTCCCTCCCTCGATCCGCGAACTCGCCCGACGCCTCCACCACCGCGCGACCGACAGCGAGGCAACGATCGCCGACCGGATGAGCCGGGCGGCGGGCGAAATCAGCCACTGGGCCGAATATGATTATGTCCTGATCAACGAGGATATGGACGAGTGCCTCGCCGACGTCCGCGCAATCCTCGCCGCCGAGCGTCTGAAGCGCTGGCGCCAGGGCGGGCTGGTCGCCTTCGTCCGCGATCTGGTGGCTAGCGCAAAAGGCTGATGAATCGTGCCGCCGCGGCATAGTCCTTGCGGCGATGTTCGAGTGAGGCAACCGCCTCATCATCGTCGCCCCACACCTCGATCTGCCATCGTTCGTCGAGGCTGACCGCCGACCAGATCGTGTCGAGCGGCATGGCATCCTCGACCACCGCGAGCGCCGCGACCAGCGACCCGCCGATCGTCACCAGCGGCGACAGCGCCGCCAGCCGATACGCGTCGAGCACCGCCACTTCGTGCGCCAGCCGCGCGACCGTCGCTGGCGGTTGCGCGGCGTGAAGAATCGCGCTGGTCACGACGAACTCGACATCGAACCGCCGCCGCGCCCAACCGAGCATCGCGTCCCACTCCGCCGCCTGCCGCGCGATCAGCCTGGGCGGACCCTCGGCGCGATAGCAAAACAGGTCGGCTTCGGCATATTTGGCCAGATTTGCGGCAAATAGCGGCGCATTTGGCACCACCCGATCGATCGCCGCATTGGCCAGTCCGGTCAACGGCATCGCCCTCGGGTCGACCTCCCCAACCGTCTTTGACCACTCACTTTTAATCGCTTCGGCCAGCGCCTCCGTCGGTACGACAAGCGCCTCGCGAGCAGGCGTTTTCAATGGCTTGGCGTCAAGTTCGACGCTCCACATACCGCCCCGCAGGGCCACCCGAACCTCACTCCAGAAGCGCTTCACTTCCCCTTCCACCGCCGCCGCAAAAGTGTCGGCAGGACGATCCCGTCGATCGCGCCGGCCACTCCCAGGACGACGCCCAGCACCGGCAACCCGCCCGGCCGCAACAGGTCGGTCATTCCGACAAACGCCCCCGTCAGCATCATCGCCAGCCCGGTCATCCGCAGGATCGCGAAGATCCCGAAGCGCCGCTTCCACTCTTCTTCGCTGACCTCGTTCATGCCGCTCTCGTCACCCACGCCTGCGCCATCGCCAGGACGTCGCCCGGCTCCGCGGCGATGCAATGCGCGCCCGCCGCCAACAGTTCGTCGTCGTCATGATAGCCCCACGCCGCCCCGATCGCCCCGACCCCGGCGGCCAGTGCGCAGCCCATGTCCCACGCCGTGTCGCCGATGAACACCGTCCGCGCCGGGCCGGCCCCCGTCTCGGACATCGCCGCCAGCGCCATTGCCGGATGCGGTTTGGAGGGATGACGATCGGCGGTCTGGAGCGACTTGAACCGCCCCGCCAGCCCGTGACTCTCAAGGCACAGGCGCAGTCCGCGATCCGACTTGCCCGTCGCCACCGCGAGGGTCCAGCCATCGCCGTCCAGCGCATCGATCAGCTGGGCAATGCCATCGAACAGCGGCTCCTCGACTTGCCCCGCCATGCGCAGCCGCTGGAACGCGTAGCGATAGCTTTCGACCATCGCCTGCAGCTCGTCGGCGGAGGTCTCTGGCGCCAGCATCGCGATCGCCTGCGACAGGCTCAAGCCGACCACCCGGCGGGCCTCACGTGGCGGCGGAACGGGATGGCCATGTTCCTCCAGGCTCGCCTTGAGCGCAGTGTAAATCGTCGCTCCGCTGTCGACCAAGGTCCCGTCGCAGTCGAAGATCGCCAGCTTGACCGCGCTCATTTGCGTTTCACCGGCCTGCCTTTGGCGGGCGGCTTGCCTGGCTTCCCGCGCGGCGCGTCGGTCGGTGCCCCTCGCGAGCGCCGCTCGCCCTTCCTCGCTTTGCGCGCCGTCTTCGCCGCTGCCGCCACGCGCTTCATCCTGACCTCGGTCGATTTCGCCGGGTCGGGCGTGTCCATTGGCAACATGTCGCCGAGCATCACTTCGAACCCGAGCATGCCGAGTGTTTCGGAAAAGTGCGGCGGCAATTCGGCGGTGACGTCGATCGGCTTGCCGTCAGGGCCGTCGACCCTCAGCCGACGAGCGTGCAAATGCATCTTGCGGCTGACCCCGCCGGTCAGAAACGCGTCCGCCCCGCCATATTTCGCATCGCCGACGATCGGATGGCCGATCGCCGCCATGTGCGCGCGCAGCTGGTGGGTCCGCCCGGTCAGCGGTTGAAGTTCGACCCAGGCGCAGCGATTCCCCGCTACGTCGATCGTCCGGAACCGCGTTCTCGACGGCAGCCCGTTCGCCTCGTCGACCTGCATCTTCTCGCCGCCGCTCCCCGGCTGCTTGGCGAGCGGCGCATCGATCTGCCCCTCCTCGGGCGAAGGCACTCCGATCACCAGCGCCCAATAGACCTTGCGCGCCGTCCTGCTCGAAAACGTCTTGGCAAAATGCCCCGCCGCCCGCGCCGACCGCGCGACCAGCAGCACCCCCGACGTATCCTTGTCTAGCCGATGCACCAGCTTGGGCCGCTGGCCCTCCTCATCCGCTAGCCCGTCGAGCAGTCGGTCAAGATGCTGGTGGGTCTTGGTCCCGCCCTGCGTTGCCAGCCCCGGCGGCTTGTTGAGCACCAGCGCATCGCGCGTCCGCTCGATCACCATCTCCTGGACGAAACGCCCTTCCTCCTCGGTCAGCGGCACCACGGCACGCACCGCACGCGCGCCTTCGGCGGGAGCAGCTTCGGCGGGCGGCACGGACAGCAGCTGCCCCGTGGCGACCCGGTCACCCGGCGCGGTCTTCTTCCCGTCGATCCTCAGCGCCCCCGTCCGCGCCCAGCGCGAGACGATGTTGAAGCTGGTGTCCGGCAAGTGCCGCTTGAACCAGCGGTCGAGGCGGATCCCGTCGTCGTCGTCGGCGACGGTAAATGTGCGGTCGGTCATGTGCGGGCGCTTAGCGTAGCTCAGGTCCTAACGCGAGCGCTCGCCCCAGTATGCGAACGCCGCGCCCTGCAATCGCTTGACCAGCGCCGCCGCCTTGGGCCCTTCCCACGGCCCGACATAGTCATGATCGCTCGCCCCGCCGGCGACCCACCAGCCCTGCCCCGGAAGCCCGTCCGACTGCCGCACGACCAGCACCGCAAGCTCGGGTTCGCCCCGCTCCGCTCCCTCCCGATCAACCACCCCGAGTGTGACGCACAGTGCCCGCATCTTGGGTCGCGAGAAGTTGAAGCCGAGCCGTTCCAGCAAATCCGAATAAGTCAGCGCGTGCCCCGCCGCGGCGGCCGCGACGAGATGCGCGCGAACCTCGTCCACATCGCCGATCGAAGCCGTCACTTGGGCTGTTCGGCCACCGGGGTCAGTTCGAACACGTCGAGCTTCGCCCCGTTGCGCGGGTTCGGGATGACCAGCCGCCACACGAACGGCGCGACCCGCTCGACCACCCCCGCCATGTCGCGCGATGGGTCCTCGCCATAGGCCTTGGGTTGCTCCTCGTTGCCAAGCGCGAGGCTGCCGAGATAGACGAGGCGAGTCGCGACATCGTCCTCCCACAGTCGCCCGGCGGGACGCTGGCTGCCAGTCTGCTTGACGATCGTCAGCAGCTCGCCTTCGACCTCGACATAGCAGAAAAACGGCTTGAACCGCTCGAACGCGGCCTTGCGCCTAGGCGTCGCACCAAGCTCGACCAGTCGACACGAATAGCTCCCGGGACTCGGCGCGGGCCGGGCCAGCGCGGAGTTCGCCATGAGGAGCAGGCCTTCTTTCTTGATCTCGTCGCCGAACCCGCGGCTGCGCGCTTCGCCGAGCGCCGCACTCCACGCTCCCCCGATCCGGGCAATTCGCTCGGCATCGACGGCGCTTGCAACCCGCTGCCAGATATCGGCCTTGGTCGGCGATGCCACGCTCACTTCGGCGCGTGGGCGCATTACGGGCTTTGTCGTGCATCCTCCCAACTCGGGGAATAGCAGCAGCGCCAAGACAGGAATGGTTGCTCTGACGAAGGCGCGCGGCAATGTTCAGTTCTTTCAAGGATGTTCACTGCACCCGTGGCACCCGCGCGGCGCGCTTTCAACCAACGTCGCGCTAACCCAGACGGTTGACTTCGACTTTGCGCACCTTAGCGAAGCGCCCGATGAACGATTCCTCGCCCCCGACCCGCACCGAACATCCCGAACGGGTCGGCTACCTGCTCGGTATCGGCGCCTACACCTATTGGGGTTTCCTCCCGATCTATTTCAAAATGGTGAAGTCGGTCGAACCGATCGCCATCGTCGCGCAGCGCGTCGTCTGGTCGTTGCTTGTCCTGGGCTTGCTGGTGGGCGCGGTACGCGGTTGGCCTGCGGTTCGCAAAGCGCTCGCCGACCGTCACGTGCGCAGCCTCCTCGCTCTCAGCGCACTGCTCATTGCCGTCAACTGGCTGTTCTACGTCTACGCCGTCAACAACGGCCACATTCTCGCCGCCAGCCTCGGCTATTATCTAAACCCGCTCGCCAACATCCTGCTCGGCCGCTTCTTCCTTAAGGAAAAAGTCTCGCGCCTGCAGTGGATTGCGGTCGCCCTCGCCGCTGCGGGCATCGCGGTCCTCGCCGCCGGCGCGCTCGGCCAGCTGTGGATCAGCCTCATTCTCTGCGCCAGCTTCGCCAGCTACGGCCTCGTCCGCAAGATCGTCGCCGCCGACGCGCTCACCGGGCTGGCGATCGAAACCGGCTACCTGTTGCCCGCCGCGTTAGCTTACCTGTTCCTGACCCACCTTCCCGGCAGCCCGCTGCTCGCCCCCACTCCGCACGTCAGCTTTCTCCTCGGGTTAAGCGGCTTCATCTCAACCATCCCGCTCCTGCTCTTCGCCGGGGCTGCCCGCCGCCTGCCCTACTCGACGCTAGGTATGCTTCAATTCCTTGCCCCAACACTCCAGTTTCTGCTCGCCGTCTTTCTCTATGGCGAGCCATTCACTCCCGCCCACGCGATTGCCTTCGTCGCAATCTGGATAGCGCTCGCGATCTATGTTGCCGCGCTGGTCTCCGCTGCGCGCCGCGACCGCTTGCCTAACGAGGGCGAGGCGGTCATGCTTGGCGAATGCTGAACCTTGTCTCGCTCATCATCGGCCTGATCGCCTTCGTTTGCGCGCTCGTCGCATTTATCCCGCTGCTCGGCTGGCTAAACTGGCTGATCATTCCGCTGGCGCTGGTCGGGACTGTCATCGGTGCGCTGAGCGCAGCCAAGAGCGGCCGAAATCTCAACCTCTTCGTGATCGTCGTCGGCGTGCTTCGCCTGATGCTCGGCGGCGGGATCATCTAGCGATTCAGCGCGACCTGACGTAGCGCCCCGGCGCGTCCTCGATCGCCTTGTGCTGGCCCGCGCCCGGCACTCGCGCGTCGTCCGCCTCAACCGTTTTCGGCGCAAGCCCGCGCAGCCATTCGATCCAGTCGGGCCACCAGCTGCCCTTGTGCTCGGTCGCACCGGCGATGAATTCGTCGAGGCTCGCGGGATTGGCGTCGTTGCGCCAATATTGATACTTGCCTGCCGCCGGGGGGTTGACCACGCCCGCGATATGCCCCGAACCGGCCAGCACGAAGCGCTTCGGCCCCGACAGGTGATCCATCAACCTCCACACGCTTTCGGGCGGGGCGATATGGTCCTCGCGCCCCGCCTGAATGTAGGCCGGGGTAGCAATCTTCCTGAGGTCGATCGGCGTCCCGTCGACCACGATTCCACCCGCCTTCACCAGCAGATTCTGCCGGTACAGCGTCTCAAGATAATTGCGGTGCCATCCGGCGGGCAAGTTGGTCGTGTCACCGTTCCAGTGAAGCAGGTCGAATGGCGTCGGCTCCTGGCCCATCAGGTAATTGTTGACGACATAGTTCCAGATCAGGTCGCGACCGCGCAGCAGGTTGAAGGTCGCCGCCATGTACCGCCCGTCGAGATAGCCCTTGTCCTCGGTCATTTGCCCGAGCAGCCCCATCGTCTCGTCGCCCAGGAACAGGGTGAGGTCCCCTGCCTTCTCGAAATCGACCTGCGCGGTGAAGAAGGTTACCGACGCGATCTTGTCCGCCTCGCCCCGCGCCGCGAGTAGCGCCAGCGTCGCCGCCAGCGTCGTCCCCGCAACGCAATAGCCGATGGTGTGGACGGCCTTTACCCCGAGCTGCTCGCGGATCACGTCGACCGCTTCGATCTGCGCCGCGACATAATCGTCAAGGGTCACGTCGGCGAGGCTCTCGTCGGCCGATTTCCAGCTGACCATGAACAGCGAAACGCCCTGCTCGACGGTCCACCGCACAAAGCTTTTCTCGGGCGTCAGGTCGAGGATGTAGAAGCGATTAATCCACGGCGGGAACACCACCAGCGGCGTCCCGAGCACCTTCGCGGTCGTCGGCGCATAATGGATCAGCTGGAACAATCGTGTCTCGTGGATGACCTTGCCCGGGGTCATCGCCAGGTTGCGCCCGACCTCGAACGCCCCGGCCTTGCTCTGGCTCATCTGGCCGGCCTTGATGTCCCCGAGCATGTTCTTGAGCCCGCCAAGTAGATTGTCACCGCGCGTTTCGATCGTGCGCTTCATCACTTCGGGATTGGTCAGCGCGAAATTGGCCGGCGACATCGCATCGACGAAGCTCTTCGTCGAAAAACGCAGCCGCTGCCGCGCGGCCTCGTCAAGCCCTTCGATCTTGTCGACCGAGCCGAGCAACTGGTCCGAAATCGCCAGATAGCTTTGTCGGATCGTGTCGAACACCGGATTGTCATGCCATTCCGCAGCGCCAAAGCGCCGGTCCTTGGTCTCGCCCGCCTTGGCGAAACCGCCGAGCATCTCGCCCCACGCCTCGAGCCCCTTCGACCAGGCCTCGGCCCCCGCCGCGAGCCACGGCATCGGGTCGGGCAGCGCGGCCTGCGGCGCCGGCGCTTCCTTGCTCAACCCGTCCGCCCAGGCGTCCATCAGCATCTGCTGCGCGCGGCCCATGACCAGCGTCCAATGCTGCCAGTCCTCGAGACCCGGGGTGGTCGGGGACTGCTCAAGTGTCGGGTCGCGCGTGTCGGTCATCAATGCCTCCATCCGAACACCATACCCGTCTTTGCAAGCGGAGCGAAGCAATCCGTTCCCGCCGGGTTGCTTCGTCGCTTCGCTCCTCGCAATGACGATGGATGGCGCCGACTCTTCCCACCCCGACCCTCCCCGATGCGCTCTACCTGCTCGACTATTTCGGGCTGGCGGTGTTCGCCATTTCGGGCGCGCTGCTCGCCGCCGAGCGCCGCCAGACGCTGGTCACCTTCCTGTTTTTCGCGGTCGTCACTGGGGTTGGCGGCGGCACGATTAGGGACTTGCTGATCGGCGCACCGGTATTCTGGGTGCACAAGAATCTGACCCTCGCCATCTGTCTCGCCGCCGGGCTTTCCGTATGGCAGACCGCGCGCCACCACTGGAACGAGCGCGCGCTGTTGTGGTTCGACGCGCTCGGTCTGGCCGCCTACTCGACCTATGGCGCATCGAAGGCGCTGGCCTATGGCGTCGCCCCGATCCCCGCCTTCGTCATGGGCGTGCTGACCGCCTGCGCTGGCGGCATCATCCGCGACGTGCTTGCCGGCGAGCCGTCGATTCTGATGCGGCCCGAGATCTACGTCACCGCCGCAGCGCTCTCGTCGGCGCGCTGTTCGTCGCGCTGACCGTCGCCGGCCTCGCCGCCCTCCCGGCTGCGGCGATTGCCTTCGTCGGTGCCTTCGTTCTGCGCGCTATGGCCATCTCGAAAGGGCTCAAGTTGCCCGGCTACGCGGGGCGTTAGCCCTCTTCCGCAGCGCAGCAAAATCGGCCAACAGGATCCCATGGACGAAGAATTCTACCGCATCCGCCGCCTCCCCCCCTACGTGTTCGCCGAAGTGAACGCGCTCAAGGCGGCGGCGCGCGCACGCGGTGAAGATATTATCGACCTTGGCATGGGCAACCCCGACGGTGCCCCTCCCAAGCACGTCATCGACAAGCTATGCGAGGTCGCGTCGAAGCCGACCGCGCACCGCTACTCCGCCTCAAAAGGGATTCCGGGGCTGCGCAAGGCCCAGGCCGCCTATTACAAGCGCCGCTGGAACGTCGACCTCGATCCCGACAGCGAAGTGATCGTCACGCTGGGCTCAAAGGAAGGCCTCGCCAACCTGGCCCAGGCCATCACTGCGCCCGGCGACGTCGTCCTCGCGCCCAACCCGTCCTACCCGATCCACACCTTCGGCTTCATCATCGCCGGTGCCGCGATCCGCTCGATCCCAGCGGCTCCCGGCCCCGAGTTCTTCGACCGGCTCGAAATGGCGATGCGCTACACCGTGCCGCGGCCCAAGGTGCTGGTCGTCGGCTATCCTTCGAACCCGACGGCCTATGTCGCCGACCTGCCTTTCTACCAACGGCTCGTCGATTTCGCCCGCGCCAACGACGTTATTGTCATCTCCGACCTCGCCTATGCCGAAATTTACTTCGGCGACGAGCCGACCCCGTCGATCCTCCAGGCGACGGGCGCCAAGGAGGTCGCAGTCGAATTCACCTCGATGTCCAAGACCTACTCGATGGCCGGCTGGCGGATGGGCTTTGCGGTCGGCAACGCCCGCCTGATCGGCGCGCTGACCCGCGTCAAATCCTACCTCGACTACGGCGCCTTCACTCCGATTCAGGCCGCCGCCACCGCCGCCCTCAATGGCCCGCAGGACATCATCGCCGAGAATCGCGCGCTCTACAAGAAACGCCGCGACGTGCTCGTGACAAGCTTTGGCAATGCCGGCTGGGACATCCCGGTGCCGCAGGCGAGCATGTTCGCCTGGGCGCCCATCCCGCAACAGTTTCGCGACCTCGGCAGCATGGAATTCTCCAAGCGCCTGCTGACCGAAGCGCATGTCGCGGTCGCGCCCGGAGTCGGCTTCGGCGAGGAAGGCGAAGGCTTCGTCCGCATCGCCCTAGTCGAGAACGAGCAGCGCCTCCGCCAGGCTGCCCGCGGCGTGAAGAAATTGCTGGCGAAGGGCTGATGAGCGCGCACCGGACCATCCACCAACTGTGACCGAACTGCATCATGAATGGACTATTCACCATTTCGCAATCCAGTGGGGCCGATGATGTCGCGATTAGCGGTTGTGTCGTGAGTCGACATGACTCATCACATCCTGACGCTGTGTCGGGGGAGGTCGATATGCGCCGTCGTGCCAAGGAATTTATCGAGATCAGCGACCACACGTCGCTCGATATGCTGATCAAGACGTTGGTTGCCATCCGCGACAACCTCGATGCCAATGCCGAGCCCGAACTCAAACTGCGCGGCGATGACATCTTCGGACGTCGCCTATCGGTCAGCTACTTCCGCGAATTGACCGAGGACGAAAGTGCGCTCGACGCGCGCTATGAACACGCCCGGTTCAACGCCGACGCGCGCGAAATCGAGCGACTTCAAAAAGCACTCGACCAAATCCCCTCGCGGCGCGACGATGACACGCTGCGCCACGCGGCCTGAGGTCGGCGCGAGTGCTAATCAGCATTCCTAAGGCCGACTAATCTTACCATTCGGCGAAGCTGCCGTCCGTCTGGCGCCACACGGGGTTGCGCCAGCGGTGGGGTTCGCGCGCCGCTTCACGCACCGCCGCTTCGTCGATGGTGACACCGAGTCCGGGCTTTTCCGGGATCGGCAAATAGCCGTCGATCGGCGACAGTACGTCCTTGTCAGTGATGAAGGTGAGCAGGTCATGGCCGCCGGTGTTGTAATGGATGCCGAGGCTCATTTCCTGAATCGCCACATTGGGGGTGCAGGCGGCAAGTTGCAGGCAGGCGGCAAGCGCCAGCGGTCCGAGCGGGCAATGCGGCGCGACGGCGATGTCATAGGCCTCGGCCATGGCGGCAATTTTGCGGCATTCGAGCAGGCCACCCGCGTGGCTCAGATCGGGCTGGATGATGTCGACCGTGCCGCTTTCGAAGAAGGGCTTGAAATCCCAGCGTGAATAGAGCCGTTCACCGAGTGCGATCGGCGTGCTGGTGTTGCGCGCGATATCGGCGAGCCCTTCGTGATTCTCCGACAGAAGCGGCTCTTCGATAAAGAGCAATCCGAGGGGCTCGAGCGCCTTGGCGAGTTGCTTGGCGAGTGGGCGGTGGACGCGACCGTGAAAATCGAGGCCGACCTCGACCCCCTGCGCCTGCGCCGCCTGGACCCGCTCGATTACCGCGTCGAACAGCTTCGGCGTGCCGAGCCAATCGAGTTCAGCGGTAGCGTTCATTTTGACCGCCGAGAAGCCCTGGGCGCGCCGGGCCTTCGCAGCCTCACCGATCTCGTCGGGCCGGTCGCCGCCGATCCACGCATAGGCGCGCACCTTGTCACGCACCCGACCGCCAAGCATCTGCCAGGCAGGAAGGCCGTAGCGGTGGCCCTTGAGATCCCACAGCGCCTGTTCGAGCCCAGCCAGGGCCGACATCAACACCGGCCCACCGCGGTAGAAGCCGCCGCGATAGGCGATTTGCCAAATATCTTCGATCCGGTCGGGGTCGTGGCCAATGAATCGATCACGCAACGGCTCGAACGCGCCCATGACCGCTTCGCCATATCCCTCGAGGCTGGCCTCGCCCCAGCCGACCGCGCCATCAGCGGTCTCGATCCGCACGAACAGCCAGCGTGGGGGCACGAGAAAGGTTTCGATGCGGGCGATCGTGGTCGGCATTTTGTTCATCATGCGGCGTCCGGGTTGGAGGCTTGGGGCTGGTCACCGGTGCCAGCAGCGGCGGCGGTCGCGGCGGCCTGCACGCGCGTTCCCGGCCAGCTGGTCTGCGACGGGGGGACGATCGGAACGGCGAGGCACACCGACGAGGCCGGAAGCACATCGCGCCAATCGGCGATCAGCTTCTTGTAGGCAACCCCGACATTGCGGATCTTGCGGTCCAGGTCGAACAGTCCGAGCGGATTGACGTTGCCGTTCTGCTCACGCAGCGCGGTGTCCCAGTCGACCTGGTCAGTCAGTGAGTACCAGGTGAAACCGACAGTCGGAATTCCGACGTTGCGCAGGCGCAGGACGTTGGCCCATTCCTTCCACAACCACTGAACCGCTTCCTGCCCCGTCGGTCCTTCCCGCAGATTGGTTTCGGTATGCATGATCGGGACGCGGTAACGGTTATGATATTGCCGCGTGATCTCGGAATAGCCGAACACTTCGCCCGACGCCTCGGTATGACCATCGGCGAAAACGCGATGTTCGTTGGTCATGTAATAATCATTGCCGAGGATGCAGTGTTGTTTCAGCCGGTTATCGAGGAAGAAGTGATACTCCTCGCGACTCATCCCGTTATCCCGGAGATATTCGTACATCTCGCTATCGACGCGGCGGCCGTAATTTAAGTCGAGGCTGAGGAAACGCCGCGAGTTCATCACCTCTGCCTTGCCGATTGCGGCGGGGCTGTCAGCGTGGAAATATTCGGACGATTCTGACTGGATGAAAATCGCGTCGGGGCGGCGCTTGAGGATCTCGGTCATCGCCAGCACGTTGGCCTTGACGATGTGTTTCAGCGCGGTGACGAAGGTCGTGTCGGTTGTCCCCTGCTCGTTCCACCAGCCATATTTGGCCGAGAAGACCGCACAGATGAACATCTCGTTGACCGGGGTATAGAGCTGCACCCATGGGTAGCGCTCGGCAAAAGCGGAGGCGTAGACCGCGAACAGCGCCGGGAAATCGGGGTTCTGAAAATTGCCAATCCAGTCAGGGACGCCGAAGTGGCACAGGTCGACGATCGGGGTAATATCGCGGCGCTTCAAGTCGTTCAGCGTGAGATCCGCGAATTCCCAATCGTAGCGACCAGGAGCTAACCAGCATTTGTGCAGCGGGGGACCGAAGCGGAGAAAGGCGATGCCGACCTCTTGGACGCAGTCGAAATCTTCCTTCCAGCGCCGATAATGGTCCGACGCCTCCATCTGGTCGACGCGGACGCGGCCGTTCTGCACCGTCGGAATGCTGTTCTCGATCCCGGTCGCGAACATGAAATTGGTGATGCTGCTTCTCCTTGGGTGCGCGCCGTCAGCCCGCGTACGACTTCTCGGCGATCCCGATGACACCCGCATCGACCATAAACAGCCCGCCGGCATAAGGTTGCACGGCGAGCGCAGTTTCATCCAGCCCGATTCGCGCCGAGGTAATGTACAGCCGGTCGAGCGTCGGCCCGCCGAAAGCGACGCTGGTCGGGCGCTGCACGGGAGTCTCGATTGTTGAAAGTGCTTCGCCGGCGGCGGAGAAGCGGCGTACCGCCCAGCCGTCCCAAAAGGCGACCCACAAGCAGCCTTCGGCGTCGACCGTCATTCCGTCGGGGTAGCCCTCGGCGCCGGTGAAATGGAGGAATTCCAAGCGTTCGCCGAGCGAACCGTCTGGGCCAAGCGCAAAACGGTAAATCGTGCGCCGTGCCGAATCGGTATGATACATTACGTCACCAGCCGGACTGAACGCCGGACCATTGGTCACCGCATAGCCTTCGTCGCGCTTGTCGCAGGCCCGAACTGAGTTGAGTCGATAGAGCGAGCCGATCGACGCCCGCTCGGTGTCGTCCATCGTCCCCACCCAGAAGCACCCGGCACGATCGACCTTGCCATCGTTGATGCGATTGTCGGGAAGGTCGGCCTCGGGATTGAACAACGGCGTAAAGCGCGGCTCGTCGTCAAGATCGATCGCGTAGAAGCCCTCATCGGTCCCGGCGATAAAGCCACCGCCCTCGCGCGGTGCGATTGAGCCGACCCGAACCGGGGTCGGCCATTCCCGCATTCCGTCATCGTCGAGGCGAAACAGCCGGCGGCCCTTTATATCAACCCAGTACAGCGCCGCCTCGCACGCAACCCACACGGGGCCCTCGCCAAGCACGGCTTTGACATCGGCGACGAGTATGATTGCGCTTGTCATCGCGAGCCTCGATAAGCCCGCCGACGATTATTGGAAGAGGCGAAGCGATCGCCGACGCGTTGGAGCGAGAATGTTCGAGACAGGTTTTATCGCGGTCGACTGGGGCACGACCAACCGCCGTGCCTATCGCGTCGGTGCCCACGGCGGCCACGATGCAGAGTTCGAGGACGATCAGGGCGTATTGTCAGTCGCGGCGGGCGGCTTCCCGGTGGCGGTCGCAAAGATCCGCGAACGGCTGGGCGACCTGCCAATGTTGCTGGCCGGGATGATCGGATCGAACCGCGGTTGGGTCGAGGCGCCGTATGTTCGCTGTCCCGGCGGATTTGACGAACTCGCCGCTGCGGTCGTGTGGGCGGAGCCCGGGCGCTCGGCGATTGTCCCCGGCCTGTCACTGCTGATCGATAAGCGCGCCGACGTGATGCGCGGCGAGGAAGTACAAATGCTCGGCGCCGTCGCGCGCGGGTTCATTCCAGCGGACGGTCTCGCCTGTCACCCGGGGACTCACAATAAGTGGGTCGTCTTTCGCGACGGCTGCATTACTTCGTTCCGCACGGTGATGACTGGCGAATTGTTCAACCTACTCAAGTCAAAGGGAATCTTATCCAATTGGCTACAAGGTCCGGTCGAGGTCGACGACGCCTTTCGCGCCGGAGTTCGCCAAGGCCTCAAGGGCGGAGCGATGGGGGCAGACTTGTTCGCAGTTCGCGCGCGGGTTCTGCTTGGTCAGGCGTTTGCCGACGATGCGCCGAGTTTTACCAGCGGCCTGCTGATCGGTTCGGACGTGTGTGCGGGACTTGGCGAAGCGCCAGGAACGGTGACTATTATCGGTCGGCCAGAACTGACCCGTCTCTATGTCGCCGCGATCACGGAGGCGGGGCGAGAGGCAAACGAAGTCGATGGCGAGGAGGCGTTCCTTGCCGGAATTATCGAAATCGCACGGAGATTGTCATGATCGAGCTGTTCAGGCGCTATTTCGACCCTTGCCCGCTCGTCGCAATTATCCGCGGGGTGACTCCCGACGAGGTCGAGGCGGTCGGCGAGGCAATCTTCGCCGCAGGCATCCGCATGATCGAGGTACCGCTCAATTCGCCCGACCCGTTCGAGTCGATCCGGCGCCTCTCGGCGCGGATGGGCGAACGTGCGCTGGTCGGGGCGGGCACGGTGCTCAATGTCGGGCAGGTGCGCGAGGTTGAACGTGCAGGCGGGCGGTTGGTTGTGTCGCCCAACACCAACCCCGACGTCATTCGCGCCACTGCGCGTGCCGGGATGGTCTCGGCGCCGGGCTATTTTACCCCGTCCGAAGCCTTCGCCGCACTCGATGCCGGCGCGACCGCACTCAAACTGTTTCCGGCCGAGGCGGCGAGCCCGGCGGTGGTCAAGGCACAGCGCGCAGTGCTACCCAAGGACTTGCCGTTGCTCATCGTCGGGGGTGTTTCCGCGACCACGATGGGGCCCTGGCTTGAGGCAGGAGCAAACGGGTTCGGGCTGGGGTCGGGCGTTTATTCGCCGGGCCGTTCAGCCGAAGACAGCGGCACACGAGCCGCAGCCTATGTTCAGGCCCTCGCTTCGATGTGAGGCGCGCCATCCTCGAGGTCATGGGTGTCGTCGAAGCGGCCATAGTCGACCGTCCGCACGCCATGCGCGTCGAGCCCGAGGATGTCGACAAACCGCGCGTTCCAGCGCAGGTCCTTGGGTGTGTAGGCCCAGCGCCCGTGGATGATCTGTCCGGTGCGCTCGTCGACTCCAGACAGAACCACGATGATTTCGAAGCCCTCCGGCGGATCGCGACTGTCGAGCCATTGGTGAAGCGGACTGTTCTCATCGATCGGGTGCATGATCGTCCAGGTCAGCATGAAGATCGGGTTGGCGTTGCGGGCCAGCGCCAGGTCGCGGAAGCGCCGCATACGGCTGCCCTCCACGGTCTCGTCGCCCAGCAAGGAGACATTCGCCGCCACCTCGAAGATCAGGTTGTGGCGCTGGTTGGCGGCGCGGAACATGAGCGTCGGCACCCCCTCGACCGGCCCGATCACCGCGACTTTCGAGAACAGGATCCGTGCGGTCGGTCGCGAGAAGCGCGCGAACATGATGCCCGTGACCAAGGCAAAAAACAGGATGCCGAAGGAAATCTCGAGCGCGACGAGGATGTTTGCGTACAAGGTGATGGGGACCATGTTGCCATAGCCGACAGTCGCCACCGTCTCGATGCTGAAGAAGAATAATTGCCAGAACAAGGGCGCATCGATCTGCGGATCGGGCTTCGTGAAGCCATTGGGATCGAGCAGGAACAGCCCGGCGAACAGGCAATTGAACAGGAAGAAGACGACGAGGAACGAAACGGTCAGCCGCGGCCAGGTCGCGCGCAGCAGTTGATGATAGACGTCGGGCGTTCGAATGAGCGGCCCGCCGAGCGGACGAACGCGCATCTGTGTATCATTCTTGAGCATTCGCGACAGCGATGAGGGGTTAAGTCGCGTTTTATCCTTGACCATTCCCCCGCCTAACGCGGCGCGCCAATAATCGAAACCCTCGACGTTGCAATCAGCCCTGCGTCCCCGCGATCCAATGTTCGAGCCGCGTCTTCAGCGAGCGGCGCGAAGGGATAAAACCGGGCTGCTGAGCGACGATCGGTTCTTCTTCGACGTCGGCGCTATAGAGGGTCAGATTGCGAGGGGGCTTCTGCCGAAACGTCTCGCGCCCGCGCATCATGTCCTCGGCCATCGCCAGGCTGCGGTGAACATCCTCGGCGGTGAACGGCTTCATCAGGCAGCCCAACGCGAGGTCGGGCATCGGAAAATCGGGCGCCTTGCCGGTTACGAACAGCACGGGGATGTCGTCGTCGGCGAGCCGCACTGCAACCGAGAAGCCGGTCGTGCCATGCGCCAGCCTGAGGTCGACCAGCGCGAGGTCGGGCCGATGCTCGGCGGCGGCTTTGAGCGACGTATCAAGGTCGTCGCTCATCGCCACCACCTGATAGCGCGGGTTGTCTTCGACAAGATATTTAAGCGTCATCGCGAGCTGGCTGTCGTCTTCGACGATCAAGATGCGCAGCATGTCGAGGCCCCTTCGAGTTGCGTCACAACGACTTGTGAGCAAGGTGGCGTGTGCCGAGGCCGATGCGAATCCTTTGATGAAGATATTAACGACGAAACGGGGCTTTGCAGCGCCCGAACCCCGGAACCGCCTGATTAAGCACGATAGAAGATGTGCGCGCCGATCTGTTCGACCTTGATCAGCGTCTGCCGCCAGCGCGGGGTGACGTAATCGGCGTGGTACCACAGCACGTCTGCGGGCAGGCTGGCGACCAGTCGCTTCTCGGCGATGCGCGCGATCGCACGCGCCTTGCGCCATGCCGCGCAACCGGCGTCGATTGCCGGGAAGGCGCCGTCGCGAACGAACGAAAATTGGGCGTGCTGCTTGACGACACCGCACAAGCTGGCGGGATAGCGGCCCGAAGCAGCGCGGTTCATGACGACCTGCGCGACCGCCAGTTGGCCCTCAAGCGGCTCGCCCTTGCTTTCGAAATAGACCGCAGTGGCGAGACAGTTCATTTCCTCGTCGAGGTCGCCAATGCTGTTGGCGTCAACCAGTGCCGCGAGTGGCTGCGCCGACGCGGCACTGGTTCCGCTGACATCACGATGCACCGTCACGCTGTAGGGCGAAGCGGGATAGGCAGGCGAAGTTGAATAGGTCGAAGCGGATACCCCGGTCACTGGATTCAGGTCATCGGGAGCATTCGCTTCGACACTGCGTGCGATTGCGCTGAGCAGCGCCTGGGTACGAAGGTCGAAGGGTGCATTGGTCGACACCGCGATGGTCCCCGTAGCGACCGGTGCCTGCGCGTTCGCAGGGTTCGAGCTCAGCACGAGCAGCAGCAAAAAACCACAGACCGCGGACGCGCCGCGGGTTCCCAGGAAACGGGTCAAATCTTGCTCTGTCTTGTGCGGCCGTCCCGCCTCGGTGCGCAACTATCGCGCGATCCAAGTGGGGCCGTCCGTCTTGCCCCGGGGTCCAACGCAACAGCGGACCCGCTCGCTCTTGAAAGTCTTGTCGAGAGCTGAAGTAGACGGAGCAGCGTTAAAAAACAGTGACCTGTCGTTCAAGGGAGCTCATCGCGGGACGAACAGCGGAACTGTCTCGATTCAGGCCGCTTTTGCCCTGCTCGCGCGCTTGCGATCGTGCGGATCGAGGTGAATCTTTCGCAAGCGAATCGACCCCGGCGTCACTTCGACCAGCTCATCCTCGTCGATATAGGCAATCGCCTGCTCGAGCGTCATCCGCTTGGGCGGGGTCAGTCGGATGGCGTCATCCTTGCCTCCAGAAGCGCGGAAGTTGGTCAGCTGTTTCGCCTTCATCGGGTTGACCTCGAGGTCGCCCGTCTTGGCATTTTCGCCGACGATCATCCCCTCATAGAGCGCCTCCTGATGCGCCACGAACAGGATGCCGCGCTCCTCGAGCGGGCCAAGGGCGTAGTTGTTCGCCTCGCCCGCACCGTTCGAGATCAGCACGCCATTCTTGCGGCCCTCGATATTGCCTTTGTGGGGTCCATATTTCTCGAACAACCGGTTCATGATCCCGGTGCCGCGCGTGTCGGACAGGAATTCGCCATGATAGCCGATCAGACCGCGCGACGGAGCGGAGAAGGTGATCCGGGTCTTGCCGCCGCCCGAGGGACGCATGTCGGTCAGCTCGGCCTTGCGACCGGCCATCTTCTCGACGACCGTCCCCGAATATTCATCGTCAACGTCGATCACGACGGTCTCGTACGGCTCGGTCTTCTTGCCGTTCTCGTCCTCGCGGAACAACACGCGCGGGCGGCTGATGCCAAGCTCAAACCCTTCGCGGCGCATCATCTCGATGAGCACCCCAAGTTGGAGCTCGCCGCGACCGGCGACTTCGTAGCTGTCCTTGTCGGAGGACTCTGTGACCTTGATCGCGACGTTGGATTCCGCCTCGCGGAACAGGCGGTCGCGGATCATGCGCGACGTGACCTTGGAGCCTTCGCGACCGGCCATCGGCGAATCGTTGACCGAGAAGCGCATCGACAGCGTCGGCGGATCGATCGGCTGCGCATGGAGCGGTTCGCTCACCGAGGGGTCGGCGATGGTGTCGGCAACGGTTGCGGTGGTGAGGCCGGCGATCGAGATGATGTCGCCCGCTTCGGCCGTGTCGACCGGCACGCGCTCGAGCCCGCGGAACGCCATGATTCGGGACGCGCGGCCGGTCTCGACGACCTTGCCTTCAGGGCTGAGCGCATGGATCGGCGCATTGGTCTTGATCGAGCCCGAGAACACCAGGCCGGTCAGGATCCGGCCGAGGAAATTGTCGCGGTCGAGCAGCGTGACCAAGAACTTGAACGGGCCGTCGGGATCGGCTGACGGTGCCGGCACGTGGCTGACAATCTGGTCGAACAGCGGGCTCAGGTTGCCCTCGCGGACGTCGTCGGTCTCGCCCGCATAGCCGTTGCGGCCGGAAGCGTAGAGCACGGGGAAATCGAGCTGCTCGTCGTTGGCTTCGAGCAGCACGAACAGGTCGAATACCTCGTCCAGCACTTCCGACGCACGGGCGTCGGGACGGTCGATCTTGTTGACGACGACAATCGGCTTGAGGCCCAGCGCGAGCGCCTTGCCGGTGACGAACTTGGTCTGCGGCATCGGGCCTTCGGCAGCGTCGACCAGCAGGATGACCCCGTCGACCATCGAGAGGATGCGCTCGACCTCCCCGCCGAAGTCGGCATGGCCCGGCGTATCGACGATGTTGATGTGCGTGCCCTGCCATTCGACCGAGGTGCACTTGGCGAGAATCGTGATCCCGCGCTCCTTCTCGAGGTCGTTCGAATCCATCGCGCGCTCTTCGACGCGCTGGTTGTCGCGGAAGGTGCCCGACTGGCGGAAAAGCTGGTCGACAAGGGTCGTCTTGCCGTGATCGACGTGGGCGATGATCGCCACGTTGCGTGAGGACATGGTTCGAATTTTCCGAAAAAGAGAAGGCGCGCCCCTAGCGCAAGTGGTGCGCTGCAGCAAGGTTGCTCGGGACTGCTCTACTTCGGCATGCGTTCCAATATCTCGATCCCGCGCTCGACGGCGCGAAGCTCGCTTTGCGCGAGGCGGGCGACGCGCGAAACGAGACCGCCGGGTGCGGTGCCGCGTTGATTGAGCAGCGCTCTGCCCTGTTCGGTCAGGCGGAGTGCGAGGCGGCGACGGTTGGCGGGGTCGGGGGTGCGATCGACGAGAGCAGCCTGGACGAGTGCTTCGACTGCGCGGCTCGCCGCCGGGGCGCCGCGACCTGATACCTTGGCGACCTGACCGAGGGTGGCCGGCTCATGATCGGCAACGGCGGCAAGGAGCGCGCGCGTGGCGCGGTCGGCACGTTCGGCTAGCCGATTATCGTCGAGCGTTTCGAACAGGGCAGACAGGCGCGCAGCAATTGCCTGTGGGGCAGATTGATTCATCATTTTGCGATGCTGCAACAGTTTCACCAGTTTGACAATTGCCGCGTGCAATTGCCGGGATGGATTGCGTTGACGGCCGGGTCCACGCAATGACAATGGATGGATAGCCCCTCCCCCTCCCGCCCCCGACTGCCTCGCACCGTGTGGGTGCTCGGCATCGTCAGCCTGCTGATGGACCTGTCGAGCGAGATTTATCATGCGCTGCTGCCGGCATTTTTGACGATCACGCTCGGGCTCCCGGTGGCGGCGATGGGGGCGCTTGATGGCTTCGCCGAGGCGACCGCATCGATGGCGAAGCTGGTGTCCGGCCGGCTGAGTGACCGTGACCAGAAGCGCAAGCCATGGATTCTGCTTGGCTATGGCATGGCGGCGCTGTCGAAGCCGCTGTTCCCGCTGGCGACGACCGCCCTGCCGGTGCTCGGCGCGCGCTTCGTCGATCGGATCGGCAAGGGGATCAGGGGCGCGCCGCGCGATGCGATGATCGCCGACGAGACTCCGCCCGAGCTGCGCGGACGGGCGTTCGGACTGCGCCAGTCGATGGATACGGTGGGGGCGTTCATCGCCCCGCTGGCCGCGATCGGGCTGATGATCTGGTTCAGGAACGACATTCGCGCGGTGTTCTGGGTGGCGGTGATCCCGGCGTTCCTGTCGTTCGGCTTTGCGTGGGCGATGCTGCGCGAGACGAGCGAGCGGACGACGCCCAAGGCGAAGATGATCTGGGGAGGATTCAAGACGCTCGATCCGCAAGTCAAACGGCTGATCGGGGTCGGTTTCCTGTTCGGGTTGACGCGCTTTTCGGAGAGTTTCCTGATCCTCAAGGGGATTGACGCGGGAATATCGCCGAGTTGGTCGCCGATCGTGCTGGCGCTGTTCAACCTCGCCTATCTGCTGCTCGCCTATCCCGCCGGGATCCTCAGCGACCGGATGAGCCCGAAGGCCCTCTTGCTCGCCGGGATCGGGCTGCTGGTCGTCGCCGACCTGGTACTCGGCTATGGCATGTCGCTGTGGACGCTCGGGGTCGGGGTGATCCTGTGGGGCGCGCATATGGCGTTCACGCAGGGGATCTTCAGCCGAATGATCGCCGACGCCGCCCCCGAGGCACAGCGCGCGACCAGCTTCGGGGCGTTCTTCTTCGTTAGCGGGATCGCGGCGTTGCTGTCGAGCCTCGGCGCCGGGCTGATCTGGGACCGCGACGGGGCGAACGCGACCTTCATGGCCGGCGCCGTGCTCGCCGCAATCGCCGGCGCGATGCTGGTCCTGCTGCCGAAGTCAGATTCCGTGGCGAGGTGAGTGGAACGGCGGCATGCGGTCGGCAACGTCGCTCTTGTCGAAGAACTGCTGCTTGAGCGCCGCACCGACATGGAGGACGAGCAGGGCGAGCGTGGTCCAGACGAGGACCACATGGATGTCGCCGAAACCGTCGACGCCGTGAAGTCCGGGAATGAGCGGCAGCGGAATCCCCCCGATCAGCGGCGTGCTCCAGCCCGGCGCTTTAGCAGACACGGCGGCAAGGCCGGTGAGCGGCAGCGCGAACAGCATGAAGTAGAAGATACGGTGGGTCCACACCGCCGCAAACCGCTCCCACTTCGGGAAGTCCTGCGGGAAGGGCGGCGGCGGGTTGCGCAGGCGGACGACCAACCGGACGACCGCAAGCATCAGGATCGCCGCCCCGATGGTCTTGTGCCAGGTGAACAGCCCGTCGCGCGCCGGCCCCTTGGCCATGTCGGCGAACTGCAACCCGATCCAGACTTGGGTCAGCAAGAGTACGGCGGCAATCCAGTGAATCGCCACCGCCGCGCCCCTGTAGCGGACCGCATGGTCTCCGGTGTTGTCATCAATCATCCGGTCCATCTCAATCTCCTTCGCCGCGGCCGCCGCGCCGCATCCGGTCGAATAACAACCATATCGTCAGCAAAGTCGTTCCCAGGCCGACGACCACCACCACTATGTTCATCGTCGGCTCGACCCATCCGGGCCAAGGATCGTCGCCGAACACGAATAGCCACAAGACCCCCATGCCGACGACCGCGACTCCGCATGCCATGGCAAAGCCGGCGAGAAGGCCGCCGCAAAGCGCGAGCAACAGACATAACGCGCGGTTCATCAGCGGGTGAATTTTTCCCCGCCGGCGGCCTTGTCGAGCAATAGCTGGCTGAACGAAAAATCGCTCCCCATGCGCGCTTCCTGATTTTTAAGGCCCGCGACGATCTTGTCCAACCCCTCGCCGTCCGCCCAGTGCATCGGGCCGCCCCGATAGACCGGCCAGCCGTAGCCGTAGATCCACACCACATCGATGTCCGACGCGCGCTGGGCCATGCCCTCCTCGAGGATCTTCGCGCCCTCGTTGACCATCGTGTAGAGCGTGCGTTCGATGATCTCCTGGTCGGAAATGTCGCGCTTCTCGACGCCTTCCTTGGCGCGGAACTGGTCGATGATCTCCTGCACGCGCGCGCTGGGGGACGGGCTGCGCTTTTCGTCATAATCGTAAAAGCCGGCATTTTTCTTCTGGCCCCAGCGGCCTTCGGCGGCGAGCGCGTCGCGGATATTCTCGATGCGGGTCACGTCGCGATGCCAGCCGATGTCGACCCCGGCAAGGTCGGCCATCTGAAACGGCCCCATCGGCATTCCGAACGCGACATGGACCCGGTCGATCTGATCGGGGGTGGCACCCTCGAGCAGCAGCTTGGTCGCCTCGACCTGGCGCGGCATCAGCATCCGGTTGCCGATGAAACCGTGGCAGACGCCAGCAACGACCGCGACTTTCTTGATCCGCTTGGCCAGTTGCATCGCGGTGACGAGCACGTCGGGCGCGGTCTTGGCGCCGCGCACGACCTCAAGCAGCTTCATCACATTGGCGGGGGAGAAGAAGTGCAGGCCGACGACATCCTGCGGGCGCGAGGTGGCGGCAGCGATCTCGTCGACGTTGAGGTAGCTGGTGTTGGACGCAAGGATCGCGCCGGGCTTGGCGATCTTGTCGAGCTTGCCGAATATCTCCTTCTTGATCTCCATCGTTTCGAACACCGCCTCGATGATCAGGTCGCAGTCGGCGAGCGCGTTGAAGTCGAGGGTCGGGTTCAAGGCGCCCATCGCCTGCTCGACCTGTTCGGGGGTCATGCGGCCCTTGGCGGCCGTCGCCTCATAATTCTTGCGAACCGTGCCGGTGCCGCGGTCGAGCGCGTCCTGCGCCATTTCGACGATCGTCACGGGGATGCCGGCCGACAGGAAGTTCATCGAGATGCCGCCGCCCATCGTGCCCGCGCCGATCACGCCGACGCGCTTGATCTCGCGTGGGCGCGTGTCGTCGGGAATGCCGTCGATCTTCGACGCCTTGCGTTCGGCGAAGAAGAAATATTGCTGGGCGCGGGCCTGGCTGCCCGACATCAGCTGCATGAACAGGCGGCGCTCGTCGAGCACGCCCTCGGCATAGGGCTTGGCAACGGCGGCTTCGACCGCCTGGATGTTGAGCTCGGGGGCGTCGAAGCCCTTCATCTTGCGCGCGTTGGCCTTGCGGAAGTCGGCGAAGATTGCAGGGTTGGCGCGCGCTTCGGCGAGCTTGTCGTCACGCTCCGACGATTTGGGCAGCGGGCGGATGTCCTTGACCTCGTCGGCGTAAGCGACGGCGTGCTCGACGAGATCGCCCTCGATCAGCCGGTCGACAAGGCCGATCGCGCAGGCTTCCTTGGCGCCGATCATGCCGCCGCCGGTGACCATCTCGAGCGCCTTGGGAACGCCCGCGACGCGCGGCAGGCGCTGGGTGCCGCCGGCGCCGGGGAGCAGGCCGAGCTTGACCTCGGGCACGCCGAACTTCGCGGAAGGGATGGCGACGCGATAGTGGCAGCCGAGCGCGACTTCGAGCCCGCCGCCGAGTGCGGTGCCGTGGATCGCGGCAATGACCGGCTTGGCGCAATTCTCGATCCGGTCGACGACTTCGGGGAGCCACGGCATGACCGGCGGCTTGCCGAATTCGGTGATGTCGGCACCGGCGAAGAAGGTCTGGCCGGCGCAGGTGATGACGACCGCCTTGATCGCCGCGTCGCCTTCCGCCTCCTCGATCGCCGCGACGAGGCCCTGGCGGACGGCGGCGCCGAGCGCGTTGACGGGCGGATTGTTCGAGGTGACGATGAGGATGTCGCCGTGGCGGCGGGTCGAGATCGGGGAGGTCATGCGGGTCTCCGGGGAAAAGCGGTTGAAGGGCGAATGTTCCCAATGTTCACGGTGACGTGGAGTGATGGAGCCACCCAATCAGGGCGAAATCGAGGACGAGAAAATCATTCAAGCACTCGATAGCAATAATAGCGACCACGAACCAAATAGGGAAGTGAATTCTTGAATTATCATCAGATCGCGGTTCGGCCGTAGCGCTGCGAATTGAACGGGTGGGACGAACTGAGGCCACCGTCGACGACCAGCGCGTGGCCGTTGACGTAGCCTGCCTCGTCGGACGCGAGGAACAATGCGGCGTTGGCGATTTCGAGGGGATCGCCGCCGCGTTTCAGCGGGTTCAAATGGCCGAGCTGGTCGGCCTGGTCCTTTGCGCGCGCGCGTTGGTAGATGAACTCGGTCATGCCGGTCTCGATCAAACCGGGGCAGATCGCATTGACACGGACGTTCGAGCCGGTGAGCTGCTGCGCGGCCGATTTGACGAGGCTGATGACGCCGGCCTTCGATGCCGAATAGGCTGGCCCGCCCGCGCCCGAGCGGAGGCCGGCGACCGAGGCAGTGCAGATGATCGAGCCGCCGCCGGATGCCGCCATGTGGGGCGCGGAATGTTTGATCGCGAGGAACGGGCCGATCAGGTTGACGCGCAGGATTTCATGCCAGTCGTCGACCGATTGCTCGAAGATCGAGGCGAGCCCGCCCGAGATGCCGGCATTGGCGAAGGCAATGTCGAGGCGGCCGTGGTCGGCGATCGCCTTGTCGACGAGCGCTTTGACCGAGGCGTCGTCGCCCGCATCGCACTCAACGTCGGCGTTCTTCAAATCCGCGCCGATGACGGTCGCGCCTTCGCGGCGGAACAAGTCGACGGTCGCCTTGCCGATCCCAGATCCGGCGCCGGTGACGATCGCGATTTTACCCTGAAGGCGCATCAGAAACCCGCTCCGAAGGTCGAGCCGCCATCCACGACGATGCCTTGCCCGGTAACGAAACTCGATGCGTCGGAGGCGAGGAATACGGCGATTCCGGCCAATTCCTCGGGCTCGCCGATGCGCCTGAGCGCGGCCCCGGTGGTGACCAGCTTGAGCGTTTCGGGGTTTTCCCACAGCGCCTTGGCGAAATCGGTGCGGACGAGGCCGGGGGCGATGGCGTTGACGCGCACGCCCTTGGGCCCGAACTCGCTCGCGAGGTTGCGGACGAGCTGGAGGTCGGCAGCTTTCGAGATGTTGTAGGCACCGATCTTGGTCGAGCTGGTCAGCCCGCCGACCGACGAGATGATGATGATCGAGCCCTTGCCGCGGTCAAGCATTCCGGGCGAGGTCATCTGGATCAGCCAGTGATTGGCCAGCACGTTATTGTCGAAAATCTTGCGGAACTGCTCGTCGGTGATGGCGCCGAGCGGGCCGTAGTGGGGGTTGGATGCCGCGTTGCACACGAGAATGTCGACGGGCCCAAGCTGGCGCACGGTCTCATCGACCATTTCCTGCAGCGCTTGCTTCGACGAGATGCTGGCGGCGATGGCGATGGCGATCCCCGGTCCGTGCTCGGCATTGATCGCCGCGGCGACCTCGTCACACGCGTCCTGGTTACGCGACGAGATGACCACTTTTGCGCCGTGGGCGGCGAGGCCCTCGGCGATCGCCCGGCCGATGCCGCGTGACGAGCCGGTAACGATCGCGACTCTGCCGGTGAGATCGAACAGCGGTTTCACGACTGAACCTCCGCATATTTCCCGAACTCGTTGCGCGCGATGGCGCGGTTGTGGACTTCATCGGGACCGTCGGCGAAGCGGAGCGTACGGATACCCGCCCATGACGCGGCGAGCGGCGTGTCCTGGCTAACCCCTGCCCCGCCGTACGACTGGATGGCGTTGTCGATGATCTCGAGCGCCATGCGCGGGGCCTTGACCTTGATCATCGAGATTTCGTTGCGCGCGGCCTTGTTGCCGGCCTTGTCCATCAGGTCGGCGGCCTTGAGGCACAGCAGGCGCGAGCAGTCGATCTCGATTCGCGCCTCGGCGATGCGCTGTTCCCAGATGCTGTGCTCGGACAATTTCTTGCCGAACGCGACGCGCGACTGGAGGCGGCGGACCATCAGTTCCAAGGCCTCCTCCGCCGCACCAATAGTGCGCATGCAGTGGTGGATACGGCCCGGCCCGAGGCGGCCCTGCGCGATCTCGAACCCCTTGCCCTCGCCGAGGAGCATGTTCGTGACGGGGATGCGGACGTCTTTGAGCTCGATCTCCATATGGCCGTGGGGGGCGTCGTCATAGCCATAGACCGACAGGTAGCGCTCGACCGTGACACCGGGCGCATCCATCGGGACGAGGACCATCGACTGCTGGCGGTAGGTCTTCTCTTCCGGGGCGGTCTTGCCCATCAGGATGGCGACCTTGCAGCGCGGATCGCCAGCGCCCGACGACCACCATTTGCGGCCGTTGACGACATAATCGTCGCCGTCGCGGTCGATGCTGCACTGGATATTGGTCGCGTCGGATGAGGCCACGCCGGGTTCGGTCATCAGGAAGGCCGAGCGGATTTCGCCGCGCATCAGCGGCCCAAGCCACTGCTCCTTCTGCTCGCGCGTCCCGTAGCGGTGGAAAACTTCCATATTGCCGGTGTCGGGCGCCGAGCAGTTGAACACCTCGGCCGACCAGATGATGCGACCCATCTCCTCGGCGCACAGCGCATATTCGAGGTTGGTGAGCTGCTCGCCCTCGAACGCGAAGCTCTCGTCGACATGGGCGAGGACGGGCGCGGGCGGCATGAACAGGTTCCACAGGCCGGCCTTTCGAGCGACGGGCTTTAAATCCTCGATCAGCGCAATCGGCTGCCAGCGGTCGCCCTCGTTAATCTGCTTTTTATAGTCAGCGACTCGGGGGCGGACATGCTCGTCGATGAACGCACGGACGCGGTCGCGGAAGAAAGACTGGCGTTCCGTAAGGTCAAAATCCACTGCAGATCCTCTCGCTTGCGTGTCGGCCACGTCTCTTCCAGAACGGCTATGCGCGACGGCCGCCGATGACAAGGCGGCGGGTGACCAATGAGGAGCGGATGATGGCTGAACTCGACCTTTTCCGAAGCGAAACCCGGGCTTGGCTCGAGGCCAATTGCCCGCCCGAGATGCGCACGCCGATGCGGTCGGAGAAGGATGCCTGCTGGGGTGGACGCATCTGGGTGTTCCAATCGCCCGCGCAGGAAGCGTGGCTCCGCGCCATGGCGGGCAAGGGCTGGACCGTGCCCGACTGGCCGACTGCCTATGGCGGCGGCGGGCTGAGCGCAGCGGAGTATAAGGTGCTGCGCGAGCAGATGGCGGCGATTGGCGCGCGCAATCCGCTCAACAGCTTCGGCATTTCGATGCTCGGGCCGGCGCTGTTGAAATATGGCACCGAGGCGCAGAAGTTGCGCTTCCTGACCGAGATTGCGCGCGGCGAGATTCGCTGGTGCCAGGGCTATTCGGAGCCCGGTGCGGGGTCGGACCTAGCGGGGCTGCAGACGCGGGCCGAGGATGCGGGCGATCACTGGCTCGTCAACGGCCAGAAGGTCTGGACGAGCTATGCCGACCAGGCTGATTGGATCTTCTGCCTGGTGCGGACGTCGACCGAGACCAAGCATGGCGGGATCAGCTTCCTGCTGTTCGACATGGAAACGCCCGGGGTTTCGACCAAACCGATCTTGCTGATTTCGGGCAGTTCGCCGTTTTGCGAGACGTTCTTCGACGATGTGAAAGTCCCCAAGGATCAGCTTGTCGGCGAGCTCAACAAGGGGTGGAATGTTGCGAAGTATCTGCTCGGCCATGAGCGCGAGATGATTTCGGGGATGGGATTGGGCGGGGAACGGCAGGCACTTGGCGCCTCGGTGGGGCCGATCGCCGATCCAGTGCTTCGCGCCGAGATTGCATCGTTTGATGTCGATTCTCTCGCGTTTGCGGCAATGAGCGAGCATTTTCTCGACCAGCTCAAGCATGGCGAAACCCATCCGGCGATGCCGAGCATGATGAAATATGCCGGGACCGAGCTCAACAAGGCGCGCCATGAGCTGATGATGGCGACGGGCGGGTCGGACGCGCTCGAGTGGGACAGCGACCGGTCGCGCGGTGGCAAGACGGCGCGTGACTGGCTTCGGACCAAGGCCAATTCGATCGAGGGCGGGACGAGCGAAGTGCAGCTCGGCATCGTCGCGAAGCATATTCTGCAGCTGCCGGGAGCCTGACATGCGCCTCACTGACGACCAGCAGATGCTGCACGATACGGCGAAGAGCTTTCTCGCCGACGAGGGCAGCATCGCAAAGCAACTGAGGCATTGGCGCGATACTAGCTGCAAAGACGGGTTCGGACATCAGCTGTGGAAGCAGTTCGCCGAGCTTGGGCTGACCGGGATCTGCATTCCCGAAAGCGCTGGCGGGATGGGCATGGGGGCGGCCGAAGCGGCGCTGGTGCTCGAGGAGATCGGGCGCAACCTGACCCCCTCGCCTTTTCTGACGACCGCGGTGGCGGCGGTGCGTGCGCTTGAGGGCAGCGCGCAGGCCGAGCGCTGGTTCCCCGGGATCGTCACGGGCGACACGGTCGCGGCGCTGGCGATCGATGAGGGCAGGCAGCATGACCAGAACGGCATCGCGATGCGCGCCCAGAAGGCCGGGAACGGGTTTACCTTGTCGGGCGCCAAGCAGTTCGTGGTGCATGGGGCGAGCGCGGACCTGATTCTGGTCGCCGCGCGGACCGGCGGGTCGGCTGGCGAGGCCGCGGGGCTGACTTTGTTTGCGGTCGAGCGCGATGCGGCGGGGATGAGCGTCGAGAATGTCGTGCTGGCGGACTCGTCGCATGCCGCGCGAATCTTGTTCGATAAGGTAGCGGTCGATGGAGGCGCGGTGATCGGCGAGGTCGACGGCGGGGCCGAAGTGCTCGCGCGCGCACTCGGAGCTGGACGCGCCGGGGCTGCGGCGGAGCTGATCGGGGTCGCTGCGGGGGCGTCGGCGATGACGCTCGATTACCTTAAGCAGAGGAAACAATTTGGCAAGCTGATCGGCGAGTTTCAGGTGCTCCAGCATCGCGCCGCGCACCTGTTCGGCGAGATCGAGATTGCACGCGCGGTGGCGCAGAAGGCGGCGGCGTTGCTCGACGCGGGGGATGTTCGTGCAGAGCTGATGGTGTCGGTCGCCAAGGCCAAGGCCGGGCGCGTGGCGGCGCTGGCGGTTCAGGAGGGCGTACAGATGCACGGCGGCATCGGCATGACCGACGAATATGATATCGGTCTCTACATGAAGCGCGAGATGGTGCTGGGCGAACTGTTCGGGAGCCCGCGCTTTCACACCAATCGTGTGGCGGAGCTGAGCGGCTATTGAGAAGCGGGTCCCGGTTTGCGCCGGGATGACAGCTATTTTCGTTCGAGCAGAAAGTTCAGCCGAGCCATCGCGATCGGCTTGGACTCATCCTCCTGCCAGGCGCGCACTTCGAGATTGGCGATCCGCCGGCCGAGGCGAATAATCTCCGCCCGCGCACGACTGTCTTCGAGCTTGCCGCCGCGCAGATAATCGACGGTGATGGTAATCGGCTTTATCACCGTCTCTTCCTCGCCGAGCGCGTCGCGCAGCGCGGTAAAAGCGGCATATTCCAGCAATCCGGCAATAGCCCCGCCGTGGAGGAACCCTGGACGGCCGATTACGCCCGGATGCGCGGGCATGAGAACTAGCGGCGGACCACCGCGCGGGTCAGGCTCTCGGTCGAGCTTGAGCAGCTGGGCGTAGGGCGGAAGATCGGTCATCCCCGGCCGCATAGCCGAGCCTCTCCCCCGCGTCAGCTACGGCTTTTGAACCCGCAGAGGATGCCGAGGATGAAGGCAGTGGCTAACGCCAGCTGGATCTTGCCGTTGGTGTCGTCCCAACCGAAATAGTCCGCGCCCCAGCCGAACAGCGCGATGAACATCGCCGCGGCGATCGCAACCAACATGACATTCGCCTCCCCGGTATCCGCCCGATGACAGGCGCAAGATGCCCACGGCAGGGTGAACAAAGGGTAAAGCTTGATGCAATTCGGACACAACGCCATAGGGGCCGAGCAGATTAACAGAGCCGATCGGTGCTGGAGGTGAGAACGCCCGGCGCGTTGACCCTAATCGATCAGGCTCTAACGAAAGGCAGACCATGAAAGCGCGTGTGTTCGTCACCTTGAAACCGGGCGTGCTCGATCCGCAGGGCAAGGCCATTCACCATGCGCTCGAGGGACTCGGCTTTGGCGGGGTGCGGGACGTGCGGGCGGGCAAGCTGATCGAACTCGACCTTGCCGACGGCACGAGCGAGGGCGATATCGAAGCGATGTGCCGCAAGCTGCTCGCCAATACGGTGATCGAGAATTTCCGCATCGAGCAGTTGGCGTGAAGCCCGCGGTACTCGTCTTCCCGGGTTCGAACTGCGACCGCGACCTTGCGGTGGCGATCGAGACGGTGACCGGGGTAACGCCGGCGATGGTGTGGCACCGCGACAGCGAGCTTCCGCAAGGGACTGATTTCATCGCGATCCCGGGCGGCTTCTCGTACGGAGACTACCTGCGTTCCGGGGCGATGGCGGCGCGCTCGCCGGTGATGCGCGCAGTGGCCGAAGCGGCGGGTCGCGGGGTGCCGGTGCTGGGCGTATGCAACGGCTTTCAGGTGCTGACCGAAGCGGGCCTGCTGCCCGGCGCGCTGATGCGCAACGCGGGATTGAGTTTCATATGCCGCACGGTGACGCTGAGCGTTCAAAACAGCCAGACGCTCTTTACGCAAGGCTATCGGGCGGGCGAGGCGATCCGAGTGCCGATCGCGCATCATGATGGCAATTACCAGGCCGACACCGAAACTCTCGACCGGCTTGAGGGTGAGGGCCGGGTGGCGTTTCGCTATAGCGAGCCGGTGACCGGATCGGCGCGCGATATCGCCGGGATCGTCAACGACGCTGGCAATGTGCTCGGGTTGATGCCGCATCCCGAGCGGGCCATCGATCCGCTTCATGGCGGGACCGACGGAAGGCGACTGTTCGAAGGTTTGCTCGAAGCGGTCGCCTGACGCTACACCCTGCCCGACGCGCCCGTAGCTCAGCTGGATAGAGCACGAGACTTCTAATCTTGAGGCCGCTGGTTCGAATCCAGCCGGGCGCGCCACTTCCCCCTCTTAGTTATAGGTAACAACGTTTCTCTCGACCTCGACAAGGTAACGCATAGGTAGCATAACGGTGGGGTTGCAGAGGCATAGTTTGAGATTTTTAAACGTTAAATGCCAGGGCCGCAGGGTAAGCTGAGCGACAACTTTATGGGCGCTACTAGCCCGTAGAACCGGTTCAGACTGCCAAACAGGAAATTTTTATAAAGCACATCTTCGCGGTCGTAGCGGGCGACCCAACGGGAAGAGGCCGCCTCTCGCGAGGCGACCTCTACTAGACGCGGAGTGAGCAAAAAGGGTTTCGAACTTTTAGTCGCCTGAAGTAATCTCCCGACGCTGCTTGCTGGGCTAAGGCGCTTCCGAGCTACCAAAATCTTTCGCAGATTCTTTTATCCAGGCATCGACCGCCGTCTGGCGCCACGCACAGCAACGGTCGCTGATTTTGAATTGGCGAGGAAAAGTGCCGTTGTCGATCTTGCGATAGAGCGTCGATCGGCTGAGCCCGGTCTTGGCGAGCACCGTTCGGATCCGCAGGAAGCATTCTGATTGTTCGGTCATGGTAATCTCCTTGGATGGCTTGGTTTCCCGTAGGAAGCGGCTGGAATCCAACCTCGCAAGACGGCGGGTTGCCGACTGCGTTGAACTGCGTCGGACGACGTCAGCCGGTCATGGTTGATGGCGATCGCGATCGATCCATTATGCCGACGCCGCCTTCCGCCGACGCTTTTGGAACCCCCGATCGCTGTCGAGGAAACCGATCAACATCGCCGGGATCAGTTCGCTGATGGGCTCCTCGCGATCATAGTTTTCCGCATAGAGGGCAGCGTACTCAATCAACGCTTGATGGAGTTCGGGTCGCACGTTGACGGTGAGCTTCACCGGAGTGCGATCGGGCAATCTACCAAGCTTCAGGTCTGACATGTCTTTCTCCTCACCCGCGCCATGGCGCGAGGATCAAGTCTTTCTGGACAACGAGGCGCACCGGCGTGCCGGGGCGGATGGTGATCGTCGGCTGGACGTTGAGCGTCTTCGAGGTCAGCTGATCCCCGGCGTGCGCGACATTCTGCTGCCCGGACTGGCGGATTGCCTGGACAAGACCTCCCTGCCCAGAGAATTGAAGCTCGGAGCCAACGCCCAGCAGTGTCGAGATGACGACGCCCTTGAGCAGCGCCCAGCTATGTGCGTCGACCTTGTCAGCGAGCCCCGAGTAGCCGGAAGCGTCGCTCGCCGGGACATTGTCGAGACCGAGTGAACTGCCGTCGGGCAGGACAATCCGTTGCCACACGACCAGCTCGCGTTTCTGGCCGTAGGCGACGACGCTGTCGTACTTGCCGATCAAACGCGCTCCCTGCGGAACGAGCAGGATACGCCCGGTCGCACTGTCGAACACATTCTCGGTGACCTGCGCCGTGACGAGGCCAGGCAGATCCGAGCGGATGCCGGTTATCAGGCTTCCGGCGATGACTGTCCCGGCGGTCAACATGTACGGCGAGGCGGGCCGCGCCAGCACATGCGGATCGGAACTGTCCTCCTTTGTGGATCGCGCGACAAAGTCGGACTTGCGCTGCTGGCCATTCGGATCGCGCTCGGAATCCAACGCAACCTTGCCCGTTTCCCCTGCCGCCGGTGCTTCGATTGTGGCAGTCACCGGCTGTGGCGAAGCCTCGGTTCGTCCGCCCGACTGAACAAGCAGCGCCGATCGCCGAGCGGCCTTCACTTCCGCAAGAGCGCGCTCGCGCTCGGCCTGAGCTGCCTGTTCGGCCTGGGCCTTGGTGTCCGAGAGTGGCGTCTGTGCCATTGGTTCGTCGGCCAACAACTGCTGCTGTCTTTCGAGGATTGGCTTGCCGAGGTCGCCGGGCAGTGGTGGTCCGAGCTGCGGGACGTCGCCATAAGTCTTCGGCAACGCACTCAGTGCATCAGCCGGCGCCTTCGCGCCCAAGTCGGACTTGTCCTCGCCGTTGGCGATGACCCGGAACACGGACGGCTTCAACGCGATGCCGGTGACGCCGATCAGCGCGACGACGCCGACCGTGGTGATGCCGACCACGACCTTTCGCTTGAAGCGGATCGCCCGAAGCGGGGACGCCCGGATGACGAGCGTCTCCGGATCAACCTTCGGCGCCCCCTCCGGCACGTCAACGGGCGCAGCCTCGGGCTCGGCTGCCCTGGCAACCGAGAAGAGGTCGGGATCAGGCTCCCGGTGCGGCGTGATGGTATCCTTGCTCATGATGCCCTCCGCGGGGCCGAGCCGTCGGCGAGACGGGTGATCCGAACGATCTGTTGGCGCTTCAGTCCAAACCGCAGTTCGGCAACGTCGAACAGGCGATCGACCACATAGAAATGGCCGCGCATGCGATAGTTGACGAGCTCGGCCATGCCGTTAGCGCCGACCACGAACAGCGGCGGCGCAACGCCGGTCGCGATCTGCGCCGGAAACTCGATGAAGGTCTGGCGCCCATCATCGAACGCGCGCAACGGTCGCCAGTCGGGCTTGTCGCCGGTGACTGCATAGCCGAAGTGCAGTTGATCGATCGCCAGCCCGGTCGCTACCGGTGCGACGGCCTCGGCGGCCTCAGCCCGCTTCTGGAGCGCGATGAGCTGATCCTGCGGATACGTCCACGACAGTGCGGTCAGGGCAGTCCGCGCGGTACTCGTCAGCGACAGATGATAAACGTGCCGGTCAGTCGTGATGACGAGGTTGGTCGAAAGCCCGACCGCCGAGGGCTTGACCAGCACATGGCTGCGCTTTGTGTCGCCCGCGCCGCTTGCCGTGTCGCCGATGATCCAGCGAACCGTGTCGCCTGCGGCGACCGCACCAAGCGCTTCGCTAGGCTGCAACGCGATATCGGTAATGCGGCCGGGGGCGGTGTAGACATGGTACACCGAACCCTCGGCGTACGGGTAGACCGATGACGCATTGACGAACCCGGTCGGCTCCTCGGTCGCGGCGCGCGTGGCGGCTGCGACCCTCGTGGCATGACTCCAACGGTTGCGATGAACTGCCACATGACGCGCGTGCGCCTTGCGGATCGGCTTTTGCACCATTGGCCGCTGTGCCTGCAGCGGCTTAAGGACCACCTTGTTGGCGACCGCTGTTTTCACGAGTGCCTTCCGTGCGACGACGGGCTTGGGCATGGTCGGGAACGGGAAGGCGCCTGGTGCAGGCGCCGCAGCGCACAGCAGAAGTGTTGCGCTGCTCAGACCGAGAAGATGCTTGGCGTTCATTGCTGGGCCTCCTGATTGAACGCCGGGGCGGCGACTGGGTTGGGATTGGTCACGGCATCCGTGACCGGCGCGACTTGGTCGGATAGAACCGGAGCGTCCGCCGGTGGCGTCGATGCCGAGGGCTTCGCCGCGGTTGGTGGCGCGGGCGGCTCGAGCTCGCGGCTCCAGTCGATCGCATCGACGTAGAGGCCGAGAGGATTCTTGCGCAGCGTCTCGGCCGAGGTCGGCGGTTTGACGATGACGGTCACCATGGCGGTCCAGTGCGACGTCCCCGCCTGGCTGCCGCGCTCGTAGACGGTCTCGGTCCATTTGACCTGAAACGAGCGGTCGGACGCACGAACGACGCTGGTCACCTGGACCGACACGGTGCGCTCGCCGATGTTGGCGAACGGATCGGCCGAGAGGGCATAGTCGCCCAGGAATTGCGCCCCGTGTCCGGTCGCGAAATCATAGGCCTCGAGCCAGCTCGCGCGCATCAGCACCGGGTCGAGCGAGACCGAGCGGACGTTGGTGATGAAGTGGCCGAGCGCCCAGGCGATCTGCGGATCGGTCGGACGGTAGCTCGCCTCGGCCTCATTGATCGCGCGGGGCTCGCCGAGCCGATCGACCGCGACGACGTACGGCACGACGCGGCTTTGCAGCGACTGCCAGACGAGCGCGCCGGAGAGGCCGGTCGAGAGGGCAAGCCCGCCAAACGCCATCAGCCTCCAGTTGCGTGCCTGGACCCGGGCCGAGCCAATGCGCTCGTCCCACAGCTGTCCCGCACGCTGAAATGGGGTCTCGGGCTCGGGTGTCCGCCCGTAGCGCTGGATCGATCGTTTGAACTGCATCAGTCTTCCCTTTCCTTGATGTCGGGTGTGGCGGAGGCGCCGCCGCGGTCGCCTTCCTTCAGCGTCTGCATGGCAATGTGACGGTGGTGGCGAGCAGACTGCTGTGACTTAAGATCGCGGGCCCAGCCCGGAGCACCGCCCGCCGCGCCTTGCGCGTCGTGTGAGGATGCCGGGCCGGAGGTCGAGCTACGGTAGAAGGCATTCGTCGCGGCTTCGCGGCCGCTGGCGACGGCATCACTGAGACCGAGCGCGTTGGACGCGTTGCTGCGAGCAGCATTCCCCGCAGCCTTGGCCACGCCCCCGAGACCGGCACCGACCGACGACGAGCCGGCAGCCTCCTGACCGAGTTGGTAAGAAGTGGATGCAGCAGACCCCATCGCAGTGCCCGCGCGAACCGCGCCGAGCGCCGCGCCGCCGGCGGCGCTGGCAGCGCCGGCACCGAGCATTGTCACGCCAGCGGCGCCCATCACGGTGCCAGCAACCGCGCCGGCGCCAAGCTGCGGAGCGCCCGCGACGAGGCCAGACGCAATTCCAGGTCCGAAAATGCCGAGCCCGAACAGCGCAAGGCTGGCGAGCACTAGGCTCATGGCTTGGCCAATGTCGGGCTGCTGACCATTCAGCGCGGTCGTGAATTGGTCGAAATAGTTCGAACCGATGCCGACGATGACCGCGAGCACCATCACCTTGATGCCTGAGCTGACGACGTTGCCGAGCACGCGCTCGGCGAGGAACCCCGTGCGATTCCACAGCGCGAACGGGACAAGGATGAACCCGGCGAGCGTGGTCAGTTTGAACTCGAGGATCGTGACGAACAGCTGCACGGCAAGGACGAAGAAAGCGACGATAACGATGATCCAGGCGAACAGGAGCACCGAGATCGTCAGGAAATTGTCGAAGAAGCTGGTGAAACCCATCAGCTTCGAGGCCTGGTCGAGCAAAGGCCAGGCGGCGGCAAAACCGGTGCCCGCGAGATGGCCAGGCTTGAGCAGGTCGGCAGCGGTAAGCGTACCTCCGCCTGCGGTCAGCCCGGCCTGCGCGAATGAGCGGAAGATGATGTCGGCAAGGCTCGAAAAGCGATTGAGAATGAACGCGAACGCGCCGACGTAGAGGATCTTCTTGAGCAAACGGCCGATGACATCAGCCTCGCCGCCCATCGCCCAGAACAGGCCCGCGAGCGTGATGTCGATCCCGATCAGGGTCGAGGTGAGGAACCCGACATCGGGACCGAGCAGCCCGAACCCGCTGTCGATGTAGCGGATGAAATCCGCCATGAAGCCGTCGATGACGTTGAGATCGGTCACGGGTTCGTCCTGCTGATCGGGTGGCGGAATGGTGGTGAGGGTGCGGCGAGTTCGGCGGGCCGCAGCCCGCCGATCCATCAGTGCGGCGTGTAGGCGGAGCCACTGCCGAGGAACTTGGCCGTCGCCGCCTTTGCCTCGGCTTCGGCCTGGACCTTGCGCGCTTGTTCGATCGCCTCGGCGCGATATTGCGCTGCCATCAGCTGCTGGATCTGGAACTGCTGCTTGGCGGTCAGCGCGAGCAGCTGGTTGGTGGCTTGCGCTACCTGCAACGCGCCCTCGGCGCCCTGGCTGCGCGCGACGATTGTGCTCAGCACCTGCGCGTCGGCCTCGACATTCTCGGCGACGCGCGACTGGACCATCATCGTCTGCTTGTAGGCGGCCATCGACGTATCGAGCCGAGTCTTGGCGGCAACGACCTGCGCGTTGACCGTCAGCGCCTGGTTGAAGCTCTGCGGAAACATCTGCCGGAATTGCTGGTCGAGCCCGGCAACACGGAACTGGATGCCCTGCGCCTGGCCCATCAGCTGATTGATCTGCTGGATGGTCTGGGTGATCGCCTGCAGCTCGGGGAAGCTGACGGTCGTCAGGTTCTTCGCTTGGTTGGTGAGGCTGGTCGCCTGGTTCTGGAGCATGCGGATCTGGTTGTTGATCTGCTCGAGCGTTCGCGCGGCGGTGAGGATGTTCTGGCTGTAGTTGCTGGGGTCGAACACGATGACCGCCTGCGCCGGGGTTGCCGCTACGGTGGTCACAGCGATGACCGAACAGGTCGCGCAAAGCGCGACGATCAGATGCGCGAAGCGGGTCTTGGGATGCAGATTGTGGGTCATGGTAGTTCTCCTTGGGGGTCGGGGGTCGGGGGTTACGCGGGGAAATCGGCGAGCAACAGCGCGGCCCAGTCGAGGCCGGCATCGCTGAGGAACCGGGCGGCGAAATCGGCGGCGGCATGCTGGCCAAGCAGCGCATCGATCCGCTGCTGGCTCGCCGGATCGGACACGCCGCACAGTGCGAGTGCGATCGGGCCAAGCCCAAGCTCGAACAGCCGGTTGCCGCGCGCGGACTGGAGATAATAATGGCGCTTAGGGGTGGCCCGGCTGATCAGCTCGATCTGGCGCTCGTTGAGCCCGAACCGCTCGTAAGCCTCACGGCTCTGCGGTTCGATCGCGCGATCGTTTGGGAGCAGGATGCGCTGCGGGCAGCTCTCGATGATCGCCGGTGCAATACTGCTGGCGGCGATGTCGGCCAGGCTCTGGGTCGCGAACAGCACCGCGACATTCTTCTTGCGTAGGACCTTGAGCCACTCGCGAATGCGCGCCGCGAACAGCGGGTGGTCGAGGAAGATCCAGGCCTCGTCGAGGATCAGCAGCGTCGGTCGCCCGTCGAACCGCTCCTCCAATCGATGGAACAGATAGGTCAGCACCGGCGCGACCACGCCCGAGTGCCCCATCAGCGCTTCGGTCTCGAAGCACTGGACATCGGCGAACGCCGCTTCGGGCTCGGCCGCGTCGAGCAGCCGCCCATAGGGCCCGTCGAGTGTGTAAGCGGCGAGCGCCGAACGCAGCGCGTTCGACTGGAGCAGCAGGGCAAGTCCGGTCAGCGTGCGCTCTTCGGGCGGGGCCGAGGCGAGACTGCCGAGTGCCGACCAGACGCTTTCCTTGACGTCGGGCGTGACGCTGACCTTCTCGTGGGTCAGCAGCGCGGCGATCCAGTCGGCAGCCCAGGCGCGCTCATTCAAGCGATCGATGTGGCGCAGGGGCTGGAATGCGAGTGTCTCGCCCGCCCCGTTCCCGCCCCCTCCGCCGCCATTCCAACGGTCCTTCGGCCCGTCGGAACCTTGGGCGGCTCCGCCCAGCCCGAGCGCATGATGCGCCCCGCCCATCGCGAGCACCGCGGCACGCGCTGAATAGCCCTTGTCGAAGATGAAGATCTGAGCACCGGGATAGCGCCGGAACTGAAGCGCGATCAGCGCTAGGAGCACCGACTTGCCCGCGCCGGTCGGGCCGACCACCATCATGTGGCCAACGTCGCCGACATGGGTCGAAAGTCGGAAGGGAGTCGAGCCGGCGGCTTGCGCGTAGAGCAAGGGCGGACCGCCAAGGTGCGTGTTGCTTGCCGGGCCCGCCCAGACACTCGACAGCGGCATCAGATGGGCGAGGTTGAGCGTGTGGACCAGCGGCTGACGGACGTTGGCGTAAACCTGGCCGGGGAGGCTCGACAGCCATGCCTCGACCGCGTTGACGCCCTCGCGGATGGTCGTGAACCCGAGCCCGTTGACGACCCGCTCGATGCGGCGGACCTGATCCTCGACCCGGGTGCGGTCGGTGTCGGCCAGCGTGATCGTGGTCGTGAGATAGCCGAACGCGACATGGTCGGCGCCAAGTGCCTGGAGCGCCAGGTCGGCATCGACGACCTTGTTGTCGGCGTCGCTATCGAGCAGCTGGGCCGGCTGATTGTACATGATCTCGCGCAGCAGCGCGGTGATCGACTTGCGCTTGTTGAACCATTGGCGGCGAAGGCTGGTGAGCGCCTTGGTCGCGTCGCTCTTGTCGAGCGCGATGAAGCGCGTAACCCAGCGATAGCCGAAATCGAGATGGTTGAGCGCGTCGAGCAGGCCGGGCCGGCTGACATTCGGAAAGCCGAGGATGGTCAGCGTGCGCAGATGCTGCTGCCCAAGCATCGGCTCGAGCCCGCCGACCAGCGGCGTGTCGGCCAGCAACCCGTCGAGATACATCGGGGTCGACGGAACCGCGACCGGGTGGCGCCGCGCCGAAATGCGGCCATGGAGATAGGTCAGCGTCTCGGCAGAACGGAGCGCCTCGGTCTCGGGCATGAAGGCCGCGAAGAGGTCGAACGCGCGATCGGTCTCGGCGACGAACGTCGCCAGCGCTGCGCGCCAATCGCGGACGCTGTTGCCCTCGGGACGATCGACCAGCGAGCGACCCGCGGCATCGCTGCTGTCCGCCGCGGGCAAGAAGGTCAGGGTGAGGTGATAGATGCTCTCATAATGCCCGCCCTCAGCGACGAACCCTGCACGGCGTTCACGGTCGACCAGCCACGACGCGGCGTCGGGAAAGTCACTGTCGGGATAGGCGATCGCCTCGCGCCGCTCTGCCTCGAAGAACAACGCCCAGCCCGTGCCGAAGCGCTTGAGGACATTATTGGCACGGGCCGACGCAGAGACCAGTTCGGCCTCGGTGGCGGACTCAAGGTCGGGTCCGCGGAAGCGCAGCGTGCGCTGAAAGCTGCCATCCTTGTTGAGGATGATCCCTTCGGCGACCAGTGCTGCCCACGGCAGATGGTCCGCAAGCCGGTCGCTATGGTGACGATACTCAGCAAGGTTCAGCACGAATAATGCCCTTTTTGACGAAGATGGCGAAGCAGCACCGGCGCGAAGAGTGGATCACGGCGGGCGGCGAAGACGGCGAGGCTGTGCCCCGCCGCCCACAGGACCATGCCGGCGATCCATTGCTGGAGACCGAGCCCGACCGCGGCAGCGATCGTGCCGTTGACGATCGCTAGACCGCGCGGCGCGCCGCCGAGCAGGATGGGCGTTCCAAGCGAGCCGTGGACCGGAACCTCAAAGCCGGCGATGTGCTCGCTGCCGGAATGGTGCGCAGGCCCGCTCATGCGATCAGCGCCCCGCCGCCAAAGCTGAAGAAGCTGAGGAAGAAGCTTGAGGCGGCGAACGCGATCGACAGGCCGAAGACGATCTGGATCAGCCGCCGGAAGCCGCCGGCGCTCTCGCCGAACGCCAGCTTCAGTCCGGTAACGATGATGACGATCACCGCGAGGATCTTGGCGACTGGTCCCTGGACCGAGCCGAGCACCTGCTGGAGAGGCTGCTCCCACGGCATGCCGGTGCCCGCCGCCTGCGCGGCGGTGGCGAACGAAGTTGAGGCGAGCGCTGCGGCGGCAGTGATGATCGAACGAAGGCAGGGCTTGGTCATGGGTCAGTCTCCTTGGGGTTGGGCTGGGGTGATGAGGTCAGTGAGCGCGTAGCCACCGCGCGGATCGAGCCCGTCGACGCGGGCGATGGCGGTGACGCGGCGGTCGAGCCCGCGTCCGGCGATGAACACAACGAGGTCGATCGCGCCGGCAATCAGCTCGCGCGGGACGGTGACGACGGCTTCCTGGACTAGTTGCTCGATCCGGTAGAGGGCGCGCAGCGCGCTATTGGCGTGGACCGTGGCGATGCCCCCGGGGTGACCGGTGTTCCACGCTTTCAGCATGTCCAGCGCCTCGGGCCCGCGGACCTCGCCGACGATGATCCGGTCGGGGCGAAGACGAAGCGTCGAGCGGACTAGGTCGGCCATCGTGACGCTGCCGGCCCCACTCGAGTTTTTGGGACGCGTGCGGAGCGCGACCGTGTCGGGCGCAGGGCATTGCAGCTCGCGCGTATCCTCGATCAGGATGACCCGCTCGTCGAGCGACGCCATCTCGGCGAGCAGTGCGTTGGCGAGCGTGGTCTTGCCGGTGCTGGTGCCTCCGGCAATCAGGATGTTATCTCGGCGCATGACCGCGACGCGCAGCTGCTCGGACGCTGCCGGGGCGATGATCCCTTCGGCGACATAATTGGTGAGCGTGTAGACCCGCGTCGCAGGCTTGCGGATCGAGAAGCACGGACCGGTCGCAACCGGTGGCAACACGCCCTCGAACCGTTCGCCGGCACGGCCCTCGATCGTTGCGGGAAGCTCTGCCGAGACGATCGGTGCGTCACCGTGCACCTCGGCGCGCGCATGGCTGGCGACGAGGCGGATGATCCGCTCGACTTGGGCAGCATCGAGCCGCTCGCCGGTATCGACCCTGCCTTGGCCGAGGATGTCGAGCCGGAGTGCGCCGTCTGGGTTGACCATGATCTCGATTACACGCGGGTTGGCGAGCGCGGCGGCGATGGCTGGACCCATGGCGGTGCGCAGCATTGCGCGCCGACGATCGTCGGCGGAGCCGGGCAGTGATGTGGCGCTCATCGCGCCTGATCCTTGCGAAGCGTCGCAATCGTATCGGGCGCTAGCGTCCGCCGACCGCTCGCCAGCCGCTCTCCGACGCGGGCAACGAACTCTTCGAACCGTGCCCGACCGACGGCGCGAGCGGCGTCGTCGCCCTTGGGCAGCGGCGCGTTGACGGTCAGCTCGATCAGTACGAACAATGCCAGCGTCTCGAGCATGATGTGGCCGTCGCGCTCGATCCGGCCAACCGCGTTGGTCATGCGGTCTAGCCGCGATCCAAACTTGTCCTCGAGCTCGCTTGCCGCTCGGCGGTTGAGCCAGGCGGTCAGCGCATCGACGAGTATGGCCGACTTGCTCGCGCCGGGCTTGCTGCCCAGCACCTCGAGGCGCTCGCTCAGATCCTTGGTCAGGAACAGCTGGTGGCGGATGCGATCCATTGCGGCGCTCCTCAAAAGCTTTGGAGCGGTTGGTCGTGATCGCTCCCTTCGTTGATGGCGTGAGCGCGCACGACCGTACTCGCAGTCTGCGCGGCGGCCATGGCGCGCGTGTCGGCGGCGAGATCGCCGTCGTCATCGACCCCGAGATCGGGCTTCTCCGGCTCCACGGCGGGCGGGGCGCTGTCTTGGGCAAGGTCCGGCGCGCGCTGCTGCTGGAGACCGCCGTCGTCGTCGCGCTTCACGTCGGCCTTTAGATCGAGCCGCGCATCACGCTGGCTGACGAGCCCGCTCCAGTCGTCGGGGCGCGGGGTCGGACGGTCGCGATAGGGACCGTCGGACAGGACCGGTGCCGGCAAGGCGCGTGCCTTGAAGGTCGGGTCTTCGTAATAACGCAGTTTCTTGGCCCGGATCGGCGACAGGCCCGAGATGAGGATCAGCTCGTCGGTGGCCGGCAGCTGCATCACCTCGCCAGGAGTCAGCAGGGCGCGTGCGGTCTCCTGGCGGCTGACCATGACATGCGCGAGCCACGGCGCCAGGCGGTGCCCGGCATAGTTGCGCATCGCGCGCTGCTCGGTCGCGGTGCCGAGTGCGTCGGAAATGCGCTTGGCGGTGCGCTCGTCGTTGGTCGCGAACGCGACACGGACGTGGCAATTATCGAGGATAGCGTTGTTGTCGCCATACGCCTTCTCGATCTGGTTGAGGCTCTGGGCAATGAGGAACGCGCGCACTCCATAGCCGGCAAGAAAAGCCAGACTGGTCTCGAAGAAGTCCAGCCGTCCCAGCGCCGGAAACTCGTCGAGCATCATGAGGAGCTTGTGACGGCGGCCCTGGCCCTCGGCAGGCAGCTGCTCGGTCAGCCGGCGACCGATCTGGTTGAGGACGAGTCGGATCAGCGGCTTGGTACGACTGATGTCGGACGGCGGCACGACCAGGTATAGCGAGACCGGCGACTTGGCCTCGACCAGGTCGGCGATGCGCCAGTCACAGCTTGAGGTTACGGCGGCGACGGTCGGGTCGCGGTAGAGGCCGAGGAAAGACATGGCGGTCGACAGCACTCCCGAACGCTCGTTCTCGCTCTTGTTGAGCAGCTCTCGCGCCGCCGACGCGACCACGGGATGTACCAACGGCACCTTGGGTGTGCCGAGATGATTGGTGGTCATCATCCGCTCGAGTGTCTTGGCGAAGCTGCGCTGCGGGTCGGACAGGAAGGTCGCGACGCGGGCAAGGGTCTTTTCTTCTTCGGCGTAGAGGACGTGGAGGACTGCTCCGACCAGCAGCGAATGGCTGGTCTTCTCCCAGTGATTGCGGCGTTCGAGTGCGCCCTCGGGATCGACGAGAATATCGGCGATGTTCTGGACGTCGCGGACTTCGTTGGTGCCGCGCCGAACTTCGAGCAGCGGGTTGTAGCGCGCCGAGCGCGCATCGGTTGGGTTGAACAGCAGGCAATGCGAGAACATCGAGCGCCAGCCGGCGGTAAGCTGCCAGTTCTCGCCCTTGATGTCGTGGATGACGGCTGAGCCGGTCCAGCCGAGCAGGGTCGGGACAACCAGGCCAACCCCCTTGCCCGAGCGGGTCGGCGCGAACGCCATGATATGCTCAGGGCCGTCATGGCGAAGGTAGCGGCCATCATGCCGGCCGAGGAACACGCCCGCGACATCGCGCAGGCCAGCGCTTTCAATCTCGCGACTGTTCGCCCAGCGCGCCGAGCCATAGGTGGTAACGTGCTGAGCCTGGCGCGCGCGCCAAAGGGAGCCAGCAATGGCGGCGACGCAGCCGACAAATCCACTGGCACCTGCGAGGAGGCCAGCCTTGTTGAAGACGTGCGGCGCGTAGGCGTCGAAGTGGTACCACCAGGCGAAGAGCGCCCATGGGTGATAGACACGGTGGCCGAAGGCTATCGCCCATGGTGCGCCAAGCTGCGGCTGATAGGCGAGCTGCCCCGCGATCCACTGGGTCGAAGTCCACAGGCCAGCGAGCACGATCGCGAAGACGATCAGGATCTGGCCGAGAAGCAACTTGGTCGGGGTCATGCGAGCGCTCCGACCGAACCGCGACGGCGGTTTGGATCAGCCGCCTAGATCAGGCATTCGCACGGGCTTTCGTATTGCCGTTTCGATGAAGTTCAGCGCCAGCCGACGCAGTGGAGTTGATGACCGGAATTGTGAAGGATATCGGATGCCGGCAGGCGTACGATATCCTCCAAAGCAGGAAGCCGCGGTCCACGAGTGCTGAGCTATGGGCTTTTCGGATTTCGCCGCGTTGTGGCGCGGGCGCACCGGTTGGTGGGACGCGCATC
>JBBQDG010000002.1:0-191512 GCA_038319435.1 Sphingomonadales bacterium | reverse complement strand
GACAAGGTCGCGCATCGCTTCATGCGCACTGTCGGGCACCCACACTGCCGTCAGTTCGCCGGCCCGGTGCAGTCGCGCCAGCTTTATCGCGTCTCGGCGATCTGTCTTGATCCGATCGCCCGGCCGCCGGGGAATCAGCGATGGGGCAACCACAGCACAATCATGCCCGGCTTCCGTAACCTGTCGCTGAATGCCATATCCGCAGGGCCCGGCCTCGTAGCAGACATGCAACGCCACACCTGATCCGCCGAGCTTGCCGAGCAACTTCGCAAGCGCCGCCGGGGTGTTGGGAATCTCGCTATGCTCTCGAATCTCGGCGCGCTTGCCATCTTCCGCCACCGCAACCGCTATCGTGTCTTTGTGGACATCAAGGCCCACATACTTCACCAACTGGCTCATCGTTCGCCTCCACGCAGGAGATCGCGCCGGAACAGCCCGGCCCATCTCGGCACCGCATCCTACGAGGTCGGACGCACCGGCCTCAGGCGAACATGTGGTCTATTACTACAGTGGAAAGTGGCCCCCAGCGGACGACATGCTCATGAACATCGCCAACGATGGCAATGAGAGCGAGCGCACCGGTAAGAAACGAAAATACTCTGCGCTTCTTAAATGGATTGGCATCGGGTAGCGACGCAACCATGTGAATTATATGTATAATTATACTGGCTCATTTGCTGCACAATGCCGCGCCACCCTCCCGTGCGGCTTGCTGTGACCGGCAGAGGGAAGATCGTCACCCCCCGAGCCTTCCGGTCAACCAGCTCGGGCAACAACAAGAGGCCGACAAGACCCCAGCCTGAAGGGATGCCATGCGTTATTTCCTCGATACCGAGTTCAACGGCTTTGGCGGCGAGCTGATCGCCATCGCGCTCGTCCCGGAGGACGAGGCCATGCCGCCCTTTTATGAGGCGATAGCCTGCGCGGCGCCGACCGCATGGGTCAGCGAGAACGTCCTCCCCGTTCTGGATACCACGCCGCTGTCGCGGGCCGAGGTCGCCGACCGCTTTGCCGATTATCTGCTCGACGATGCGGATCCCGTGCTGGTAGCCGACTGGCCCGAGGACATCGCGCACGCCGCACGGTTGCTGGTGACGGGTCCGGGGCGGATGAAGCCGGTGCGCTCGATCCGCTTCGAACTGGTCAATCCGGCGACCATGGGGACGGAAGTGGCCAGCGCGGTGCGGCACTGCGCCTATCATGACGCGGTCGCGTTGCGCGCGACAGTGCTGGGGCATGAGCGTCGGATGGCGTGACGGAGATTCCTCCGGCCAGCGCGCCATGGCCGTTGGGGCCGCCAATAAATGCTGCACTGCAGCAACGAATTGCGCTATGATGGGTTTAACATTGGTCGAGCCGGCACGGCGCCGTTCGGCCCGAGGAGCGCACGCATGAGGACCCTGTCGGATACCATCGCGCGCCTGGCGGCGTTTCGCGGCGCCGCGTCGGCCGCGATGCCGCCCGCGACCGCCGCGCCGCTGATCGAGCTGAACGATTTCGGCACCAATCCCGGCAAGTTGCGGGCGTGGTATCACGTGCCGCGGAGTGTCCGCGCAAAGCCGCCGCTGGTGGTCGTGCTGCATGGCTGCACGCAGACCGCCGCCGGCTATGACCATGGCAGCGGCTGGTCGCAACTCGCCGAGGAGCAGGGCTTCGTGCTGCTGTTCCCCGAGCAGCGCCGCGCCAACAACATGAACCTGTGCTTCAACTGGTTCGAGCCGGCGCACAGCCGGCGCGGCGCGGGCGAGCCGCTGTCGATCCGGCAGATGATCGACGCGATGATCGCGCGGCACGATGTCGACCCCACGCGCGTCTATATCAACGGGCTGTCGGCGGGCGGCGCGATGACATCGGTGATGCTGGCGAACTATCCGGAGGTCTTTGCCGGCGGCGCGATCATCGCCGGGCTGCCTTATGGCGCGGCGCGCAACGTGCCCGAGGCGTTCGACCGGATGCGCGGGGTTGGCGGGCCGGATGCCGCCGCGCTGGCCGCGGCGGTGCGCGCGGCGTCGCCGCATCGCGGGCCATGGCCGAGCATCACGGTGTGGCATGGCAGCGCCGACCAGACCGTTGTCGCTGCGAACGCCGACGCGATCGTCGCGCAGTGGCGCGGCGTCCACGGCCTGCCCGACGCGCCCGACCATGAGGGCGCGGTCGACGGCTATCCGCATGCAGTGTGGCGCGATCCGCGCGGCCGCCCGGTGATCGAGAGTTATGAGATTACCGGCATGGGGCATGGCACGCCGCTCGCGACGCTGGGCGAGGATGGCTGCGGCGTGAGCGGTGCCTATATGCTGGAGGTCGCGATCTCCTCGACGCGGCACATCGCCGCGTCATGGGGGCTGGCGCCGAGCGGGATCGCGTCGTCGAAACCGCCGCGCGCGGCGCGGGCGCGGCGCGAGCCGCCCGCCGCCGCCGCCCGCGCGACGATCCTGCCGCCCGAGCGGAAACGCGAACCGAAGCCGGCGCTCGATGCGGTCGGCAAGGTGATCGAGGATGCGCTGCGTGCGGCGGGGCTGATGCGGTAGATCTGGGTGCGTGAAGTCTGAACCCGGAGACGGGTCGCAGCGCTATCATCCAGTCCACCCCGGCGAAGGCCGGGGCCCAGTCGGGATAGCAGATATGATGAGCGGCAACGCGCTTCGCAGCGTCCCCCAGCTGGGCCCCGGCCTTCGCCGGGGAAGTGGCGAGAGATGCGGCCAAGGCTGATCGTCGCAGCTATTTCCCGGTTGCGCGGCTTGATGCGACCGGTCCAAACGGGGGCATGCCGGCGATGCGCCATGCCCCGCTTTGCTTTCTGACCGTAGCGGCGCTGGCGAGCGCTACGCCGGTGGGTGGTGATCGCGGACTGTCGACCGGCGGGTCCTTTGCCGTTCGACCGATGGCCGACGGCGCCGCGCCGAGCCATGTCTTCTGGCTGGCGCATGACCGCGCGGGCGCAGGTGAGATCGTCGGTGTGATCGATCCGCTGTTCGCCGCAATCAGGTGGTACCGCATCACGCCCCGGGGGCCGGACCACACGGCGCTGCACGCGCGGATGACCGCGATCGGCGTCTGCGCCCTGCCCGTCGCGCTTCGCCCATGGCGCGTGCATCAGTTGGAGCGCCGTGTCGTGATCGAGTCGATGCCCGAACCGGGCGCCGCCGGGTACCAGGTGACCGCACAGGACCTGACGAGCCGCAACTACACGATCCGGCGCGACCTTTTCCGCCCTGCGGCAGCGCGCGCGTTACTGGCCGGGCTCGGGGCGATCGATACGCCCGGCTGGGACCCGACCAAAGCCTATCCGTGCGGCGTCGCGAGCGCGCGCCGGACGATCGGCTTGGATGCGGGCGCGACCTCATTGCGCGGCGCGCGACAGTCCGCGCGCACGATCACGCTGCGCAACGGCCGCGCCGCGCTCGCGCCGGCCTGGCCGCTGACCGTGCGGAGCGCGGACACAACGCGTTACCGCCTGTTGAGCGCGCGCGAACTCGAACCTGCGCTGGGGCACCGCGTCGTCCAGACATCCGAACTTCTTCCTGCCGACGGTGGCGCAATGCAGGTCCGGCAGAGCCTGCTCGTTGCCGCCCATGGCCGCGCCGTTCGCCGCATCGTGCTCGACGGGCGAACGCACTCAGGCAAGATCGTCGCCCGGCCGTTCGCGGTTTTGCCGAGCGGCGAGATCATAAAACTCGGCGACCGCCCGGGGCCGCGCGGCGCGGCGGGCTTCGACCTGTTCGGCTGCGGCAACATCGCGGGTGGCGCGATATCGCCGGCATGCCTGCCGGTCCAGGTACCGCGCTGGCCCGCTCTCGCCGCGCCGCGCCCGGCCTCGCACGAGCCGGTGCGGACTCCGCTGTTGGCACGCTCGATCTTCGCTGCGGCGACACCGTTGCGCGATGCCCGCTGGTCGGTCGACACAAGCGCGCTGCCGGCGGCATGCCGCTCGGCGGCGGGATGCGCGGTGCCGGGACAGACCGCACGGTTCGTCGCGCTGCGCGGCATCAGGCTGACGCGCGGGGTCTATGCCGGGCGCGGCATTCCCTATGCCCAGACCGGCGATTTCGCTGCGCTGGGCCGGTTTCGCAGCGCAAGTTCGGCCGACCTGTCGCGCGCATTGGGCGCGGTGCAGCGCGGCGGGCGCGGCTGGCCCGGCAACCTCGCCGACGGGCTGGTCGGCGATCTCGGGATCGATTGTTCGGCGCTGGTGCAGATCGCCTGGGGGCGTGCGCAGGCGCCGACGCGCTGGACGGTGGCGACGATCCGGCAGCGCCAGGACCATGCGCTGTGCAGCCGGCCGCTGCCATCACCGGCCTGGCTGCGCGCAGGCGACGCCATCGCGACGGCCGCGGGGGCGAACCACATCATGCTGTTCGCCGAGCGGCTGCGGATCGGCGGCAACGATGCCTGGCTGATGCTCGAGGCATCGAGCGCGTGCGACGGGGTCTGCTGGACGATCTTCGACCCCTCGGTGTTCGACGGCTGGAGCCTGTACCGCGCCGCCGGGCGCGGCGACGCAGCGTGCCCGGGCTTGCCGTTGCTGCGTCGCCCCTGACGGTACGGCCCCAATAAAGCACTAAGCTATGAGGAGCGCTTGATTTTGCGCTACCCAGGCGACCATCCGGGCATGACTCACGCGACAGACTTTCGCCCGCCCTCTTTGCTTATGCTGCACTGCATGATAACGGCGGCGGCATGCTCAATATCAATGGCATCACGGTGCGCCTTGGCGGGCGCACGATCCTCGACCGTGCGACGGCGGCGCTGCCGCCGCGCAGCCGCGTCGGGCTGATCGGGCGCAACGGCGCGGGCAAGTCGACGCTGATGAAGGTCATGATCGGCTCGCTCGAGGCCGATGACGGCGAGATCGAGATGCCGCGCAAGACGCGCATCGGTTACATCGCGCAGGAAGCGCCGTCGGGCAACACCACGCCGATCGAGGCGGTGATGGCCGGCGACACCGAGCGCGCCGCGCTGCTCGCCGAGAGCGAGACGTGCCACGACCCCGACCGGATCGGCGAGATCCACGACCGGCTGATCGCGATCGACGCCTATACCGCCGACGCGCGCGCGGCGCGCATCCTGGTCGGTCTGGGTTTCGACGAGGAAATGCAGAACCGGCCGCTCGACAGCTATTCGGGCGGGTGGAAGATGCGCGTCGCGCTGGCATCGCTGCTGTTCTCCGAGCCCGATCTGCTGCTGCTCGACGAGCCGTCGAACCATCTCGACCTCGAAGCGACCTTGTGGCTGGAGAATTTCCTCAAGGCCTATCCGGCGATGATGGTCGTGATCAGCCATGAGCGCGACCTGCTCAACAATGTCGTCGACACCATCCTCCACCTCGAGGGCGGCAAGGTGACGATGTATACCGGCGGTTACGACAGTTTCGAGCGACAGCGCGCCGAGCGCGTCGCGCAGATCGCCGCGGCGCGCGCGGCGCAGGACGCGCAGCGCGCCAAGCTGCAGGACTATGTCGCGCGCAACAGCGCACGCGCCTCGACCGCCAAGCAGGCGCAGTCGCGCGCCAAGATGCTCGCCAAGATGCAGCCGATCGCCGCGCTGTCCGAGGATCCGAGCCTGTCGTTCGACTTCCCCAGCCCCGACGAGCTCAAGCCGCCGCTGGTCACGCTCGACATGGCGAGCGTCGGCTACACGCCGGGCGCACCGATCCTCCAGCGCCTCAACCTGCGGCTCGACCCGACCGACCGGGTCGCGCTGCTCGGGCGCAACGGCAACGGCAAGACCACGCTCGCCCGGCTGCTCGCCGCGCAGCTGGCGCCGATGGACGGTGAGATCACGGTGTCGGGCAAGATGCGCGTCGGCTATTTTACGCAGTATCAGGTCGAGGAACTGGACACGACCGACACGCCGCTCGAGCATATGACGCGGATGATGAAGGGCATGTCGCCCGCCGCGGTGCGGGCGCAACTCGGCCGCTTCGGCTTTTCCGGCCCAAAAGCGACGACGCTGGTCGGCAAGCTGTCGGGTGGCGAGCGCGCACGGCTGGCGCTGGCGCTGATCACGCGCGAGGCGCCGCACATGCTGATCCTCGACGAGCCGACCAACCATCTCGACGTCGATGCGCGCGAGGCGCTGGTCCAGGCGCTCAACGCCTATGAGGGCGCGGTGGTGATCGTCAGCCATGACCGCCACATGATCGAGCTGACCGCCGACCGGCTGGTGCTGGTCGATGGCGGGCGCGCGACCGAATATTCGGGCAGCATGGAGGATTATATCGCGATGGTCCTCGCCGGCGACGGCGCGACCGGCGGTGCGGGCGGCGGCAAGAGCAAGGCCAGCAAGAAGGAAGACCGCAAGGCCGCGGCCGAGGCGCGCGAGAAGGACCAGGCGCTGCGCCGCGCGGCGCAGCAGGCCGAGGCCGAGGTGGTCAAGCTGACCGCCAAGCGCAGCGCGGTCGACAAGGCGATGTTCGACCCGTCGACCGCCGAGATCTGGCTGAGCAAGATGAGCATGAGCGAGTTGATGAAGCGCCGCGCCGAACTCGACGCGCAATTGGCGACGGCCGAGGCGGCATGGATGGCGGCGAGCGAGGCGCTGGAGACCGAGGCGGCCTGAGCCGGGCGGCGACTGGTTATTCGAAGGTCGCGGCCAATTGACCCAGGCCATCGTCCTGCGGATCGGGACCGTAGCGGTTTTCACCGACCGTTCCGGGCAGCGCGCATCTCGCGAGGACCAGCAATGAGCCGAACAACGCGACCCGAGCAGCTGTGTCACCTGCGCCGTGACGGCCGGCCAAGTAAAATGCCAGGCTGACCGCCGCTGGCGCCCAGGTCAGCAATGCCCAGACACCGCGCGCGCCGGTGTCGTGCAGGCGGCGCACGGTGATGGCAGCGGTCGCGAGAAAGGCGAACGGCCAAAAGGCTAGGTCGAACCACATCAGGAGCGTGCCAAAGCCAATAGGACTCCGGGCCAGCAACTCAACGGTCAGCCGGTCGAGCGGCTTCTCGATCTGAATCAGCAAGAACCAGAATGCGGTGAGGAACAGGACCCACGGCCAGAACTGGCGCCGCGTCGCGCGCCCGTGAAACTGGAGGCAGTGCGTCAAAGGTGTGAACAAGGCGCGCATGTCAGACCTTTCGTCGCGAGCCGGATCGGGTCCGGTTTCTGTCATGACGAGATCAGCACGTGCCAGTGGTCGACCGCAAGCACGTTCTCGGCAAGGCACTAAACGGCCTTTGGTTTGGGACGATCGGGCTAAAATTCGTCACCCCGGACCTGTTCCGGGGTCCACCGACCCACAAACACTACAGTCCGATAGGCTGGAGAACATGGCCCAGTGGATGCCGGAACAAGTCCGGCATGACGGTTAGGGGGTGGGGCTACGGTCGAGAACGGCCGGACCGCACCTATGCCTCAGCCTTCACCCGCGCCCGGAACCGGTGCAGCAACGGCTCGGTATAGCCATTGGGCTGTTCCACCCCCTCGAACACCAGCGCGCGCGCCGCCTGGAAGGCGAGGCTGGTATCAGCATGGCCCGCCATCGGATGGTAGAGCGGGTCGCCCGCATTCTGCGCATCGACCTTCGCCGCCATGCGGGCCAGTGCGGCGTCCGCCTCGGCCGGGGTGGCGATGCCGTGGAGCAGCCAATTGGCCATGTGCTGCGAAGAAATGCGCAACGTCGCACGGTCTTCCATCAGGCCGACATCGTGAATGTCGGGCACCTTGGAGCAGCCGATGCCCTGGTCGACCCAGCGCACGACATAACCGAGAATACCTTGGGCATTGTTGTCGAGTTCCTCGCGCACTTCGTCGGGCTGCCAGTTATGGCCCTGCGCGACGGGAATGGTGAGCAAGCGGTCGAGCGACGCGACGCCCTCCCCGGCCCGCTCGGCCTGGCGCGCAAAGACGTCGACGGCGTGGTAGTGCGTCGCGTGGAGCGTCGCGGCGGTCGGCGACGGCACCCAGGCGGTGTTGGCGCCGGTCCTGGGATGCGCGATCTTCTGTTCGAGCATGTCGGCCATGCGATCGGGCGCGGCCCACATGCCCTTGCCGATCTGCGCCTTGCCCGACAGGCCGCAGGCGAGGCCGATCTGGACATTGCGATCCTCATAGGCCTTGATCCAGTCGGCATTCTTCATGTCGCCCTTGCGGATCATCGGACCGGCGCGCATCGACGTGTGCATCTCGTCGCCGGTGCGGTCGAGGAAACCGGTGTTGATGAACATGATGCGGTCCTTGACCGCATGGATGCACGCCGCGAGATTGGCCGAGGTGCGGCGCTCCTCGTCCATCACGCCGACCTTGATGGTATGGCGCGCGAGGCCCAGCAGATCCTCGATCGCGTCGAACAGGCGATTGGTGAAGGCCGCCTCGTCAGGGCCGTGCATCTTGGGCTTGACGATGTAGATCGAGCCGGCGCGGCTGTTGACGAACGTGCCCGTGCGTTTGAGATCGTGGAGCGCGATCAGGCTGGTGACGATGCCGTCGAGAATGCCCTCGGGCGCCTCGCTGCCATTGGGCAGCAGCACCGCGGGCGTGGTCATCAAATGGCCGACATTGCGCACGAACAACAGGCTGCGACCCGGCAGCGTGAACGCGCTGCCGTCGGATGCGACATAGGCGCGGTCGGCCTCCAGCGCGCGCGTCATGGTGCGGCCGCCCTTGTCAAAGCTGGCGACGAGATCGCCCTTCATCAGGCCGAACCAATTGGCATAGGCGGCAACCTTGTCCGCGGCATCGACCGCGGCGACCGAATCCTCGAGATCGACGATCGTCGACAGCGCGGATTCGAGCACGACATCGGCGATGTGCGCGGGGTCGCCCTTGCCGATCGGATGGGCCGGGTCGATCACCAGTTCGATGTGCAGGCCGTGATGGCGCAGCAGGATATTGGCGCCGGCATGCCCGACGAGCTGCGCCGGATCGGCCAGCGCGGGGGTGCCGCCGGCCCAGTCGGCCCAGCTTCCCGCAGCGAGCGGCACGGAAGCGTCGAGAAACGCCTTGGCCCAGGCGATGACCTGGCCGCCACGCACCGGATCATAACCCTTGCCGGCCGCCGTGCCGGGCAGCGCATCGGTGCCGTAGAGCGCGTCGTACAGGCTGCCCCAGCGCGCATTGGCGGCGTTGAGCAGGAAGCGCGCGTTGAGCACGGGAACGACGAGCTGCGCGCCGGCGAGCCGCGCGACCTCGTCATCGACGCCGGTCGGCGCGACGCTGAACGGCGCGGGCTCGGCGACGAGATACCCGATCTCGCGCAGGAACGCCTGATAGGTGGCCATGTCGAGCTGCGTGCCGGCGCGCGCCATGTGCCAGGCGTCGATCTGCGCCTGCAGCGTGTCGCGCAACGCCAGCAACGTAGCGTTTTCGGGCGCGAAGCGGGCAAAGATATCCGCGACGCCGCGCCAGAAGGCATCGGCGTCGAGGCCAGTGCCGGGCAGCGCCTGCATGTCGATGAAATCCGCCAGTTCAGCGGCGACCGCGAGGCCGTGCTTGTCGATCATCTGCGTCATGTCCTCGTCCTCAGCCCTGTGCCGTGAGCCCGGCGGCGGCGATGCCGGCCAGCGCGCAGATCTCGTCATTGTCCGATGTGTCGCCGGTCACGCCGACCGCGCCGATCGGCCGGCCGGCAGCGTCGACCACGATCACCCCGCCCGCCGCCGGCACCACGCCGTGCGGTGCGATCGGCCCGAGCGACGCGGCGAAGGTCGGGCGCTCGAGCGCCATCTCGCCGATCTTGCGCGACGACATGCCCAGGCCGAGCGCACCGCCAGCCTTGCCCATCGCGATCTGCGGCCGCAGCGTCGACGTGCCGTCGGCGCGGGCAAAGGCGACGAGATGCCCGCCCGCGTCGAGCACGGCGATGCCGAGCGGCTTGAACCCGCGTTCGGCGCCCTTGGCGAAGGCGGCGGTGATGATGGCGTTGGCCTGGGCCAAAGTGATGCTGGTCATGGTCGCGCTTATAGACGCCTTGCGGCTTCATCGCTAGACGATCAAAAAGCAAAGCTGTTGTTCATATGAAGAAACAATGATGGATCCCGATGTCGCCCTGTTCGCGCATGTCGTCGAGGCCGGCAGCCTCAGCGCGGCGGCGCGCGCGCGCGGTATCTCGCCGGCGATGGTGTCGAAACGCATCGCGCGGCTAGAGGCGCGGCTCGGCGTGCGGCTGCTGCACCGCACGACGCGGCGGCTGGAGACCACCGCGCGCGGCGACCTGTTCTACCGCGACGTGACGACGATCCTCGCCGCGCTCGGCGCGGCCGAGGCGCGCGTGTCAGACCGCGACACGACGCCGCAGGGCGCGCTGCGAGTCAGCGCGCCGACCTCGTTCGGCCGGCTGCACATCGCGCCGCGGCTCAAGCCGTTTCTCGACCGTTATCCGCTGGTCGAGCTCGAACTGCTGCTGTCGGACGATTTCGTCGACGTGGCGCGCGACGGCATCGACCTTGCGATCCGCATCACCCCGGCCGTCGGACCCGAACTGACGGCACACCGATTGGGCGACAGCCGCCGCGTGCTGTGCGCCGCGCCGCCCTATCTTGCCGAGGCGGGCACGCCGGAGACGCTCGCCTCGCTGGCCGGGCACCGCCTGCTCGCCGCCGCCGGGCAGTTGCCGTGGCGCCTGACGGGGCCGGACGGCGACGTGACGATCGACGGCACCAGCCATGTGCGGACCAATTCGAGCGAGGTCGCGCGCGAGCTGGTGCTGTCGGGCGTCGGCATCGCGCTGCGCTCGTTATGGGACGTCGGCGAGCATCTGACGCGCGGCGACCTGGTGCGCGTGCTGCCGGCGCTGGAGGGATCGGCCGATGTCGGCATCTATGCGGTACATCCGCGCGGGCGGCTGTCGTCGGGAGCGCGGGCGCTGCTCGAATATCTCGGCACGCTTTGGTCGCCGGTCGCACCGTGGGATTGATCGAATAAGCAAGCAGACCAAGTAATCGTGTTCCTGCGCACGCAGGAACCCAGGATCGCAGGCGCGACATTTGTGGCCCTGGGCTTCTGCTTCCGCAGGAGCACAAGCTCCCTCCGGCAGACCCCCCTTGCCGCCCCGCCCCGTCTGACGCACCCTGCGGCAAAACGGAGAGAATGCGCGATGCCCCATTATGGCGACTTCCAGAACGAGATCTATGGCGCCGGCGTGCGCGGCACGATCCCCAAGCTGCCGGTCGATTTCGCGTTGCTCGAAGCGCGTGCCAGCGCGGCGATGCCACCGGCGGTTCTGTCTTACCTGCAGGGTGGCTGTGGCGATGAATTCACCCAGCGCCACAATGCCGAGGCCTTCCGCCACTGGGGCATGACGCCGCGCATGATGGTCGATTGCACGAAACGCGACCTGTCGATCGAGCTGTTCGGCCTACCCTTGCCCTCGCCGCTGTTCATGGCGCCGGTCGGCATCAACGGCATCTGCACGCAGGACGGGCATGGCGATCTCGCGGCGGCGCAGGCCTCGGTGACGACGCGCGTACCGCTCATCGCTTCGACCTTGTCGAACGACCCGTTGGAAACCGTCGCAGCGACGCTGGGCGACATGCCCGGCTTCTTCCAGCTCTACACCCCCAAGGACAAGGCGCTGGCCGAGAGCCTGGTCGGCCGCGCCGAGGCGGCAGGGTTCAAGGCGATCGTCGTGACGCTCGACACCTGGGTCACGGGCTGGCGCCCACGCGACCTCAACGCCGCCAACTTCCCGCAACTGCGCGGCGCGGTGCTGATGAATTATTTCAGCGATCCCGTATTTCGCGCGATGCTTGCCAAACCGCCCGAGGAGGATCCCGCCACCGCGATCGGCACCTGGGCGGCAACCTTCGGCAAGGTGCTGACCTGGGCCGACATGGCCTGGCTCAGGTCGATGACGAAACTGCCGATCATCCTCAAGGGCATCTGCCACCCCGACGATGCGCGCCGCGCGATCGCCGAGGGCGCCGACGGCATCTATTGTTCCAACCATGGCGGGCGCCAGGCCAATGGCGGTATCGCCGCGATCGACATGCTACCGGGCGTGGTCGCGGCATCGGGCAAGACGCCGGTATTGTTCGATTCGGGCATCCGTTCAGGGAGCGACGTCGTCAAGGCGCTGGCGCTCGGCGCATCGGCGGTCGGCGTCGGGCGACCCTATGCCTATGGCCTCGCGCTGGGCGGTGCCGAAGGTGCTGCGCATGTGCTGAAGTGCCTGCTAGCCGAGGCCGACCTGCTGATGGCGGTCAACGGCTATCCGACGATCGCCGATGTGCGCGCCGCCGGGGCGATCCGCCAATAAGGCCCTGCTTCCAGACGCGGCTTTTTCGCATCGACATTTTCGTCGCTCCGTGCGGTTAATCGCCGGTTCGACCCGTTCGGTTGCCGAAAGGGAATTCGTCTGGTCTTATTTTTCAGATTTTGGTGAAACGCGCATTGAAAAATAGCGTATGGTTGGTATCTGCCACCCATTCCCAAAAGCAAAACGTCGCGATCGGAGATTACTCATGGCTACGAACGATACACTATTGGACCTGACGGGCACGATCACGTCGAACTTCGTGGCGAATAATCATGTCAGCATCGACGAGATCAAAAACGTCATCAGCATGATTCACACAACATTGGCGTCGCTTGGCGGCGAGGCGGCGCCGGAAGAGGAGACGTTCGTGCCGGCCGTCACGGCGCGCAAGAGCCTGGCCGACCCCACGAAGATCATCTCGATGATCGACGGCAAGCCTTACAGCGTGCTCAAGCGCCACCTCACCACGCAGGGCCTGACCCCGGCCGAATATCGCGCGCGGTACAATCTGCCCGCCGATTACCCGATGACGGCGCCGGCCTATTCAGAACGTCGCAAGGCCATGGCGGTGAAGATCGGCCTTGGTCGCAAGAGCACCGGTCGCCCCAAGCTGGGCCTCGCGACACCGAAGTAATCAAAGATCGCAGGCGCCAACCGGTCACACCGAGGTGACGGGTTGGCGCAGCGAGCCGGTGGCGATCAGCGAAGACCAGGAGCAAGGTCATCATCGCGTCGACCTGATAGATCATCGCGACGGTCGCGATGAAGGTTGGCGGACGCGTAGATGCCGAGGAGTGCGTCGCCGAGGCCGGCGAACCCAAGGAAACGGGCAGCAGCTCAATATCTTGGCAGAATCCGCTCTATCAGTCGCTGAAACGCAGCGGCCGTCGCGGCAATGGCTGGCGCCGATATGCAGCGCCCGTCATCCTGCACGACATGGTGGTAACGGTGCAGCCCGAAGACGCCCGCGACCGGACCGTATCCGGCAGCGAGGATCTCGATCAGCTCGCCAGCCGACAATGTGTCGGTCGCATACGGCATTTCGAGACCGATATGGCCGGCGAACGTCGTGCGGACGAGCGGGAGCAGGGATCGACTGACCGGCAGGAAGCGCTGGGCATCGACGCTGGGCAATGGCTGCACCGTAGCCCCATGTCGTGCCAGTCGCGCGCCGCGACATTCGCGCCGATCGACCGGGAGGGCAATCTGATGATCACCGGACGTTCGAAAGATCTGATCGAGTCCGGCGGCGAAAGGATCAACCCGGCCGAGATCGACGCGGTGGTGCGCGCGCTGCCGCAGGTCTCTTTCGCGGCGGTGGTCGGCAGCAGCGACATCAGATGGGGCGAGCGGCCGATCCTGCTGGTCGAACTGCGCGGGGACCAGGAGATTTCCGACCGGGACTTGCTTGCGCCGCTACGGGCGCGCGCGGCGTCGTGGTGGATCCCCGATGCGGTAGTCCGCCTGCCCGCCATGCCGCTGGCCGCGACCGGCAAGATCGACAAGATCGACAGGATCGGGTTGCACCTGAGCCATGGAGGCGCCTGAACGGCGGTTGCCGCCGGCCTGACCGTTGACCCGCAATTTCGCTTGATGAGGAAGATTCGATATCGTTGGAAAACCGTGTTGCCATCGTCACCGGCGCGGGAATACAGCGCGTAGCGCAACGATCGGCGGATCGTCGTTCGTGGTGATGAAGCCCGAAGCGAAGACACCGTCCGTCGGGTTTCGCGCGCGGCTGGAATCGCTCCCCGAACCGTAGCGAGGCTGGTGGGCTCCCGCGCCATCAACCAGAATGAACGATCGTCAGCATTGGCGCATCGATCAGGAAGGAGGCGCGGCGGCGAGACCCCGCTTCAGCGCCGCTCCACAGTCCGGGCTGCGGCATCGCGTCGATCGATTCCTGACTGTTCCGCAAGATTGGTGAAAGTCACCCCGTCTTCCGGGTGAAACCATTGCTGCACGATCCGCTCGGCATCGCTGGCTTCGAAATCGCCTGAAGCGCACCGTATCCACAGCGCCAGCCGCTCCGTCGGGCTGTGCGACAGCAGTCCGCAGGCAACAAAGATCAGTGGACCTTTTGTTACGGTATCGTTTCGAAATTCCCCCGCGACGTCGGCGTCGCCGGATATTCGCCGGAACAGTGTCGCCGATTGTTTGATCGCAAGCACGTTACTACTCTTTACTATACCAACCGGCGTGATCGATGCGCCGATGCAGCTCTTCGGCCAACTCGGGAATGTTCCGTAGCAAGCCGCACGCCATCGATTGCCGCGTGAAAAAAGGCACGTCGGCGTCGGGCGGCTTCGTCACGCAGCTTGTTCAAGCCCGGCTGGCAACGTCATGGAGAATAGCGGTGTACGATCCGCACGCTCGAACCACCGATCCTCTATACTGGCAAAGAAAGATATCGGGGCGGACGGTCGAGCACATGTCCAGCGCCCGCTAGCGACTTCCGCCCCGTTGCCGCCATCGGGCTGGCCGATTCTTGCAGGTGAAACGAATGAATAGCGCTGCGGACGAAACCGAACGACTGCAATCGCTCCGCGGCTATCGCTTGCTCGACACACCGAGCGAGCCGGAATTCGACGCGATCGTGCGTACCGCCGCGGAGGCGCTTGACGCCCCGATCGCGCTGATTTCGCTGATCGACGAGAACCGCCAATGGTTCAAGGCACGCGTCGGGCTCGATCTCCAGGAATCTCCGCGGTCGATCGCCTTTTGCGCGCACGCGATCCGCGGGCAGGAAACGATGGTGGTGCCCGATGCGAGCCGCGATGCTCGCTTCATGAACAACCCTTTCGTCGTGAACGACCCGTCGATTCGCTTCTATGCCGGCACCCCGCTCGAAACCCGCGAAGGGCACAGGCTGGGAACCCTCTGCGTCATCGACAGCAAGCCGCACGCCGAGCTCGCCCAAGATCAGCGCGTAATCCTCGAGGATCTGGCCCGCCAGGTGATGCTTGCGCTGGAACGACGCAGGGATCGCGTGCCGACACAACCGGACGCGCGCCCGTCGAGCGACGCCTTCCGGCCGGACGACGCGGCGCGATCGCCGGCGCAGGCTTGACGGGCCGCAAGGCGATGTCCCGGACACGAGACCCTGCCACGAGGCCCGTGCGCAAAGCGGTGCTGGTATGGGCAACCCATATCGGGCTGTTCGCGCTGGCCTATGCCGTCGTGGGCTGGTTGGGGCTGCGCCTGGCTGTGCCGCCTGGCTATGCCACGCTGGTCTGGCCCGCCTCGGGTCTCGCGCTGGCTGGCTTGCTGATCTTCGGGCGCTATCTGTGGCCCGGCGTCCTGCTGGGCTCGTTCGTCGTCAACGCGGCGATCGGTCATGTTGTCGACGGCGCCGGGTTTCACGCCATCGCGGCCTTGATTGCTGCCGGCATCGCAATCGGCTCGACCTTGCAGGCGGTGCTCGCCCACCGCCTGATCCGGCGCCGCTTCGCCAATCCGATCGCGATCGCGCGGCCCGGCGATATCGCATGGCTTGCGCTGATCTCGGTACCGCTGGCCTGTCTCGTCGCCGCGACGGTGGGGGTTGCCACGCTCAGCGCGGCCGGCGCGATGCTCCCGGCGGCCGCGCCCCAGAACTGGCTGACCTGGTGGGTCGGCGACATGATGGGCATCGTCATCGTCGTCCCGATTGCCCTGCTGAGCCCCTGGCGACGGCCGAAGATAACGTGGCGGGACGAGCCGGTGGCGACCCTTACGGCGACGATGGTGCTCGGGCTGTTCGTACTCATCGGCGCCACGCTCGCCGCCTGGAAGACCACGAGCGTCACGACCTATCAACGCAATCTCGCCACGTTCGAAGCCGTCGCGGCGGACAATGAACAGGCGCTGCTTCACCGGCTCGATTCGTACCGCCAAAGCCTCGATGGCGGCGCGGCGCTGTTCGAAGCTTCGGACGACGTGTCGCTCGCTGACTGGAAGGCCTATATCGGCGTTCTAGATATCGGCACGAGGCTGCCCGGCATCAACGGCATCGGCTATGTCGAACAGGTCGAACGATCGCAGGTCGCGCAGTTCCTGGCGCACGCCGATGCCCATGGGGTTTCCCATCTGAAGCTTCACCCCGACACGGGTAAGCGCGACATCTTCGCGATCACCTATATCGAGCCGCTCGCCGCCAACACCGAGGCGGTCGGCCTCGACATCGCCTTTGAAACCAACCGGCGCGAAGCGGCAATCCTGGCGCGCGACTCCGGCAAGGCGAGCATCACCAGGCGCATCTTCCTGGTACAGGATGCAAACAAGAACGCCGGATTCCTGCTGCTGCGTCCGGTCTACCGGCTCGGACAGCCGCTACGCACCGTCGCCGAGCGGCGCGGCGCCTTTCGCGGCTGGATCTATGCGCCATTCGTCGCACGACGATTCATGGCCGGGCTTACCGCCAGCCAGGGGGCAGATCTTGAGATATCCGTCTATGACGGTGCGGGCACCGCGCCTGCAAACATGATCTACTCGAGCACCGAAGCGGCTGGCAGAAGGGCGCCCGCCTATTCGGTAACGCATGTCTTGCCGGTGATGGAGCAGCGCTGGACGGTGGTGTGGAAGAGCACGCCGGCGTTCGAGGGCAGTGTCGGTACCAGCGAACCCCTGCTGATCCTGTTCGGCGGGATCGCGCTGACGCTCGCATTCGGCTTTCTCTTGCTCTCCTATTCGCGCCGCGCCGCTTACATTCACCGCCAGGTCCAGCTCAAGACGCGTGAGGTTGTCGCGCGCGAACTCGAGAACCGTTCGATCGTCGACACGGCAATGGCCGCAATCCTCCTGCTTGACGTCGATGCGCGCGCGATCTCCGCGAACAGGACCGCGGTCGAGATTTTCGACCGATCCGAACAGGAACTGCTCGGCATCGACATCCGCACCCTCATGTCGGAAGCCGACGGACAGCCTGGACCCTCCGGTCTTCCGCAGGGGATCGCGCGGATCGATCGACCGGATGGCGGCGAATTGTTCGTCGACGTGCAGTTCAATCGCTGGGATAACGAGGCCGGCGAGGGTCGCATCACCGCGATCCTGCGTGACGTGACCGCAAGCCGGCGGATGACCGCCGCGCTCGCAGACGCCGAGCGGCGATGGAAATTCGCCATCGAAAGCGCCGACATGGGTGTGTTCGACATCGACCTCGAAACTGGTCAGACCTTTGTATCATCGACCTGGCGAACGATGTTCGCATATCCCGATGGCAGCGTCGTGCGCCCGCAAAGATGGCTCACCGATCGCCTCCATCCCGACGAGCGCGATCATGTGCTCGCGCAATTCGACGCCTGCGCGCTGGGGCAGCTTGGAAAGGTCGAACTTGAATACCGGATCCGCGGCGCGGACGACGGCTGGCGGTGGACCCGTGCCTTGGCGGTGGCTACGGTGCACCCCGAAACCGGCGCCAGGCGGATGATCGGAACGCATACCGACATCACCAGCCTGCGCGAGGCGGTCGATGCGTTGCGCGATAGCGAGCAGCGCTTCGGCGCTCTTGCCGGGCTGTCGCCCGCGGGCATCTTCCGCACCGATCCGTTTGGGTTCTCCACCTATGTCAACGACGCGTGGCTCGATATCTCGGGGCTTGATGCGGCGTCAGCACTGGGCGCAGGCTGGGTCGACGCGATCCATGTGGACGACCGGGCTCCGGTCCATGCGCGGTGGATGGTGGCAATCGGCAACGGCAAGCGCTTCCGCGAAAAATTCCGTTTTCATCGTACCGGAGAAAGCACGCGCTGGATCGATTTGATGTGTGCGCCCGAGGTCGAGGATGGCGGCAACATTGCCGGATTCATCGGTGTCGCGATCGATGTCAGTGAGCAGCACCGCGCCAATGATGCCTTGATCGAGAGCGAGCGCCGTTTCGAGGCGCTGGCGAACCTTGCGCCGGCCGGCATCTTCCGCTCCGACGCAAATGGCAAGTGCACCTATGTCAATCCGATGTGGCTGCGCATGTCGGGCCTGACCGCGGCACAAGCCCTTGGTGGCGGCTGGGGCACCGCAGTGCACCCGGACGACGTTGGTCGCGTAGCGTGGACATGGGCAGAGGCCGTGATCCACCGCGATACCTATCGCGACGAATATCGCTGGCTTCACCCCGATGGCCATTGCACCTGGGTCGATGTCCTCGGTGGGCCGGAACTGGCCGCCAATGGCGATTTGCTCGGCTTTATCGGCGTCACGCTCGATATTACGGATCGCAAACACGCCGAAAGCAAACTGGCCGAGCGCGACGCGCAGCTTTCGCTGCTCGCCGCGCATGCGACCGACGCCATCCTGCACCTCGACCTGATCGGCCGTTGCATCTACGCGTCGCCATCGAGCCGCGACGTGCTGGGCGTCGATCCGAAGAATCTGGTGGGACATCACATGCTCGCGCGATTCCACCCGGATGACGAACAGTCGGTGCTGGATGCGTTTGCCACCCTGACGTCCGGTCAGAACGAACGCATTGTCGTGGCATACCGCTCCGAGCGGGTCGACCGGCCCGGCGACTATGTCTGGCTCGAAGCAAATTCGGGCCTGGTGCGCGACGTCGCGACGGGTGTCCCCAAGGAGGTGATTACGTCGATCCGCGACATCACGGATCGCAAAAATCTGGAGCTGGCGCTTCAGGAGGCGCGCGTCCGCGCCGAGGTGGCCGCCGCCGGCAAGGCGGAATTCCTCGCGAATATGAGCCACGAGATCCGTACGCCGATGAACGGGGTGATGGGTTTCACCGAATTGCTGCTCGAGAGCGAGCAAACCGAAGACCAGCATCGCTATACCCAGTTGATTGCCGATTCCGGGCGGGCGATGATGCGGCTGTTGAACGACATCCTCGACATCTCGAAAATCGAATCGGGCAAGATGGGAATTGCCAGCGAACCATTCGACCTACGCCACAAGCTCAACGGCTGCATCAAGCTCATGGAGCCGGTGGCCAGCGCCAAGGGCGTGGCGCTCACCCTCAAGGTCGACCCGCATTTGCCCAATGTGATCGTCGGCGATCATCTGCGGGTCCGGCAGATCTTGCTCAATCTGCTCGGCAACGCGCTGAAGTTCACCGAGCGCGGCAGCGTCCACGTGAACGCGATGCTCGATCCCGACACGGGCGCCACGATGCGGATCGACGTAACCGACTCCGGCATCGGGATTCCCGCCGATCGCCTCGAATTGATCTTCCAGCAATTCGCCCAGTCGGACAGCTCGATCGCCCGCAAATATGGCGGAACGGGACTGGGCCTGTCGATCAGCAGCGACCTGACCAAGTTGATGCACGGCACACTGACGGTCGAAAGCGAAGTCGACATAGGCACGACCTTCACGCTGCGCCTGCCCTTCGTCAGCGGGCTCAACATGCCCGCCGTGGCTGAAATCGAAGAGAGCGAAACTCCGCCAGTTCGCCTCGAAAAGGGCACGGCACCGCGGGTGCTGATTGCCGAGGACCATGACATCAACCAGGAACTGATGCGCACGATGGCCGCGCGCGCCGGCATGGACGTGGACATTGCCGACAACGGCCAGCACGCCATTGAAATGGTGGCCGAGGCTGCGGCGAGCGGTGAGCCATACCAACTCGTACTGATGGACATGCAAATGCCTGTCGTCGACGGGCTGGAAGCGACGCGGCGGATTCGCGCGGCTGGCTATGACGCAACGGCGCTCCCGATCGTCGCACTGACCGCAAACGCCTTCGCCGATGACTGGAAGGCGTGTCTCGCCGCGGGAATGCAGGCGCACCTTGCGAAGCCGGTGCGGCTCCGCGATCTGGCAGCGGTGCTCTCCGACTGGGTCACGGAAGCGCCGCCGCACGCCGACGTGCCCGCTGTCGTCCGTGGACCTTCCAAGGCGCTCCGCGACAAATATGATGCGCGCAAGGGGGAGACGCTTGTTGCCCTGGAAAGACTGATCGCACGAGCGACATGCACCGACGAGGAATTCGGTGAGATCGGGTCGATGCTGCACAAGCTTGCCGGCACCGCCGGCATGTTCGGCGAGGCGGCGCTGGGCGATGTCGCTTCAGGATTGGAAAACGAAATGCGTCAGGGGGCCGAAGCGGATCGGCTAGCGCTGCTCAGGCACGTGTCCGAAGCGCTCCATTGCGCGGCTTGATCGATCGTCACGCTATCCGTCAGCAGCGGATGTGGACGCCATGTCGGCGGGCGCTCGACGGGCGAGCGGATACGGCAGCGCAAATATTATCGCATGGGGCTCAGCGCAGTCCTCGCGCGTTGACCCGAAGGGCGTCGAGTCGAAATCGGTCTCGCTGCGCCGGATATTCATTGTCGCATCGTTCTTGCTGAAAACCGGGAGCAGCCTTTCAGCGCGATGCGCTAACCTCTCCGTACGACAGGGACTCCACACGTGGCACGCATCATCTATGTCGAAGACGACGACCTTGTCGGCGAAAGGGTTCGGGAAATCCTGACCGAAGCCGGCCACCTCGTCGGTGTCATCGCCAATGGCGCGCTTGCGTGCGACACCATCCTGTTCAAGCGGCCCGACCTGGCGATCCTCGATTGCGCGCTGCCCAGCATGTCGGGGATCGACATCCTGCGGCGCATCCGCGCGCAATCGAAGACCTACCTGATGCCCATCCTCATGCTGACCGGGTCACGCACCGAGCAGGCCCATGACGATGCCATGTTCGCGGGCGCGAACGACTTTCTCGTGAAACCGTTCGAATCCGAGGAACTGGTGCGCCGCGTCGCCGCCGTGCTGCACAACAATGACCTGCGGCGCGTACTGTAACACGGCGCCTGGCTGATGTCGGCTGACCGAAGCCACGCCGGAACCGGGCCTCCTTGAGACACCTGCTTTATTACAGAACCTTACTGAAGCCGATGCCCGAAATCCAGCGCGCCTTGCTAGCGCGCGTAGCGTGCGGGAGCGGCACTGGCCTTCTTGGCCAGCATTTCCTCGATCCGGAAAACGACTTCCTCCGGATCGCAGGGCTTCTTCATATATTCGTCGGCGCCGGCGAACATGGCGAGCGCGACATCGGCCTCGCTGCGACGACCCGTGAGCATCAGAACCGGCAGCCCCCAGGTCTTCTGGCTCTTGCGTAGCTCCTGAAGGATCAGCACGCCGGAAAGACCGGGCAAGTTGCAGTCCAGAATCACGAGGTCGGGCTTGCGCGCCCGGATCACGCGCAGCGCCTCAGTGCCGTCGGCGAGAACGCCCACGCCATGCCCGGCCCGAATCAAAGCTTCCTGGAGCAGCTCGGATATGATCTCGTCATCTTCGGCAACAATGATACGGGCCACGCTCAGGGTCCTTAATACTTCGACACCAAGCCAAGCGCACCTATCAACTCGCCGATCGCACATCGGTTCCGCCGTGCGGGGCTAGCAGGAGCGTGGGGCTCACTGTCATTATAGACTGGCGGCGCCCGATTCATCGCTTTCGTCGCGCAAGGAGCGGCGTCGACGGCTTCCGTTCGCGCGTAATCCGCACCTTCGCGCCGTCGCCAACCCTGTCACCGGGATGGAGAATCACCTGATCGCCCGGCGCGAGCCCGCCCAGCACCTGCGCGACATCGGCGTTCATCCGGCCGATCGACACGGTGGCAGCCTGCGCCTTGCCGCCGACGATGCGGAACACCTGCCAGTCGTTGCCGTAGCGGAACAGCGCGCTGATCGGGACCAGCACCGTGTCGCGCGCCGACCATATCGCGATCCGCACCGTCGCGCGAAAGCCGTTGCCGAGCCGCGCCCATGCCGCCGGCGGCTCGGCGAAGTCGATGACGACGTTGACGCGCTGCTCCTCGACGCCGAGCGCCGAGACCTTGAGGAAGCCATTGGGCTCGACCAGCCGCACGCGCCCCTTGAGCGGCCGGTCGCCGCCCCAATCCTCAACCGACACCGCGGCACTGGGGCGGACCTGTACCGCGTCGGCGGAGAGCAGGTCGGTGACCATCTCGAGCCGCGCCGGGTCGCCGACCGCGACCAGGGGCGTTCCCGCGACCACCACGCGCATACTTTCCTGCGGCACGGCCAGCACGGTGCCCGAGACCGGCGAGCGCACGTCGACGACACCGCGCCCGCCAGCGCGCGTGCCCGGCACGATCAGCCCGGCGCGCGCCGCGGCGACGCTTTCGCGCGCGGCAGTTTCGGCCTGGCGTGCGGCACCGACCGCCGCCCGCCCGCGATCCCGCGCGGCGCGCGCCACGTCGAGCGCGGCCTGCGTCGCGAAGCCGCGCTCGCGTAACGCCGCGGTTCTCGCGAGCTGGCGATCGGCCAGGGTAAGCGCCGCCAGCGCATCGGCGACCTGCGCGCGCGCCGCCGCGGCCTGCGCCTCCAGCGCACGGACATTGCCCTCGATCTGCGCCAGCGCGCGCGCATCGAGCGCGCCGGGCTCGGCCGGCTGGATCCGCGCCAGCAGCGTCGTGCCGGCGACCACCCGCGCGCCCGGCTTGAGCGGTACGCGCAGTAGTTCGCCGGTGATCGGGGCGGAGACGGTGTAGAGGTCGCGCACCCGCGTCTCGGCGAGATCGTCGATCGTGACGGTGATCGGTCCGCGCGTGACCTTGCTCGCCTCGACCTCGACCGGGGCCTTGCGGGTCGCGAAGAACAGCGCGGTGCCGACAACCAGCACGATCAGCACGACGATGATCCGGGGACCGGTGATGAGCTTGGCTGCCATGGTCATTCCCTGGTCTTGAGCGAGCGGACGAGGTCGAGCCGATCGACGCGACGGCGAATGAGCAACGCGGTCCCCGCAGCGGCGACCACCACGACGAGTACGCCCTGCGCCGGCACGCGCGGGTCGATGAAGAAGGGAATGGTGAAGATATCGGTACTGAACTTGCCGATGAGGAAGCGCCACAGCTCGATCCCGGCCCAGATGCCGAGCGGCAGCGCCAGCAGCACGAGCAGCGCCTGCTCGCCGAGCAGCACGAAGGCCACCTCGCCGCGACGGAAGCCGAGCACGCGTAGCGAGGCGAGATCGCGCGCGCGCTCCGACAGGCTGATGCGGGCGCTGTTGTAGACCACGCCGACCACCACCAGCATCGCCAGTCCGGTATAGAAGAAGGTCTGGATGTTGAAATTCTGCTCGATCGTGTCGCTCATCGTCTGGAGCGTCGCCGCACGGACGGTGACGGCGGCGACCATCGGGCTGACCTTGAGCCGGGCATAGACGCCGGGCAACGCGCGGGCATCGACCTGGAGATAGGCCCCCGACAAGGTATCGCCCTCGCGCAGCAGCCGGTCGAGCACGGCACGGTCGAGCGTAGCCGCACCGCCGAACGGGCTGTCGAGCACGGCCGCGACCGGCAGGTGCAGCACCGGACGCTCGCCTTCGGTGACGGCGGCCTCGATCGTGTCGCCGACGCCGACATGGAGCTGGCGCGCCATCCGGCCGGTGATGACCACCCCGGCGGGCGGCGGATCCGACGTCTGGCCGAGGATGTCGACCGTCCGCGACAACGTGCCGCCGGGCGCGACGCCCGACAGGCCGTCGCGCACCTCGTGGTGGCCCGAGCGGATCCGCGCGCCGGCCGCGCGAAATGGCTGGACCCGCAGCACGCCGGGGATCCGCTCGAGTTCATGCAGCGCGCGGGCGTCGCGCGGCTCGGCGAAGGTGATGGCGAGATCCGAGGTGTCGGCAATGCCGAAACCGAGGTCGATCATCCGGCCGATGCTGCCCATCGGGCTCTGCGACGCGACCAGCAGCATCAGCGCCGCCGCCAGCCCGATGACGGTCAGAGCCGAGCGCAGCGGCCGGCGCATCAGGCCGCGCAGGATGATCCGGCTCGGTTCGTCGGGGCCGAGCGCGGCGGCGAGGTTGGTCACGGCATGGCCCGAATAATCGGGCGGCGCCTCCGGCCGCATCGCATCGGCCGGCGACAGCCGCGCCGCGCGCCACACCGCGGTCGCCGCGCCGAGCATCACCGGCACGAGCGTCGCCGCTGCCGCCAGCAAATAGGCATTGGTGTCGATCCGGAAGGCGAGGAACGGGAAGGAGAAGAAGTTCTGGTAGAGCCCCGCCATCCCGCGCCCGAGCCACCCGCCGAGCGCGATGCCCAGCGCCAGTCCGCCGAGCGCGAGTAGCACCGCGAGCTGGACATAATGCAACATGATCGCGCGGACCGGGAAGCCGAACGCCTTGAGCAGGCCGATCACCTCGCGCTCGGTATCGACGAGCCGCGCGAGCACGATGTTGAGCAGGAAGGCCGCGACGAGCAGGAAGACCGGCGGCATCAGCGTCGCCATCGTCGTCAGTTGGCTGATTTCGTCGACGACAAAGCGATGCGAGATCTGCTGGTCGCGCGGATAGGCGCCGACGCCGCCATAGGGCGCGAGCAGCAGGTCGAGGCGGCGCTCGGCTTCCGGCGGCCGTTCGCCCGGCGCGAGGCGGACCAGCACGTCGTTGAACGCCTGGTTGAGGTCGAGCGCGGCGGCGAGCGGCTCACGCCCCATCCACAGGATCGCCGAACGCCGGTTGTCGGGAAAGATCTGCCCCGGGGTCAGCGCATAGATATATTCGGGCGAGAGCACCGCACCGACCAGCCGCAGCTCGACCCGCTTGCCGTAGAGCACTGCGCCGATCCGGTCGCCGGGGACGAGTCCGGTCGCGGTCACGAACGCCGCGTTGGCAACGACTTCCTCGGCGTGGCGCGGGTCGGGCAGGCGCCCGGCGCGCAGCACGAGCTGATTGAGTGCCGACGCCCGCGCCGGCGGCAGCGAATGGACGCGCGCGGTGACCGGCTCGGCGACCTGCTTCACGTCGAGCGTCGCGCGCGTCGTGATCCGGCTGTCGGCCGCCGCGACCCCGGGGAGCAGGCGGACCTTGGCCATCAGCATCTCGGGCGCGCGCACCAGCGGCGCGAAAATGTCGGCGAAGCGCGTCTGGTCGTAATAGCTGTCGCGCGTCGCCGCGAGCGAACTGATCAGCCCGACCGCCATGATCATCGTGCCGACGCCGGCGGCGATCACCAGTGCGATGGCTACGGCCTGGCTGCGCAGGCGCCAGAAGTCGCGGAACAGCTTGACCGTCATCGTCGAACGCAGCCGCATCACCAGCGCAACCCCATCGGCGCGGCGCGGCTGGCATTGTGGCGCCGTCCGATGAGGCGGCCATCGCCGAACAGCAGCACCTCGTCGGCAATGTCGGCGATCACGGCATTGTGGGTAATGACGAAGGTGGTGGTGCCGAGCTCGCGATTGACCTGGTCGAGCGCCGCCAGCACGCGCGTGCCGGTCTGGCTGTCGAGCGCGCCGGTCGGCTCGTCGCACAGCAGCACCTCGGGCCGCTTGGCGATGGCGCGCGCGATCGCGACGCGCTGCTGCTCGCCGCCCGACAGCTGCGCCGGAAAATGGTCGAGCCGCGCGTCCAGCCCGACCAGCGCGAGCGCCTCGGCGGGGTCCATCGGATGGTCGGAAATCTCGGTGATCAACGAAACATTCTCACGCGCGGTGAGCGAGGCGACGAGATTGTAGAACTGGAAGACGAACCCGACGCTGCGCCGGCGATATTCGGTCAGCGCGGCGTCATCGAGCGCGGTAACGTCGCGATCGTGGAACCAGGCATGACCCGAGGTCGCCGTGTCGAGCCCGCCGAGGATATTGAGCAGGGTCGACTTGCCCGAGCCGGACGGACCGAGCAGCACGACCATCGCGCCTTCGTCGACGCTCAGATCGACCCCGCGCAAGGCATGCACCGCGCTCGCGCCCTCACCATAGGTCTTGGTCAACCCCTCGATGCGATAGATCGGCCGACGCGCCGACGCCGGACCCATATCCTTCGCCGGCGGCGACACTCCCACGCTGTTCCCCCTGCCCGATCGATCGACCTGCCTGCGGTTAGCCCACCGGTTGCTGCGGTGTCATGCGTAGCTTCCCCTAGGCGGCCGATCGGTGAGCGCCAACGGCGCGAATCACCGGGCTTACGGCGTCGTGTTGGTCACCAGTTCTTCGCGGTGGATGCGGGCGGTCATGCCGGTCGCGTCGGCGTCGTCGAGGGTCTGCGTGTCGGGCGTCGGCGGAGCCTCGCGCGGGGCGACGTCGGCAGCGCTTGCTTCGGCCGACGCGGCGCTCGTGCCCGGCGGCGGTAGCGGCGCGGGTTCGGCCAGATTCACTGCGGCGTTGGCGTCCACGTTGGCATCGACGGACGTCGCCGCGTCGGCGGGAAGCGCGTTATCGCTCGCCTCGGGCTGCGGCGCCGGGCTGGCGCGGTCACAACCGGCCAGCATCGTGAGCGCCAGCACCGAGGCGGCGACAGCAGTCGTTTTCGTACGGATCATGGTCATGCTCCCTTCACGAGCCGCTCGAGATCGGGCAGCACCAGCCCGCCCGAGCGCGCCTCGATCTTGCTCGCCAGTGTCCGGTCCCAGCCATAGGGGTCGCCGCGGAAATTCATCTGGCCATCCGCGCTGGCGAACGCCGTCCAGTAGAGCAGGTAGACCTGCACCGGCTTGGTCAGCGCGACACGCTGCGTCTTGCCCGTCGCCACCGCCGCGGCGATCACCTCCGCGGGCCATTTCGGATCGCCGCGCAGCATCAGTTCGGCCAGATCTGCCGGCTTCTGCAACCGTACGCAACCGTGGCTGGCGAGGCGGCTGAAACTGTCGAACTTCGCGCGCGACGGGGTGTCGTGCAGATAGACCGAATAGGGATTGTCGAAATCGAACTTGTAGCGGCCAAGCGCGCTCTTGGTGCCCGCCGACTGTTGCAGCCGCGTGCCGCCGATCACGACGAAGCCGTTGCGCTTGAGATAGCCGGGGCTCTTGCGTTCCTTCGGCCACAATTCCTTCGCCGCGATCGAATCGGGCACATTCCATGGCGGGTTGAGCACGATGCTGTTGATCGTCGAGGACAGCATCGGCGTCTCATGGCCGGGCCGCCCGGTCACGGCGCGCATCGACAGGACGGGAACGTCGCCGTCGAACACCGTCATCACCGCGGCGGCAATGTTCACCTGGATGCGGTCGCGCGGCAGCGTCGGCGGCAGCCAGCGCCAGCGCTCGAGATTGGCCATGATCTGGCGCACGCGGTCGTCCGCCGACACGTTGAGCGCGGCGAGCGTCTGCTTCGAGACGACGCCCGCCGGATTGAGGCCGTAGCGACCCTGCGCACGCTTTACCGCAGCGACGAGCTCGGCATCGAACTGGTCGCCGGTCGCGACGACGTCCTTGTCCTCGACCGCGAGCCGCTGGCGCAGTGCCAGCACGCGCGGGCCGCTCGCGCCGAGCGCCATGTCGGGACCGGCGTCGAGCACCGGCCAACCGCCGGCTGCGGCGATAGCGCGGTACCCGGAAAGTCCCTGCACCAGTCCGTCATAACCGGCATAGGGCGGCGGTAGCGCAGCGATCCACGCCGCCAGCCGGTCGCGCCGCACCGCCTCGGCGAAGCCCGGCAGCGGATCGAACGGCAGCGGTCGCAGGCCCCAATCATGATCGAAATCTGCCGTGGCGAGCCGCCCGGCATGTACCGCGCGAGCGTGGTCGAGCGCAGCGCGGACCAGTGCATCCCCTTCCAGCGGCGCGGCGGCAGCCGGCGGCGCCAGGCGCAGCCCCTGCGCCAGCTCGTCGACGGCGAGCAGCGCGCGAAGCTGCGCCCCCTGGACCGGGGTCAGCACCGGCAACGGCGTAACCGGCTGTGCGGCCGGGACGACGCTCGCCGGGGCCGAAGCGGTCGTCGTGGGTCGCGGCGCGACCGGCGCGACGGTCTGCCCGACTGGCCGCGGCGCGGCGCCGAGCGCCGGGCCGAGCGCCAGCCCGCCCAGCGCCAGCAACGCTGTCCCGCGCACCAGCCCGGCCTTGCCCCGTATCGTCCTGTGGTCGCGTTTCATACTTGCCATCATCCCGGGTTGTTTCGACTGTCTGCCACCCCGTTGCTCGACCTAATCTGAACGAGCCGCGAAAGACCAGTGCCGGATGCGCGAAAATTCGGCGCAGCCGGCGTGCGCATGGCATCGGCTTTCCCCCCGGGCGCGCATGTTCATGGCTTGCGGCACATCGACCGCCGCAGCCTCGTCACCTGTAGTCAGCGGCGAAATGCGAAGGCGACGAACCCGAGCATCGCCCCGATCTGAACCGCGACGATGAGCAACAACCGGGTGGAAAAGGGTTCCTTGCGAGTCTTGTGCCGGAACCATCGCCGCGCGAGCAACGCGCCTGGCGAACCACCGATCAACGCCAATCCCAGCAGGTCGGCCTCGGGAATGCGTCGGTCGCCGGCGATGGCACGCTGCTTGTCCTGCCAGAATCGCAGGATGGTCCAGGCATTGAGCATCACCAGCAAGGGAATGGCGAGCAGGAGCATCTCGATCGCATAGGCTCATCATCGTTTCGCCGCGGTAAATGGACTTCTCGTGCCCAATGGATCTCCGCCACCGCGACTCGCTTATGGTCTCGCACGTTGGATAGCGCCGAAGCAGCAGCATTTATCGGGTCAGGCACGTTCGCGGGCGGCGGCTTGCGACAATTGCGGAAGCCGTCGTCGACCACCATATCATAGGCTGGATAAGCGACACGCTCGCCAGGCCGCTGCACAGCAACGCCGAATCGGAGACGCAACGCGCGGCCCGATACAGGAGAAATTATCCACGCCGCTTTTCCTGGCAGTGTCATTGGGCAGCCATCGCCACAAGCGTCGCGCCAAACCAACGGGCCCGGTTCCGTTGGCTCAATCGGGGAGCGAACCGGTCTCGGTCGTTATTCGCGTCACCGTCGCCACCTTGCCGACACGTTGACCATGCGCGTCTTCGATCATGATGGTAAGATGCAAGAGGTCCGAACCTTCGCGCAATTCATCGGCAATGATCGCGCCAAGGATCTTGCGGGCCTCCTTGCACGCCGCCGCCAGGTCAGACAGCGCGGTGCCATCTTCATCCATCGTCGTCGATGTGTCGTTCACGACATGGAAGAAGAATCGTTGCACGGCGCATCCTTGTCAGGTTGCTGCGGTTAAGTCCTTAAACTGCGTTGTATCGTCGCGTCAGACCCCCAGCAACAACCGGTCGACGATCAGCGCTGCCGCCTGCTCGGGGGTCATCGCGGTGGTGTCGATGCGGATGTCGGGGTCAGCCGGTGCCTCGTAAGGCGAATCGATCCCGGTGAAGTTCTTGAGCTTGCCCTCGCGCGCCTTGGCGTAGAGCCCCTTTACGTCGCGCCGTTCGGCTTCGGCCAGCGGCGTGTCGATATGAATCTCGACGAACTCGCCCGGCGCCATCATCGCGCGGACCATGTCGCGCTCGGCGCGGAACGGCGAGATGAACGCGGTTATCACGATCAGCCCGGCATCGGTCATCAGCTTGGCGACCTCGCCGACGCGGCGGATATTCTCGACGCGGTCGGCATCGGTGAAGCCGAGGTCGCGGTTGAGCCCGTGGCGCACATTGTCGCCGTCGAGCAGGAAGGTGTGGCGGTTCATCACCACCAGCCGCTTCTCGACGAGATTGGCGATGGTCGACTTGCCCGCGCCCGACAGGCCGGTGAACCACAGTACCCCCGGCTTCTGGTTCTTGAGGTCGGCATGCTTTTCACGGCTGACGTCGAGTGCCTGCCAATGGACGTTCTGCGCGCGCCGTAGCGAGAAGTTGAGCATGCCCGCCGCAACCGTCGCATTGGTCAGCTTGTCGACCAGAATGAAGCCGCCAAGCGTGCGATTGTCGACATAGGGCTCGAAGACGAGCGGCTTGTCGGTCGCGATGGTCGCCACGCCGATGCCGTTGAGTTCGAGAGTCTTGGCGGCAAGCTGCTCCATCGTGTTGACGTTGATCTGGTATTTCGGCGGCTGGATCGTCGCGGTGGCGCGCTGCGTGCCGAGCTTGAGCCAATAAGGTCGGCCAGGCAGCAGCGGCTCGTCGGCCATCCAGACGAGCGTCGCCTCGAACTGGTCGGCCACCTCAGGCGGCGCCTCGGCCGCGGCGATCACGTCGCCCCGGCTGCAATCGACCTCATCGGCGAGCGTCAGCGTCACCGCCTGCCCCGCCACGGCCACGTCGAGGTCACCGCCGGCGGTGACGATCCGCGCGACGCGTGACGTGCGGCCCGACGGCAGCACGCGGACCGGATCGCCGGGCCGCACCGTGCCGCTGGCGATCAACCCGGCGAAGCCGCGGAAATCGAGATCGGGCCGGTTGACCCATTGCACCGGCAGGCGGAACGGCCGCGCGGCGTCGGCATCGGCGTCGACCGTGACCTGTTCGAGATGCTCGATCAGCGTCGGCCCGCTGTACCACGGCATGTGCTCGCTCGGCGTCGCGACATTGTCGCCCTTGAAGCCCGAGATCGGCAGCGCGAGGGAATCGGTGATGCCGAGATCGCTGGCAAAGGCGCGATAGGTCAGCCGGATACGGTCGAAGACCGCCTGGTCGTAGCCGACCAGATCCATCTTGTTCACCGCCAGCACGATATGGCGGATGCCGAGCAGGTGCGCGAGGAAGGTATGGCGCCGCGTCTGCGTCAGCACGCCTTTGCGCGCATCGACCAGGATCACGGCGAGATCGGCGGTCGAGGCGCCGGTGACCATGTTGCGCGTGTACTGCTCGTGGCCGGGCGTATCGGCGACGATGAACTTGCGTTTCTCGGTGGCGAAGAAGCGATAGGCGACGTCGATCGTGATGCCCTGCTCGCGCTCGGCGGCGAGGCCGTCGACGAGCAGCGCGAAATCGATCTCCTGGCCCTGTGTGCCGATCCGCTTGCTGTCTGCCTCGAGCGCCGACAGCTGATCCTCGAAGATCATCTTCGAATCGTACAGCAATCGCCCGATCAGCGTCGATTTGCCGTCATCGACCGAACCGCAGGTGATGAAGCGCAGCAGGGTCTTGTCGCGATGCGCGGCGAGATAGCCGTCGATGTCGGTCGCGATGAGCGCTTCGGGCACATAATCTCCCCTCCCGCTTGCGGGAGGGGTCGGGGGAGGGCTCGCGTTATCCGCAGGTGCCATGGGTGAGGTGAGCGACAGCCCTCCCCCGGCCCCTCCCGCAAGCGGGAGGGGAGCAGAAGAAGCAGGGGCGTCGGGGCCAGTCATCAGAAATACCCCTCCTGCTTCTTCTTCTCCATGCTCGCCGCCTGGTCGTGGTCGATCGCCCGGCCCTGCCGCTCCGACGTCGTCGTCAGCAGCATTTCCTGGATGATCCCCGATAGCGTGTCGGCCTCGCTCTCGACCGCTCCGGTGAGCGGGTAGCAGCCGAGCGTGCGGAAGCGGATCGAGCGCTCGACCGGCACTTCGCCGTCGCGCAGCGGAAAGCGCTCGTCGTCGACCATCAACAACATCCCGTCGCGTTCGACCGTCGGGCGCGGCGCGGCGAAATAGAGCGGCACGATCGGGATCGCCTCGGCCTGGATATATTGCCAGATGTCGAGCTCGGTCCAGTTCGAGATCGGGAAGACGCGGATGCTTTCGCCCTTCGCCTTCATCGCGTTGTAGAGGTTCCACAGTTCGGGGCGCTGGTTCTTCGGGTCCCAGCGGTGCGAGACGCTGCGGAACGAGAAGACGCGCTCCTTGGCGCGGCTCTTTTCCTCGTCGCGCCGCGCGCCGCCGAACGCCGCGTCGAAGCCATATTTGTCGAGCGCCTGTTTCAGCCCCTCGGTCTTCCACATGTCGGTGTGCAGCGCCGAGCCGTGATCGAACGGGTTGATGCAGCGCGCCTCGGCCTCTGGATTGCGGTAGACCAGCAGGTCCATCCCCGCCTCGCGCGCCATGTGGTCGCGCAGCTCGTACATCGCCTTGAACTTCCACGTCGTGTCGACATGCAGCAACGGGAAAGGCGGCGGCGCGGGATAGAAGGCCTTGCGCGCGAGATGCAGCATCACCGCGCTATCCTTGCCGACCGAATAGAGCATCACCGGCCGCGCCGTTTCGGCGACCACTTCGCGCATGATGTGGATCGATTCGGCCTCGAGTTGCTCGAGGTGGGTCAGCGCGCGAACGGTCATGCGGCGGTCCTTGCGCGCAGGGCGAGCGCCGCCACTTCGCCGCGCGCGACGGCGCCGACGATGATCGTGACGGGGGCGCCCGCGGGGAGGGTGGCGGCCTCGGCGGGGAGTGCGCCGAGGGTGGCGGCGACGTGTGCCTCATTGTCGCGGGTTGCCGAGGCGATGGCGATCGCGGGGGTTGCGGGATCGAGCCCGGCGGCGATCGCCTTGGCGACGAATTCGGACAGGGTCTTGCGCGGCATATAGATGACAGTCGTCGCGCGGGCGTCGGCGATGGCGGGCCAGTCGATGTCGCGCGGCAGCTTGCCGTCGGCGCCGTGGCCGGTGACGAACTGGATGCGGCGGGCATGGTGGCGCTCGGTCAGCGAGAAGCCGAGCGAGGCGGCGGCACCTTGGGCTGCGGTGATTCCGGGGACGATGGTGACGGGAACTCCGGCGGCGTGGCAGGCGTCGATTTCCTCGGTCGCGCGGCCGAAGATCAGCGGATCGCCACCCTTGAGGCGGACGACGGTCTCGCCGGCTAGCGCGAGCGCGACGACTTGGGCGTTGATGTCGGCCTGGCTGCACGAGGGGCCATAGCCGGTCTTGCCGACGGCGACGCGGCGGGCCTCGCGGCGGGCGAGTTCGAGCACGCCGGGGGTAACGAGGTCGTCGTAGAGGATGACCGTCGCCGCCTGAAGCGCGCGGACGGCTTTGAGGGTGAGCAGCTCGGGATCGCCGGGGCCGGCGCCGACGAGGATGACGCTGCCGCGGCGGCTCCCTGCCTCATAGTTGCCGAGCAGGGTTTCGAAGTCGGCCTCGCGCGGATCGCGGGCGATGTTGGTCCAGGCATGGGCGGTGAAGCGGCCCCAGAAATCGCGGCGCTCGGCGAAGGTCGTGATACGCTGCTTGAGACGCGGGCGCCAGGCGAGCGCTGCGCGGCCCCACGCGGCGATCCCGGCGGGGAGGACGCTTTCGATGCGGGTGCGGATCGACTGGCCGAGCATCGGCGCGCCGCCATTGGTGGAAATCGCGATGATGACGGGGGAGCGATTGACGATCGTGCCGAGCTGGAAGTCGCACAGCGGGGTCTGGTCGATGATGTTGACCGGGGCACCGGCGGCGCGGGCGGCGGCTACGAAGGCGAGCGCCTCGGCATGGTCGGAAAGGTCGGCGAAAGCGAGCGCTGCGCCGGTAAGGTCGGCGGGAGTCCAGCGGCGCGGTTCGACGGTGACGGGGCCGGCGACGGGGTTGGCGGCGAGGGCGGCGAAGAGGTCGGCTCCGGCTTGGTCGACGGCGAGGACGAGCACCTTGGCCCCGGCGGCGGAGAGGAGTTCGGCTTTCCACAGCGCACCCTCGGATGCACCCGCGACGACGACCTTGCGGCCGTCGAGTTTGTGGAATGCGGGGAGCGTGGCGATCGGGGCAATGCGCGGGGGCATGGGCTGGGGCGTGCGCTGGGTCATGCGGCGACCTTGGTGCGCGTCAGCTTGCCGTCGGTGCCGATGTGGAGGCCGCATTCCTTGCTCTCGTCGCTCTCCCACCACCAGCGACCGGCACGCTCGGGCTCGCCGGGGGCGACCGCGCGGGTGCAGGGCTCGCAGCCGATCGAGGGATAGCCTTGCGCGTGGAGGGGGCTGATCGGGACGGCTTCGGTCTCGACGAAAGCGACGACTTGCGCGCGGGTCCAGTCGAACAGTGGGGCGGTCTTTACGAGCATATGGGTTTCGTCCCAGCCGGCGAGCGCGACCGCGCCGCGCGTCTCGGACTGGTCCCCGCGCAGGCCGGTGACCCAGCCCGATGCCCCGGCGAGGGCGCGCTGGAGCGGCTCGACCTTGCGCACGCCGCAGCACGACGAGCGGGCGTCGGTCGCGTGGTAGAAGCCGTTGATGCCCCAGTCGGCGACGAATGCCGCGACCGCCTCGGCGTTGGGGTAGTAGGCCTTGATCCGACGGGCATATTTGTCCTCGGTGTCGGCCCATAATTTGTAGGTCGCGGGGAACAGACGGCCGGTGTCGATGGTGACGACGTCGATCGCGAGGCCGGCGTCGAAGATCATGTGGGTGAGCGCCTGATCCTCGATCCCGAAGCTGGTCGTGAAGACGATGCGGCCGTCGACTGTCTCGCGCAGCGAGGCGAGGCGGTCCCACGCGGTGGCGCCGGTGATCGAGGCGATCAGGTCGTTCACCGCGCTGCTGTTCGGCGGTCGAAGATCGAGGGGGTCCCGTCGGTGGACTCCTGATAGCTTAGCGTGACGTCGCCAAGCGCGGCGAGCCATTGCTCGATCGGCTGGCGGGCGAGGCGGTCGGCGTCGATCTCGACCTCATCGAAGCCGCACTGGAGCGCGAAGGCGAACTGGTCGGGGAGGAGCGCGCCCCAGACGCGGAGTGTGCCGGTGAAGCCCTGTTCGCGCAGGGCATGGCCGATGCTGAACCCGCGGCCGTCGCCGAACTTGGGGAAGGCAATCGCGATGAGGTCGATCCCGGCCTGGGTGGGGAGGTCGTAGGGGACGGCGGTGTTGGGGACGTCGATGCCGATGCGCTGGCCCTGGGCGCGGTTGGAGAGGGCCTCGTCGAGGCTTGCGAGGGGGATGATGATTGCCGGCGCGGCGGGATCGTCGCGCGTATAGTCGTCGGCTTTGAGGCCGGTGCGATCAAGCAGGGGCATTGGCGGACTCCCCAGAAACATTGACACCGGGCGCGACCAGCGCGGGCTTGAACGGCTCCAGCCCGACCCGGCGGACGGTGGCGATGAAGGGTTCATCCGCGTCACTGCGCAGGTCGAGATAGGTGTCGACGATGCGTTCGATCGCGCCGGGGATCGCGTCGCCATCGATGCCCGCGCCGAGGCGTTCGCCCAGGCTCGCGTCGGTGCCGGGCTCGCCGCCCAAGGTGATCTGGTAATTCTCGACCCCGCCCTTTTCGAGTCCGAGGATGCCGATCGCGCCGACATGGTGGTGGCCGCAGGCGTTGATGCAGCCCGAGATCTTGATGCCCAGCGGGCCGATGTCGCGCTGGCGAACGGGGTCGGCGAAGCGGGTCGAAATCGCCTCGGCGATGGGGATCGAGCGCGCGGTGGCGAGCTTGCAATAGTCCATCCCGGGGCAGGCGATGATGTCGGTGATCAGCCCGGCGTTGGGGGTCTCGAGCCCGGCCTCGACCAGCGCCGACCAGACGGCGTGAACGTCGTCGAGGCGGACGTGGGGGAGGACGACGTTCTGGACGTGGGTGATGCGTAGTTCGTCGAGCGACCAGCGTTCGGCGATGTCGGCGAGCCGATACATTTGCTTCGCCGAGGCGTCGCCGGGGGGCGCGCCGACGGGCTTCATCGAGACGGTCAGCGCGGTGTAGCCGGGGATTTTGTGCGGGAAGAGGTTGGTCGCGGCGAACAGCTCGAAGGCGGGGTCGGCTGCGCGGGCCTGCTCGAACGCTTCGGATGCTGCGGGCAGCGTGTCATATTCGGGGGGTGCGAAGTAGGCCGCGATGCGCTCGACTTCGGCGGGATCGGCCTGGACGCTGGGCTTGGGGCTGCGGGCGTACTCCGCCTCGACCTTGGCGATGAACTCCTCGGTGCCGGTCTCGTGGACGAGGATCTTGACCCGCGCCTTATATTTATTGTCGCGGCGGCCCTCGAGATTATAGACCCGCAGGATCGATTCCAGATAGCCGAGCAATTCGGCCTTGGGGAGGAATTGGCGCACCGTCTTGCCGATGAACGGGGTGCGGCCCATGCCGCCGCCGACGAGCACGCGGTAGCCGATGTCGCCGGCGTCGTTGCGCAGGATCTGGAGGCCGATGTCGTGGACCGCGATCGCCGCGCGGTCGTCGGGGGCGCCGGTCACCGCAATCTTGAACTTGCGCGGGAGGAAGGCGAATTCGGGGTGGAGCGTCGACCATTGGCGGACGAGCTCTGCGGTCGGGCGCGGGTCCTCGACCTCGTCGGCGGCAACACCCGCGAAATGATCGGCGGTGACGTTGCGGATGCAGTTGCCGCTGGTCTGGATGGCGTGCATCTCGACGTCGGCGAGGAGGTCGAGGATGTCGGGGACATCCTTGAGCACCGGCCAATTATACTGGATATTCTGGCGGGTGGTGAAGTGGCCGTAGCCGCGGTCATATTTCTCGGCGATGAGCCCGAGCTGGCGCAGCTGCTTCGAGTCGAGCGTGCCATAAGGGACGGCGACGCGCAGCATGTAGGCGTGGAGTTGGAGATAGAGGCCGTTCATCAGCCGCAAGGGCGTGAACTCTTCCTCGGTCAGCGAGCCGTCGATGCGGCGCTCGACCTGGCCGCGAAATTGCGCCGCGCGTTGGCGGACGATGGTCTCGTCAAACTCGTCGTAGCGATACATTATTGCTCTCCGGGGACGAAGGCCGGGCCGGCGAAGGCGATAGTCGGGCCCGAGAGGCGGTAGGCATCGCGGAAATGGCGCGGGGTGAGCGCGCCATCGGCGGCGATGCTGACGCCGGCCAGATAGGGATCGACGATTGCCCCGCGCGCGAGCTCGGCGAGGCCGATGTCGTTGAGTTTTTTAGCGGCCTCGGGATCGCTCGCGACGAGCGCGTCGGCAAGCTTTGGCACCCAGCGGGCGCCGTCATGATAGACGGTGTAGCCCGACAGGAGATCGTTCGCGGTCAGGACGAACGGGAGCGCGGGGCGCTTGGCGTCCATCAGGCGCAGCCTGAGCGGATAGAAGAAACTTCCAAGATCATCTTGCCCACGTCCGGATATCGCGATTATGGCGCGAGTGCTCGACACCTGCTCGGAAGATACTTGTCCCTGGCGACGATGGAAACAGCATCGTCGCAAAAGGCGTCATTCTTTCCCGTGCTGCGAAAAGCGGAGCATTTCATGCCAAAAGGCGCGCGCTGATGGACCAGACCGACCTCAAGATCCTCGCCATCCTGCAGGAGGACGCCTCGCTGCCAGTCGCCGAGATCGCCAATCGAGTGCATCTGTCGCAGACTCCGGCGTGGCGGCGGATCCAGAAGCTCGAGGCGGCGGGTGTGATCGAGCGGCGCGTCGCGATCCTCGATCCGGCGGCGATCGGACTGGGGCTGACGGTGTTCGTCGAAATCGAGAGCGGCGATCACAGCGCCGAGTGGATTGCGGAGTTCGCCGCAAAGGTCTTGGCAATGCCCGAGGTGATGGACGTCCACCGGCTGGCGGGGGACGTCGATTATCTGCTGCGCGTGGCGGTGCCGGGAATGGCCGATTTCGATGCCTTCTACAAACGGCTGGTGGCGAGCGTGCCGTGCAAGAATGTCACCTCGCGGTTCGCGATGGAGCGGGTCAAGTCGACCACCGCCTATCCGCTGCCGATCGCGCCGCCGCGGACTCCGCAAAAGACCGCATCGTTACCGGAAAAGTAAATCAGGATGTTGGCGACTGGCGGGAGATGGCTGAGGTCGCCGATTTAAACCCGCGCCATTCTTAAGCCGCGCCGCCACCCGCCGAGTAACTTGCGGCGTAATTAACGAGCGGACTTGCCTTCGGGAATGAAGCTGGTGTGGCGGCGGATGACCTGCCAGTCGTCACCGGCGCGGACCCACACGTCGGTCAGGAAAACGCGTTCGTCGATCGTCTGGCCGAGGAAGCGCACTTTCCAGCAGGCATCGAGCGTACCGACGAGCGTGTCATCGGTGCCGGCCGCGTCGATGACGTTCATTTCGACCGCGACGATGTCCATCTTGTCGAGCGCGCCGATCCAGTGGTCGACATCGATCGACAATGCCTCGCCCGACTGGCGCACCCCGACCAGGCGGAAGTCGGGGTGGAGCAGGGCGCGAATGGCGTCCTTGTCGTGGGCGAGGAGCGCGGCGCGCCAGCGGGCTTCCAGAGCGCGCAGCGTGTCGGCGCGGTCAGTGGCCACGGAACTGCCCGCCGAGGATCCCTGGGCTCAGCGCGCGGGTCCCAGGCTCGACGATTGCGTCGGCCACGTCCGCTCGGGTAGGTTGAACCAGGGTTGATCCTGATGGCTGCATCGGCCACTCGTATCGGCTGGGTCCATTCGTGAATAGGGGGGATGTAAGCATGTCCGACGAGAAACCAGCGGCCGAAGTCGACGTCACCAAGGAATGGCGTGCGACGCACGACCAGGGAGCCGCCGCCAAGCGCTTGCGCATTTTCGCCGTGATTGCCTGGATCGTCGCCATCGGCAGCGAGGTCGCCGGGATCGTGATGCTGCGCCAGCACAAGTTCGATCACGGCAATCTGGCCCTGCTGATCGGCGTCCTGGTCGGGATCGCGGTGTTCGCGATTGCCGGCAGCCTGATGTGGAAAGCGGCCAACAAACAGGATCCGGCGCGCGCGTCCGACACGGCGAAATTTTTCTTCCAGAACCAGCTTGGCGCGATCATCACGGTCGTCGCTTTCCTCCCGCTGCTTGTCCTGATCTTCATGGACAAGGACATGGATCCCAAGAACAAGAAGATTGCCGGCGGCGTTGGCGTCGTCCTGGCGGCGCTGGCGACGATGATGGGGGTCAGCTTCAACCCGCCGTCGGTCGAGCAATATACCAAGGACATGAATAGCTGCGCAGATCAGATCAAGGCCGGTCAGCCGACTACGGCCTGTTCTCCCGAGGTCGCGACACAGGCCCAGGAAATTGCCAAGGACTCAAGGGCGGTGGCCGAGGCTACCAAGGACGCCGCGCACCCGGGCGGCCAGGACGTCGTGTATTGGATCGCGCCGGAGAATGGCGCCAAGACATCGGCGACGCCGCATGTCTTTCATATCTGTCAGGGCGTCAGTCCGCTCAACGGCAAGACCGTCAATCACGGCTCGGTGACCGCGGCCTATGCGGAGAACGCCAGCCGCATCACCAAACAGATTGCGATGGAGCAAAAGCAATGTGGGTTTGCTGATGCCAAGGCCGCCAGCCAGGCAGCCGGCTAACGCAAGCCCAGGCGATCATAATGCGCACCCCTGTCGTCGCGTTGGCCGCAGCCAAGGCGAAGACAGGGGATGCAGCCAGAGCCTAGCGCGACGCGATGTTGACCCCGATGAAGGCCTCGGGGGCGGTGCCGCGCTTGACCAGCAGGAGAACGCTCGTGCGGTTGGCGGCGCGCGCCGTCGCGACCGCAGCGCTGACCTGCGCCGGGGTGGTAACCAATGCGCGGTTGACCGAGACGATCACGTCACCGCGCTTGAGCCCCTTCTCCGCGGCATCCGACGAAGGATCGACCGCGGTGACGACGACGCCGTGGGTGCCAGAAGGCAGGCTCAAGGCCTGCGCGATCTGCGACGACAGCGGCTGAAGCGAGAGTCCTAGCGCCTTGGTCGCCGGGCCCGTCGAGTCGGTCGCGCCGTCGTTCGCAACATCGCCGCCGCCCGCCTGCTTGGCGAGCGCTTCCTCGGTCGGGCGCTGGGCCGGGACGACGAAGAGCGACTGGCGACGGCCGTCGCGGACGATCTCAACCGGCACACGGCTGCCGACCTGGGTGTTGGCGATGAGATAGCTGACGGTCTGGTCCGGGGTGACGTTCTGCCCAGCAACGCGAACGATGACGTCCCCCTGCTGGATACCGGCTCGGGCGGCGGGGTCGTTGGGCTGCACCGAGCGGACGATTTCGCCCATGTCCTTGGGCAGGCCGAGCGAGGCAGCGATGTTTTCGTCCAATGGCTGGAGGCCAACACCAAGATAGCCGCGCGACGGGCGCTGGCCCTTGCGCAGCGTCTCGATCACCGGTTGGGCAAGCTCGGCGGGGATGGCGAGGCCGATGCCGACGCTGGCCCCGGTCGGCGAGATCAGCGCCGAGTTGATGCCGATGACATTGCCGTTGAGGTCGAACATCGGGCCGCCCGAATTGCCCATGTTGATGCTGGCATCGGTCTGGATGTAACGGTCGTAGGCGCCGGCCCCGGTAATGCCGCGGTGGAGCGCCGAGATGATCCCAGCGGTGACGGTGCCGCCAAGGCCATAGGGATTGCCGATCGCGACGACCCAGTCACCGACCCGTGCGCGGGTTGAATCGCCCCAGTTGACGTAGGGCAGGTTGGCGCCGTCGATCTTGAGCAGGGCAAGGTCGGAAGCGGTGTCGCGGCCGATAATCCGCGCGGTATATTCCTTGCGGTCGGTCATGATCACGGTGACGCTGTCGACGGTGCCGCCATTCTCGCCGGCAATGAGGTGGTTGTTGGTGACGATGTAGCCGTCAGGAGAGATGATGAAGCCCGAGCCGAGCGAGCCGGCCTCACGGGTTTGCGGCTGACCCGGGGTAGCGGAATCGCCGGGGCCGGCGACTCCCGGCTGGCCACCGAAGCGGCGGAAGAATTCCTCGAACGGGTCGGCCTGCTGCTTCACCGTGATGCGCTGCTTGGTTGAAATGTTGACCACCGCCGGCTGGAGCCGTGCGGCGAGGTCGGCGAAGCTCATCGGCGCACCCGGTCGCGGAGCAATGGTGCTGGGTGAATTCTGGGCGACCTGCGCCCCGACCGGTCCGGTGGCGATCGAGAAGGCGGTGCCGCCGAGCAGCAAGGCTCCCGCAACTCCATAGGCGTAGCGCACGATCGGTGACTCCTTGAGGAAGCTCATTCGAAAAACCCTCGTATATATTGAAGCGTTAGCGCGCCCGACGCTAGGTCGTTTGCATGAACGCGATTTGAACGGTGCGGGATGCGTTAGCGTCCCGAGAATTGCTTGAGGTAGTCGCTCTGGGGCGAAAGGATGACGGTGGTCGGAGCGGGCTTGTTGACCCCGTCGCCGACGATCGTTGTCTGGTAGGACTGCATCGCACGGTAGAAGTCATAGAAGGACGCGTCCTTGTTGAAGCTGTCGGCGTAGATTTTGGACGCGTCGGCATCGGCCTGGGCGCGGATAATCTGTGCAGTCTTGGCCCCCTCGGCGCGGATCGAGCGCGCTTCCTGCTCGCGCGCGGTGCGCATCCGGTCATAGGCGCTGTCGAGCGGAGTGCCGGTAGGCAGATCGGCCTTCTTGATCCGCACATCGATGATCTGGGCGCCATATTGCCGCGCGACGCGGTCGAGGCCGCGGCGGACATTGTCCATCACCCCTTCGCGCTCGGGCGAGAGCAGGGCAGCGAAGGAACGCTTGCCGAGCTCGTTGCGCAGTTCGGAGCCCAGGTTGGGGACGAGCGCGGCCTGCAAGCCGTCGACCGAGCGCGCGCGGATGTACATCCGCAGGGGATCGACGATGCGGTAGCGGGCGAAGGCGTCGACCTCGAGCCGTTGCTGGTCGGTCGAGGTGACCTGGCGGCGCTCCATGTCGACGTCGAGCACGCGCTTGTCGACCCACACGAGATTGTCGACGAATGGGATCCGCCAGTTGAGCCCGGCGCCATCGGCACCGAGCGGCTGGCCCGCACGATACTGGTTCAAGATATAGATTGGCTTGCCGAAGCGGGTGATGATCGCCTGCCTGGTCTCGGGCACGACGACGATCGTGTTGAGCAGGACGATCAGCGCGGCGAAGGCGAGCGCGGCGGCGGCCAGCGGGCGGCGGAGGAGAAGGCTCACTTGGCAGGCTCCTTCGGGGCGCTTCGCGTGATCGCCGGGAGCGACTGGTAATTATTCACCCCGGGGGCGTCGATGATGGTCTTGTCGACGCCTTGGAGAACCCGCTCCATCGTCTCGTAATACATGCGGCGACGAGTGACCTCGGGAGCGAGCTTATATTGTTCGTAGACCTTGTCGAAGGCGACGCCCTCACCCTGCGCCTTGGCGGTCAGCTGAAGGGCATAGGCGCGCGCCTGATTGGTATAGCTTTGCGCCTGTTGCTGGGCGGCCGAGACTTCCTTGAACGCGTCGAGCACCGCCGCGGGGGGATCGGCCTGCTTGATCGCGATGCCCTGGACCTGGACGCCCGCGTGATAGCTGTCGAGCACGCGCTGCATTTCTTCCTGGACGCGGTTCTCGATTTCGCCACGTTTTTGGGTTGCGTCGCGCAGGGTGACGTTGGCAATCGCGGCGCGCATCGCGCTTTCGGCGACCTGGCGAATGGTCTCGTCGGGCTGGGCCAGCTCGAACAGATATTGTTCGGGGACGCGGATGTTCCAGCGCACCTGATAGGCAATGTCGATGATGTTGCCGTCACCGGTCAGCATCAGGGTCTCGCTCTCCTCGCTGCCGAGGTCGATCGTCTGGATCTTTTCGACATCGATCTTGCGCACCTTGTCGATCGGCGAGGGCAAGGTGATGCCGACGCCGGGAGAGAGAGTGTAGGCGTAGCGGCCAAAGCGGGTGACAACGCCGCGCTCCTGCGGGGCGATCGAGTGCATCGAGGTGAGGACGAGCCACAGCGCGAGCAGCGCGAAAGCAGCCCACATGAAGATTGAACGATCGGGGCGGATTGAAAGGCCGCCGGGGCCATTGCCGCCGCCATTGCCGCCGCCGCCGCCAAAGCGCTCGCGGCCGCGACGCAGCAGGTCGTCGAGGCTGGCGTTGCCGCTCAGCGGACGGTCGGTGCGGCGCTTGGGCGGCTGGCCCCACGGGCTTTCGGCCGGGGGCGGAGGGACGGGGTCGCCCGATGGGACGGGGTCGGAGCCCTCGTCGTCATGGTTGCCCGAGCCCCAGGGCCCCTTGCTGACGGCGAACAGGCGCCCGATGAGGTTGTTCATGCCCTGAGTATAGGAAGCGCGCGGGCGGAAGAACAGGGGCGGGTCCCGACGCCAACCGATGAATTATGTTGCGCCTATTAAATGCGCATGTTATTTGCGCAAAATGGCAAGCAGACAAATTCGAGAATCAACCTCATCACGCCGTGCAACCAACATTTCGCTCCCTGCGAAGCTGGTGGACGAGGCGAAGCAGCTTGGGATCAACGTCTCTCGATCGTGCGAGGATGGACTGACGAAAGCGGTCAAGGCGCAGCGCGAGGCACAGTGGATGGCGGAGAATCGCGAGGCACTCGAATCTAATCATGCGTGGATCGAGAAGAACGGCATTCCGCTTGCGCAATTCCGGAAGTTTTAAGTGAGCCAGCATGATGTTTACCGGCCGCGCGGGACGGATGCGCTGGTCGTCGACTGCCAGAGCGACATGCTCGCGTACCTGCCAACCCGGTTTGTCATCGCCCTGCTGCCGACAAACGACGCGCCATTGCCGGCGGCGCGGTTCAATCCAATTCTTTCGTTCGACGAGCGCGACTATCAGCTTGCTACGCAATATGCGGCGTCGCTGTCGGTTGCCGAGCTTGGCGAGCGGATTGGTTCACTAGCCGATGAACATTTCCGGATTCTCACGGCGATCGACTTTCTCGTTGGAGGATATTGATGCCGGGAGATGAGACGCGCATTCGTTCGCGCAAGGAGGCGGCCGGCGTTGTCACGCTGATCGTCGACGGGAGCGGGCTGGGGAAGGCCGAGCGGGAGGCGTTGTACGAGCGGTTCGAGGCGGCCGAGCTCGCGGCAGGGGCGGGCGAAGTGCGCATCGCGATGACCTCGGCCAAGGTCGGGCGGACGCTGATCGCAATCGCCAGCGGCAAGGGCGGGGTCGGCAAGTCGACCGTGTCGGCCAATCTGGCGGTGGCGCTGGCGCGGATGGGCAAGCGCGTCGGGCTGATCGATGCTGATATCTATGGGCCGTCGCAGCCGCGCCTGTTCGGGACGAGCGCGCGGCCCGAGGCGAAGGGCAAGTTGCTGATCCCGGTCGAGGTGCAGGGCGTGCGGCTGTTGTCGGTTGGCCAGCTGGTCCCGGCGGGGCAGGCGCTGGCGTGGCGCGGGCCGATGGCGTCGGGCGCGCTGGCGCAGCTGATCGATGGCGACTGGGGCGATACCGAGATCATCCTGGTCGATTTGCCGCCGGGAACCGGGGACGTGCAATTGTCGCTGGTCCAGAAGGCGCGGCCGGCGGCGGCGGTGATCGTCTCGACCCCGCAGGACCTCGCGCTGATCGACGCCGAGCGGGCGATCGACCTGTTCGGCAGGACCGGGGTGCCGATTGCCGGGCTGATCGAGAATATGGCGGGCTATGCCTGCCCGCATTGTGGCGAGAGTTCGGATCCGTTCGGGAGCGGTGGGGCGGAAGCGGCGGCTAAGCGGTTGGGGATCGCGTTCCTCGGGCGATTGCCGCTGTCGGCGAGCCTGCGCGAGGCGTCGGATGCGGGGGAACCGCCGGCGGGTGGCGAGGGGCCGGCCGCCGAGGCGTTCGCCGCGCTCGCTCGGGCGCTGCTTGAGCAAGTGGAGAAAGTCGCGGCCTGAAGCATTGGTGCCGCGAGGGAGACGAACATGCCGCTGACCACCGACGCCGAGATCGACGAACTGCTGAAGGGTGCGAAGACGATCGCGATCGTGGGCGCGTCGGACCGCCCCGACCGCGCGTCCTATGGCGTGATGAAATTCGCGCAGGATCGCGGCTATCGCACGATCCCGATCAATCCGCGGATCACCGGCGAGCATGTCCATGGCGAATTCGTGTGGCGCGAGCTGGTGCAGATCGGCGAGCCGATCGATATCGTCGATATCTTTCGCAAGAGCGACGACGTCGGGCCGGTCGTGGATGAGGCAATCGCGGCGGGAGCGAAGGCGGTGTGGATGCAGCTTGGTATCCGCAATGCCGAGGCTGCCGCCAAGGCCGAGGCGGCGGGGCTCAAAGTGGTCGAGGACAAGTGCCTCAAGATCGAGCTGGCGCGATCAGGGATCAGCGTCGACTAGCCCGCCGCGACCATCATTTCGGGGATGAGGATGGTCGGACTGTCGATGCCGCGATGGAGCGTCAGGTCAGTGCCGGGCTCGAGGCTGGCGAACATGTCGAGGAGGTTGGCGGCGATGGTGATTTCGCTGACCGGGCCGACGATCTCGCCATGGTCGATCAGGAAGCCCGCGGCACCGCGGCTGTAGTCGCCGGTCACGCCGTTGACGCCCATGCCGATCAGCTCGGTGACGAGGATTGCGCGCGGATGGGCGGCGAGGAGCTGCGCGGGGGAGCGCTTGCCCGCCTCGAGATAGAGATTGCTCGGACCCGCGCCGGGGGCACCTGAGGTGCCGCGCACGGCGTGGCCTGTGGGATCGATACCGAGCTGGCGCGCGGCGGCGCTGTCGGCGAGCCAGGTGGTGAGGACGCCGTCATCGATCAGGTTGCGCGCTGACGTCGGCAGACCCTCGCCGTCGAAGCTGCGCGAGCGCAGGCCGCGGGCGCGGTGGGGATCGTCGCGGATGGTGATGCCGGGGGCGAAGATGCGGGTCCCGAGTTTCTCCATCAGGAAGCTCGCCTTGCGGGCGATGCTCGCGCCGGTGATCGCGCCGGCGAAATGGCCGAGCAGCGAGGTCGCGACGCGGGGGTCGAACAGGACGGCCATGCGACCGGACTCGAGCTTGACCGGGTCGAGGCGGGCGGCAGCGCGGGTGCCGGCGCGGTGGCCGATTGCGGCTGCCTCCTCAAGGTCAGCGAGGAAGCGCGTGCTGTCATAATCATAGTCGCGCTGGAGCGCGCCCGCGTCGCCGGCGATGACGCTGGCCGAGGTCGAGTGGCCCGAGCCCTGCGTCGCTGCGACGAAACCGGCGGAGGTGGCGAGCGCGAGGATCGAGTGGGAGACCGAGGCGCTGGCGCCGCTGCTGTTGGTCACGCGCGGGACGGCGAGCGCGGCTTCCTCGGCCTCGAGCGCACGGGCCTTGAGCGCGGCGGGGTCGACGTCGGTCGGATCGAAGATCGCGAGGTCGGCGGGGGGTTCGCTAAGCAGGCGGTCGCCGGGAGCGAGGCCGGCGAAGGGGTCTTCGGGGGCTTCGGCGGCCATCGCCAGCGCGCGGTCGACCAGCGCGGCGAGCGCGTCGGGCGAGAGCGCCGAGGAGGCGACGCTGGCCGAGCGGGTGCCGTGGAACACGCGCAGGCCGATCTCCTCGCCTTCGGATGCGCCGATGTCCTCGAGCGCGCCCATGCGGACCGAGACTGATTGCGAGCGACCGCCGACATAAATGGCGTCGGCGGCGTCGGCACCGGCCTTGCGGGCTTGTTCGACGAGCGCGGCGGCGGTGTCGCGGGCTTGGGTTGGGGTCAGCATGGCGGCGAGTTAGGAGGTCAAGCTGCTGCCGACAAGCCGACCGTCAGCATGGCGAGGAAGACCAGCAGCCCCGTGGCGCGGTTCGAGCGAAACAGGGCGAGGGCGAGTGCGCCATTGGCGGGGTCGGCGCGGGCGACTTGGGCGGCGAGGTGGAGCGCGGCGGGGGCGATGGCGAGGAGCGCGAGCGGGCGGGGCTGGACGGCCCAGATGGCGAGGCTCCAGCCGACCAGGGCGATGGCGTAAAACAGGCCGATGCCGAGCGCGGCGTGGCGGCCGAGGCGGCGGGCGGAGGATTTGACCCCGACCAGCGCGTCATCCTCGATGTCCTGGATCGCGTAGAGGGTATCGTAGCCGATCACCCAGGCGATGCTGCCCGCCCATAGCCACAGCGCGGGGGCGGCGAGGCTGCCGGTGACCGCGGGCCAGCCGGTAATCGCGCCCCACGAGAAGACCAGCCCGAGCCACGCCTGCGGCCACCAGGTGATGCGCTTCATATAGGGGTAGGCGGCGACAGGGAGGATCGCGGCGAGTGCGACGAGCTGGGCGGTGCGGGACAGCTGGAGGAGGACGATCAGGCCGACGAGGCACAGCGCGAGGGTGAGTGCCCAGGCGGCGCGGAGCGAAGTGCGGCCGCTGGCGAGGGGGCGCAGGCGAGTGCGTTCGACCTGGCCGTCGAGGTCGCGGTCGATGATGTCGTTGTAGACGCATCCCGCCGAGCGCATGACGAAGGCGCCGAGGCCGAACCAGAGGAACAGGAACGACTTGCCGCCAACCCCGGCGAGCGCGACGCTCCACGCGCAGGGCCAGAAGAGCAGCCACGACCCGATCGGCCGGTCGAGCCGCATCAGCGAGGCGAACGGGCGCAAGGCGACCGGGAGCGCGCCGATCAGCCCGCGGCGTTCGCTGTCGGGGACGGTATCGGCGGTCGGGGACACCACCTCAGTCGCTCGCGCCCTTCCGATCGAGAATCAACGCGAACACCGAGGGGTGGAGGGGTCTCCTGAATTCGACCCCGGCGACGAAATCCTTGGTCCAGCAGACGTCGGCCTCGAGGCTTTCGAGGCCGGGGAATTTGATCCAGATGATTTCATCGAGCTCGACCCGGTCGACGAGGTTGATCGAGCAGCCCTGCGGCGAGAGGTCGCGGACCGTTACGCGGTACTTCATGCCGCGCGTGCGGCGCAGCTCGATCTCGGCGTCGAAAGGCTTGCGCTCGGCGCGCCGTTCAATCGATTTGGCTTTTCCGGTCATTCTTGCCCCGCAACATAGCGCATGCTGAGCGGATAGCACAGGTTTGCGCCATTGTGATCGGGTAAAACTGCCAATTTGGTGCGCGCAGTGGTCGAGCGGGGCGGGGAAGGATAGACGAGCGCTATGACCGCCACACCCGCCTGGCCGCCGAAATCCTTGCCGCGACTGTTCGTCGCCACGCCGCTGGCCGAGGGCGCGGTGGTCGAGCTCGATGGCGGGCAGGCAAATTATCTTGGCAACGTGCTGCGACTGGGCGCGGGCGGCGAGTTGTTGCTGTTCGACGGGGCGAGTGGTGAATGGCTCGCGACGATCGCCGGAGCGAATCGGAAACGGATGCGGTTGCGCGTCGAGCGGCGGATGAAGCCGGTCGAGGCAGTGCCCGACCTGTGGCTGGCGTTCGCGCCGGTCAAGCGGTCGCAGCTCGACTGGCTGGTCGAGAAAGCGACCGAGCTGGGAGTGGCGCGGTTGTTGCCGGTGGTCACGCAGCGCACGGTGGTCGAGCGGGTCAAGGGCGAGCGGCTGCGCGCGATCGCGATCGAGGCGGCCGAGCAGTGCGGGCGCACGCTGGTGCCGACGATCGACGAGCCGGTGAGCCTTGCCAAGTTGCTGGCGGGACGGGATGCGGGGCGAATGCTCTACTTCGCGGACGAGACCGGGGGCGAGGCGATGGGCACGGCTTTTACGGCGGGGCCGGCGATGATTTTGACGGGACCCGAAGGTGGTTTCACGGCGGAGGAGCGCAACCTGATTCGGGCCGAATCCGGTATTCGCGCGGTCTCTCTGGGGCCACGAATATTGCGTGCCGAAACCGCTGCTTTGGCCGCGATTTCGGGATGGATGGCTTTGGCCGGGGACTGGCGGTCCTTGTGAACATCCGCTTCACGCCGTCAGGGAAACCGCTGGCGCTTTCCTTGGCGACGATCAGCTTCTAGGGGCGATTCATGACAACGCGCACCGATATGACCGAAACGCCGCTCATCGAAGGACGGGATGACCTGCTCTCGGTCTTTTCGGGGGGCGAGAAGCCGCGCGACAAATGGCTGATCGGGACCGAGCATGAGAAGTTCGTCTATCGGACGGCCGATCATCGCGCGCCGTCCTATGACGAGCCGGGCGGGATCCGCGATCTACTCGCCGGGCTAACCGACTATGGCTGGACCCCGGTCGAGGAAGGCGGGAAGGTCATCGCGCTGGCCGGCAAAGACGGGACGATAAGCCTGGAGCCGGCGGGCCAGCTCGAACTGTCGGGCGCGGCGCTGAGCGATCTGCACCAGACCTGCGCCGAGGCAGGGCGGCATCTCGATCAGGTCAAGGCGGTCGGCGACAAGCTTGGGCTGGGGTTTCTCGGGCTGGGGATGTGGCCCGACAAGACACGGGCCGAGCTCCCGATCATGCCCAAGGGGCGCTACGCGATCATGTTGAACCATATGCCGCGGGTGGGGTCGCTCGGGCTCGACATGATGCTGCGGACCTGCACGATCCAGGTCAATCTCGACTATGCGAGCGAGGCGGACATGGTGAAGAAATTTCGGGTTGGGCTGGCGCTGCAGCCGGTCGCGACCGCGCTGTTCGCCAATTCGCCGTTGACCGAAGGGCGGCCCAACGGGTTCAAGTCGTTCCGCAGCCATATCTGGGAGGACACGGATCCGCACCGCACGGGGATGCTGCCGTTCGTCTTCGAGGAAGGGTTCGGATATGAGCGATATTGTGATTACGCGCTCGATGTGCCGATGTATTTCGTCTTTCGCGACGGGAAGTACATCGACGCGGCGGGCAAGAGTTTTCGCGATTTCCTCGAGGGGAAGTTGGACGTGTTGCCGGGCGAGAAGCCACGGGTTTCGGACTGGGTCGATCATCTATCGACCGCCTTTCCCGAGGTGCGGCTGAAGAGCTTCCTCGAGATGCGCGGGGCCGATGGCGGGCGGTGGGGGCGGATCTGCGCGCTGCCGGCGCTGTGGGTTGGGCTGCTCTATGCGGACGGCGCGCTCGATGCGGCGTGGGACCGGGTCAAGCACTGGACGATAGAGGAGCGCGAGGCGCTGCGCCATGCGGTGCCGCGGCTGGCATTGGAAGCGCCGGTGCCGGGCGGGGGGACGATGCGCGACCTTGCCGCCGAGGTGCTCGAAATTGCAACGGCAGGGCTGAGCGAACGTGCCGCGCTGAACGGTGCGGGCGACAATGAGGGCGGATTCCTCGACCCGTTGCGCGAAGTGGTGGCGAGTGGGATGACTTTCGCCGACCGGCTGCTCGAACGCGATCATGGCGAGTGGGCGGGGGATGTGTCGAAGGTGTATGACGAATTTTCGTTTTAAGCGTCATCCCGGGCTTGACCCGGGACCCGCCTTTCCAGCACGCGTCATGCCGAAGAAGGCAGGTCCCGGATCAAGTCCGGGATGACGGAGAAGGCTATGACCGAACGACGCACGCTTTATCCCGAGATCGAACCGCGCGAGACGGGGATGATCGATGTCGGCGACGGGCATTCGCTCTATTGGGAGCTCAGCGGTAATCCCGGTGGCAAGCCGGTGGTGTTTCTTCATGGCGGGCCCGGCGGGGGGTCGAGCCCGGCGCATCGGCGGCAATTCGATCCGGCGCGCTATAACATTTTGGTGTTCGATCAGCGCGGGGCGGGGAAGTCGACGCCCTATGCCAGCCTCGAGGCGAATACGACGGGGCATCTGGTCGCGGATATCGAGACGCTGCGGGCGCACTTCGGGGTCGACCGGTGGATGGTGTTCGGCGGGTCGTGGGGCTCGACGCTGGCGCTCGCTTATGCCCAGGCGCACCCCGAGCGGGTGACCGAGCTGGTGCTGCGCGGGGTGTTCCTGTTCGACCAATATGAGGTCGACTGGCTGTACCGGGAGGGCGGGGCGTCGTCGGTCTACCCGGATGGGTGGGACGATTTCGTCGCGCCGATCGGGCAAGGGGAGCGGGACGATCTCGTGGCGGCCTATCAGCGGGTGCTGACGGGCGATGACGAGGCGGCCAAGCTGATCGCGGCCAAGGCATGGAGCAAGTGGGAAGCGGTGACGGTGACGCTGTTGCCGAGCGCGGCGACCGAGGAGCATTTCACCGATCCGGCGGTCGCGATCGCGGTCGCGCGAATCGAGAATCATTACATGGCGAACAAGGGCTGGCTCGAGGAAGGGCAGCTGCTGCGCGGGGCGGAGAAGCTGCGCGCCATCCCCGGGGTGATCGTGCAGGGGCGGCATGATAGCTGCACGCCGCCGCGCGCCGCCTGGGCGCTCAAGCAAGTGTGGCCCGAGGTCGAGTTGAACATCATTCCCGATGGCGGGCATTTGTTCAGCGAGCCCGGTGTGCTCGACGGCCTGGTGCGCACGACGGATCGATTCGCGAGCTGATCGAAAAAGCGCGGCTGTTGCTGCGAAAGCACTGGAAAACCATCGAAATATAGGCGATGGAGGCGAAATGAACATCGCCTGGGGGGCCCTGCACGCCGGACTTCAGTCCGTGCTCGACACTGCGCTCGACGCGGTGGTGGTGATGGCTGACGATGGCACGATCGTCGGCTGGAACTCGAGCGCCGAACGAACCTTCGGCTGGCGCGCCGACGAGGTGATCGGGCGGACGCTGAGCGAGACGATCGTCCCGCCGGTCCACCGCGTCGGTCATGAGCGTGGCCTCGCCCACTTTCACGCGACCGGCGAAGGCCCGGTGCTGGGCACGCGGATCGAGGTGCCCGCGCGGTGCCGCGACGGCAGCGAGATCCCGGTCGAACTGTCGATCAACGCCACCGAACAATTCGGCGCGCGGCTGTTCGTCGGCTTCCTGCGCGACATCACCGATCGGCACGCGGCGGCCGAGCGGCAGCAGCGCGTGCTCCAGGAATCGGAACATCGGGTGAAGAACATGCTGACGGTGGTCGCCGCGATCGCGCAGCAGACGGCGCGGGTGTCGCCCGATCTCGACACGTTCAGCGAAGCGTTTTCGGGGCGGCTGCAGAGCCTGGCCAAGGCACATCAGCTGCTCGTCGGACGCGCGGTGTCCGACGTCGCATTGACCGCGCTGGCGGAGCAGGTGCTGGGGGCCGACGTATCCGAGGGACGGGCACGGTTCGGTGGGCCCGAGATCTTGCTCGAGCCGGGTCAGCTGCTTGGCCTGTCGATGATCCTGCACGAGCTGTACACCAACGCGGTCAAATATGGCGCGCTGTGCAGCGAGGAGGGCGAGGTCGCGCTCGACTGGGATATCGAGGATGACGAGATCGCGATGCGCTGGATCGAGTGCGGACCGGCGTGCCAGCCCGAGGGGCCGAGCAGCGGGTTTGGCCAGCGGATGATCGCGCTCAGCGTCAAGTCCGACCTTGGCGGGACGATCGATCGCGACTGGCGGGCCGAGGGGCTGACGGTGATGCTGCGCTTCCCGCGCAAGCGAGGCTGATCAACGCTTCTGGTTTTTTCGGGCCAAGGCGCTAGAGCGCGGGGCCATGAGCATCACCCCCGCAATCACTCCCCAAATCGTCGCCGAACACGGCTTTTCTCCGCAAGAATATCAGCGGCTGCTGCACGCCATGGGGCGCGAACCGAACATGGTCGAGCTGGGTATCTTCTCGGTGATGTGGTCCGAGCATTGCAGCTACAAATCGTCGCGGGTGCATTTGAAGAAGCTGCCAACGACCGCGCCGTGGGTGATTTGCGGGCCGGGCGAGAATGCCGTGGTGATCGATATCGGTCTGGGCGCCAACGGGGTGAAGCTCGCCGCGATCTTCAAGATGGAGAGCCATAACCACCCGTCGTACATCGAGCCCTATCAGGGCGCGGCGACGGGGGTCGGCGGCATCCTGCGCGACGTGTTCACAATGGGGGCGCGACCGGTCGCTAACCTCAATGCGCTGCGGTTCGGGCGGCCCGATCATCCCAAGACGCGGCATCTGGTCGCGGGCGTGGTCGCGGGGATCGGCGGCTACGGCAATTGCGTCGGGGTGCCGACAGTCGGCGGCGAGGTCAATTTCGACGCGGCCTACGACGGCAATATCCTGGTCAACGCGATGACCGTGGGGATCGCCGAGCAGGACAAGATTTTCTATTCGGCGGCGTCGGGGATCGGCAATTCGATTGTCTATGTCGGGTCGAAGACCGGGCGCGACGGGATCCACGGGGCGACGATGGCGAGCGCCGATTTCTCCGAGGATTCGGAGGAGAAGCGTCCGACGGTTCAGGTCGGCGATCCGTTCACTGAGAAACTTCTCATCGAGGCCTGCCTCGAGCTGATGGCATCGGACGCGATCGTCGCGATCCAGGACATGGGCGCGGCCGGCCTGACCTCGTCGAGCGTCGAGATGGCGTCGAAGGGCGGGGTCGGCATCCGGCTCGACATGAACGCGGTGCCGTGCCGCGAGGAGGGGATGACCCCCTATGAGATGATGTTGTCGGAGAGCCAGGAGCGGATGCTGATGGTGCTCAAGCCGGGGCGCGAGGAGTTTGCGGAAGCGATTTTCCGCAAGTGGGAGCTGGATTTCGCGGTGATCGGAGAGGTGACCGATACGGGGCATATGGTGCTGGAATGGAATGGCGAAGTGGTCGCCGATATTCCGCTCGGGCCGCTGGCCGACGAGGCGCCGTTATACGAGCGGCCTTATCTCAATCAGGACGAGTATAAGGCGTGGGCGAAGGTCGAGCCGCTTGGTCCAATTCCCGAATCCACGGACATTGGCGCTGATCTGCTCAAGCTGATGGCATCTCCCGCGATCGCGTCGCGACGCTGGATTTACGAGCAGTATGACAGCCAGGTCGGGGGTGACACGGTCCAGACCGGGGGCGATGCGGCGATTGTGCGGATTCACGGGACCAAGCGCGGGCTGGCGATGACCACCGACTGCACCCCGCGCTATTGCTACGCCGACCCGGTCGAGGGGGGCAAACAGGCGGTCGCCGAGGCGTATCGCAATTTGTGCGCGGTGGGGGCGAGGCCGCTGGCGGTGACCAACTGCCTCAACTTCGGCAACCCGCAGCGGCCCGAGATCATGGGGCAGATCGTCGGCTGTCTGGAGGGCATGAGCGAAGCCTGCATCGCGCTCGACATGCCGATCGTGAGCGGGAATGTGTCGCTGTATAATGAGACCAAGAATGAGGATGGGACCGGGAGCGCGATCCTGCCGACGCCCGCGATTGGCGCGGTCGGGGTGATCGAGGATGTGGGCAAGGCTGTCGGGATTGGGTTCAAGTGTCAGGGCGAGGCAATTTTTCTTGTCGGACAATCGGAGGGACACTTGAGCCAATCGCTTTGGCTAAGAGAAGTACAGGGCAGGCAAGATGGACCTCCCCCTCCGGTAAATCTCAACTGCGAGCAGAATGCGGCGTTCTACATTCGGGAATGGATAGATGCCGGCTTGGTAACTGCAGTGCATGATGTTTCAGACGGGGGACTCGCCGTCGCACTCACCGAAATGGCGTTGACGAGCGACCTCGGGGCCACCGTCGAAGCGCACCATAGTCTTACCTCCGCCCAATGGTGGTTCGGGGAAGATCAAGCACGATATGTTGTTACAGTTGCTGACGTGGCAGCATTTGAGCGGCACCTTGGTCACGGCAATGATTGCTTTGAAATCGTGGGTTGTGGTGCCCGCAAAATCGGCACTGTCGGCGGAAACTCGATCCTTGGGGCCTCCCTCTCCGACCTCCGGGCCGCGCATGAGGGGTTCTTGCCTGCGCTCATGGGTGCGGATGGGGCGCTGGCTTGAAGACGGTTCCGCATTCGCCCTATGCGGCGCTGCCCGTGCTGAGCGATGCCGAGCGGATCGCGGCAGCGCGCGGCTTTCGCGAGGAGGTGGCGGGCGGCGGACGTGCCGGATGTTCTCGTCCGCGCCGGTTCCGCGCGCCGTCATCGAGGAGGCGATCCTCGCGGCGGGGAGCGCGCCGTCGGGGGCCAATCACCAGCCGTGGCATTTCGCCGTCGTGACCTCGCCCGAGGTGAAGGCGCGGATCCGGGTCGAGGCGGAGAAGGAGGAGGCTGCTTTCTATGCCGGCAAGGCGGGGGCCGAATGGCTTGCCGCGCTGGCCCCGCTCGGGACTGATCCCGACAAGGGCTTTCTCGAAGTCGCGCCCTATCTGATCGTCGTGTTCGGGCAGCGCCGCGGGGGGATCGAGCCGGGCGATTCCAAGCAGAATTATTATGTCACCGAAAGTGTCGGCATCGCCTGCGGGCTGATGCTCGCCTGCCTCCATCGTGCGGGGCTGGCGACGCTGACGCACACGCCCTCGCCGATGGGGTTCCTGCGTAATTTGTGCGGGCGGCCGACGGACGAGAAGGCGGTGATGGTGATCGTCGCCGGGTTGCCCGCCGGGGATGCAGTCGTGCCCGACTATGCGCTGCGCAAGAAGCCTCTCGATCAGATCGCGAGCTGGCTGTGAGCGACGGCTAGATTCGGCCGAAGCTCTGGTTGGCGGACTTGCGGCCGAAGGCGCCCTGGGGCGCGGCGCGGGTGAGCAAGGGGTTGGTGGCCTTGTCGAACAGCTCGACCGTGGCGCTGAACAGGCGGCGCAGCTCGACGACTTCGGGGATGAGTTCGTCGGGGAAGCGGCGGGTTTCGATGCAGCTGCGCGCGACATTCTCGATCGCTTCGGCGACTTCGGCGAGCTTTTCGGCGCCGAACATGCGTGCCTCGCCCTTGAGCGTGTGCGCGGGGAGGACGAGGGCGACGCTGTTATGCTCGTGCATCGCGGCTTCGATCTGGGCGAGTGATTTTACCCCGTCTTCGCGGAAATAGCCGAGGATGCGGATGAACCCGCCGCCAAGCTCGGCGCGGGTCTTCTCGAAATAGCTCCAGTCGACGAGGTCGAGTTGGTCGTCGGTCACGGCGGCTCCTGTGCCCCCGAGATAGGGGGCCTGCTTGCGCCAACTCCTAGCCGCGAAAGGGTAAAGGGACGGTTAGCGCCGCGCGCGGGGCGGTGCCGAGGGCTTGCCCCCGCCGGCATTGGCGTCATGATAGGGGTTCTTGGTCGCGCGCATCGTCAGGCGCAGCGGGATCGGGCCGAGCTTGAGATCTTTGCGCATCGAGTTGACGAGGTAGCGCTGATAGCTGTCGGGAAGCTGGTCGACGCGGCTGCCGAAGATGACGAAGCTGGGCGGGCGAGCTTTCACTTGGGTGACGTAGCGCAGCTTGATCCGCTTGCCGCCGGGGGCGGGCGGGGGATTGGCGTCGACCGCTTTTTCGAACCAGCGGTTGAGCTCGCCGGTGCCGACGCGGCGCGACCAGGCGTCGCGCAGTTCAAACGCCGCCTTGAACAGCGTGTCGATGCCCTTGCCCGATTTGGCCGAGACGGTCAGCAAGGTGACGCCCTTGAGTTGGGAAAGGCCGTCCTCGAGCGCGGCCTTGACGCCGTTGAACAGCGACGAGGCGTGTTCGGCGACGTCCCACTTGTTGAGCGCGATGATCAGCGCGCGGCCTTCCTGTTCGACCGAGTCGGCGATCTTGAGGTCCTGCACCTCGAGGCCGCGGGTGGCGTCGAGCAGGAGGACGACGACCTCGGCATGGTCGATCGCGCGGCGGGTGTCCTGGGTCGAGAGCCATTCGAGCTTGTCGTCGATCTTGGCGCGCTTGCGCAGGCCGGCGGTGTCGACCAGGCGGACGGGGCGGGGGGCGCCGTCGTCGCCGGTCCATTGATAGTCGGTGGTGATCGAGTCGCGCGTAATCCCGGCCTCGGGACCGGTGATCATTCGTTCTTCGCCGAGGATGCGGTTGACGAGGGTCGACTTGCCCGCGTTGGGGCGGCCGACGATGGCGAGCTTGAGCGGGCCGCCTTCGGGCCAGGGATCATATTCTTCTTCGGCGGCTCCCTCGATCGCCTCGCGCTCGACGTGGGGGCGCAGCGCGTCGAACAGGTCGGCCATGCCCTCGCCATGTTCGGCGGACAGCGCGAGCGGATCGCCGAGGCCGAGCTTGTAGGCGCCAAGCCGCTCGGCCTCGGCGCCGCGGCCCTCGGCCTTGTTGGCGGCGACGATAACGGGCGTGTCCTGCGCACGGAGCCAGCGGCCGATCTCCTCGTCGAGGGAGGTCAGGCCTTCGCGCGCGTCGATCAGGAACAGGGCGACGTCGGCGTCGATCACCGCCGCCTCGGTCTGCTGGCGCATCCGGCCGGGGAGCGAGACCGGGTCCTCGTCCTCATAGCCGGCGGTGTCGATAACGCGGAATTCGAGGCCCATCAGCTGGCCCTCGCCCTCGCGCCGGTCGCGGGTCACGCCGGGGCGGTCATCGACCAGCGCGACGCGCTTGCCGACGAGGCGGTTGAACAGGGTCGATTTGCCGACGTTAGGCCGGCCGACGATCGCGACGGTGGGAAGCGGCATGGGGCTGCCCCTGCCCGTTGCCGACGCGGGGGTCAAGAATTCCTCCCCTGCCACTGCGCAGGGGAGGGGGACCGCTTCGCGCAAGCGAAGGGGTGGAGGGGCTGGCCGGGCGGTCGATCCTCGGCTGCGCCGCCCCTCCACCACCAGCTTCGCTTGCGGTCCCCCTCCCCTAGCGACCTAGGGGAGGAATTACCGGTAGGCGATCAGGCGGCCGCTGTCGGTGAGGACGTACAGCGTCTGGTTGGCGACGATGGGCGGCAGGCTGACCGGGCCGCCGGCGCTGGTCTGGCTCTGGAACGAGCCGCTGGCCGGGTCGAGGTTGATCAGCGTGCCGTTCGAGCCGGTGAGGATCAGGCGGTCGCCGGCGATGATCGGGCCCTTGTAATTGATCGGGCCGGTCTTGCCCTTTTTGTTGCGGTAGCGCGGCAGCTGGCTGATCCAGCGGACCTTGCCGGTCGAGCGGGCGATGGCGACGACCTTGGCTTCGTCGGTGACCAGGAACACCCATTCGCCGACGACGCACGGGGTCGAGATGCCGGCGAGATTGAGCTCCCACAGGCGCTGGCCGCTGACGAGATCGAGCGCGACCATGCGGCCACCCTGGCCCAGCGCGAACACCTGGCCGCTGTCGATCACCGGGTCGGCGTCGACGTCGGCGAGGCTCGAGACGCTGGTGCGGATCGAGGTGCGCGACAGCGTGTCCTGCCACACCTGGCGGCCATTCTCGTAGCGATAGGCGTTGAGCTCGCCCGACGAGAAGCCGGCGATGACCGTTCCCTGGCCGATCGCGGGGGAGCCGGCGCCGAACACGCCGGCGATCTCGAGCGCGGCGGCGTTCGACCAGGCGGTCTTGCCGTCGGCCTGGCCGAGCGCGTAAATCTGGTTATCCTGGCTGATTGCATAAACGGTGCCGTTGCCGACCGAGGGCGCCCCGCGCAGCGGGCCGCCGAGACGGACCTGCCACAGCTTGCCGCCATTGCCGGCGTCGAGCGCGGCGACAAAGCCGAGCCCGTTGGTGGCGAAGACATGGCCGCCATCGACCGCGACGCCGCCGCCGAACAGCGAGGGAGCACCGCGCGCGGCGGTGCCAAACTGGGTCGTCCACAGCGCCGCGCCGGTCTTCGCGTCGAACGCGCGGACGGTCGAGGCGGTGTCGATCGTGAACAGCTTGCCGCCCGACACGACCGGGGCCGCGGCGAGGCGCTTGCCGGTCGCGGCGCCGGCGCCGATCGAGACGTTGAACGCCTGGCCGAGACTCTTGCCGAGCGCGAGATGGCCGGGGGCCTTGCCCGGCGCGCCGCCGGGTTGGCTCCAGTCGGCGTTCACCTGCGCCGCCGGAAGGGACATGGGAATGGCGGCGGTGGCCGGATCGACGGTGATGTCGAGCTCGGTCGAGAGGATCGAGATGCGGTCGCCGAGCACCGGGGTCTTGGGCTTGCCCTTGCGCAGCGTGCTGCAGCCGGCGAGCGCGAGGCCGAGCATCAGCGCCGTCGAAAGGGTACGAAAACGGGTCATGGATTGGTCCTTGCGGGCGCGGGAATTCATTGTGAAACTTGCGGCAGAGAGCTGCTCGCATCAACGCCAAGCGAGCTGGCGATCTGCACGGCGCGACCGCGGATCGAGTCGGGGACGGTCTTGTCGGCGGCGATCTGGCCGAACAGGCGGCCGGCCTCGCTGCGGCGGTTGGCCTTGAGCAGCGCGAGCGCGGTCATTTCGCCGGCGCTGCCGAACCACGGGGTGCCGGGCTTGGTCAGCGGGGCGAGGCGGTCGATCACGGCTTGCGGCGCAAGGCTGTCGAAATCGAGCGCAGTGAGACGGATGGTGGCGAGGTCGCGCCACGGCTGGGCGATGCCGCTGTCGGCGGCAAGGGCCTGGTAGATGGCGATCGCCTTGGGCCGATCATTCTGCTGGAGCGCGAGCGCGGCGGCGGTCAGGCGGGTGGAGACGGCAATCGCGTCGCTGTGCGCGGTCTCGAGGGGCACGAGCTGGGCGGGGACAGCGGCGGTCTTGCCATTGCCGATATCGTCAAGCGCGGCGGACAGTTTCTCGCCGTCCTGCGCGGTCTGTTTGGACTGGTGGTCGCGCCAGAACAGCAGGGCGCCGATGGCGACGAGCAGAATGATGATGCCCGCGATCGCCCATTTGCCATAGGCGCGGGCGGCGTCGCGCAGATTGTCGCGGCGCAGATTCTCGTCGACTTCACGGGCGAAGGTCAGGTTTTCTTCGGGGGCAATCGCCAAGGCACATCCTCAGTGGTCGCGCGGGGAACGCGAATGCGCTTCCTTCCCCGCCACGTGATGAACGGAAGCTGGCGGGTGCTTAGCGGGAGGGACGGGGATTGGCAAAGGGGGGGTGCGGGATGTGATGAGAATATGCCGCTTGATATAAAATCAACTGACCGACAAGTGTAACTTGACACACGACGAAGTTTGGCGTATTTGGCCAAGATGCAGATTGGGTCGATCCGGCACAAGGCGCTGCGTCGATTCGCCGAAACCGGTGTGTCGCGCGGCCTGCCTGGGGGCGTGATCGAGCGACTGCGGAATATGGTGTTCTACATCGATGCGATCGAGGATGCCGAGGAATTGCACGTCCCACCTAACTTCGGCGCGCATCAACTGGCCGGAGATCGGCGCGGCGAATGGTCGCTGACGGTGACCAGGAATTGGCGAATGACTTTTCGGATCGATGCGGCGGGCGTGATCGAGGATATGGACCTGGAGGATTATCACTGATGGCGATCAGGCTTCATGCGAGCCTTGCGGTTCATCCGGGTAGCTGGTTGCGCGCCGAAGCGGTCGAGCCCGCGGGGCTCAGCGTTACCGAAGCGGCGGCGCGCCTTCGGGTAACGCGGCAGGCGATGAGCAATTTATTAAATGGCAAGGCCGGGTTGTCGGCGGAGATGGCGATCCGCTTCGAGAAGGCATTCGGCCTCAGCGCGGCGACGTTGCTGCGGATGCAGGGGAGCTATGAACTCAGCGTCGCGCGGGGGCGGGAGGATGAGATTTTGGTGGAGCGAATAGCGGCTTGAGGTGGGACTGCCACGCCAGATCGGGAATCAACGCTAGATCTTCGGTCGATACGTCTCTGCCTCGGTTGGAAACGCGCGCGTCTTCACTTCACTTGCATAGCTCGTCACCGCGTTGGTGATGCGCACTGCCATGTCGTCGTAGCGTTTGACGAACCTCGGCGTGCGTTCGAACAGGCCGAGCATGTCTTCGGTGACGAGCACCTGGCCGTCACATTTGGCCGATGCGCCGATGCCGATGATGGGGATCGGGACGGCAGCGGTGATGTCGTTGGCAATGTCCTCGAGCACCCCCTCGACCACCATGCAGAAGGCACCCGCATCGGAGACGGCCCTCGCGTCGGCGAGGATGTGCGCGGCTTCGGAGTCGTTGCGGCCGCGCGCGCCATAGCCGCCGAGCTGGTTGACCGCCTGAGGCGTAAGGCCGACGTGGGCGATGACGGGGACGCCGCGTTTCGACAGGAACTCAATGGTCGGGGCAATCGCTTCGCCGCCTTCCAGCTTGACCGCCGCGCAGCCGCTTTCCTTCATGATGCGGGCGGCACTGGCGAAGGCGATTTCCGGCGAGGCTTCGTAGCTGCCGAACGGCATGTCGACCGCGACCAGCGCGTGCCAACTGCCGCGCACCACCGCCGCGCCGTGGTTGCACATCATGTCGAGTGTGACCGGGACGGTCGAGGGGAGGCCGTAGATGATCTGGGCAAGGCTGTCGCCGACCAGCAGCACGTCGCAATGCGGGTCGAGCAATTGCGCCATGCGCATGGTGTAGGCGGTGAGCATCACGATCGGATCGGCAGTGGTGCCGCCGACCTTGCGCGCGCGGATGGCAGGGGCGGTGACGCGCTTGCCGGGGACCGGGGTCGGCGTCGCGCGGCTGGTCGCGGTGTCCATGGTGAAGGTCGACATGGCGCCCTTGTAGCGCGGCGGCGTGGGGGTCGGCCAGTCCCGCCGAGGGTTCGGTTCGCCGACAATCGCGCGAATTAACCGATCAGGGGGTCTAGGCCGTTGGGGCGGCGCGCTTTCCCCCCCTTGGCGCGCCGCAAACCCCTGAATGAACCAAGAGGAATTTATCGATGACCAAGCGCATTATTCTGGCCGCTGCTGCCGCAGTTCTGCTGGCCAGCCCGGCGCTGGCCGCTCCGCCGATCGCCAAGCCGGGCGCCGTCCCGGCGACGTCGGCGACCCCCGCCATTCCGGCGACTCCGGCGGATCCCTCGGCGGGCACCGTCGCGATACCGGCGACTTCGGCTGTTCCGGCAACGAGTGCGGCACCGAGCGACCTGACCACACCGCCGGCGGACACGGCGACGACCGTGGCCCCGACCAGCGACCCACTGGCGCCGGCGACGGGCAAGGCGAAGAAAAAGAAACCGCGTGGCTGACGTCAAAGGCGATCGAAGAGAATTGGGCGGGGGCTGCGGCCTCCGCCCTTTTTTTGTGCCCGCGACGTGACCTGGCGCGCGCTGCCTAGCGGGCGGCGAGCGCCTTGTTGATTTCGAGCATGCCCTGCGCCGCGCCCATCTCGGGAGCGGTGGTCGCCTCACCGATATGGTCCCATTCGGCGAGGATGCGGTCGGCGGCAGATTCGGCGCTGTTGTGGCCGATAAAGATGCCTTCGCTCATCGTGATCGTGGCGCGCTCGATGCCGCTGGCGCCGGCGAGCAGGATGGCGCGGGTCGGGGCGTTGTCGCCGACGAGCGCGAGGAGCGCGGGGGAGACGCGGTCGGGGTCGAGCAGTTCGAGCGCTTGCGGCGGAAGCAGGCCTTCAGTCATCGCGGTGCGCGCGGTGGGGGCGAGGCAGTTGACGCGGATGTTGTTTTTCGCGCCTTCGATGCTGAGGGTCTGCATCAGGCCGACCAGCGCCATCTTGGCGGCGCCGTAATTGGACTGGCCGAAATTGCCGTAGAGCCCCGACGACGAGGTGGTCATGACGATGCGGCCGTAATTATTGGCGCGCATGTGGTCCCACAGGGCGTGGGTGCACAGGTAAGCGCCGGTGAGGTGGACGTCGATCACGTCGCGCCAGTCGGCGAGGGTCATTTTCGAGAAGCTCTTGTCGCGCAGGATGCCGGCGTTGTTGACCAGGATGTCGACCTTGCCGAAGCGGGCGATGGCTTCGGCGGCCATGGTGGCGACGGCGGCTTCGTCGGTGACCGAGGCGGGGATCGCAATGGCGGTGCCGCCGGCGGCGATGATCTCGGCGACGACGGCCTGAGCCTTGTCGAGCGCCTGGGGGATGTCGTTGACGACGACATTGGCGCCTTGTTGCGCGAGAAGCAGCGCGTGGGCGCGGCCGAGGCCGGCACCGGCGCCGGTGATGAGCGCGGTGCGGCCGCTAAGGTCGATGGGCATGGGTGTAGCTCCGCCTGATGAGTGGCGGGCTTCATAGCGTGACGCGCGGCTTCGTCTAGCAGGCGCCGCGGGCGAGGAGCACGGCGGGCACGGTCGCGGCGAGGATCCGCAGGTAGAGGGCAAGCGAGCGGCGGCGGGCGAACAGCCGGTCGCAAGCGAGGCGGCGGGCGTAGCCGGCGCGGCTGCGGCCCGAGACCTGCCACAGGCCGGTGAGGCCGGGGCGGCGATCGCAATAAGCGGCGAAGCGGCGACCGTAGCGGCCGACTTCGGCGGCGACGATCGGGCGCGGGCCGACGAGGCTCATGTCGCCGCGCAGGACATTGGCGAGCTGGGGCAGTTCGTCGATGCTGGCGAGGCGGAGCAGGCGGCCGAGCGGGGTGATGCGCGGGTCGTCGAGCAGTTTCTGCTGTGATTGCCACAGCGTGCGCACAGCGGGATCGGCGGCGAGCAGCGCGGCGAGGCGGCGGTCGGCATCGGGGGCCATGGTGCGCAGCTTGAGGCAGGCGAAGGGGCGGCCGCCGCGGCCGATGCGGCGCTGGATGAATAGCGGGGAGGCGCCGTCACTGGCAAAGACGCACAGCGCGGCAACGACGATCAGCGGGAGGGCGGAGACGAGCAGCATTGCCGCCAGTATTAAGTCGGCGAGGCGGACGATGCGGTCGGGATCGCTCGTTGGGCGCGGTCGGGACGGGCGCGGTTGGCGCTGAATGAACGTAGACGGGGCGAAGGCAGGCGGGGCGAAGGCGGTTAGCCGGGCCGGGCCGGTAAGCTCTAGCATGTCGAACAGTCCCCTGTTCGATCCGCCCGAGCATGCGAATCGTCCGAAGTGGATGTTCTACGCGGGTTGCTGCGCGTCGTTAAACGAAATCGACTTAACGGTAATCTTACGGGGGAAGTGGAGCAGGACGAGGCCGATGGCGAGCGTCGCGAGGGTCTTTACCCCGAACCCATTCCACAGATAGCCGGTGGTCAGGCAGGCGTAGAGCGAGGCGATGACGCGGGCAAAGGCGAGTGCTGCGAGCCAGCGGGCGGCGAGTACAGCCTTCGTCAAAAGGACGAAGGCCCAAGCGTGAAACAGTGCGACTAACATTGCCCCCATCACCAGCAGCAAGGGGCCACCAGTGATGAGGAAATAAGGGTAAAGCGGAAAGACGAATCCGGTTTCGCTGCGCATTGCCAGCTCGAGCCGGTGCGAGGGGGCGAAGCGGATCATGACATAATAGAGGCCGAAGCGCGGTCCAGCGATGGCCGCGTGCTGCGCGGACGGTTCAGGCCAGCTGGCGATATCGGCCGCGAGCGCAGGGGTGTCGAGGCGCAGAGGCGGCGGGGCGCGGTCGGCGAGGTAGTAGAGCTGGCCCTGTTCTGCGGCGCGGTCGGCGAGGCGGGTAAGGGCGCGTCGCGAGCCAGCTGGTGCGCCGTAGCTGAGCAAGATCGCGGGGAGGCTGCACCCGACAAGCGCAACGACGGCGATTGCGGCAGGGCGCCACGCGCGCCTTCCGGCAGCGAGCATGGGTGCAATCGCGGCGCCACCGAGAATCAGCAGCAGTGAGGTGAATTTCTCCCCGAAAAGGACCGACAGGAGGAACAGCCAGCCAAGCAAGAGCAGGCCGGCGCGGCGGCGGACGGGGATGGCGAGCAGCACTCCGATGAACGGGCCGAGCAGCGCGCCATTGTGGATCAGGCTGGCAAAGGGGGTACCGGCGAGGCGGTGAAGATAGGTGAAGCGGTCGATGTGGTGGAACAGCGGGACGCCGTGGCTGAGGCCGAGGATCGCGAGGGTGAGGGTGGCGGCGGCGAGGATAGCGGTGAGGGAGAATTGCAGTTTTCGACCTTTTGCGGTCCAGCGCGGGATGGCCAGGGCGAGACGATCGGCGACGGCCGGAAGCAGCTTCTCGATCAGCGCGGCCGACGCGCCGAAGGTGGTGAGGGTGAGCAGGAGCAAGTGAGTTGCTGCGCCGGTGGGGCGGCCGATGGTGAAGGTTTCGGCCATCACCGCGCCGCTTTCGATTGCGGCGAGCGAGGCGAGCTCGGTCGCGCGCAGGAGGAGCAGCGGGGCAAGCAGGATGGTCGCCGTCGGCGCGGCGCGGGCGAGTGTCACCACTGCAGCGGCAAACAGCGGACGGTCAGCCACGCCCACAGCGGGGATGGAGTAAGCGCGGCGCCAGCGGCGAGCAGCGCGGCGGCTGCCATGAGTGCGGCGCCCGCGACGGCTTCGCGGGGCGCGCCGGACGCGTCAATTGGCCGGTGGTGATCCACCTTCAAAATCTCCCCCGGCACGACGCGATGGATAGGACAGACGGGCGGGCCGCGCGACTACCGCATCATTACGGGGCCGGGCCGATTATGCTTGCGGGTGTTCGGCGGAAGGCCAAGCAGGGCGGCAACGAGTCGCTCGTGCCCGATGAAGCGCTCGGTTGGACCTCCCATGCGGACAATTTCGACACGATGGGCGATTCGCCCGAACTGACGTCGCGGGTGCCGTTCGCGCTGGTGCCGAGCGATAGTGTACCGCTCACCCAGGTGGTTAAGGGCATCTATGTCGGGACCGGCGGCGATGTCACCCTGCGCGGTGTCGGGGGTGCGAGTGACGTGACCTACCGCAACTTGCCCAACGCGAGCTACATCGGGGTGCGCGCGAGCTTCGTGCGGGCGACGGGCACGACCGCGACCGACCTGATCGGGGAGGCCTGAGCCATGGGGCGGTCTTCGGGAGGAAGTGCAGTCAGCGTGCCGCAACTGGCGGGACTGGGCGCGATGGCGCGGACCGCGTCGCTCGGGCTGAGTGCGCCAGCGGCGTGGAGCGCGGCGTGGACGGTGAGTGCGTTCACTCCGGTGGTTAGCCTGTTCGAGGATCGGCGCGCGTCGTTCGGGAGCGTTGGCAAGTCCGCCGCTCAACTGTTCGACCTGTTTTCGAGTGCGCGCGCTTCGCCGACGACGACGCTCTACGTCAATATCGCGAGCGGGAATGATACGAGCGGGACGGGCGCGGTCGGGGCGCCGTTCCAGTCGATCCACAAGGGGGTGACGGCGGCCAACACGGCGGGCCAGCCGGCGACGATCTTCGTTGCGGCGGGCGATTATCCGCGCGCCAATAATCCTTCCAACGGGGGAGCGGTTCTGCCCACGGTTGATCTCGCGCTGATCGCGACGGGGGGACGTGTGCGGACGGGGGCCTATGACGCGTTTACCGCTCCGACTGCGGATGCGACTTATCCCAACTGCTACAGCTTCGCGGTGGCGACGGTGAACCGGGTGGTCGATCGCACGTCGAACGATCGCTTCGGCTGTGCGACCGATTTGATCAATGTGGGAAACGCCGCGCAGTGCAACGTGCGGCCGGGGAGCTGGGCGCTGGTGGCGGGGACGCTGTATGTCAATCGCGGCGACGGGGCAGCGGTGACCAACGTCAATACGCGCGTGTTCCGGGCGGGAACCGCGACGGTCAAGATCACCGCTCCGGTTAGCGTGTTCGTCGGCGGGCTGCTGGCGGGGGACGGGTTTGATTTCGAGGGGGGGAGCTCGGCGGCGTGCTTCAACTATGCGCCTTCGACGGTGCCTGTCGCGATGAAAGCGGTCGTCGCGGACGGGTGCAGTTTCCGTTTCGCCGGGGGCGTGACCGAAACGGGCGCAACCGGGGTGGCGATCAATTCGGTCCACGGGATCGCGGCGCTGTTCAACTGCGCCGCCGATGGCAATGCGACCGACGGGTATAACGCGCACAATACGACCGCGCCGACGGCGGCGACGCATTTCGTCACCGTCAACTGCTCGGCGAGCAACAATGGCCGCGCGCCGGGGGTGTCGTGCAACGGCTGGACGAGCCACGAGAATGTCGTCGGGCTGGATGTCGCGGGGGTTTATCGCGGCAATCGCGGGGGGACGATGCGGTCGATCAATGCGTCGCTGAGCTGGCTCGCGGGGAGCCGGGCCGAGGGCGATCTGGGCGATCTGGCCAATGGCGGCGCGCTGATCGGGACCGCGCTGCGGGTCGACGATACGGCGAAATATTGGTGCGACCGGGTGGCGATCGACATGCCGGGGGCGGGGTATGGACTTCATGCCGCGGCGAGCGGATCGGCGATTTTCACGCGCGCGATGCCGCCGATGCGCGCGCCTGCAGTGGGGCCGGGGACGATCGGCACTTACTGAACCGCGAGAATTTGGGCGAGGGCGATGCGCCGCTGCTCACGCCACCAGCCGAGGAGTGCGCCGGCGAGGCCCAGCGCGAGCGCGGCGAACAAGGCGAGGAGCCATGGTTGCGGCGAGGCGGGGACAAGCGGCGGCGTGGCGCGGGTGACGAGGCGCAGTTCGGGACGGGCGATGCTGCGCTCGGTGCGACGCTGGACGAGGCTGGCTTCGAGCTGGCGGTAGGATTCGCGGGCGTGGTCGGCGGCGCGCTGAAGGCGGGCGAGATCGGCCTCGGCGGCGATGGCGTGGGACCGGCGCTGTTCGGCGAGGCCAAGGTTTTGGTCGAGCGCGGCGGCGCGGGCGCGGGCGGCGGCGGCGTCGGCGGCGGCGCTGCGGGTGAGGCCGGTGAGCTCGGCGGCGATCGCCTGATCGAGGACGGCGAGTTCGGTGCGGGCGCTGGTCAGCGGCGGATAGGCGGGGTCGAAGCGCTCGGCGAGCTGGGCGACGCGGCGGGCGAGCTCGGCGCGTTGGGTGCGCAGCGGACCGAGGCTGGCGGTGCCGGTCTGGCCGACCGATCCCGAGGAAACGATGACGTGGCCGGTGGCGGCGGCGGCGCGCGATGCGGCGGCAGCAAGGTCTCCGCGCGCATTGCCGAGACTGTCGCGCAGGGCGCCGAGGAGCGCATCGTCGGCGGTGGCGCTGCTGGTCGGGGCGTGAGCGCGGAAGGTGGCGAGGGCGGTTTCGGATTGCTCGGCGGTTTCGCGGGCGGCGGCGAGGTCGGTTTCGAGTGGGGAGCCGGGCGGATCGATCGAGGCGAGGCGGTCGGCGAGCGAGCGGGCGACGAGGATAGCAGCGAGCGCATTGGCGCGGGCGGCGGCGCGGGCGGGGGCGGGGTCGGTCGCGTCGAGACGGATGAGGTTGGTCGCGCCGATCCGTTCGGGGCGCAGGCCGTCGTCCACGGCGAGCGAGCGGGCGTTTTCGACGACGCCGTCGATGCGGGCGTCGCGCGAGGCGTCGGACAAGGGGACGGCACCGGGGGCCTGGGCGAATTCGAGCGTGGCAGCGGCGCGGTAGGTCGGGGTGACGAGGGTCGCGCTTTCGATGCCGAGCAGTGCGCCGCCAATCGCGCCGACGAGGGCGAGCAGCGCGATGCGGGGCCAGCGCGGGCCGCGACTGCGCGCGTCGAGCAGATTGGCGGGAAGCGGATGACTCAAGCGCAAGCGTCCGAAGGAGCGGCCGAGCGCAGTGAAGATGCGATATTCATTGGCTTGCCGCAATGGCCGTGGAAATACGGTCGGTGAGGAGAGGGGTGCGATGCGGATCGGGATAGTCGGGCTGGGGGCGATCGGCGGCTGGGTGGGGGCGCGGCTGGCGCTTGGCGGGCATGAGGTAAGCGCGTTGATGCGCGACGGAGCGGTGGCGGATTCGTCGCCGTTGCGGCTGATCGAGGGCGGGCGCGAGGAGGCGGTCGCGATCCGGCGGTCGGGGGATGCGGCGGCGATCGGGGTTCAGGACGTGCTGCTGATCGCGGTCAAGGCGCCGGCGCTGGCCGAGGCGGCCGAGCGGGCGCGGCCGATGATCGGGGCTCAGACGCTGATCGTGCCGATGCTCAACGGGGTGCCGTGGTGGTTTGCCGGCGGCGAGCGGTTGGCCAGCGTCGATCCCGACGGGTGGATCGCGGCGGCGTTACCATTGGCGCAGGTCGTCGGGTGCGTAGCTTATGCCGCAGTCGAGCGGCGCGAGGATGGCGCAGTGGTGGTACGCAATTCGAACGGGATCAGGCTGGGCGAGCCCGGCGGCGGAGCGAGTGCGCGGGTCGATGCGCTGGCAGAGATGTTCGGCGCGGCGGGGATCGCGGCGAATGTCGAGGCCGATATAAGGCGGACGATCTGGTATAAATTATGGGGTAATATGACCTTCAACCCGGTGTCGGCGCTGACGCTGGCGACGACCGACCGGATCCTGGCCAGCGAGGTGCGGGCGTTCGTGTTGGCGTGCATGGCCGAGGCGGCGACGATTGGCGCGGCGGTGGGGTGTCCGATCGCCGAGAGCGGGGAAGAGCGGCTGGTGCTGGCGGCGACGCTGGGGGCATTCCGGACGTCGATGCTGCAGGATGTCAAAGCGGGGCGGGCGATCGAGCTGGAGGCGCTGGTCGGGGCTCCGCGCGAGCTGGCGCGGCGGGCGGGGGTGGCGTGCCCCAATATCGATGCGCTCTATGCGCTGACGCGGTTGATGGCGGAGAGTCGCGGGTTGGTTTAGCGTCTTTGTTGGTTGAGCTGTGCCAGCCCGCACCCCCACCCGGCCAACCCACTCGAGTATATTCTATGGGTTGGCCGGGTGGGGGTGCGGGCCGGCACCGCACTTCGCAAACTGACTCTAGCGCGCGGGGGTGACGCGGCCGGTGCAGGTGCCGAAGCCGATGCGCAGCGCGCCGGGGGCTTCGCACCAGCCGGCGAGAGTGAGCTCGTCGCCGTCTTCAAGGAAGCTGCGCTGTTCGCCCGAGGGGAGGGTGAGCGGGGACTTGCCGCCGTTGCTGATCTCGAGGAGCGAGCCTCGGCCCGAGTCGTCGGCGGTCGAGAGGGTGCCGGTGCCGATGAGGTCGCCCGGCGAGAGGTTGCAGCCGTTGGAGCTGTGGTGGGCAATGATCTGGGCGGCGGACCAGTACATTGCGGCGGAAGCCTCGCCCTTGCTTAGGGCATGCGGGGGGAGATTGGCGGCACGCATCGCCTCGGTCGAGAGGGTGACTTCGAGGTGGATGGCGAGTGCGCCGGTCGCCTGGTCGGCGGGGTTGTCGAGGTAGGGGAGCGGGGCGGGGTCGCCTTCGGGGCGCGGAGGCATGGGCGCGCGGAAGGGGAGGAGGGCGTCAGCGGTCACGATCCACGGGGAGACGGTGGTCAGGAAATTCTTGGCGAGGAACGGTCCAAGGGGTTGATATTCCCACGCCTGGAGGTCGCGCGCGGACCAGTCGTTGAGGAGGGTGTAGCCGGCGATGTGGTCGGAGGCTTCCGCGATCGGGATGGGGTCGCCGAGCGGGTTGCCGCGACCGATCCAGATGCCGAGCTCGAGTTCGTAGTCGAGGCGACGCGAGGGGCTGTAGGTCGGTTCGGCAGCTTCTGGCGGTTTGCGCTGGCCGCTCGGTCGGATGACGGGTTCGCCCGAGACGCGGACCGAGCTGGCGCGGCCGTGATAGCCGATCGGGACATATTTATAGTTGGGCATGAGCGGCTGGTCGGGGCGGAACTGGCGGCCGACGTTGGTCGCGTGGTGGATGCCGACGTAGAAGTCGGTGTAGTCGCCGATGCGCGCGGGGAGCATCATCGTGACCTCGGATTGGGCGACGAGGTGGGGCTCGGTCGCGGCGCGGTGGGCGGGGTCGCTGAGCAGGGCCGACAGCCGGCGGCGCAGCGCGCGGTGGTCGGCGGGGCCGTGGGCGAGCCAGTCGTTCAATCGGCGCTGGAACAAGGCGCGTTGCCACGCGGGATCGAGCAGCGCGGAAGCGGCGGCGAGGTCGAGGATCTGGTCGCCGATCGCGACGCCGATGCGCGCGCCGTCACCGCGATCGAACACGCCGAGCGGCAGGTTGTGGATCGGGAAATCAGGGTGGCCATTGGCGCTGTCGAGCCAGCTGGTGCGCGCGGGATCATGGGTTTCGTCGAGGGTCATGCGCGCCGGATTAGGCCGGGGTGACGAGAAATTCTAGCTGCTGGCAAGCCCAAGCTGGCGGCGGAAGAAATACAGCAGCAGCAGGACGATGATGAACAGGATGGCGACCGCGACGATCCCGCCATTGGTCGGGGGGTCGGTGTCGATAGTGGGATCTTGGTTGTCCATTTGAATTCTCTCCAGCTTGTCAGCCTGCGAAACAAACCCGGCACCGGCGCGGGAACGATGTGCCATACGGCGCGCTTGAGGAGGATGCGAATTTTCTTCCTTTCGACGGTCGTCCTTCTAGCGGCGTGCCACAAGGCGCCCGTCGAGCAGCGCGACACGCCGGTCGCGGCACCGGTAACGGTCGGGTCGCCGGTCGGGCCGATGGAGAAAAAAGATGCGGGGCCTGTCCGGGCCATTCCCGCCATGCCGGTTGCGCCCGAACCGGGTTCACCGGGGACGCCGGGCGGGTTGCCCGACGATCGCACGCCCCTGAGCGAGCCAAAGGGGCCGATCGACCCCAAGAGCGCCGAGGGGGCGGGGCAGGTCGTGCAGCTCTATGCCGCGTTGATCGGCGAAGGGAAGTTTGCGGCCGCCGACAAGGCATGGCGCAAGGGGATTGAGCAGGGGGCGCTCGCGCCGGTTTTGCTCGCGACCTTTCGCGAGGTGCATGGCGAGGTGGGCAAGCCGTATGACCAGGAGGGCGCGATGGGGTCGAGCTTCATCATGGTCCCGCTGCGGCTGTACGGAGTGGACAAGGCCGGCAAGCGGTTCAATTTCATCGGGCCGCTGACGCTGCGCCGAGTCAACGATGTCGATGGGTCGAGCGCGGAGCAGCGGCGCTGGCATATCGTCCAGAGCGGACTGGTCGCGAAAGGCTGACGCATCCTTCGAGCTATCCCGGCGTTCAACCGGGGCGATACGCGAAGGAGAATGAACAATGTCCGTTTTCGAAGACATCAAGGAACATATGGAAGTGATCGGCGCCGACGGCGTGCATGTCGGCACCGTCGATCATGTCCAGGGCGACCGCATCAAGCTGACCAAGAAGGACAGCGGCGAGGGCAGCCATGAAGGCCACCACCATTATATCTCGCGCGGGCTCGTCGCCGACGTCGAGGGCGACAAGGTACGGCTGTCGGCCAATGCCGATGTCGCGATAACGTTTGAAGAGGAAGAGAGCGGCGCGGCGTAATTCGCGCGCTTTTTTTGCGTAAGGAGGGGCGGGCGGCTGGAAGGCCCCCGCCCCTTTTCTATTCACGCCAGTGATTTTGACACTTGTTCGAACAGGTCTTTCGACAGGCCGGGCGTGGCGAGCATCCGTTCGAGTTGGCCGCGCATGAGGGCGGCGCGGACGGGCTCGAAGCGGCGCCAGCGGGCGAGCGGGGGGACCAGCTTGGCCGCGGTCTGGGGATTGATGCGGTCGGCGGCGAGCAATGTATCGGTGACGAAGCGGTAGCCCGCGCCCGAGGCATCGTGGAACGCCCATTGGTTCATTGCGAAGCTGCCGATCAGCGAGCGCAGGCGGTTGGGGTTGGTCATGGTGAAGTCGGGGTGGCGGGCTAGTGATTCGACCGCAGCGAGGGTATCGCGGCGTTGGGCTGCAGCTTGCAGGCCGAACCATTTGTCGATGACCAGGGGGTCGGTGCGGTAGCGGTCGTAGAAGGCGGTGAGCGCGGCGTCGCGCTCGGGGGCGTCGAGGCTGACGAGGATGGCGAGCGCGCCCTGGCGATCGGTCATATTGTCGGCGGCGTCATATTGCACCTTGGCGAGCGCGGCGCCTCGGGCGGGATCGCCAGCGGCGAGGAGGCCGAGCGCGACGGTGCGCAGGCGGCGGATACCCTTCGCGGCCGAGGACAGGTCATCGCCGGGAGCGCCCTGCGCTTGCGCGGCGGCGAGGGGCTCGGCGAGGGCCTGACCGATGGCGGCGCGGAGATTTTCTCGCGCAGTATGGATCGCGTCGGGATCGACCAGAGGCATGCGGTCGCCGATCAGGCTTTCGGAGGGGAGCAATAGCGCCTCGCCCTTGAACGCGGGGTCGAGGGCGTTCGAGGCGAGGGTGCGGCGCATTGCTTCGATCACTGGCGCGGAGTCGGCGGGCTCGCCGTTCGCGCTGGCGAGGAGGGTGCGGAGCATCAGCTCCTGCAATGCTTCGTAGCGGGCGAAGGGGTTGGGGTCGTGTTCGGCGAGCGCATCGAGTTCGCCCGGCGCCCGGGTGACGTCGAGCAGGATCGGTGCAGAGAAATCGCGGTTGATCGACAGCATCGCGGGGTCGGTAACGCCGGGGAAGGCCACCGATTGCGCGGTCTGATCGAAAAGGATCACTCGCTCGGGGGCGAGCTCGGCACCGCTGTCGCGGCCGATCAGCGCGGTTTTCAGCGGGATCACCATTGGTTGCTTCGCGGTCTGGCCGGGGGTCGTGGGGACGCTTTGCGCAAGGTGAAGGGTCGTGCCTTCCGGGCCTTGCTCAAGGCGGGCGGTGACGGCGGGGGTGCCAGCCTGACTGTACCACAGACGGAATTGGGAGAGATCAGTGCCGCTGGCATCTTCCATCGCCTTGACGAAGTCCTCGCAGGTGACCGCCTGGCCGTCGTGGCGGTCGAAATAGAGGTCCGATCCAGCGCGGAATTTCTCGGGGCCGAGAATGGTGCGCATCATGCGGATGAGTTCGGCGCCCTTGTTGTAGACCGTTGCGGTGTAGAAGTTGGTGATCTCGAGGTAGGATTCGGGGCGGACCGGGTGGGCGAGCGGGCCGGCATCCTCGGGGAATTGGGCCGAGCGCAGGACGCGGACATCCTCGATCCGCTTGACCGCGGGCGAGCCCATGTCGGCCGAAAAGCTCTGGTCGCGAAAGACGGTGAAGCCTTCCTTGAGGCTCAATTGGAACCAGTCGCGACAGGTGACGCGGTCGCCCGACCAATTGTGGAAATATTCATGCGCGACGACCGCGGCGATGGCGTCGAAATCGGCGTCGGTGGCGGTATCGGGGTCGGCGAGGACATAGCGCGAATTGAAGATGTTGAGGCCCTTATTCTCCATCGCGCCGAAGTTGAAGTCGTCGACCGCAACGATGTTGAACAGGGATAGGTCATACTCGCGGCCGTAGACCCGCTCGTCCCACGCCATCGCGGATTTGAGGGCGGCCATGGCGTGGGCGGTCTTGGGCACGTCGGCTTCGCGGACCCAGATGCCGAGGTTGACCGTGCGGCCCGACATGGTGGTGAAGCTGTCGCGGTTGGCGGTCAGGTCGCCGGCGACGAGTGCGAACAGATAGCAGGGTTTGGGGTAGGGATCGTGCCATGCGGCCCAGTGGGTGCCGTCTTCGCCTTGCCCCGAAGCGGTGCAATTGCCGTTGGCGAGGAGGATCGGGAAGCGCGCGGCGTCGGCGCTCATGTGGACGGTGTAGACCGAGAGGACATCGGGGCGATCGGGGTGGAAGGCGATGCGGCGAAAACCCTGGCTCTCGCACTGGGTGCAGAGGATCCCGCCCGAGGCGTAGAGGCCCATCAGCTTGCTGTTGGCAGCGGGGGTCAGGGTGACTTCGGTTTCGATCGTGGCGCGGTCGCCGGGGAGGTCGATGACCAGCGTCGAACCGTCCATGACGATTGCGGTATCGGCGCCATCGACCTTGAGCCAGTTGGCGGCGATCTCGTCGCCTTCGAGGCGCAGCGGGCGGGCGTGGGTGCCGTTGCGGGTGACGATCAGGCGCGCGCGGACGGTTGAGCGATCGGGATCGAGCGTGAACTCGAGCGCGACCTCGGGGACCAGCCAGTCGGGCGCGAGATAGTCGGCGCGGCGGGTTTCGGTGTGGGGGGCGGCGGCAAGCGGCTCGGTGCGGATGTCCATCACGGCTAACTAGGCAACGAGCAGCGCCCGGGCAATGGAGTCGAGCACCGCCGTTGGTCGATCTGCCAACGGACTGGCATCTGGTGTGTTATGTGGATAAGACGCCTTGAACTCGGGGGAAACCAACCATGCTGACCACGCTTGCCGCCATCGCGCCTGCCTTTGATATCGAGGCCGCGTCGCGCGCCTATCTCGACACGCTGTCGGGGGCCGCGCGGGCCAAGTCCGACGCCTATTTCGAGGGCGGATACTGGATTACCTTATGGTCCGCGCTGGTCGCCGTGGCGTCGTATCTCGTCATGCTGCGGCTGGGCTGGTCGGCGACATGGCGCGACCTGGCCGAGCGCATCACGCGGCGGCGGTTCCTGCAGGCAATGCTGTACAGCGTGCCGTTCGTGATCGTCGGGGCGCTGCTCACCGCGGTGTGGGAGATCTACGTCAGTTTCGTCCGCGAGAAGCACTATGGTCTGATGAACCAGTCGTTCGGCGGCTGGCTTGGCGAACAGGGCATCGTGATTGGCGTCAATACGCTGATCATGGCGGTGCTGATCGGGGTCGTGTTTGCGCTGATCCGCTGGTCGCCGCGGCGCTGGTGGTTGTGGTCGGCGGGGGCGGTGACGTTGTTGCTCGCCGTGCTGGTGATGATCCAGCCGGTGTTCGTCGCGCCATTGCTCAACAAATATACGCCGATGGCAGCGGGGCCGATGCGCGACGAGATCCTGACGATGGCGCGCGCCAATCATATCCCGGCCGACAATGTCTATGTGTTCGATGCGTCGAAGCAGTCCAAGCGCGTGTCGGCGAACGTGTCGGGACTGGGGCCGACGATCCGCATCTCGCTCAACGATAATTTGCTCAATCGCGCGACACCGGCGGGGGTCAAGGAAGTGATGGGGCACGAGATGGGGCACTATGTGCTGAACCACATCCAGTGGATGATTGCGCAGTTCGCCGTGTTGCTGGTGGCGGTGATGTTCGTGCTGTGGTGGTCGGTGCCGCGATTGATCGCGCGTTGGGGTGGGTCATGGGGAGTGCATGGGCCCGCCGACCTGGCCGCGGTGCCGGCCTATTTCCTGGTGGTGGCGCTGATCATGCTGGTCACGACGCCGGTCACCAACACGCTGATCCGGCGGCACGAGATCCAGGCGGATGTCTTTGGGCTCGACGCTTCTCGTGAGCCCGACGGCTTGGCCCAGACGGCGATGCAGCTCTCCGAATATCGCAAGATCGAGCCGGGGCCGATCGAGGAGGCGCTATTCTATGACCATCCGTCGGGATCGAACCGGGTGCATCGGGCGATGGCGTGGAAGGCGGCGCATTTGGCCGAGTTGCCAGAGGCTCAGCGGGGGATGGCGCGGCCCGTGCCGGCGAGCGCGAGCAGCATGCCGGCGAGCGCCAGTCCAGCACCGGCGGCGGCGAGCAATGTCCAGCGATAGCCTTCAAATGCGGTCGAGAGGGCCATGGCGATGATCGGGACGAGCGCGCTCGAGTAAGCGGCCTTGCCCGGGCCAATCTTGCGCACGACGGGGAAGTAGAGGCTGAAGGCGAGCGCCGAGGCGAACAGGGCGAGGTAGGCGAGGCCGAACCAATATTCGGGGCGAGGGTCGAACACTGGCGGGCCGGTGAGGACCAGCGCGACGAGCGCGTCGATGCCCGCACCGATCGCCATGGCGTAGGCGAGGAGTACGGTCAGCGGGTGGCGCAGCGCTTCCTCGCGGGCCTGAAAGACGTTGGCGACCGAGGCCGCGAGCATGCCGGCGAGGGTCAAGCCGATGCCAAGCAGGATCTGGCCGGAGTTCGCCGGATTGTCGCGCAATTCCTGGACGAACAACAGGATGATTCCGGCGACGGCGACGGCGGCGCTGGCAAGGAAGCGGCCGCCGGGGCGCTGGCCGAGATAGGCCCAGGCGAACAGGCTGTTGGGGATCAGCAGCAGCGCGAACACGGTTGCGACCAGGCCCGAGGTGATGTGGCGCTCGGCGAGGTAGACGGCGTTGAAGTTGAGGCAGAATTGCAGGACGCCGAGGATCGCCGCCACGCGTAGGCCGCCGGGGGCGAGGCGCAGCTTGTGGCCCTTGATGCGGGCGAGCAGCGCCATCGCGGCGGCGGCGAGGAGGAAACGGTAGGCGACCGACCATTGTGCCGGGACGATGCCGAGCTGATGGCGGATGACGATCCAGGTCGAGCCCCAGATCGAGGTGAAGATGATGAACGGGAGGATGATCTCGCGGAAGCGATGCGCGCCGGATTGGGGTTCGGTCACAGGGCGCGGATCGCTGCGGCGAGGTTGGCGACGGCGGCCATATCCTGGTCCCAGCTGGTGACCAGGCGGACTTCGCCGGGGGCCCAGTCGTAGAAGTCATATCCGGCGGCGCGCAGCGTGGCGGCCTCGGCCGGAGTCATGCGCAAGAACAGTTCGTTGGCCTCCACGGGGTAAACGAGGCGCTCGGGTCCGGCGGCATAGGCCAGCGCGCGGGCGGCGGCGTTGGCGGCACGGGCGTTGGCGAGCCAGCGGTCGTCGTCGATCAAGGCGAGGAGTTGTGCGGCCTGGTAGCGGCCCTTCGACAGGAGGTGGCCCGAGCGCTTGCGGCGGCGCAGGGTCTCGTCGGCGAGGGTCGTGTCGAAGAAGATCAGTGCTTCGCTGCTCATCCCGCCATTTTTGACGAAGCCGAAGCTGAGCGCGTCGACCCCGGCGCGCCAGGTTACCTCGGCGGGAGATTCGCCGGTGGCGGCAATGGCGTTGGCGAAGCGCGCGCCGTCCATATGGAAGCCGAGCCCGCGACGCTTGGCGACCTCGCCGAGCGCGGCGACTTCGGACGCGCGATAGGCGAGGCCATATTCGGACGCGTTGGTAATCGAGAGGGCGCGGGGCTGAACCTGGTGAACGTCGGCGCGGACGCGGTCGCAGGCGGCTTCGACGGCTTCGGGGAGGAGTTTCGCGCCTTCGCCGGCCAGCAGGGTGAGCTTGGCGCCGTGGGTGAAGAAGCCCGGCGCGCCAGCCTCGTCGACCTCGATATGCGCGTCGCGGTGACACAGGATGGCGCCTTCGGGCGGGCACAGCGCGGCGAGCGCGAGGCAGTTGGCGGCGGTGCCGGTGGTGATCCACAGCGCGCGGACGGGCGTTTCGAACAGGTCGGAAAAGGCGCCGTCGAGGCGGGCGCTCCACGCGTCGCCATCATAGGCGGTATCGAGTCGGTTGGCGGCGGCGAGGGCGTCGAGCACCGCCGGGTGGCACGGCGCGGCATTGTCGGAGAAGAAGCGCATGTGCGCCGCGATGGCGACGGCGGGCGGCGCGGTCAACGGGGAAAACCCCGGTGCCGTCAAGGGCACCGGGGTTTCCCCTGGTCGTTCGGCAGCTAGTTTAGACCAGCTGGCCGGAGACGTTGTTGAAGGTCGTGTTGAGCTTGGTGCCGATGCCCTGCATCGCGCCAATGGCGGCGACGGCGATCAGTGCGGCGATGAGGCCATATTCGATGGCGGTCGCGCCGCGATCGTCACGTACGAGTTTGAAGAAGCTGTGCACGCGTCATGTCCCTTCAAATGAGGGTGGCAAAGTGCACGTCGAAAGTGAAGAACGTATGAAGATCGCGAATTTCGCGGATATTCCGGATGGTGCTGCCGAAGGGGATCGAACCCTTGACCTCAGCCTTACCAAGTCTGTGGCCGACACTGTCCGTGGTTTGTCACGGGTTGCTGCGCAGCGGCAGAATTGCGCCATTGGTGACAATATTGTTCGCAGTGCTTTGCCGTGGCTTGCGATACCGTGCTTATCCGGTTATGGCAGAACATTATGGCAACAGGGCGTTTGACCAAGCGATCCGTCGAGGCGATCCCCATTCCGCCGGGTAGCGGCAGGGAATACCTGTGGGATGATCAGTTAAAGGGGTTTGGCGTCATGATCACGCCCGCGGGGTCGAGGTCGTACCTGGTCCAGTACCGCATAGGCGGACGAGGCGCGCCGACACGGCGATATACCATCGGCAAACACGGGTCGCCCTGGACGGCGGAGAAAGCGCGCGAGCGGGCAACAGACATTCTTGAACAGGTTCGCAAGAAAGTTGACCCTGTGGAAGAGGACCGGACCCGCTTGGCGCAGACGGTGTCATCCAAACAAGATTCCGAGCGGTTTGCCTTCTCCGTTTACGCGGATATCTTCATCAAACGCCACGTCGAGGCGCGGGGTCTGCGGAGCGTAGAAGACATTCGCTCGGTGTTTCGGCGCGACCTCAAGCCCTATTTCGGAAGCGAAACCATTACAGCGATCCGGCGATCCGATGTGCAGGCTTGTCTTGACGGCGTCTCCGAACGGAGTGGTTCGGCCGCGAACAAGGCACATAAGTGGCTGCGCAAGATGCTGGCGTTTGCGGTCAACCGGGGCGACCTCTCTGCCTCGCCGATCGAAGGTATGAGCCCGCCTCATAAAGAGGGTATCCGACAACGGGTCCTTCGTGGGCAGGAGATTGTGTTCGTGTGGAGAGCCGCAGGCGATGTCGGCGAACCTTGGACGGGATTTGTACGGATGCTCATGCTGCTGGGTCAGCGTCTTCGCGAGGTCGCGGGCATGAGGTGGGAAGAAGTTGATATTGCAAAGGCGGCTTGGTCGATTCCCGCCGCCCGGACCAAGAACAAACGCGACCATCTCGTGCCGCTTCCCCCCCCCGCCGTCACTATTCTCAAAAGCCTTCAGCCGGAAGTGAAGCTACGCAAGGGATTCGTGTTCTCTACAAACGGCACCGCACCGATCTCGGGTTTCTCGAAACTCAAGGTTGCCCTCGATACTAAGGCGCATGTTCATATTTTGGCGGCTGCTAAGGATAGCGGCGAATTGCCAATGCCCTTGGAGCCGTGGGTCTTCCACGATTTACGGCGGTCGGTGGGGACCGGCTGTCAGGCGCTTGGCTTCCCGATCGAACACACCGAGGCGGTTCTGAATCACGTCAGTGGTACGCGCGGCGGACTGGCGGCAATCTACCAGCTTCACGAATATAAGGACGAAAAGACGGCGGCGCTGAATGCTTGGGCGCGTCACGTCGAAGCGCTGCTGTCTGGCGAGGGCGCAAAGGTGATCCCGATTACGGCGGCGCGGAAGTGACCGTGAGGATGAATTGCGACGCGGACGACCGTGTGGTCTCTGCTATTGGCGACGGCGACGTAGTTCGGTTAGCTCAGGCGCTACGATCGGGCGGGGCGACTGCCCGGTCGAGCGCGTTAAAGTTGCTCATAGCGGTGCTCACGCGACGATCGAAGGACGCACTCGTCATCATGCCCGCGAGGAAGCAAGGGCAACGAACGGATCATCTGCTTGACTTAGCCTCGCGAGTGCGGGCGCTGGATCTCCGGCGCGGATTTAGTCCCGATCTTATGGCGGAGTTGATTTTGCGCCTAGAGTCTGGGCACGCTTGGATTGGCGTGAAGCGGGCCGCTAAAAGAGGGCCGCGCGCTGATCGGGCGCACATCTCAAAGTTGCTTGTTGATGGCGGTCGAGTTCAACGGGAAATAGAGAATGTTGCCTTCGGGGACGCATGCGCCCGGGCCAAGGGCCTACCGATAGGCAGCGTCATTAGCGTAGATCGCACCGCCCGGGGTGTCCAACGACGCGCCTTTGAGGCCTTTCTTTCCAGCTCCAAGCATTTGGGGATGAGTTATGAGGACGGCCTTCGTTACGCCAAGCGCGCCCTTAAAGAGGCGCGGGCGTTCGACAAAGAAACGAAATAGCAAAACTTTTGCCACCCGACCAATCCGGGGAGGATAGTTAGCTGTGATCTTCGACAAGCCGCTGCGGTGTGCAGTGGTCAATCGGAGGAAGCCATGCACGGCATCTCAACTGAAGCTGTCCTGCCCAACGGCCTGCCAGCGGCACTAAATACCCAGCAGGCTGCGATCTATACAGGATTGGCAGAAACTACCTTGGAAGGATTGCGCTGTCGCGGCGGCGGCCCTCGCTTCGTTCGCTATGGTCGCAAGGCGGTTCGCTACTTGGTAGGCGACCTCGACGAGTGGATTGGTTCGTTCCGCGTCGGCTCCACCTCTGAGCCGATGGCCGCCTGATAGTGGCCCGCCTTCAGGGGACGCTCGGCCCTAAGACCGACGAAAACCGGAGCGGTCTTGCACACCGCCCCGGCTTCGATGTTCGCAGCATTTTCGCAAACTCTGCTGTCAGATTCTCTAGCACAAACGTCAACGACGCGCAACGATTTGCGGAGGGGTTGCTCCGTGAGGTCGTGGCCTGGCGTCATCGCCAATCGCTGCAGAAAGTAGGTGTTCGCCATGACGCCTAGTCGCAATCGCGTGGTACTTGGCGGCGATCCGGGCAAGTACACCATCACCGCCATGCCGCAGGGGGTCGTTACTAACGCTAGCAGCTTTCCGCATGGGCTCAGGATCGCCGAGAACCTGGCGAGGGAACGTGGCTGTGCTCTCTTCAACGATACCGGTCACGAACCACTCACGGGGGATATGGGTCCGTCTCACCTGATCGATAATCCACGCGTGTTCGTGGTCAATTCCAGCGGCGAGTGGCTTGTCTGCGTCATGGGTCGCGCCGGGTTGGAGCGATGCTTCATCGGCCCCGCTGCAGAGCGGGCGGCTCGTCGCCACGGTGACAAGCTGTTCGCTACCTTCCGCGACATGGCGTTAGCCGAGCAGGTTCGAAGGGACCGAATCAAGGAACTGCGCCGGGATGAGCAACAGAAGCTTGCTGACCAGCGCCGGGAACCAAGCGGGGTGGCTAGATGAACCGCCCCATCTCAACCGAGCTTCGCGACCTTTCGCTCTCGGCAAGCCCGCTTCTTCTTCACCGCCTCAAGGCGCTCGGGGTGCCGTGGTCCACAATCGCACAGATGGGCGCTCGTCATTACTTCGGTGGGTCATCCCGAGTGATCGACATCGACGACGGCCTCTATGCTCCTTCGGATGAGGGCACGCCGCACCTCGTTCTGCCGGTGTTCGAAGATGGCGAGCTTGTCGATCTGGTCGCGTTCTCATCGGAACAGCCAATGGCGTGGCTTTTGCGCCTCGGCACAGGCTGGTCGCTTGGCCTCATCGACGGTCTCGAACAGCATAGTTGGCAAGATGAGGTGCGGCTGTGGGCATCACCCCTCGATTGGCTTCGCGCTGATTGCGACGGTCTATGCGTTCTCGACTGGTCGGCGCCCGAGGTTCTCGAACTCGCCCGCCTGCCCAGCATCCGCTGCCAGGACAAGACACTCGCGGAACAGCTGAGGGAGGCGCTGAGTCGTCCTTACCGCCTGCCGACAATCACATATGGACAGGAGCTTCGCGATGCAGCGTAACCTCGCGCAGGTCTATCCTGAGCATTCGCGCCCGGGCAATGATGAAGAGCCGGGCACAGTCTGGTCAGCGCCAGACATGTCCGTCCTGGCTGCCGGCCGTCGCTCGCCGCCGACACTGCCCGTCGAGGTGTTTGGTCCGGCATGGGGGCTGCTGGCGGACATGGCTCAAGGGGCTGGGTCGCCGGTTGACTACGTCGCCGTCGGCTATCTGTCGGTCGTTGCGTCACTGATTGGCGGCAAGCGCAAAGTGAAGCCCTACACCGATGCAGACTGGACCGAGCCGTGCATCCTGTGGGCAGGATTGGTTGGCGACCCATCCAGCAATAAGTCACCTGCGCTTGATCGCGCCACCAATGCTCTGCGCGAAATGGAGAAGGACCACGCTGCGACGCACGGCGATCTGCTCAACGGCTGGCGCGCCGACTGCGAGCGAGCAAAGGTCGAGTGGGGCTCGTTCCAGGGTCTGGTGAAGGAAGCCGCCAAGGATGGCCTACCGACGCCGCCGCTGCCCGAGGGAGCGGTTGATCCGTTGCAGCCGCAACGCCGCCGTTTGCTGGTGCAGGATTCCACTCCGGAGAAGTTGGCGGAGATATTGTCGGGCAATCCTGCTGGCACGCTTCATCTTCGTGACGAGCTGGCGGGATGGCTGACCAGCTTCGATCGCTACACCCCTGGCGGGCGCGAGTTCTGGCTTGAGGCGTATGGGGGCCGTCCGTTCGTGATCGATCGCAAGGGCAATCCAGAACCAACGTCAGTTCCATTCAACGGTGTCAGCGTCGTTGGCGGCATTCAGCCCGAGAAGTTGGCGGACGCCTTGTTTGGCAGGGGCAAGCCCGACGATGGACTTGTTGCCCGGTTCCTGTGGGCATGGCCAGACCGGTGTGATTATCAGCGGCCTCGGCGGGCCACGGATAACGCCGCATTGGAGAGTATCTATGGACGCCTGGACGGCCTGCAGTGGGAAGTGGATGCCGAGGGTCGCCAAAAAGGACTGACGCTCTCCTTGGACGCCGCAGCGGCGGATATATTCGAGCAGTTCGAGCGGGCGAACCGTGAAGCCGGAGATGAAGCCGCTGGGCTCTACAAAAGCTTCTGCGGCAAGTTGCCCGGAATGGTTCTTCGGCTTGCCCTAGTGGCTGAGCTAGCCGGTTGGGCATATCGCGGCGGGGTCGAGCCCCAATCGATCAGCGCGACGACGATCGCGGCGGTGGCTGAGTTTATCGATGAATATGCCAAGCCCATGGCGATGCGCGTGTTCGGTGACGCTGTTCTACCGCCGGTCGAACGTCACGCAGCCACGCTTGCCCGGCTGATCGTGAAGCACAAGATGAAGCGGGTGAATGCCCGCGACCTCAAGCGTACCCCGTACAAGCAGCACCTGCCGGGGATGCGCGAGGCTGAGCCGCTTAATGACGCACTGGCTTTTCTGGTTGAAACCGACTGGCTGAAGCTTGCTGGTTCGCGCGCTGGCGACGGTCCGGGGCGACAATCGTCCGACTATCTCGTCAACCCTGCAGTGTTCGGAATCGCTAATGGGTAAGTGGCTCGACCTTGCCGCGAGATTGGAAGCGGATAGCGGGGACAATAGGGACAATAGGGACAATAGCCCCACATTTGGAGCTAACGTCCCTATCGTCCCTAACGTCCCAGCCTCGCTGCCACCATCCATTGTCGATGGGCTCGCGCGGCTGACAGACGCTCCGGCCCCGCGACTGATCGTGCCTGACGCGTGGCCGATTGCGGTAGCTGATGCGCTTCGCCTCGCCTCGGATGGGTGGGCCGAGAAGGCCTTAGCGATGGGTTGGGCCCAGCTCGATTTGTTTGGAGCGGTCCCCGATCGCGAGGGCGATCCGTACGCGGACGGGCTGGCGGTGAAGCTAGGCGGACGGACGATCCTGGCGCTGTGCGCGACCTTCGCCACGGTGAGCAGCGGCGGTGCGGCGCGGACCTACCTCCACCGGGGCAATAACGAGGGCGCAGTGCTGCTGTGGGACTTGGGTCGTGGACGATGACGACGAGATCAACCGACTGCTCGTCGGGTATGACCTGCCGCGAGTGGAAGAACATGGCGACGATGATGTGCTGCTTGCGCGCCTCGATGACTGGGAGGGATACGAATGACTAAGGCAAAAACTAAGAAGGAAGTCGCAGTTGCACCGAAACCCGCTGGCCGGCTCATTGACAAGGTCGCGATTGAGGATGGCGCACTGACAATCCGCGGCGACGAGGAATCGCAGCAAGTAGTAGACGCTGTGCTCGCGTCGAAGCACCCAGACTTCATCCTTTATACCCTCCTTCAGCTGGCGAACCTCATGAAAGGCAAGGGCAAGGAAGATCTAACGGTAGACATGAACGCGGCTGTTGCAATGATCCAGGCGATTGCTCCCTCGTCAGAGCTGGAATGCATGTTGGCAGCCCAGATGGTGGCGACGCACCACCTATCGATGGAATTGGCGCGACGGACGTTCAATGCGGAGCAGGTCCGTCAATTCGAGGCGAACGGCAACATGGCGACCAAGTTCTCGCGGACTTTCGTTGCCCAAATGGATGCGCTTTCGAAACTGCGCCGAGGGGGCGAGCAGGTCGTGCGGCACGTCCATGTGAATGAGGGTGGGCAGGCTCTCATTGCGGGCACGGTAAACACCGGGAAGGGGGGGGGGTCTTGAATAAAGAAACGCCAATCAAGCCCATGAAGGCCTGCTGTGGCGCAAGAAACCGGTCCGGTGGACGCTGTGCCCGGTCGCCAATGCCGAACGGTCGCTGCCACCTTCATGGCGGCAAATCAACGGGCGCCCCTAAGGGCAACACGAATGCCCGCAAGCACGGCCTGCGCTCAGCTGAGTATCAAGCAATGTGGGCAATGCTCAGAGCGTTGCGATCGGAATTGGCGAGTCTCGACGGCTAGTCGGGCCGGGAAGCGCCACGTTGGGTACTGACATGCTGGACCTATCGTCATGGCAACACGGGAGAGCGGCTCTGGCAGGAAGCAGGTCTTTGGCGTACCGACCCGCCCCTCGACTAGGCTTCGGCACTAACTCTCTGGGAAAGGTTTCGGATGTATCGCCACATGTTATCCGTTGTCGCCGCAATCGTCACCGCACTGACCGCCGTGCCAGCTATTGCTCAGGTCGCGGGCGATGACGTTCGTTGCATGATCGTTAGCGAGGCATTTTCGAAACTGGAAAAGGACCCGGCACGGCGGCAACTGGCTATGTCTGCCGGGTTGTTCTATTTCGGGCGCGTCGATGCGCAGATCTCCGGGCCCGCGCTTCGCACCCAGTTCCTAGCGCAGAAAAGAATCTTACAAAAACAGGATGCCGGTCAGATAATGACTGCCTGTGCCAAAGCTTTCATCGCTCGCCAGCGTGGCTTGCAGGCCAGCTTGCGCGGGGGAGTTGTGCCAGCATCGGTGAGGAAATAGCCCCCGGCAGCGGTGTCCAGCGCTCTCGCGGCAACGGCTACCAAGTCTTGGTCGACGCGTCGATTTGAATAGTTGGACGCCCGGTTTGCGGTAAGGCCGTGGGGTCGAAGCTCGGTAGGAACGAAATGGCGCAGTCGTGCGCTTGGAAGTCATCCTATAGGTGATGGCGCATGCGAAACTTAATCACGTTCGTGATGACCGGATCATTGGTCCTCAGTGGCTGCGCAGCGAACCGATCGACCAACGGCCCGGTTCGGGGTGCGGCGATTGGCTCAGGTGTAGGTGCTGCCGCAGGCTTCCTTGGAGGAGGAGGGGTTAGTGGCGGAGTAATAGGCGCAGCGGCCGGGGCGGCGGCAGGTGCCGCCGTTGGAGGGCTCCTGGCTAAGCGTCAGCCACGCCAATACTACCGAGATACAAAGGGCTATTGCTATTACATCTCTGCTAATGGCCGAACAATCCACAACACAAAGGCTCGATGCTAAGCGCAGCTTGGGACGTTCGCCCCTGCAGGCTTGGTGCAATGAAAAGCCCGGTCCAGCCGAAGCGGAACCGGGCCCAGTAGTGTCCTAGAGCGAGGGGTGCTCCTTAGGAGTGCGGTGATAACGGTCCGCGCGATTGATCGATCCCGTAGGCTGGGTGCGCTGTGCCATTTTCTGGCTCGCCCTCGTCTTCGGCTCCATAGTCACTGTCGCTGATCATGCAGCCGGGCCCGGCCCACTTCCGAATGCGCCAGTGCGGGCGTCGGTAGTCAGGCTCGGCATCATCGTGGCCACAGTCCTCGCTGTCCTCCTCGACCTCGGGGTCGCCGTCGATCTGGTCGAGCCGTTCGATCATGCGCGTGACGAGACGTGATAACACTGGCCGTGGCAAGCTGGGCAGCATCGCCAGCGCGGCATCGAGCGAGGCGGGCTGCTGGTGGATGGTCGCCATCACAGCTTCCCTCCCTTCCTGCGCGTGGGCTTGATCGGCACGACCTCAGCGTCCGGGGCGCAACAAACCTGCCAACCGTCCGTCATGATCTTGTGCCGGAACTTGATGGCGACGTGGGCCGGGAGGTGGAAGCGGAAGTCTTCGCCGCCGGACGTGAAGGTGACAAGCATCTGACCGCTCGTCGCTTCGACGGACGCCGCCTCGATGTAGAGAACGCCGCTCATGAAAGCGCCCTCCCATTCGACAGTAAGCGGCGAAGGTCGGCATGGGTTTGCGCCTCCCAACCTTCAGACCAGACACCCTCCCCCTCGGGGTAAAGCCGCGTCACCTTCCACAACAACGCGTCGCCGTCGGGAACGGGCATTCGGAGCAACACCTCCTCGGCGTCGCCGATGGCCTCGCTGAGCTTGTCGGAATGATCGTGTGCGGCACTGAAGCCCAAGCGCCTGTCGATCGCGTCCAGCTTGGCGTCGCGGGCGTCGGCTAGGACCACGAACTGATGCCGCGCCCTGGCGTCGCTATAAGCGCACGCCTCGACATAGCGCAGGCGTTTGCAATCCGTGCGGGCGTACATCACCACGTCGTGATCGGCGGTGGTCAAGGTTCGGCCATAGCCCCCTCCCTCGACGGTGGCATGGGGCACCTGCTCAGCTTCGGCGCGGTAGGCGTCGTCGATCCGCCACAGATCGGGGTCGAACGCGTCGGCGGTTGCCTTGGCTCGGTTGAGTTCCGCCATTGCTCGATCCCAAGCCGCGCGGTCAGGTTGGCTGCTTGCCGCCAGCGCGGCGGCGGGGATTACGGTTGCGGCACTGGCTATCGCAATGCCGGTCAAGACTTCGCGCCGGTTCATCGTGCCACCTCTGCGCTCGGGGCGCCGATGACAGCGGCGATGACGGGTGCGAGGCCGATGAGGGTGGCGGCTAGGATTGCTAATAGCGCACGGGGGCGCACGGGGTTATGCGTGGTAGTAGCCATGGTCGATCTCCAATGGATCGGTTGCGGTTAGGGTCGGAGGGGAGTTCGCGCTTCCCTTCGGCCTGATTTGGTGTTAACGCGGCATCATGAATAAGGCAAGTGGTGATAGCGCGATAACGCGAAATAAAAGAGCGAGTCAGACTGGAACGCTTGTGGGGACGCGGTTTCAGCCGCCCCTGCTGGATAAGGTTGACGCTTGGAGGAAGACCCAATCAGACCTGCCGACCCGTCCCGAAGCTATCCGTCGCCTGGTCGAGCGGGGCCTTGCTAAGTGACGGATCGGGAGAGGCTTGAGGCCGCTCGTGAACGCCACCTAGTCGCTAAAGCCCTTTGTCTGGCGGTCGCTGCTATTGATGCCACTGAACCCGCACTCAAAGCACATTCCGATCGAGAGGAAATGGCGCGGATGCTAGATTACATGCTCCCGGGGGATACGGCGCTAGAACTCTACAACGCCAGCGCTCGGCGCGTAATTGCTGCCATTCGCGACGCTAAGCGGCCAAATAGCTCTGGACGAGGATAGTGTGCAATCTCTACTCCATGACCGCGACTGTCGATGAGCTTCGCCGCATGTTCGGCTCATTCGACGGCGACACAGCCAACCTGCGGTCGTTTGGCGAGATATACCCCGGCAGGCCCGTTCCAGTAATTCATCGTGGCGATGTTGGCGCCGATGGTTGAACGGGGGCCATCGTCCGGCGAGGGTAAGTTGAAACTTATGCATGTACTTCTGATGCTAGGAATCATTCTGTTCGCCTACGAAGCCGGTGTTATCAGTTTCATGACGCAATTCATCACGTCGCTTTTCGCACCTACGTAAATCATGCTGGCTTCGGGCTTGGTCGGTCGATTTGTTGGGCATTTTGCGTAACAATTCGGGCTTCCACTATCGCCGGATATGTTCGTCCCGCTGCTCTTTCGACAGGTCGAGCCGGTGAAGGTTCTCCGTGCCCACTCGCATTAATTCGTTTGACTATAACACCTTAGGTTCCCACCTGATGAGACCGTCTCGATAAGCTGGGCTCGTTTGACGAGGGGAAAAAGTTTATGCCTGCGGAGCGCATCATTGCTGTGGGGTTGCTTACACAGTCCGATCTTGATCGCCTTGGTGGCCAGTTCACTCGCCGATGGTCGGTCAATGAGACACCTTGCTTAGGTAGCATGCTCCAGGCGATCGATGAGGCCGATCGGGAGTTATGGCGCGAGCGGGACCAACCGCCGAAAACGGCTCAACCTGATCTCGAAATATCCGTCATGATGCCGAGCCAGACCTAGTGCCACAGCCGAACGGGACTAGCGGCTCTCAATGCCTCGCGGAGTTCAATCCGGTCGACTAACGCCTGATATTGCTTCGCAAGCTCTAGATGTATTGCAGCGACATCTGCGCGCCCTGCCTCTGCGGCCAACTCCAATTCGGTCGTCGCTCTATGTCGATAATAAGAGACATCGTCGTCTTCCATGTTGACCCCCCGGCCCAAGCGGGGAGCACAATGTCTCTCAGTCAGCGACTCGCAGTAGCCTCGCCAATGGACTTGGAATACACAGAATGCTGTTAATGGATAAGAGCCGTCTGAGTCGGCCAGTTGCGTCACACCTTCTCGATTGCGTTGCCCGCCAGTAGTGGGGGCCGACTTCCCTAGCTTTTTCTCATCGGCTGGGTGGTGGCCCTAGCACTGCGAACTGAGCGTCCTTAGCGCCGCACCGACTGCACCGCATACGTTTGGCAATCGCCGCCAGCGGTCCCGTCCCGGCAGTCCGCGCAACCTCGAACCCGTCCATCGTGCGCGACGCTCCACACGCCCCGCAATCGACGCGCAGGCCAGATCCGAACCGGACAAGATCGGCGGCAGTGCGGACGTGCTTGGTGGACATCATATCGGGATAGGCCGACCGGAACGATTCGTGAACATCAGGCCGCGAAGATAGCTGTGGATCGATCGTGCTGCCCGTGCCCAATCGTTGACTTTTCGCGGTTCTTGTGCTAGGCAAATCACACTCGGCGGGGTGTCCGCCATTAACAGCTGGAAGCCTCGTCGGCCTCCGGCTTTTTTTGTGTCCGGAGAGCAGCCATGATCCCGACTGACGAGCTGTCGCTGTTGCCGATGGTGGCTAGCGGGAACCGCGAAGCCAGCGCCATGCTCCGCGACGGTCTCCTGCTCCGCGCCCAGTCGCTACCCGCCTTCGCCCGCAACGATGCCGTCTCGAAAGCCGAGGTGTTCGCGCGCCTCGCTGCCGAGGGCGGCGACGCCGGTGACAATGTGACATTGGCGGGGCTGCTCCTGCTCCAGTCTTCGGTCTGCCGGGAGGCGGGGGCGGATGATCTGGCCATAGCCTATGCCCGCCAAGCCGACGCTCTATTCCTCGACATCATGACCGCAGATGACTGTGAGGGTCGAGCGATGCTGCTCAGTGTCGTGTCCAGCCTCGCTGACACGGGTGACGATCTGGCCGCACTGATGCTCGATAACCTCGTCGGCTCGATGCCTGTCGAGTCCGTTGCCCGTACCGCTGCTGCGATCCGCAGACTGGAGGCCGCGAATGGCTAAGTCGTTCCTCCCGCCATCGATGCGTCCCGACCCGTCCTATGCCGAGCACGTCGCCACGATCGAACGGGGCGGCAAGCTGGAAGAGTATCTTGAGACGATCACCCGCGATGCCGCCAATGGCGTTCACGCTGCCCAGTCGGAAGCGGCAAGCTATGCCCTTCTCCGGGCAGAAGTCCCCGCCTGGAATGGCGAAGCGTTGGTCGGGGCGGAAGTGTTTGCTCGGTTGGCGGCCGAGCATGGCAAGACCGGAGACATCCTGCGCTTGTCGGGCGTCCTGATGAAGCGCGCGATGGAACTGTGCGGTCGCGATGACGGGCGGGCCCGATCCTTTGCGGGTGAGGCATTCGTCCTGCTCGAAGGCTTGTGGCTGACCAATCGCTCACCGGTCCTGCTCGAAGGCGCTGCCATGCTCAACGTCAGTGAGAACGAGACGGACGCCATGCTGTTCGACGCGGCGATCGAGGCGGTCCAGCCTGCGACCGCCAAAGCCATTAACGATCATGTCAAAACCGGGGGAAAGAAGTGAGCTTGTTCGCAAGTGGGCCGAGCGCCCAATACCAGGGTAATCCGGCCATGCAGCAAATGCTGCTCGCTGCCGCCATGCGCGCAAAGGGCGGCATGCTCCCGTCAATGACGCCCGTTGGCCCGCCGGAGACCGTGACCAGTCAGCCTGTACCAGTCGTGCCCAGGGATGCACCCGTACAGGGTGCGCCCTTGCCCGATGCCAGCACGTTCACTCAGCCGAATGCCAGTCCACCGCCCCCGGCGCAAAGCGGTCCGACGTTGTTGCCTGTCAATCCTCAGCAGCTCAGCCGGGCTGTCGCTGCCCTCGGTAATGCTGGCTCGCGCGCCACGCCGTCGGGGATGCAGCCGGTGTCGGCGGATGGATCGAAGCCGCTTGCCGACTTCAGCCAGAACCTCAACGGCATCGGTGCCAGCATGCCCACGATCTCGCACCACAACAATATCGACTGGCAAAGGATTGCGGGGATCGTTGGCGATGCCCTGCTCGGCGCATCGGGCCAGCCAGGAATCTATGGTCCGGCCATGCGCGAAAGGCAGAAGGTTGAGGCTGAAAATCAGTTCGAGTTGTCGAAGCTTAGCCTTCAGCAGCACAGCCCGCGTGAAGTCGGTCACTCGCTCATCCAGCAGGGCGCAGACGGCAAGTATCAGACGCTGTTCTCCGAGCCTGAGGCGTTCGAGTCCTTTGCCCAGGCGCAGGGGCTGCAGCCGGGCACGCCCGAATATGCCGACGCTGTGAAGAACTATCGCCTCGGCTCTTGGTCGAGTGACGCGGTGGCGGCGAAAACCGGCTTTGCAGGCTATCGCTACGATCGCATGGGAGACCTTCAGGACGATCGTCTCGACACGTCGCGCCGCAATACTGATGTGCGCGTTGGAGCGTCTACTGCCAACAATATGCGCACGACCAATGCGACTATGCGAGGGCAGGACTTGGGCCATCAGGACCGCTCGGCGGGGATGAATCTGCACCATCAGGATCGTGTCCGTGGGCAGGACACAACTGACAGCCGGGTCCGTGGCAGCGCAGCTTATCGGGGGACTGGTGGCCGCCATGGCTTCGGTGGCGGCGCTCCTGCGGTCGCGGTCGGTCCGAATGGTCATCAGATCGTCGTCAAGAACGGTCGCTGGGTTGATGCGCAGACGGGTCAGCCGGTCCAGTAATGCCTAGCTTGCCGCCGCTCCCGCCGGGTTACTCGATGGCCGCGCCACCACCGCCTGATCCAAACCTGATCAAGCCCCTGCTCGATGCGGGCGTTGTGCCGACCAACGGCTATCGCACGCCGGTCGATATTCAGCGTCTGCGGTCACAAGGCTATCGCCCCGCCTCCAACTCGCTGCACCTCAACGGTGACGCGGTGGATCTGACGCCTGGAACGTCGGGCATGCGCCTCGGCGACGTGCAAACTCGCGCCCAGGCTATTGCCGGACGCTGGCCGGGCGGAAGGGTGCTGAACGAAGGCGATCACGTTCACTTGCAGCTTCCGGGATGGGGGCAGGCACCGGGCACGCCGGGCACGCCCAATTCGGGTTTGCCTCCGCTGCCCTCGGGTTATCAGCTCAAGCAGCGCGGATCGCTCGCTGGTAGCAATTATCAGAGGGGCGGCGGAACTTATGTTCCCCAAAGTGGAACTTTGGTTCCAACCGGAACCGTCCATGACGGCGACACATTCGCCCTGCGCGGCGGGGGCAATGCTCGGCTGTCGGGGGCTGATGCGTTCGAGCTCGACCAGACTGGCACAATCAACGGCCAGTCAGTGCCGCTCGGCGTACGGGCCCGCAATCTCCTCGCCGCCGGTGTCGGTTCCTCGACAAGTCTGCAATCCACTGGAGCCTCTTCGTACGGGCGCCCCATAGTGATGGCGCGCAATGGTTCGACCGACCTTGGGCTCGGGCTCATCAATGACGGGCTAGCGCTGCCCACGCCGCAATATCTCGCTGGCGATCCTCGCTTGCCGCAGTACCTTGATGCCCAACGTGGGGCGATTGCCGACGAGCGCGGTGCCTATGCGGGCACCTATCAGAATCCCTCGGACTATCGCCACATGGGTCCCGACGCCGCCCCGGTGCACGGCAAGATCATGATGACGCCCGAACAAACATCGCAATATGGTGGTCTGGTCCGCGATCCTGCGACGAAGGCCGCTGACCTCGAAGCCTGGGCAACCGCTCAGGGGCACCATATTGGCAACGCCGACAACATCCTCAGCTTCATGCGCCGCAATCCTCACGCCCAACTGTCGAGCTATTTCCAGCGGTCGGATGTCACCGACCAGCCGGTGCTTCCAAATGGCCCAGCGTTGCCGACGCGGGTGCTCGGCGCGGTCAATGAGGGCATTGCCGACACGCTCGGCTTCCCGGTCGATCTGGTGAATGGCGGTATTCGTGCGGTCGGGCTTCCCGCCTCGGATAATCCGATCATGGGCTCTGAATGGCTCAGGTCGGGAATGCACGATCTGGGCATAGGGCAGGCGTCCGAAGGCTATGCGCCGCGCTCCGGTGTCGAACGATACGGGCAGGCCTTTGCTCGCGGTGTCGGACAAGCAGTCGTTCCTTTGGGCGGATCGCTGGCAATCGGGAGCAAGTTGCGCCTCGCCACGCCGATCGTCGGAGCGACTGCAAATCCAGTTCGGGCTGCATTGCGCCAAAGCTTCGTTACTGCTGCCGAGCATCCCAGCCTTGCGGTCGCGGGCGAAGTCGGTGGCGGTGTCGGTGCCAATGTCGCCGGGCAAGTCGCCGATGATTATGCGCCGGGCAATCGCTGGGCACAGATGGGCGCCCAGGTTGTGGGCGGGCTCGCTGGTGGCGTTGTCGGCGGACTGGGTGCCGGTCGCGTTGCCCCGCGCCGGGTACCGGTCGAGCCGTCGGTTGCGGGCGAAGTTCCGCCGCCGCCACCCGGCTATGTCATGGACGGGCCGTCAACCGCTGCAATGGCCAGCGATCACGCTCCGGCGACAGTAAGCGGCCCGATCCTGCGCCAGCCCGACGTGATCGACGTGTCGAAGCTGCCACCGCTGCCTGATGGCTACAAGCTCGATGCTCCGTTCGGCGTGACCCGCAAGGTCGGCGAACCACTCGGAGCGGATGAGATTGCCAGGCTTGGCGAGGGCGTCGATCCTCGCTCGGTCCTGCCACGCCCCGCCAACATGATCGCCGACGCCGAAGAAGCCGCTGCCCGCCCGTCTCCGCGCGAGTTGATCCAGGCACCTGACGAGTATAGCGAGCTGTCGGTGAACCGTCCCAATGGCGGGGCCTATGTGCGCGGGCCGCTCGATATGACCCAGCGGTTGCGTACGCTTGGCGGAATCCGTGACGACGGCGGCGACCTTGCTCATCTCGGCATCGACAATAGCCCGCGGCGAATGGACTTCGGCTCCAATGAGCAGTTCCTCGGAAAGTTGATCAATCAAGATTCGGGCATGCATCTCGACGACGCAACGCACGCGCTATGGGAAGAGGGGTATTTCCCCGAGTTTCGTGACCGTCCGACGCCGGACGACCTGATCGACCGATTGCATCAGGAAGCGACCGGCGCGAACCGCTTCTTTCATCCCGAGGATTTGAATGAAGTGGACAGGTTCCACGCCGCACAAGCCGATCGCGGCATGGTCGAACAGGCTGCCGACAATGGTGCGCCATTGGTAGAGGATCGCGGCCAACACATCACGCTCGACGATCTGGAAGCCAATCGCGCCCCGGACTCGGCCTATGAAGACGGCCCGCGCATTGTCGGCGGCAAGATCGGCAACATCAATCTCGACCGGCTGGAGAGCCCGCAGGACGTGGCGCAGCTGATCGACCAGGTGCAAAATCGCGTTGGCGGGTTCGATGCCGCCAGCCGGGGTCTTGTCACTCACGAGCAGACCCGCCTGCTGGCCGACGAGATGGGGCTTGCACCCGAGGACCTGCTCAAACGCCGGGGTGGACAGGCACTCAATGCCGAGCAGCTTTATGCCACACGCGCACTGGTCCAGAAGTCGCGCCAGCTGGTTGCCGGGCTGGCGAAGAAGGCGGTCGGCGGTTCGGATGAAGACGTGCTGTCATTCCGCAAGGCGTGGATCCGGCATGTCGCGCTCGAAGAGCATGTTACCGGCGCGACGGCCGAGGCCGGGCGGGCGCTTTCGCAGTTCCGCATGCTGGCCAAGGGCGGCGATGCGCGCGGTGCGGCGGTCAAAGCCTACCTCAAGGGCGCGGGTGGCCGGGAGTCGATCGAGGACGCGGCGCAGAAGATCGTCGATCTGATGGAGGACCCGGCGCAGGCTAATCACTTCATGAGCCAGGCGCTGCAGCCGAAGTGGCGCGACAAGCTCAACGAGTTGTGGATCAATTCGCTACTGTCGGGACCGCGAACCCACGTCGTCAACTTCGTCGGCAATGCACTGACCTCGATCTATTCGCTGCCCGAACAGGCGCTGACGGCGGGCATCGGCAAGGCGCTCGGTTCCGCTGACCGGTCCTATCTCGGTGAAGTGGGCGCGCGGGTGACAGGCTTGGCGAATGCATCAGTCGAAGGACTCCAGCGCGCCAAGAAAGCGTTCGTCACTGGCGACGCGGCGGACGACGTGACCAAGGTCGAAAGCCGGGTGCATGACGCGATTGGCGGAATGACCGGTAAGATCATCCGCCTGCCAACCCGCGCGTTGACAGCGGCGGATGAGTTCTGGAAGTCGATCAACGCCAGTGCCGAGCTTCACGCGCTCGCCTATCGCAAGTCGATGCGGGATGGCGTCGATGCTGCCGATCGCAAGGCGCGGTACGAAAGTCTGGTCAAAGCTCCGACAGGCGAGATGGCCAAGCAAGCCGAGGACGCCGCTCGTTACTACACGTTTCAGCAAGAGCTTGGCCATGCGGGCAAGGCGATCCAAAACCTGTCTAACCGGGTGCCTGGGCTCAAGCTGATCGTGCCGTTCGTTCGCACCCCTGCCAATATCGTCAAGTTCGCTGGCGAGCGATCCGTGTTTGGGCTCGCCATGCCTGAGGTCCGCGCCGCGCTGTCGGCGGGTGGTCGTTCCCGTGACGAAGCGCTGGCGAAGCTGACGCTCGGGTCGGGCTTGTCCACGGCGGCGGTATTGGCGGCGATGCACGGTCGCCTGACAGGCAGCGGACCGACTGACCCGCGTGAGCGTGCAGCCCTCATGCAAGGTGGCTGGCAGCCCTATAGCGTGCGTGTCGGCAATCGCTGGGTGTCATATCAACGCTTCGATCCGCTCTCGCTGCTGGCGGGCGTTGCGGCGGACTTTGTCGAGGCCAGTCATAATGCGAAGCCGCAGGAAGCCGACAAGCTGGCGGTCCACTTGACCCTGGGTATTGCGAAGAACCTGACGAGCAAGACATGGTTGTCGGGCGCGGCGGACTTCTTCCAGATGCTCGATGATCCCGATCGCTACGGTGACCGCTACTTCCGCAACCTCGCCGCAACGGCGCTCGTGCCTTCGATCGCCAATCAGACCGCGCAGGCGATCGATCCCAACCTGCACGATGCCCGGAGCCTGATGGATGCGATCAAGGCCCGCACGCCCGGTCTGTCGCAATCTGTGCCGTTGCGCCGCGACATGTGGGGCGAGGCTATCACGCGCGGCGACGCGGTCGGTCCCGACTTCCTGTCGCCGGTTGCTTCGTCAAAGTTGAGCAACGATCCGTTGCGATCGGAAGTGTCGCGCCTTCGCGTGCCGGTGTCGCAGCCTCAACGTGACGTCATAGTGGCCGGGGAGCGCGTGCCGCTGACTCCTGAGCAGTTCGACGAGTATCAGCGCCTCGCGGGCACTGGAGCCTATCAGGCGCTGCATGGCGTCGTCGGCTCGCCACAATGGCAGGCTATGTCCGATGCGCAGCGCAGCGAGTTCATCCGGTCGGTGTTCAGCGATGCGAGGCGGGGTGCTCGTGGGCAGCTGATGGTGGATCATCCCGAGATCGGTGAAGGCGTGGGCGGGCTACCGTCATTGCCGCCGGGGTACAGCGTCGGGGGTGGGCAGTCGCGGCCTGTGAAGGCATCGCAAGCGCCTGTCCCGCCTGCCGCGATGCTGCCGCCGCTTCCGCCGGGCTATTCTCTTGCTCGATAGATCGCGGTCTGCATTGATCTCGACGCGGTTTCGATTGCCCATCCTATTTTTAATTTGGATTAGCGCGAGCGCCACAGCGGCAACGTGCCAACCAACGGAGTTGACTCAGCGTTGCGGCCATGATTCACGGTGGGGGCTCGGGGAAAGGCAGTATATCCTAATGACCGTCTGCGTGTCAGTTAAGGTCCACGACTGCCTGGTTTTTGCGGCTGACAGCGCGTCCTCTCTGGTAGGAACCGGGGCATCCGGAGACCCTATCGTCTTCAATGTCTATGCTCACGGAAACAAGGTTTTCAATCTCTACAAGGGAAAGCCGATTGCCGCGATGACCTGTGGTATGGGCCATATGGGGATCGCTTCGATCGCCAATCTCGCGAAGGATTTTCGCAGGACTATTACAAAGGGTATCGACGGCCCGGCGATCGATCCGGATAGCTACACGATCATTGAGATCGTAGGTCGGGCTCATGAGTTCTTCGGCCGCAAGTATTCGGAGATCGATCCGCCGCCTGCGAGCCCTCACGGCTTTGAGTTTTGGATCGGAGGTTACGGAGCAAACAGCGACGTGGCTGAGATATGGAAAATAGCCATCGTGAACGGAGCGCTTGCCGATCCGGAGCTGATAGCTGGGCAAGAGGTGAGTGGACATGTTGCATGGGGCGGGCAACCGAAACCCATTCAGAGGCTTATACTCGGTTATGACGCTGATCTTGGCGACGCTCTAGTTGCCACGGGCCTCCCGCCCGAGGCGGTCGAGCCTGTCATTAATCAGGTTCAGCAAAGGCTCACTACCCCATTGGTAGAGGCGGCGATGCCGGTGGGCGACGCGATAGCCCTTGCCGACTTCTTGGTTGACGTGACGAAACGATATTTTGCCTTCCTGCCGGGAGCAGATGTTGTCGGCGGCGCAACGGACATTGCCACTGTAACGAAGCATGAAGGCTTCAAGTGGATACGTCGAAAACACTATTACGCGACCGACCTCAATCCAAGGGAGACGGATCATGTCTGATCTTAAGCAAGCGCCGGTCACGGATAAGGTTGCCGCAGGTCGGCCGATGCCGACCCCTGAGTTCCGTTATCAGCAGTATGCAGGAAAGAGCGGCGGAGCGTCCTCAACCAAACCAACGACGCCCGCGATCAAGGTGCCAGCGCTTCAAAACTTGTGCCTGCCAGACTAGCGGCGAGGCCGAGTCCAGCTTTCGCAACTTTCGCAACCGCCTGACTCGCAAGCGGGAGATGTGTTGCTATCGTTGCTATTGTCCCGAGGCATGATCGTTACGTCACGCTCCGTAGAGTGCGCGCCAGCTCATTGCATGATATTGGCTCCTAGCGGCGGCTTGATCATGGGAGGTGAAAATGGGCGTGACTGGGATTGGCGGTTTCTTTTTTCGGGCAAAGGACCCGGAAGCCTTGCAGGCCTGGTATTTCGAACACCTCGGAGTCGGTTCAGCGCCATATGGGATGTGGGAGACAAAAGCGGGTTCCAGCGTGTTTGCGCCGTTCGCGGCAGACACGGACTATTTCGCAGCGGATCGCCAATGGATGCTCAACTTGCGCGTGGACGATCTCGATGGCTTATGCGCGACGCTCCGCTACGCGAACATCCCGGTGACCACCAAAGCCGAATGGAATATGCCGGGAGTGGGGCGTTTTGCACGTATCTATGATCCCGAGGGTAATCCGATCGAATTGTGGGAGCCCGACCCGAAGGCCTAATGCGAGCAGGCGCTGAATTGGAGGGCTCGCTATTGTCCCTAACGTCCCTATTGTCCCCGCTAGTTCGCCGCTATCCTCACGCTATGTCTCTTCGCTGCCTCTTCGGCGCACACCGCGCGTCGTTCGTATCGATCATGAAAGGGAAGAAGGGCGGCTGGGTGGGCCTTTGCCAGGGTTGCGACGCTCGCTTGGAACGAACCGACGAAGGGCGCTGGTCTGTTTCGGAGCCGCTCATCGCGAGAAAGGATCGTGCTTAGCCCCGACCTATTGGCACTAATGGCACTAATGGCACGGCTGCTCGTGCTGGGTTGGGCGAGCCAGTCGAAGCTAACGTCCCGCCCATCTCATAGATCGACTTTTGATATGGTGCTTAGCAGGTGCTTATCTGCCGGCGATTCGCCCCTCCCGTCGAGGGACGCGATAGCAAGCTAAGTCATTGATTCCGGATGGTGCTGCCGAAGGGGATCGAACCCTTGACCTCAGCCTTACCAAGGATGCGCTCTACCACTGAGCTACGGCAGCACTGTCCGGGACGCGGGGCCTATGGCGGGCGGGGGGTGCGGCGTCAAGGCGGGTTGCACGTGCAGCCATACCGGGACTAGCATTCCGCGATGAGCGAAAAAACCAAGGAAGAGCGGCTGGCCGAGGCGCTGCGCGAGAATTTGCGGCGGCGCAAGGCGCAGTCTCGGGAGGCCGAGCCGGTTACGCCGCCGCCGCCAAGCGAGGATTAGAGCGGGGCGCAGGCGGCGTCGAGCCAGGCGCGGTCTTCGGCGGCGAGTTGTGGGGCGATCTTGGCCAGGACTTGCGCGTGGTAATCGTCGAGCCAGGCGAGTTCGGCGGCAAGCAGCATGTCCTTGACGATCAGGCGGCGCTCGATCGGGGCGAAGGTCAGCGTCTCGAAGCCGAGGACCTCCTTTTCCGCGCCGTCGACTGGCTTGTCGACGACCAGCACGAGATTTTCGATGCGGATGCCGTAGGCGCCGGCCTTGTAATAGCCGGGCTCGTTGGAGAGGATCATTCCCGCCTGCAACGGCTCGTCGCCGCCCGACTGGCTCGATCCGGCGGGCGAGATGCGCTGCGGCCCTTCGTGGACCGAGAGAAAGCTGCCGACGCCGTGGCCGGTGCCGTGGGCATAGTCGAGCCCGGCCTCCCACAATGGGCGGCGGGCGAAACTGTCGAGCTGCGAACCGCGAACGCCCTTGGGGAAGATGGCGGTGGCGAGCGCGATGTGGCCGCGCAGTACGCGGGTGAAGCGGTCGCGCATTTCCTCGGTCGGGGTGCCGATGGCAAGCGTGCGGGTGATATCGGTGGTGCCGTCGGCATATTGGCCGCCGGAGTCGATGAGGTAGAGTGAGTCCAGCTCGAGCGGGCGGTTGGTCTCGGGTGAGGCCTTGTAGTGGACGATCGCGCCGTTGGGGCCCGAGCCCGAGATCGAGTCGAACGACAGGTCCTTGAGCAGCCCACCCTCGGCGCGGAAGGCTTCGAGGCGGTCGGAGGATTTGAGTTCGTCAAGCTTTCCCTTGGGGGCTTCGGCTTCGACCCAGCGCAGGAAGCGGGCGATCGCCGCGCCGTCGCGGGCTTGCGCGGCCTGATGGCCAGCGATCTCGACGGGGTTCTTGATCGCGCGGGGGAGGACGGTCGGGTCGCGGTGGCTGACGATGGTTGCGCCGGCATGATCCAATGCCTCGAAGATCGCCGCGACCGAGCGTTCGGGGTCGACCGCGACGGTTTTGCCTTTGAGTTGGCGAAGCGCGGCTTCGAAATCGGCGCGCTCGTGGAGGCGGACTCCGTTGCCGAGGTGCTGGGCGACGTCGGGGCCGATTTTCTCGCCCGCGACGAACAGGTCGGCGGTGCCGTCGGCGTTGACCAGCGCATAGGCCAGCGCAACCGGGGTGTGGCTGACGTCGGCGCCGCGCACGTTGAAGGTCCAGGCGATCGAATCGAGCGCGGCGAGGACGGCGGTGTCGGCGCCCACTTTGCCGAGCCACTCGGCGATGGCGGTGCGCTTCTCGGCCGAGGACTGGCCAGCGAGGCTGTCGGGCTGGACGACGAGGCGCGCCTTGGAGGCTTCGGGGCGGTCCTGCCAGACAATGTCGATCGGGTTGCGCGCAACCGCGACAAGCTCGGCGCCGCGGGCCTTAAGGGCTTCGCTCGCTTGCTTCACCCAGTCGCGCGAGTGGAGCCAGGGGTCGTAGCCGATGCGGCCGCCTTGCGGGGCGTGGTCCTTGAGCCATGACGCAATGCTGGTTTCGGGGACCGACTGGTAGCTCCACTGGTCGCCCGACACCTGGCTGCGGACCTGGAGCGCGTAGCGGCCGTCGGTGAAGATCGCGGCTTCCTGCGGCAGGACCACCGCCGAGCCGGCCGAGCCCTTGAAGCCGGTCAGCCATTCGAGGCGCTGAGCATAGCTGCCGACATATTCGCTCATATGTTCGTCGGTCAGCGGGACGACAAAGCCGTCGAGACGGTCCTCGGCGAGCTGGGCGCGAAGGGCGGCGAGGCGGTCGGCATAGCTGGACATGGCAATCTCTCAGGTGGACGCTAGAACGCGGGCAACCTAGACCCGTTCGACTGAATCAGGAAGCCCGATGACCCTCCCCCAGCCCCCCGTCGCCGACCGTCGCCCGCACGAAGTTACGCACCACGGCGTGACGATCCGCGACGATTGGGCATGGCTGCGCGATGCCGGCTATCCCAATGTCACCGACGCGGATGTGCTGGCGTATCTCAAGGCCGAAAACGCCTATTTCGAAGCGGTGATGGCGCCGCATGCCGAGCTGGTCGAGACATTGTTTCAGGAGATGAAGGGGCGAATCAAGGAGGATCTGTCGAGCGTCCCAGCTCCTGACGGACCCTATGATTATTGGTGGGCGTACAAGCCCGGCGAGCAATATCGGCGGTGGTGGCGCAAGTTGCGTGAGGGCGGGGCGGAGGAGCTGATCTTCGATGAGGTCGCCGAGGCCGCAGGGCATGAGTATTTCCGGCTCGGCGCGATCGTCACGTCGCCCGATTACCGGCTGCTCGCGACGCTGGTCGACGACGACGGGTCGGAGCGGTTCGAGCTGCGCATCCGCGATGTGGCGACGGGCCAGGACATCGAGACCATCAGCGAGGTCGTCAACGGCGCGCCGGTGTGGGCGGCGGACAGCAAGGGCATCGCCTTCACCGAGGTCAACGAGCATTGGCGCAGCGACAAGGCCAAGTACCACCGGCTGGGCGATGATCCGGCAAAAGCGGCGATTCTCTACGAGGAGACGATCGACAAGGGCTTCCAGGTCGGGCTCGGCAAGTCGCAGGACGATGCGCTGATCTTTATCGCGACGGGCGACAATACGACCAGCGAAGTGCGGTTCGTGCCCGCAGCCGATCCGATGACAGCGCCAACCCTGATCGCGCCTCGCCGCACCAACATCGAATATAGCCCGGACGCCGCGCATGGCCGGTTGTGGATCGTGACCAACGACGAGCATATCAACTTCCGGCTGGTGTCGGCGGCGATCGGAACTCCGGCCGAATGGCGCGAGGAAATCGCCGGATCGGAGCGGACCTATTTGCGCGGCACGACCAGCTACCGCGATCATCTGGCGCTGACGACGCGGGTCGACGGGCTCGATGCGCTGGTGCTGCGGACTTACGACGGTGCCGAGACGCCGCTGCCGTTCACCGAGGCGGCCTACTCCGCCGATTTCGCGGGCAATGCCGACTTCGCCCCGGCGGCGTACCGGCTGGGCTATTCGTCGATGGTCACACCGCCGACGGTGTATGATTATCACCCCGAGGACGACCGGCTCGAGATGCTGCGCGTGCTCGAAATTCCGTCGGGGCATGATCCCGCCGATTACGTCATCGACCGCCGCCTGATTGCCGCGCGCGACGGGGCGATGGTGCCGGTGTCGATCGTGCGGCGGGCGGGCAGCAAGCTCGACGGCGAGGGGCGGTTGTTCCTCTATGGCTATGGCGCTTACGGATTGGCGATCCCGCCGGGCTTCTCGCCGAGTCGGCTGAGTCTGGTCGATCGCGGTTTTTCCTACGCCATCGCGCATATTCGTGGCGGCGATGACCTTGGGCATGGCTGGTATCTCGACGGCAAGCTGAACAAGCGGACCAACACGTTCAACGATTTTGTCGATGTGGCGCGGGGCTTGGTCGAGCTGGGCTATGCGAAGGCCGGGCGGATCGCAGCGCAAGGGGGATCGGCGGGGGGCGAGTTGATGGGCGCCGTCGCCAACCAGGCGCCCGAGCTGTGGGGAGCGATCGTCGCCGACGTGCCGTTCGTCGATGTCCTCAACACGATGCTCGACGGCGACCTGCCGCTGACGCCCGGCGAGTGGCCCGAATGGGGCAATCCGATCGAGGACAAGGCGGCGTTCGACCTGATCCGGAGTTACTCGCCGTACGATAATGTGGCGGCGAAACCCTATCCGCCGATGCTGATTACCGGCGGACTCAACGACCCGCGCGTGACCTATTGGGAGCCGGCGAAATGGGCCGCGAAACTGCGCGCGACGCGGACCGACGCCAACACGCTGCTGCTCAAGATCAACATGGGCGCGGGGCATGGCGGCAAGTCAGGGCGATGGGATGCCTTGCGCGAACAGGCCGAGGCCTATGCGTTCGTGTTGACGCAACTTGCCTAATTCCTCCCCTGTGCGAAGCACGGGGGAGGGGGACCATGCGCAGCATGGTGGAGGGGTAAATGCTGTCGCCGATCAGAAACACGGTCAAGAAAGCGCGAATGCTGCGCCGTCAGATGACCCTCCCCGAGGTGCTGCTCTGGCAGGCACTTCGGACTCGACCCGACGGCGTCAAATTTCGGCGCCAGCATCCGGCGGGGCCTTACATTTTCGATTTCTACTGCGAGTCAGCGCTTACTGGGATCGAAGTGGACGGGATAGCGCATGACATGGGCGATAATCCGGCGCGCGACGAACGGCGTGACGCCTGGCTCGCTGCGCAGGGAATCTCGATGATCCGCATTCCGGCGCGCGAGGTGCTGGCGTCGGTTGATGACGTCGTTCGCTATCTCGTCGCGCGGTGCCAACCCCTCCACCATCCGGCTGCGCCGGACGGTCCCCCTCCCCTTCAGGGAGGAATTTGATGGTCGGGGCGCTGTTTCTCGGCGTTGACGAAGGCGCACGCGTTGGCGCAGGTTCCGGCGCATGAGTGAAATCGTCCTCCACGACTATTTCCGCAGCTCGGCGAGCTATCGGGTGCGGATCGGGCTGAACCTCAAGGGGGTCGAGTATCGCCGTCACAACGTCGATCTGGTCACCAACGAGCAGTCGTCGGACGCCTTTCACTTATTGAATCCGCAGAGGTTCGTGCCGATGCTCGAGATCGACGGGCTGCGGCTGACACAGAGCCTGGCGATCCTCGATTATCTCGACGCAACCCACAAGCAGCCGCCGTTCGTGCCGCATAATGCCGCCGAGCGGAGCCATGTCCTGGCGATGGCGCTGGTGGTGGCGTGCGATATCCACCCGCTCAATAATTTGCGTGTGCTGCGCTATTTGCGCGGACCGCTTGGCCATTCTCACGAAGAAAGCGACATTTGGTATCGGCATTGGGTCGCTGAAGGTCTTGCCGCGCTCGAAGCGATGGCCGCGCCGACCGCTGGGCAGTGGCTCAACGGCGATGCGGTCAGCCTCGCCGACATCTGCCTCGTGCCGCAGATTGCCAACGCCCGGCGGCTGGATTGCCCGCTCAACGCCTATCCGACCCTCGTGCGGATCGACGAGAGCGCCCGCGCGCACCCCGCCTTTGCCGCCGCCCACCCCGACCAGCAAGCACCCCATCAAAGTAGTACTTTGATGGGGTCCCAATAGGAGCAATCGTCATGAACCGCGTCGCCACGATGAACCGCGGGATGGACGATGCCCGCGCCCTCGACAGCTTCGATATTCCGAGCCTCGCGGGCAAGGTTTCGGCCGAGGAATGGGCGATCCGTGTCGACCTCGCCGCGGCCTATCGGATGGTTGCGCATTATGGCTGGGACGATCTTATCTTCACGCATCTGTCGGCGCGGATTCCGGGGCCCGAGCATCATTTTCTGATGAACCCCTACAACCTCATGTTCGAGGAAGTGACTGCCTCGTCGCTGGTCAAGATCGACGTCGACGGCAAGCCGGTCGACCCGACCCCGTTCATCACCAACCCGGCCGGCTTCACGATCCATTCGGCGATCCACATGGCGCGCGACGATGCCCATGCGGTGATGCATCTCCACACGCCGTTCGGACAGGCGGTGTCGGCGCATGGCGAGGGATTGCTGCCGCTGACCCAGACCGCGATGCTGGCGCTCGGCGACATGGCGTTCCACGATTATGAGGGGGTCGCGACCGACCTCGACGAGCGCGAGCGGCTGGTCGCCGATCTCGGCACGAAAACCTCGATGCTGCTGCGCAATCACGGGACGCTGACGGTCGGCAAGACGATCGGCGAGGCGTTCGTGCGGATGTATTTCCTCGAGCGCGCGTGCGAGGCGCAGGTTTACGCGCTGTCGGCGGGGGATAGCATCAGCAACCCGCCGCAGGGCACCCCCGAACTCGCCGCCGAACAGGGCCGCGCGACCATTCCCATGGGAGCCAATTTGCTCGCGTGGCCGGCGTTGAAGCGCAAGGCCTATCGGCTGGATCCCAGCTTCGCGACGTGAGGCGAGGGAACCACGAGCCCTCGCCAGCCGTCTCCACTGCAACCCCCGGCGCCCTGCCGTGGACACAATGGAGCGACGCGAATGAACATCCTCATGGTCCTCACCAGCCACAGCGAGCTTGGTGACACCGGCAAGAAAACCGGCTTCTGGCTCGAGGAATTCGCCGCGCCTTATTATGTTCTCAAGGATGCCGGGCACGCGATCACGCTCGCTTCGCCCAAGGGCGGGCAGCCGCCACTCGACCCCAAGAGCGACGCGCCCGATGCGCAAACCGACGCGACCCGGCGCTTCAAGGGCGATGGCGCGGCGCAGGCGCAACTCGCGGCGACCGAGCTGCTGGCCGACATCGACGGATCGATGTTCGATGCGGTCTTCTATCCGGGCGGGCATGGCCCGATGTGGGATCTGGCCGATGACAGTGATTCGATTGCGCTGATCGAGGAGACGTTGGCAGCGGGCAAGCCGGTCGCGCTCGTTTGCCACGCGCCAGCTGCCCTGAAGAACGTCAAGACCCGCGACGGCGCGCCGCTGGTCCGCGGACGGAAGGTCACGGGGTTTACCAACGGCGAAGAGGATGCGGTCGGACTGACCAACGTCGTGCCGTTCCTGCTCGAGGAAATGCTCAAGGCCAAGGGCGCCGACTATTCCAAGGGGCCGGACTTCAAACCCTATGTCGTCACCGACGGTCTGCTCATCACCGGGCAAAATCCGCCATCGAGCGAACCCGCCGCCGAAGCGTTGATGAAGGCGCTGACGACCGAGGCGGTGGCCTAGCGTCGGGATCAACGAATAATGACCATCCCCCGGATGGTCATTATTCGTTGATGGTCGGGGAGAGAGGATTCGAACCTCCGGCCCCTGCCTCCCGAAGGCAGTGCTCTACCAGGCTGAGCTACTCCCCGACACGGGCTCGTCCGGACTTTAAGGTCCGGTGCAGGGCGAGGGCGTCCCTAGCGGGGGGCCGGGGACAGCGCAAGGATTAGTGGCCCAGGGTTTTGAGCCAGTCATCGTGGCGGACCATTTTGGCGCGCGGGGCACCGTCGCGAGCGGCAGCGGACTCGGCGGCTTCGATCGTGCGCCAGTCGGCGAAGCTGGTCGGGCGGACCCCGGCGGCTGAGAGGATCGCGTCGAGGCCATCGCCACCCGCGCGGCCACCGTCGCTTCCGGGGGGCATGGCCGCGACGACGCGGTCGGCGACTTCATAGCCGTCGGGGCGGTTGGTGCCGATCGTCCCCGACGGACCGCGACGCGCCCAGCCGACCGCGTACAGGCCATCTTCGATCAGGCCGTGGTCGTTGGCGAACTTGCCGCCAGCTTCGTCATAGGGGACGCCGGGGATCGGCGGGGTGCGGTAGCCGATGCAGCTGACCACGAGGTGTGCGGGGATGGCGTAAGTCTCGCCGGTGCCGATGCTCGCGCCGGTGTCGTCGAGGCGGGTGCGTTCGACGATCAGGCGTTGGGCGCGGGTCTCGCCTTCGATGCGGATTGGCTTGGCGAAGAAATCGAACTCGATGTGTTTGGGCTTGTCGTCGTGCGGCGAGGCGAAGTCGCGCAGGTGGGCGACCGATTTGCGCACGCCCGGTTCGAGCGCGGCGTCGGCCTCGACATCGGGGAAGTCGGCCGGGTCGGTGTGGGGGACGGCGGCGTCGAGGTGGCCGAGCTCGGCCAATTCTTTGGGGGTCATCGCGATCTGGTGGGGTCCGCGGCGGCCGACCAGGGTGATGGTGTGGATGGCCGATTGCTGGAGCGCGTCGAGGGCATGATCGACGATGTCAGATCCGGCGAACTCGGCGCGGGTTTTCGACAGGATGCGCGCGACGTCGAGCGCGACATTGCCGTTGCCGATGATCGCCGCACTGTCCCCGTCGAGCGGCGGTGTGAGGTCGGCGAAATCGGGGTGGCCATTGTACCAGCCGACGAACGCCGCCGAGCCGATCACGCCGGGCAATTCCTCGCCGGGAATGCCGAGTGCGCGGTCGCTCGGCGCGCCGGTGGCGAGGATTACCGCGTCATAGAGGGAGCGCAGCTGGGCGATGGTGACGTCCCGCCCGACCGCGACATTGCCGACGAAGCGCACATGGTCGTCCTCGGCGACCTTGTCATAGCGGCGCGAGACCGCCTTGATCGACTGGTGGTCGGGGGCGACGCCGAAACGGATCAGGCCGTAGGGGACGGGGAGCCGGTCGATCAGGTCGATGCGGGCGGCGGCGCCATAAGCCTTGGCCAGCGCCTCGACGGTGTAGAATCCCGCCGGCCCCGAGCCGATCACCGCGAAATGGCGCATCCGTCCTCCCGTTATTTTTTCTTCGAATGATCCTCGAGCAGCTCGGGGCCCTTGGCCTTGAGCATCGCCTCGATCGGGCGCGCGAACAGGGCGAGGATGCCCGGCAGCATGATGTGGCAGCGGACGAGGCGATCCTCGACGGTGATCGTCGCGTTGACCGCCGCGCCCATCGCCGCAACGGTCAGGTTCAACGTGTCGCCAGCCCAGCTGTGAGTTACCTGCGCCGCGCCGCCGGGGATGTGGTCGCCCAGCTTGTGGATATTGTCGGCGAGCCGCTGGCGCGCGACGTCCTTGCCGAGGCTGTGGGGGAGGGTGAGGTCGATCGGGCGTTCCATGGTGACGGCTGTGGCGGGGACGCGCCTGCTTTTCAAGCGGTTCGCGGCGTGTAGAGTGACGCGATGCGAATGTTCGTCGCCCTTGCCCTGCTGTTCGCCGCGCCGGCGATCGCGCAGACAGAGATCAGCCCGGCGGCGGACTATATCACCGCGGGGCAGGACGAAGCGGGCTATCGGGTGTGGGCAATGGCCGATCCGACGCGGCCTCCGGCTGTCGCGGCTTATTATGCGTTCCTGGTGCAGCATAGGGTCGCGGGGATCGTGCCGACGTGGCAACTGCTGCGCACCGCGACCGACTGGCAGAAATGCGCCGCGCAGCCGTTCGAGGTTCCGCCGGCGGAGCAATGGCCGCATATTGTCGAGACGCTCGATTATGTCCGCGCGCATGTCGTGCCGGTGGTCGGGCCGGTCGAGCCGGTGTCGGTCTATCGCAACCCCGTGCTCAATGCCTGTGCGCACGGAGCGCCCGAGAGCGCGCACGCGTTGCTTTATGCGATGGACCTGGTGCCGTTGAGGCCGATTGGGCGCGAGGGACTGATCCGGTCGTTGTGCGCGATCCATTTGTGGCGTGGGACCGGGTTCGACGTCGGGCTGGGCTTCTACAAGGGGCTGCGTTTCCATGTCGACAGCAAGAAATTCCGCAAATGGGGCGGTGACGGCAAGGGCGAAAGCTCACCCTGCACGGCGGTGATCGGCGAATTGCCGGGCGCGGGATAGAGGCGCGCGGCGATCGGCGCGCTGGCCTTCCACAGGCCAAGCATCATGAGCGCGGCGACCGGACCGTCGACGAAATAATGCCAGCCGAAGTGGATCGACGCGATCCAGATTAACAATGCGTAGGTTGTGAATGCCAGCCCCCACAGCCGACTGCGCTTGAAACCGCCAATCACGAGCAAAGTGGCGAGCGCGACGTGCATCGATGGCATCGCCGAAATGCCGCCCGCCGGGGCATAGTCGCGCAGGCGAAAGGCGTTGAGCAGGAGCGGCTGAAACTCGAGCGCCGCGAGCGGGTGGCCTTGCGCCTCGGCGAGATGCTTGAGGCTGGCGAGCCGCAGCTGGAGCGCGGCATAGTTGGCGTCGTGTCCGATCAACGCGTTGTAATAGACGGGTCCCGCCGAGGCGAACACCCAGGCGGCGAGGGTGCCGATTACGACCCACGCCGAAAACCAGCTGAAGATCAGACGGAAGCGTATGCGGGGATCGCCGAACGCGACCGCGACAACCATCGGAAAGGCGAAGATCAGGATCAGCCACAGACTGTAAACCGAATCGAGAAAGCGCGTCGCGGAGAGCGTTCCGAACAGCGAGTGGGTGACCTGCCACGGCGAAACGCCGAGCAGCATTCGGCCGACGTGCGCGAGGCTGCGGTCCCACAGGAAGCCGCGGAGCGGGAGTATTATCTGCTTGAACATGCCGAACAAGGGGAAGGTCAGCCACGCCATCGAGCCGGCCACAAGGAGCCAGAAAAGATGCGTTTCGAAGCCGCGTCGAGTGGTGGGACGGACGATCCACACCGTCGTGGCGACCAGCGCAACGAACAGGATGACGGCCGCGGCGATCGGCTCGAACAGCAGGGCCACGTTGATGAGGGAGCCGACGGGAACGCCGCTCAATCGCTGCATGACGAAGCCGTAGGCGAGGACCGAGCCCAGCACGACGACTGCCGCGTGGCGGTCGGCGAGGCCCACCGGGCTGGACGGCAGTCGCCAGCGCATAGCGTCATGCAAGCGCCAAGGGATCAAGGGTGCGCGCTCCGGGTCATGAAGCCCGAATTAAACAGGCATGATTAAGGGCTGGTAAAAAGCCATCATCACGTCGGCGTTAAGGATGCAGTGCCGAGCGGATGATCCCTGCGACGAGCGCCAGCGCGGCGACGCTCAGTACCCACAGCAGAACCAGCCAGCCGAGCCGCCGCCACCACGGGCCGGGACCGTCGCTCAATGGTAGCCGTGGGTGCCGACCTTGCCGCGGAACACCCAATAGGCCCAGGCGGTGTAGGCGAGGATGGCGGGAATGATGATCACCGCGCCGACCAGCATGAACGACTGACTCGAGTACGGAGCGGCGGCGTCCCAGATGGTGACGGCGCGCGGGACGATGTAGGGGAAGACGCTGATCGCAAGGCCGATGAAGCCGAGCAGAAACCAGCTTAGTGCCAGGACGAACGGGAGCCACTCGCGGGAGCGATCGAGGGCGCGGAAGAATAGCAACGCCGAGACGGCGACGAGGATCGGGACGGGCGCGGCGAGCGCCATTGTCGGCAGGGTCAGCCAGCGGCGGTAATAGTCGAACGCCAGGAACGGGGTCGCGGCGCTGACCGCGGCGAGGGCGATCAGGGTAGCGATGGCGAGGCGCATGGCGAGGCGGCGGGCGTGGGCCTGGGCCGAACCTTCGGTCCGCCAGACGAGCCAGCAGGCGCCGAGCAGGGCATAGCCGATCACGACCGAGATGCCGGTCAGCAGGCTGAACGGGCTGAGCCAGTCGAGCCAGCCGCCGGCATAGGCGTTGTTCGCGACCTTCACGCCCTGGAGCAGCGCGCCGAGCGTAATGCCCTGTGCGAGCGCGGCGACGGTCGAGCCGGCGGTGAAGGCCGTGTCCCAGAAATGACGGTGGCGGGGGTCTCGCCAGCGGAATTCGAACGCGACGCCGCGGAACACCAGGCCGAGGAGCATGGCGATCATCAGGGGGTAGGTGGCAGGGAGGATGATCGCGAAGGCGAGCGGGAAGGCGGCCATCAGCCCGCCGCCGCCCATGACGAGCCAGGTCTCGTTGCCGTCCCACACCGGGGCGATCGAGTTCATCGCCTGGTCGCGCTCCTCGCCGACGGCGAAGGTCGGGAAGAGGATGCCGATACCGAGGTCGAAGCCGTCCATCACGACATAGGCGAACACCGCGAAGGCGATGATCCCGGCCCAGATGAGGGTCAGGTCGATCATGAGATCGGCTCGTAGGCCGGGCCCATGGCCGAGGCGGGAGTGATCCCGGCGGCGCGCTGGGGGGTGTGCGGGGGCTCGGGTTCGCCGGCTTGCGGCGGTTTGGCCATGAGCTTGAGGAGGTAATAGAAGCCCGCCCCGAACGCGAAGAAATAGACGATCACGAACGCCAGCAGCGAGATCGCGACAGCGGGGGCGGCGATGGGCGAGCGCGACTGGGCGGTGAGCAGCTGACCATAGACGGTCCACGGCTGGCGGCCGACCTCGGTCGTGATCCAGCCGGCAAGCACCGCGACGAAGCCTGCGGGCCCCATCGCGATCGCCGCGCGGTGGAGGACGGGCCAATCGTAGAGCCGTTCGCGCCAGCGCGCGACGAGGCTCCACAGACCGAGGCCCAGCATCGCAAAGCCGAGCCCGACCATGACGCGGAACGACCAGAACAGGATCGCTACCGGTGGCTGGCGGTCGGGTGGGATGGTGTCGAGGCCATCGAGATGGGCATTCAGGTCGTGGGCGAGGATCAGCGATCCGGCCTTGGGAATCTCGACCGCATAGTCGATCCGGCGCTCCTTGGGATTGGGGATGCCGAACAGGATCAGCGGGGCGGGGCCGGGGTCGCTGCGGTAATGGCCCTCCATCGCCATGATCTTGGCTGGCTGGTGCTCGAGCGTATTGAGGCCGTGGAGGTCGCCGGCGGCGATCTGGAGCGGGGCGACGAGCGCGGCCATCCACATCGCCATCGAGAACATCGTGCGCGCGCCGGGGTTCTGGCGGTCCTTGAGCAGGTGCCACGCGCCGACCGCGCCGACGACCAGCGCGGTGGTGAGATAGGCGCCGATCACGGTGTGGACGAAGCGATAGGGGAAGCTGGGATTGAAGATGATCGGCAGCCATGAGCCGGCGGAGACGAACTGGCCCTTGGCGTTGATCGCGAAACCCTGCGGAGTGTGCATCCAGCTGTTGGCAGCGAGGATCCAGGTCGCCGACACCAGCGTGCCGAGCGCGACCATCGCGGTGGCGAACAGGTGAAGGCCCTTGCCGACCTTGTTCATCCCGAACAGCATGACGCCAAGGAACCCCGCTTCGAGGAAGAAGGCCGTGAGGACTTCATAGGCCATCAGCGGACCGAGGATCGGACCGGTCTTGAGCGAGAAGACCGACCAGTTGGTGCCAAACTGATAGGACATGACGATGCCCGAGACGACGCCCATCCCGAAGGCGACGGCGAAGATGCGCAGCCAGTAGCGGTAGAGGTTGGCGTAGACCCCCTTGCCGGTGCGCAGCCACAGGGCTTCGAGCACGAACAGGAAGCTCGCCAGGCCGATCGAGAAGGCCGGGAAGATGAAGTGAAAACTCACCGTGAACGCGAATTGCGCGCGGGCGAGGATGACAGGATCGAGCAGTTCGAACACGGGCGGGCTTTAGGCCTGTTACCAGCCCCGCGATAGCCGGAAGGTTAGGCAAAGGTTAGGCCTAAACGCTATTCCTTAATTTCGTCAAACCATTGATAAGAATTACTTCTTTGCTCATTTTAGTGATAGCAGCCGGTGCGGCCTGTAGGACAGACTTTTCTTTGCCCGCTTCCTGCGTCGCCCCCTTGTGTTGCTTGAAAGCCACACTAACTTGAGGTCCGACGGAGGACTTCGATGGATTTCGAGAAATTGACCGAGCGCGCGCGCGGGTTTGTGCAGGCGGCGCAGACGATCGCGGTGCGCGAGCATCATCAGCGGATCGTGCCGGCGCATCTGGCCAAGGCTTTGCTCGATGACGAGCAGGGCATGGCGGCGGGGCTGCTCAATGCAGCGGGCGGGGACGCGAAGGCGGCGAGCCAAGCGGTCGATGCGCTGGTCGACAAGCAGCCGGCGGTCACGGGGAGCGGGGCGAGCCAGGCCCCGGGGATGGACGGCGACACGATCCGGCTGATCGACCAGGCGCAGGAAATTGCGAGCAAGGCGGGTGACCAGTTCGTTACGGTCGAGCGATTGCTGCTGGCGATGCTGCTGGCAAAGGGGACCGAGGTCGCGACCGCGCTGGCGAAGTCCGGGGTCACCCCGCAAGCGCTCAACGCCGCGATCGAGAAATTGCGCGGCGGACGGACGGCGGATTCGCAGGCTTCCGAGGACCGCTATGACGCGCTGAAACGCTTCTCTCGCGACCTCACGCAGGCGGCGCGCGACGGCAAGCTCGACCCGGTGATCGGGCGCGACGAGGAGATCCGGCGGACGATCCAGGTGCTGGCGCGAAGGACCAAGAACAACCCAGTGCTGATCGGCGAGCCGGGGGTCGGCAAGACCGCGATCGCCGAGGGGCTGGCGCTGCGCATTGCCAATGGTGACGTTCCCGACGGGCTCAAGGACCGCAAATTGCTGTCGCTCGACATGGGATCGCTGATCGCCGGGGCGAAGTATCGCGGCGATTTCGAGGAGCGATTGAAGGGCGTGCTCGACGAGGTCAAGCAGGCCAATGGCCAGATCATCCTGTTCATCGACGAGATGCACACGCTGGTCGGGGCGGGCAAGGGCGAGGGGGCGATGGATGCGTCGAACCTGCTGAAACCGGCGTTGGCGCGAGGCGAGCTCCATGCGATCGGCGCGACGACGCTCGATGAATATAGGAAGCATGTCGAGAAGGACGCGGCACTGGAGCGGCGGTTCCAGCCAGTGTTCGTGGGGGAGCCGACGGTGCCCGACACGATCTCGATCCTGCGCGGGTTGAAGGAGAAATATGAGCTCCACCACGGGGTTCGGATTACCGATGCGGCGCTGGTCGCGGCGGCGACGTTGAGCAATCGTTACATCGCCGACCGGTTTCTGCCCGACAAGGCGATCGACCTGATGGACGAGGCGGCATCGCGGCTGCGGATGGAGGTCGAGAGCAAGCCCGAGGAGATCGAGAATCTCGACCGGCGGATCATGCAGCTCAAGATCGAACGCGAGGCGCTCAAGAAGGAGACGGACGCGGCGTCGAAGGATCGGCTCGGGAAACTCGAGGCGGAGTTGGCCGATCTGGAGGAGCAGTCGGGGGCGCTGACGACGCGCTGGCAGGCGGAGAAGGAGAAGATCGCGGGCGAGGCCAAGGTCAAGGAAGCGCTCGATGCGGCGCGGCTCGAACTTGAGCAGGCGCAGCGATCGGGCGATTTGGCGAAGGCCGGCGAGATTCAATATGGGCGCATTCCCGGACTAGAGAAGCAGCTGGCCGATGCCGAGCAGGCGTCGAACGGCGCGATGCTGCGCGAGGAAGTGACCGATCAGGACAGTGCGGCCGTCGTGAGCCGGTGGACGGGCATCCCGGTCGAGCGGATGCTGTCGGGCGAGCGCGAGAAATTGCTCCAGATGGAGCAGCTGATCGGCAAGCGGGTGATCGGGCAGGATCAGGCAGTGAAAGCGGTCAGCGCGGCGGTGCGGCGCGCGCGGGCGGGGTTGCAGGACCCGGGGCGGCCGCTGGGGTCGTTCCTGTTCCTGGGGCCGACGGGGGTCGGCAAGACCGAGTTGACCAAGGCGCTGGCCGAATATCTGTTCGACGATTCAAGCGCGATGGTGCGCATCGACATGTCGGAATATATGGAGAAGCACGCGGTCGCGCGGCTGATCGGGGCGCCGCCGGGCTATGTCGGGTACGAGGAAGGCGGGGTGCTGACCGAGGCGGTGCGGCGCAGGCCGTATCAGGTGATCCTGTTCGACGAGGTCGAGAAGGCGCATGGCGACGTGTTCAACGTGCTGCTGCAGGTACTCGACGACGGGCGGCTGACCGACGGGCAGGGGCGCACGGTCGATTTTTCCAACACAATCATCATCCTGACGTCAAATCTGGGGTCGCAATATCTGGCGGCGCTGGGCGACGACGAGGGGGTCGAGAAGGTCGAGGGGCAAGTGATGGAGGTGGTGCGGTCGCACTTCCGGCCCGAGTTCCTCAATCGGCTCGACGAGATCATCCTGTTCCACCGGCTGGGGCAGGCGCACATGGGGCCGATCGTGGATATTCAGATCATGCGGCTGGGCAAGCTGCTCGAGGATCGCAAGATCAGGCTGGAGTTGAGCGATGCGGCGCGGGCGTGGTTGGGGCGAGTCGGCTATGATCCGGTTTACGGGGCGCGGCCGTTGAAGCGGGCCGTGCAGAAATATCTGCAGGACCCGCTGGCGGATGCAATTTTGGCCGGGACGGTGGCGGATGGCGCGACGGTCAAGGTCGACGAGGGCGATGGCGGGTTGGTGCTGAGCTGACGCGCACGCCGCTCGTCGTGGCGGCGAAAGCCGGTATGACGGGTTGGGTTTTACCGTGGTCGCAGTGGGTCGTTCTGGATCTTGACCGGGGCGGGCTTGGTTTTCGGCGTCGAGACCGAGGTCGGCGCGGTGTCCGCAGCGGTCGCCGCATTGGTCGCGAGCCCGGCTTCGGCGGCGGTTGATTTCTTCGCCGCGCGCGGCTGATCGAGGAGCGCGGCGATGACTGTTCCGTCGCGCTTGTAGACGTCGTCATAGTTGACGATCGACCCGTCGAGCGTGGCGGCGGCGGTGAAATAGGCGATGTAGACCGGGAGCGGCTTCACGAAGGTCGCCTTCTCGGACTTCTTTGACGCGAGCGTGTCGGCGACCTTGGCCGCGTCCCATGGGCCATTGTCCTCGGACAGCAGGAGGCGCGCCAAATCGCCGATCTTGTCGGTGCGCACGCAGCCGTGGCTGAAGGCGCGGACCTGGCTGTTGAAGCGGCTCTTGGCGTTGGTGTCGTGGAGGTAGATTGCGTAGGAATTGGGCATCACGAACTTCATCTGGCCGAGCGCGTTCGACGGGCCCGGAGGCTGACGCCAGCGCTGGACCGCCTTGGTCACGGGATCGCGCACCGCGACGAAGCCATTCTTGCCGGCGACTTCCTTGCTGATGCTGGTCGGGACTTCCCACCACGGGTTTAGGATGACGCCGGTGGCCATCGCGCTGAGCTGCGGCGTGGGGGTCTTGATCGCCCCCGCGACCGCCTTGTGGCGCGAGACGGCGACGCCATTCTCGACCAGGGTGGCGGTGTAGGCGGGGACGTTGACGATGATGTAGCGGGTGCCAAGATCGCGCGGCAGCCAGCGCCAGCGGTCCATGTTGAGGCGGATGACATTGACCTGGGGCGCATTGGCGGGGTCGGCGAGCGCGGTGCGCAGCGCGCCGTACTGCGGGTGAGTGGGGAGCAGGCCGCGCAGCGCGTCGCCGACGCGATGTTGGGCGAGCGCGGCGTCGAGCAATTCGCGCTGGCGGGCATTATTCATGTCGGGATCGGCAACGTGCCAGTCGATGCGGTCCTCGCCGCGGACATGGCCGAAGGCGAAGTCGGACGAGAGCTTGTTGAAGCTGTCGGTGGCGGCGGCGGAAACCCGCGTCGCGTCTCGCGCGGCGATGGCGTCGGCGAGGGCGGCGGGGGCGTAGTCCTTCGCGCTGAGGCCGTCGGCGGAGACCGACTGGATGACCGTCAGCAACTCCTGCGCGTCGGCGAGTGGCCAGAACGGCGGCGGGAGAATCACCGGCGGCGGGGGCGTCACGACCGGGACTGGGAGAGCTTGTGTTGCGGGCGCCTGGACGGTCGGCGAGCCGGGGGCGGGCAGCGGCGCGATCGGATCGGCGCGCACCTGCGCGAGGGCGCCGCCGGAGCTGGCCAGGGCCAGGGCGGCGACGATCGACCGCGACGAGATTCTCATGATCATTCCTTATCTTAACCCGGCTGCGGAGACTTGGCCTCGCCCCTAATGGAGGCGAGACATACACAGGATGAATTGGGCCTGCCAGTGTCACCCGCGCCACAGTGAAGCAGGAAACCGGATGTTAAGGGACTTAGCACTAAGCCGTTGATTGTGGACAATTGCCGAGTGGACAGTCGATGAAGTTCAGCCTCAACGGAGCCATGATCCCGCGCCAGGTGCGGCGCATGTTCGACCAGCGCGACGAAGCGCGGGCCGAGCCCGATCCCGACAACGCGCTTTTAAGCTGGCGTGGCGGGACCGAGGTGGTCCGGCTTGGCAATGTCTCGCCATCGGGGGCGATGCTGTGCTTTGACGGGGTGCCGCACATCGGCGAACGCGTGATGCTGCAGCTGCTTGACCGCAAGGCGATGCCGGCCCAGGTGCGCTGGGTTCGCGACGGCCGGGTCGGGATTAATTTCACCGGCGCGCGCGGTTAGGCCGTGGAAATGAGCTTCGCGATTATCAAGGCGCGGATCGCCGACGCTGGACCGAACGAGCGGCGTCGCGCGGACCGCGTGGACGTCGACATCGAAGCACGGATGCGCCCGCTCGGCGATGAAGGCAGCGAGGCGCGGATTGTCAATATCTCGGCGACGGGATTCATGGCCGAAGTCGGCGGCGTGTACGAAGTCGGGTCTCGGGTGTGGCTGATGCTGCCGGGACGTGAGCGCGCCAATGCCGTGGTGCGGTGGATCGCGGGCAACAAGATCGGCGGCGAATTCGCCGAGCCGATCGTGATGGACGCGTTGGATATTTAACGCCGCTTTAGAGCCGCTTTCACTTTCGGCAGAATTCCAGCGACGATGCGCCGTACCCCGATCGCGGTCGGGTGGATGCCATCGGCCTGCTGCATGCCGCGCACTCCGGCGACCCCGTCCATGAAAAAGGGATAGAGCGGGGCGCGGTGCCTGGTCGCGAGCATCGGATAGATCGGGTCGAATTTGGCGCGATAGCCGGGGCCGAGGCTTGGCGCGGCGCGCATGCCCGCGATCAGCACCGGGATGCGGCGGCGGTCGAGCTCGATCAGGATCGCATCGAGGTTGGCGCGCGGGATGGCGGGGTCGAGGCTGCGCAGCATGTCGTTGCCGCCAAGCTCGAGGATGACGAGGTCGAGCTTGCGCGGGAGGCCGGCAAGTGTCCAGCCGAGCCGCGCCTTGCCGCCGGTGGTGGTGTCGCCCGAAACGCCGCCGTCGGCAACCGTCGCGGCGATCCCCTGGCGGCGCAGGACGGCTTGCAATTGCGGGGCGAAGCCCTGGCCGCGCGGGAGGTTGTAGCCGGCGGTGAGGCTGTCCCCGAAGGCGAGGATGAGGGGTTGCGGGGCAGGATGCGCAGCGGCGAGAGCGGCGGCGATAATGTGGGCGAAAATCGGCATTTATGGTCCCTACCATTGTGGCTTGGCCGCGCCATCCCTAGCTGCGCGAGATGACCACAGCCTTGATCGACCTCGCCGATGTCCGTTTGACCCTCGGCCAGGGCGAGGTGCGGACCGAAATATTGAAGGGGATTTCGCTGCGGTTGGAGCCCGGCGAGAGCCTGGCGATCCTCGGGCCGTCGGGGTCGGGCAAGTCGAGCCTGATGGCGGTGGTCGCCGGGCTGGAGCGGGCGACGAGCGGGACGGTGCGGCTGCTGGGCGAGGATGCCAGCGCGCTCGGCGAGGATGCGCTGGCGCGGATGCGCGGACGCGACATCGGGATTGTGCTGCAGTCGTTTCAGTTGCTGCCGACGATGACCGCGTTAGAGAATGTGTCGGTGCCGCTGGAACTGGCGCGGGTGGGGGATGCGCGGGCGCGAGCCGAGGCGGAACTGGTCGCGGTCGGGCTGGGGCATCGGCTGACCCATTATCCGGCGCAACTGTCGGGCGGCGAGCAGCAGCGCGTGGCGATTGCCCGCGCCACCGCGCCGCGACCGCGATTGCTGCTGGCGGACGAGCCGACGGGCAATCTCGATGCGAGTACAGGGGGGTCGATTATCGACCTGTTGTTCGAGCGCGCCGGGGCGGCGGGGGCCGGGTTACTGGTCATCACGCACGATCCGGCGGTGGCGGCGCGGGCGGGGCGAAGGATCGAGCTCGCCGACGGGATGGCGCGTTGAACGAGGGGTTTCGTCTGGCGCGGCGCGATCTGCGCGGGGGGCTCGGTGGGCTGGGGCTGCTGTGGCTGTGCCTGGCGATTGCGGTCGCGGCGATTGCCAGCGTGACGAGTGTCGCCTCGGCGATCGACCACGCCATCGCGAGCAATGGGCGCGAGCTGATCGGCGGCGATCTGGTGGTGCGCTCGGCGCAGCGCGCGGCGAATGCGGACGAACTGGCTGCGATTAGCGCAATGGGTCGGGTTTCGAAGAGCGTCACACTGCGGTCGATGGTCAGCGGCGGGGCGCGGGGCGAGGCGGCGCTGGCGGAATTGAGCAGCATTGATTCAGGCTGGCCGTTGGCGGGGAAACTGACGCTCGCGCCGGGCGGACGGCGGCCGCAGGGGCGCGAGGCCGTGATCGGACGCGAACTCGCCGAACGGATCGGGGTTGAGCGCGGGTCGACGGTGCGGATCGGCTTTGTCGATTATGCGGTGACCGGGATCATCGACAAGATGCCGGCGATGTCGGGCTTTGCGCTGGCGCCGCCGGTGCTGGTCGACGAGGCGGGGCTGGGAGCCAGCGGGCTGATGCAGCCGGGGAGCCTGGCGAGCTACAGCTATCGACTGGCGCTGCCAGCCGGGCGCGATCCGGCGATGGTGGGCAAGGCGTTCCAATTAAGATTTCCCGACGGCGGCTGGTCGGTGACCGATCGCAACGACGCCGGACAGGGAACGCGGCGGTTCGTCGAGCGGGTGGCCGAGATGCTGTTGCTCGTGGCGCTGGCAGCGCTGGCGATCGGGGGTCTTGGAATTGCCAGCGCGGCGGCGGCGTTTGCGGCGTCGCGGCGGGCAACGGTGGCGACGTTGAAGCTGCTCGGCGCGGGGCGGGCGAGCCTGGCGGCGATGCTGGGGATCGAGGTCGCGCTGATCGCGGCGGCGGCGATTTTGGCGGGTCTGCTGGTCGGGGCGGCGGCGCCCGCTTTGGTCGCAGCGGTGGCGGCAAAGTCGTTGCCGATCGTGCCGGACTCGGCGCCGCAGTGGCGCGCGCTGGCCGAGGCGGCGGCGTTCGGGGTGCTGGTGACGGTGGCGGCGGCGTGGGGGCCATTGGCGGGGGCGGTCGCTACTCGACCGGCGAGTTTGCTGCGTGGGGATGTTGGCGAGCAAGCGCGCGCACGGCAGTGGGTTGTGCCGGTGGTTGCTTTGATGGGCGCGGCGGGGCTGGCGGTCGGAACGGCGCAGGACCCGCGCTTGGCCGCGTTCGGGGTTGGTGCGATCGCGGTGCTGGCATTGCTGTTCGCGGGGGTCGGCTGGGCGATCCGGCTGGTGGCGCGGCGGATGCGGCATCGCGGTTGGCCGATCGTGCGGCTGGGGATTGCGGCGCTCGACCGGCCAGGGGCGGCGACGGTTCGGCTGTCGGTGGCATTGGGGCTTGGGCTCGCGCTGCTGGTGACGCTGGCGGCGACCGCGCAGAGCTTGCTCGCGACGATCGACGATCAGGTGCCGGGACGGGCGCCGGCGCTGTTCCTGATCGATATTCCGGTCGCCGAGCGAGCGGCGTTCGAGGGTCTGGCGAAGCGGGCCGCGCCGGGGGCGGAGCTGCGGCTGGTGCCGTCACTGCGCGGGCCGGTGACTGCGGTGAAGGGCGTGCCGGTGGCCGAGATGAAGGATGTTCCCGAAGGGGCATGGATCCTCAAGGGCGACCGCGGACTGACGTTTGCCGACCGCTTGCCGCCGGGCAATCGGGTGACGGCGGGCGAGTGGTGGCCGGCGAATTATCACGGGCCGCCGCTGATCAGCATCGACCAGGATGCGGCCAAGGCGCTGGGGCTCAAAGTCGGCGACACGATGACGATTGCCGTGCTCGGCCGACCGATCGAGGCGCGGATCGCGTCGCTGCGCGAGATCGACTGGCGCTCGATGGGGTTCAACTTCGCGATCATCTTTTCGCCCGGGGTGCTGGAGGAAGCGCCCTATTCGCTGATGGCGACGGTCGCGCCGGTGCCGGGGCGCGGCACGGCGGGGATCGAGCGCGCGCTGGCGAGCGAGCTGCCGATGGTCAGCGTGATCCGCGTCGGCGACATCGTCGCGCAGGTGCGCGCGCTGCTGGTCGCGCTGGCGGCGGCAGTGCGGATCGCGACCGGGGTGGCGCTGCTGTTGGGGGTGATCGTGCTGGCGGGAGCGGTGGTCGCGACGCGGGCCAGCCGGGCGCGCGACCTGGTGCTGCTCAAGCTCGTCGGGGCGACGCGCGGCGAGGTGCTGGCGAGCCAGGGGATCGAGTTTGCGCTGCTCGCACTTGTCGTGACCGCGACAGCGTTGGCGGCGGGACTGGGGGCGGCGTGGCTGTTGCTGGCGAAATCGCTCGGGATTGATTTCATGCCCGACTGGGGGTCGCTGATCGGGCTTGCGGTGGGAGCGATCGGGGTGACGATCGGGGCGGCGCTGCTGGCCGCGCTGCCAGCGCTCAACGCGCGTCCCGCAATGGCACTGCGCGCGCTCTAATACCCGGCGAATGAATCACGGGCGTGAAACTTAGCGCGGATATGGTCGTTCTTGATGTTCGAAAGGACTTTCCATGGCGAGCATTCCGAGCCTGCGCGACCTCAATATGACGCATGACCCCGCCCAGCGCGGCTATCATGCGGTGTATCGCGAGCATCAGGTCAATCACTGCCCCGGCTGCGGTCGGACGCATTGGCTGATCGGGCGGATGTCGGCCGAATGCGCCTTCTGCACGACCGCGTTGCCACTGGCCGAGGCGAGCATGCGGCCATCTTATTCGTCGGCGGCGGTGATCCAGCATCGCAACCGGCCGCAGGCGGCGTGGGCGGCTTAAGCCACTAACGCTTCGTGGGTCTGACCGGGACAGGCGCGTTGCAGATGTCGACGCCGCCAGCCGGACGGATATAGAAATCATCGTGACGATTGGCGCGCAGGTGGACGAGCCGCGCGAAGGTGGGACTGGCCGTGTCCATTGCCTCGAACGCGGGACGGTCAGCGGCGGGGATGTCGGCAGCGAGGCGGGCCGCGGCGATCGGTACGTCACTTGACCGCAATTTGTAAAAGCCGAGGGCTTCAGTGCCGCGCGGCAGGCTGCTGAGCGCCTCGATCCCTGAAATGACGCGGCCGACGATGGCGATGTTGCGGTCGAGCGCGCGCGGGGCACCGCTGATGATCGCGTAGAGCTCGCCGCCGGTGCCGGTGTCGGGGGAAAGGTCGCGGCCGACGCCGACAGTGCCGTAGCAATGAGTGAGGTTGGCGCGGGCGCCGTGGAGCGCGACGGGCCAGCCGGCGATGTGGCCGACCGCGGGGGCGTAGCTGTCGCGGTAGGGGAAGCGGGTGACCGGCAGTCCTTTGGTCGCGACGTCATATTCGGCCGGGGGGCGGGCGACGGTTCCGGCCGGCAGCTTGCGTTCGTCGTTGTGGCCCCATTGCGCGACATAATTATCCTGAACGCGGTAGATTGCCGCGCCGTCCCACCAGCGGGCGCGGGCGAGTGCGCGCAGATTTGCGACGTGGACCGGGGCGAACGTCGGGGCGAGCTGGATGACGATCCGCGCGCTGGATTTCAGGTCGATGACGAGCAGGTCCTGCGCCGGGATGGCGCGCCAGGCCGAGGCGGGGGCTGCGGCGATGAGGTCGGGCGGGGTGAGGGGCTTTGGCTTTGCGGGCGGCGCTTCGCCGATGATGGCGGGGGCCAAGGTGAGGGCAGTGGCGGCGAGGAGGAGGCGCATGACGTTCCTTCGTGGGATTGGCGCCGAATGGAGAAGATGGCGGGTCCCGGGTCAAGCCCGGGATGACGTTTGCGAAAGAGACAGGCAGCAACCCTCATTTATTATTGCATAGTTATACAAATTCTTGCATATAGCTGTGATGATCAAGGCCGCCATCCTCGGGGCTTCCGGCTATGTCGGGGGCGAATTGCTGCGGCTGCTGGCCGGCCATCCGGGGATTCGCGCGGATCGGTTGCTTGCGTCGTCGAGCGCGGGGCAGCCGATAGCGGCGCTGCATCCGCATCTTGGAATTGCTTATGCCGGGCGGTCGTTCGAAGCGATCGGCGAGGGCGCGTTCGACGATATTGACCTCATTTTCGCCGCCTTGCCGCATGGCGAGACGCAGAAGATCGCCAATCGGTTGATGGCGAGCGGGGCGAAAGTGGTCGATCTGGGAGCCGACTTTCGGCTCGATACGGCCGAGGATTATGCGTGCTGGTATGGCGAGGAGCATGTGCGGCCCGAGCTGCTGGGCGAGTTTGTTTATGGGTTGCCCGAGGTCAAGCGCGAGGCGATCCGGGGCGCGCAATATGTGGCGGCGCCGGGCTGCTATCCGACCGCGGCGACGCTGGCGCTGCGGCCGCTGGTCGAGGCGGGGATTGCGTCGCGCGACGGGCTGATCATCGACGCCGCGTCGGGGGTCAGCGGGGCCGGGCGGGCGGCAAGCGCGGGGACTCATTATTGCGCGGTCGAGGGGTCGATGCGGGCTTACGGGCTGCTTGGGCACCGGCATACCGCCGAGATGAAGATGATGCTCGGCGGGGAGCCGCTGTTCACGCCGCACCTCGCGCCGATGAGCCGGGGGATATTGGCGACCTGCTATGCCAGGGCGAAGGGGCCGTGCGATCCACTGGCGGTGTTGCGCGAGGCTTATGCCGATGAGCCGTTCGTGTGCGTGACCGAGGCGGTGCCCGAGACCAAGTGGGCGTCGGGGTCGAACGCGGCGTTCGTGACGGCGCGCTATGACGAGCGAACCGGGATGATCGTGGCGGTCGCGGGAATCGACAATCTGGGCAAGGGCGCGGCGGGTCAGATGATCCAGTGCGCCAATCTGATGCTGGGGCTCGACGAGGGCGCCGGGCTTTCGAACTGCGGAGTATTTCCATGAGCTTTTGGCCATGAGTGTTACCGCCCCCAAGGGGTTCATCGCCGCCGGAATGCATGCCGGGGTCAAGACGGCCAAGCTCGATTTCGCGCTGCTGGTGACCGACGACGGCAAGCCGGTGCCATGCGCGGCGGTGTTTACGCAGAACCGGTTTCGCGCGCCGCCGGTCGAAGCGTGCGTCGAGCGGCTGGCGGCGAGCGGCGGGATGGCGGCGGGGGTGGTCGTCAACTCGGGCAATGCCAATGCCGGGACGGGGGCGCCGGGGCGCGCCGATGCCGAGGCGATGGCGTGCGCGGCGGCCGAGGCGGTCGGGTGCGATCCAGGCGCGATGCTCGTCTGCTCGACCGGGCTGATCGGGATCCCGCTGCCGATCGCGAAGCTGCTCGACGCGACGCCCAAGCTCGCCGCGTCGCTGGCCGATTATGGCGGGCATTCGGCGGCGATGGCGATCCTGACGACCGACACCGTCCCCAAGGAAGCGCTGGTCGAGGGCGACGGGTGGCGCGTCGGCGGGATGGCCAAGGGGTGCGGGATGCTGGCGCCGAACATGGCGACGATGCTGGCGTTTCTGACGACCGACGCCGAGGTCGAGCGGGGCGTGTTGCAAGACATTTTGGCGCGGGCGGCCAATGCGAGTTTCAACTGCCTGATCACCGACGGCGCGACGTCGACCAACGACACGGCCATGCTGTTCGCGAGCGGGCGCGCGGGCGTGCCGCGGGACCTGGCGGTGTTCGAGGATGCGGTGTTCGAGGTGTGCGAGAGCCTGATGATGCAGATGGCGCGCGACGCCGAGGGGATGACCAAGCTGGCGGTGATCCGGGTGACGGGCGCGGCGTCGGACGAGGAAGCCAAGCTTGCCGCGCGGGGGATCGCGGGAAATCAGCTGATCAAGTGCAGCTGGTATGGCGCCGATGCTTATTGGGGGCGGCTATTGTCCGCCGCCGGGTCGAGCGGGGCGGCATTCGAGAGCGACAATTCGTCGGTCTCCTATGGCGGGATCACGGTCGCCGATGGAGGCGTCGAGATCGAGCATATTCGAGAGGCTGTCGCAGCGCATATGGCGTTGCCGACGATCGACATCGTCGTCGATTTGGGGCTCGGAACGGGCGCGAGCCGAGCGATCGGGGTCGACCTCGGCCCCGGCTACATCAAAGAAAACAGCCTGACCTCATGATCATGAACCCCAACGAGACCGCCGCACTGCTGATCCAGGCGCTGCCCTATATCCGCCGCTACGTCGGCAAGACGATGGTGGTGAAGGTCGGCGGTCTGCCGATGACCGACCCCGAGCGCGCGCGCAGCCTGGCCAAGGACGTGTTGTTGCTCCACTCGGTCGGTATCCGGCCGGTGCTGGTCCATGGCGGCGGGCCGCAGATCGATGCGCAGATGAAGCGCGCGGGGCTGGTGCCCGAGTTCCGCGACGGGCTGCGCGTGACCGACGCCGAGACGCTCGACATCGTGCGGATGGTGCTGGTCGGCAAGATCAACCGCGAACTGGTGTCGGCGGTCAATATCCTTGAGCCGGTCGCGGTCGGGGTGGCGGGGGAGGACGGGCGCTTGCTCGAGGTCGAGCAGGCCGATCCGGCGCTGGGGTTCGTCGGGCGGGTGACCAATGTGCGCGCGGGCTTGCTACACGCGCTGCTCGACGACGGGCTGATCCCGATCGTGTCGACGGTCGGGGCGGACGCCAAGGGGCAGGCCTATAACGTCAACGCCGACGATGCCGCACGCGCGATCGCGGTGGCGATGGGGGCGGAGAAGATCCTGTATCTGACGGGGACGCCGGGGCTGCTTGCCGATCCCGCCGATCCATCGAGCCTGATCGCCGAACTTAGCGCCGACGAGGCGCGGCGGGCCATCGCCGATGCGAGCGTGACGGGCGGGATGATCCCCAAACTGATCGCCTGCGCCGAAGCGGTCGAGGATGGGGTCGGGAGCGCGGTGATGCTCGACGGGCGCGCCGAGCACAGTCTGTTGATTGAGCTGTTCACCGACCAGGGGATTGGCACGATGGTTTCATCGCCGGGAGCGCGATGAGCGCCAAGGACCAGCGACGAACGCTGATCGGCGACTGGCTGCGTTCCGGCGGCGTCGGCGGGCAGGAGGCGCTGGTCGCGCGGCTCGGCGAGGCTGGGTTTGTGGCTACCCAGGCGACGGTGTCGCGCGATCTCGAGGCGCTGGGCGCGGTCAAGCTGCGACGCGACGGGGCGGTGCGTTATGTGCTGGCGGAGAGTTTTGGCGGCGGAACGTCGCCGCGGCTGGGCGCGATGCTGGCGCAATGGGTCGTGTCGATGACCCCTGCCGGGGCGCTGCTGGTGCTCAGGACGCCGCCGGGATCGGCCAACATCGTCGCCCACGCGATCGACCAGGCGGGACTCGCCGAGGTTGCAGGCACGATCGCGGGGGACGATACGATCTTTGTTGCGCTGGCCGACGGGGTGTCGCCGGACGAGGCCGCGGGGATGTTTCGTGCGTTACGCGCTCAAGGATGATGGAGACGATGATGCGGCGAGTGGTGATGATGGCGACGCTGTTGCTGGGCGCGTGCGGACCGTCCGCTCCGCCAACGCCCAAGCCCGAGATCAAGGTGCGCGGCGAGGCGCAGAAGCAGCTGGCCAGCGCGAACGAGATGAACCGCACGATCGGGCTCAAGCGGGCGATCTATGATTCGGGCAATGTCTGCCGCCGGATGATCGGGTCGCGGCCACTGGCGCCGTACAAGAATTTGACGACGTGGCAGGCCGATTGCGACGACGGGGTCAGCTGGGCGATCTTCGTTGCGCCCGAGGGCAGCGTTCAGGTCCGCCTGTGCGCCGACGAAAAGGAGCTGAAATTGCCGGAGTGCGGCGCGCCGGCAGTCGACCCGTCGGCAGGAGCACGCACGAAAACGGCGGGCACGAAGCCCGCCGCCTGAGAGTGTTCGGGCGCGGAAGCGGCCCCTCCACCATCCTGCGGATGGTCCCCCTCCCCTAGCAAGCTAGGGGAGGATTAATCGCATTTGCGGGTTTCATTATAGTCGCCCGCGGCGGTCTTTTCCTTGACCGTGGTGCACTGACCCTGGCGCACTTCCTCGCGCCAGCCGCCGTCGGCGTTGGTCACGCGGTTGCCCTTGGGGACGCGCTTGCCGTCGCGTAGTTCATAGTTGAAGCTCTTGGGCACCGACGGGGCGGCGCCGCTCGACTGGACGGCCATGGCAAATGCGGCGTTGGCCGAGCCGGCCACGAACAGCGCCAGCACAGTCCCCGTCACCAACTTGATTCGACCAACAGTGCGCATCGAAATTCTCCTTGCTTCCCCGTCTATATAGTCAGGAGTGAACCGGTGATGAAGACGAGTCGTTGGAAAATTGCGACAAGAGGGCGAAGTCGGATGCATTTTCGCAGCCGATGACATCGATTTCGCCGGAACGCACCCAGACATGGGCTTTCAACTCGCGGTTGATCATCGCTGCGCCATAGGCAAGGTCGACCGGGAAGCCACGGCGCGCAATCATGGTCGCGGCGGCGATGCCTTGCTCCATGCACAGCGCACGCCACGGCACACGGCGGGCCCACGCCTCGACCGCACGGACGACCGACGAGATTGTCGCGGGGTCGGGTTCGGCGGCCGACTGGCGCGCGATGGCGTTCCTGGCCACGGTGGCGAAGGGCCGGAGGCGGATCGCGATCGAGGCGCGAAGCACGGCGAGGCCGGCCTCGGCGAGGAGCGCGGGGGCGGGTCGTTCGACGTGAGGCAGGAGGGTCATGACGCGCCCTCGCGAACGAAGCGCATGAAGCGCAGCGCCCCGATCGCGCGGATGAGGTCGCGGCGGTAGCGCTGGACCCGGTCTTCGCGGTCCCAGCCTTCGGTTGGCCAGTCGGTCAGGTGCGTGCGGATCGCGGCGAGGTCGAATAGCGCGACGGAATCGGGGTCGGCGCCGGCGCGGTCGATCTCGGCGATCAGTGAATCGCGTTCGAGCTCGATACCGCGCCGCCAGTTCTGGCCCTGGTAGCCACGGCGGCGCTCGTCGAGCACCCGCGGTGGGACCCGACCGCCTAGGAGCGCGCGGGCGAGCTGGCGCGGGCGGCCATCATGGAAAAAATGGTCAGGGGGGAGACGCAGGCAAAGCTCGATCAGACGCCGCGATCCGGTCGGGTCAACGGGGTCGAGGCCGAAGCGGGCGCGAACCCCGGCATTGGCGAGGCCGAGGTCGACGAAGCGAAGCTCGCGCAGGATGAGGGCAGCGTCGTCGCCGGGGCGGAGGCGCGGATCTCCGACCGTGTGCCGGGTGCGGTCCAGGGTTGCGCGGACGAGCGGATGGTCGCGACGCAGAAAACCGAGCGGGATGGTCTCGCGCCCGCCGTGGCGAAGTCGGTCGAGCAGGCGATAGAGCGGCAGCGGCAGAGCCCAGGCGAACGACATATCGGCGATCCCGCTCCACCGCGCGCTACTGAAGGTGCGATGGGCGCGCGCCTCGTGCCACCAGCGGATGAATTGGCCGGCCGCGACGAGTCCGGCGAGCCGCGAGCGGCCCTCATGGCTAACGGTAAAATTGCCTGACAGGCCGGTCAGCAGCGTGGTCGCGCCCGCCGCCCTCGCCGCATCGTACGTCGCTTCCATCCAGCCAAGGTTGCAGGCGTTGAGCAGCGGGCGCTGGGTCGTCGGCAGGAGCCACGTGAGCGCGGCGATCGGCGGATCGGCCGCACTGGTCGTGACGACGTGCTCGACTTCGGCAAAACCGCGCACCGTATCGGCGGCAACTGCGGCCTCGTCGACGAAGCGGTGCGAGTCGGCCGGGTCGGGATGATCGGCGGCGGCGGTGATGGCGACGAGACGCTGGCCCGACTGGCGTTGGCGCGCGGCACTTTCGACCACCAGCGAGCTATCGAGGCCGCCGCTCAACTGGGCCGCGACGACCGGCCCGTCGAGCCCGTCGGCGACGGCGCGGTCGAGTTCGGCACGAACGGCCGACCGGGCTTCGTCGCGGGATATGGCGAGCGGTTCGAGCGATGGGGTCCACCAGATGCGGGCCTGGACCTGGCCGGGGCGAATCGTGACGAACTGGCCAGGCTCGACCCTACTGACCGAGGCGATGAAGCTGGCCGGGCCCGATTCATGCTCGATCGCGAGGTAGGAGACGATGCGCTCAAGATCGGCGCGGCGGTCGTCGAGGGACGCGAGCGGCAGGGGAAGCGACGCGAACGCGACACCGCGCGAGTCGGCGCGAAAATGCAGCGGGCGATCGCCGAGATGGTCGCGGGCGAGGATCAGTCGGCCTTCGGCGGGATCCCAGAGCGCGAAAGCGTAGCTGCCCTCGACGCGGTCGAACAGGCCAAGACCCCAGCATCGCCATGCATCGAGAAACAGCCGTGCGTCGCCGCGTCGCGGATCGACTCCGAGTGCTGCTGCGAGATCGGCGCGGTTGGACAGGCGGGAATCGGCCACAACGGCCGCGCCCGTCGCGTCGTCCGCAAGCGCGTTGTCGCTGGTCGCCGACACAAAAGGCCGCCGCTCACCGCACGAGTGAACGACGGCCGTTGTGTAGAAATTTTGATGCCAATCACTTGGCCCGGTCACAGACCCGAACGACCAGCTTCCTGAAATGTCTATCGAATCAGCCTGAAAGAGCGTCGCCGATCAGGATTTGCCGCTGCCACCTTCGCCGCTGCCTGAGGCACCGGGCATCTGGGCATTGCGAACGTCGATTCGCTTGAGCTGCGGAGCGGTCCACGACTGACTTGGCCGATTGTCATGGTCTTTACGCATTACGTTCCCCGAGCATTTTAAAAGCAAATTAATTGCTACCGTGGACTCGGCGTTAACACACTGGGCTTCGGCTGGCTAGTCAATCGCTCCCCGGAAGAGCCGGAATGCGAAAAAAGGTAGCCTTAACAAAGGGTACAAAAGCTGCCAGCGAGGCGGCAAGGGAAATTCCAATCGGTCGTTTGAGCCGCGCAGCCGGGTCCTGCACTCGATCAGTCGAGCCGCAATGCCGGGCAAAACGCGCCACCGCGCCCGGCTGGCCAGCCGCGCGATTTGCCGAAGATCATCGAGCGCCAGCGCCCGCATGCTCGTCTCGACCAAATTCGTGGCGTTGCGGTTCGATGCCGCAATTGCCGGGGGATCGTCGCCGAACAGGCGGCCGGCGAGCAGCAACGCGCAGTCGAGCGCGTGCCCGACGCCATGGCCTCGCGCCTCTTTCGCCAGACCTTCGCTCGACCCACTCATGAGCGAGCGGTTGAAGGCGTTGAAATCGGCGATCCACTTGAGCCTCGACCAGGCGTGGGCGGTGCCGTGGACCGCGAGATAGGCCAAGTTCGCTGCATCATCGAGCGTGGCCACGCTGCGATCGCCGAGCAGGGCGACCGGGTAGGCCGGCGTTTCCGCGCTGAGCGTCGCGAGTAGAAGCGGATGATCGCTGACGCGCCAATGAAGTTCGAGCGTGGAGCCGCGCGGGGAGGCGAACTCGGCTTCTTTCGAGACTTGCGACCAGCGGTCGAACTCTTGCGCGTCGAGTGACCGCGGGGGCATGTGCGGGGCGTAATCGAGTTGGCCGAGCAGCGCGGCGGTGCGCACGGCGTCGGCGGGAAGCACGAGCAGGTCGATGTCCCAGCTGCGCTTGAGCAGCGGGCTGCCGTAGGCGCGCGCCCCGAGCGGGGCACCCTTGAGGAAGCGATGAACGATTCCGGCCTGGTCGAGCGCAGCGGCGATGCGCAGTGTCTCGCCGATGTCGCGCAGGCTCAGCGCGCGGTGGTGGCGGACGGTGGCTTCGAGCGCCGCAGGGACGGGCAGGCCGGCGGCGGCGAGGCCGTGGGCGACGAGCGGCTCAACGCGGTGGCGATCGGCCAAGCGGAGGATTTCGTCCCAGTCCTCGACCTCGGCTGCGGCGGCGCGAATCGCGTCGCGGCGAGTGTCGTTGTCTGGCCAGCGGCAGCAGGCGCACAGCAGGCGGAAAGCGGCGGTCATGGCAGGCGCTCGCCGATCGCCAGGGTGCGGTCGCACAGGCCGAGGCTTTCGGCGCGGTGGGCGACGAGCAGAACCGCCATCCGCGGGCGGGCGGCGCGGAGGCGTTCGACCAGGCCGCGCTCGCTGGCGACGTCAAGCGCCGCGGTGGCTTCATCAAGGATGAGGAGGGCGGGGTCGCGCAGGAGGGCGCGCGCGATCAGCAGGCGCTGGCGCTCGCCGCCCGAGAGACGCGCGCCGCGTTCGGAGAGGGGAGTATCGAGCCCCAACGGCGCGGCGCGGATAATCTGGTCGAGACCGGCGAGGGCGAGGGCGTCCCAACAGCGCTCGTCGGGCCGATTGCCAAGCGCGGCGCGGATCGTCGGTTCGAACGGCGCCTCCTGCTGGCCGACGTAGGACAAAGAGGCATGCCAGGCCTTGCTCCGGCCCTCGTCGAGGGGGGTGCCATCGATGCTCAGCGTCCCGGCGGTCGGCCGGTGGAGGCCGGCGACGATGTCGATCAACGTGGTCTTGCCAGCGCCGGAAGGTCCGCTCAGCGCGAGCCACTCGCCACGGGCCAGCGTGAAGTCGACCGGGGCAAGGCCGCCGCCATCGCGGTCAAGCGCCAGTCCCGTCGCGGCGATGGAGTGCCAATCGAGCGGCGTAGCGGGCGGGGGCGGCGCGTGGAGCGGTGACAGGTCGCCGAGCGCGGCCTCGATCTGGGTAAAGGAGGGAAGATAGCTGGCGAGCGAACCGAGCGCCTGCTGCAGGCCCAGCGCCGGGCCACTCATTCGCGAGAACAGGATAAGCAGCGCGATCAGTCGCGGCAGGTCGATCGCGAGGGCATAGCCCGCAGCGACGATGAGCGCGCCGGCGACTGCGGCTCCAATTGAATGGCTCGCGCGCGATCGCGCCATGGCAGAGGCATAACCGACATAATGGCCAGCGAGCGACACCAATTGAGTGCGGTAGGCGTCGGTGAATCCCGCGACGGAGCCTTGAGCGAGCGCGACCTTGAGCCCGGCGTGGAATTCATGAGCAGTGCGGGTGCTGTCATGCTGGCCGCTCGCCATCTGCTCGCCGCTCGCCTCGCCAAGCCGGGTCAGCGCGATCAGCCACGGGACGCCGAGCGCGAGGATGGCGAGCGCGGCCAGGGCAAGTGGCCATGAGAGCCAGGTGGCAAGCGCGAGCTGGACGGCCAGCAGGAACGCCGCCGTCGCCAGCTGGATCGCGTAATGGACCGCAGTGACGCTGCGCGGGATGGCGTTGGCGAGGAGGTTCTGCATCCCCGCCTGGCCAAGCCGGGCGGCGGCCGGCCAGCCGCGGTCGGCGAGCGTGACGGCGACGCGCAGGCGCAGGCTGACATCATAAGCATTCTCGAGCCGCGCGACGCTGCGGTCGCGCGCCAGGAGGATGGCCGATCGGGCCGCCATCACGATCAGGAACAGGAGCAGGATAGCGGGGAGCAGCAGGTGCGGCGGGATGATGGCACCAAGCCGTTCGGCGACGCGGCCGTGACGGTTCGACAGGAGCGAAAGCATCGGCAGCAGCATCAGCAGCCCGGCACCCTCGGCGAGCGCGCCGCCCAGGGTCAGCGCCGCGCTGGCGCCAAGCTGACTACCCGCGACCGAGCGGACGTCGGTGAGCAAGGCGCGGAACGGGCGGGCCGGCGCCGTCGGGCTCATTCCTCCAGCACGCGGACCAGCCCCGACCGGGCGAGGTCGGCGACGAAAGCGATGACGTCGGCCGAGCAGGTCGCGCGGTCGACGTCATGCTCGCTGACCAGCTGGTCGACGATCGTCGATAGTGGCCCGGGGGTCGCGGCCAGCGCCCAGATGCGGGTGCCGATCGGGTCCATCCCGAAGCAATCACCCTTGGCCAGGTCGAGCGCGACCATCTCGCCATCGATGACGCCGGTCGGGATGCTGTCGTTGCGGACGATCCGGCTGGTTTCGTCGATCCTGTCCATGTCGCCTTTCATCACAACCCCGGCTATCGGCTTGATGTGCCTCATTATCACGCATTCGGCCTCAAGCTAGACAGCCAGATCGATCTGCCCGAGCTGCAGCGCGGGACGGGGCCGGGTGACGTCGTCATCCGCCGAACCGAACTGGCGTTGGATGGTGGTGACGGGTCGGCGGCGGGGTGGCTTAGCGGGGGCGGCGAACGGCTGGAGCTGCGGCTCGAAAGCATCGTGTTCACCATAGTGGCTGGCCGGTCAATTGACGTCGCCGCGCCGGCGGGGACGGCGGACAATGACATCCGCGTCTGGCTGCTGGGCACCGTCATGGCGGCATTGCTCCACCAGCGCGGCTATTTTTGCCTTCACGCCAACATGATCCGGCTGCCGAGCGGCGGCGTGGCGGCGTTTTGTGGGCCGTCTGGGGCGGGCAAGTCGACCATGGCGGGGCTGCTCGACCGGGCGGGGTTCGACGTGCTCGGCGACGATCTGTGCGCGATGCGGATCGACGCGGTGGGCCGGCCGGTCGTCTATCGCGGCATCCCGCGGCTCAAGCTGTGGGCGGCGTCGCTGGCCCTGCTCGACCGGTCGAGCGACGCACTCGAGAAAGTCGCCAGTGATCTCGACAAGTTTCACGTGCCGCTGGGTGCGGCGGATGACCTTGGCGAGCTGGCCCCGCTGCCACTCGAGCGGCTCTATCTGCTCGATCGACGCGACGAGGCCGAGGGTGCGCTGATCGTCCCGGTGACGGGGGTCGCGGCGGCCGGTATCGTGCTCGACAATAGTTTCCGCTGGGGCATCGGCCAGTCGGTCGCGGGGCGCGATTCGCGGGCGCAATTCGATCAGGCGCTCCAGATCGCGCGGGCAACCGCGGTGTTCCGTCTCGCCCGGCGTTGGGGCGAGGATTATGTGCGGGACGAGGCTGTCGAGGTCGCGGCGCATCTGACGAACAGCGTGGCGGCCGGCGGGGTCGGATCGTAACGGCGCGAGTCGCGGTCGAATAGCGGGCCGGAAAGCGTGGGGCTGTCGGCGACCAGGTCGAGCAACGGTGCCGCGCTGCTGTCCTCGACGCGGTAGTGGGCGTGAACGATGGCGAAGAAGCCGCCGGGACGAAGGCGATTGGCCAGCGCGGTTAACGCGGCGTCGAAGCGGGCGAAGGGGTAGATCGCCGAAAGGTCGGTGATGCCCTGGTCGGCAATGCGATGCGGCTCGCGCTGAAGCACGGCGAGGGCGAGGACCGCGTCGAACTGGCCATCGGGGAGGCGGGCGACGATGCGGGTCAGCGCATCGCTGGCGGTGCGCTGCGTGGCGATGCGGCGGGCGCGGGGGTTGATCTCGACCCCGGTCAGACGCGCGGCGGGGAGCAGGCTGCGGAGCGAGAGCAATTCCTCGCCGGTCGAGCAGCCGAACGAGAGGATCTTTGCATCGCGCGGCAGGTGGCGGGCGAGGCCGGAGAACAGCTCGGGATAGCGGTCGGGCGCGGTGGTGGTCGCGGTCTGGTGGAGCGCGGCGGGGTGACGCAGCCGGGTCCAGACAACCGAACGCCCGGTCGCGCTGGTGAGCGACCGGGCGATTCGATACGCCGACGAGAGAAGGTCGCCGATGACAGCGACCTGGCGGGCCTAGCCCTGCCTCGCCTTGAAGCGGCGATTCGTCTTGTTGATGACGTAGGTGCGGCCACGGCGGCGGATCACCCGGCAATCGCGATGGCGCGACTTGAGCGACTTGAGGGAATTGCGAATCTTCATGGCCGGGAACGCCTGCTTGCGGATTGAATGACGATGGGTGCGGCCGAAACCGAAGCGGTCCCCTAGTCGGGAGGGGCGTGGGCGTCAAGGTTGGGAGGGGGGAGAGAGTTGCGGGAACTGGCGGTCGCAAGAGGAGGCGGCTGGAAGGTCAGACTAAGGTGACACCTGAACTGCCTTTCGCTTCAGAGTTCGCCGGGATGACGCGCCATGGGATGGACGACACAATCGGGATGTTGCAGGACAGAGGCATCGGCGATGATTGCTAACGGATCAGCAGCGGTCGTCCCTTCACCCCTATCCGACACTCCCCCCCCGCTGCCCGTGCTTGCCCAGGGGCGAAGCGGTCGCCGAAATAGTCGTGGTCGTACCAGCGGGGGCGGTCGGGGGCGTCGGCGAGGGCTCGGGCGATGGCGTAGTTGAGCATGCCGTAGCGCGCGAGGGCGCGCCACTGGATCGGCTGCGACAGGTCGTCGGCGGGGCTGTGGTAAACATGCGCGAGGAAGTGTTTCCACACGGCCTCGCCGCCATTGGCATAGCCGGTCATCAGCAGGATCGCGGGGACGCCCTTCTGGACGAAGCGGTAATGGTCCGAGCGGACGAAGATGCTCTCCTGCGGCAACGGATCGGGCGAAACCCGGATGCCCATTGCTGCGCCGGCGTCGGCGACGGTGCGGGCAATGGTCGAATGCTCGGCGCCAAACGCGGTGACGTCGGTGAAGTCGTAGAGCGGAAGCGGCATGTCGAGGTCGACCACGCTGGCGATCGAGGCGAGCGGGACGGTCGGGTGGGCGGCGAAATAGCTTGCCCCGAGCAGGCCCTTTTCCTCGCCGGTGTTGGCGATGAACAGGACCGAGCGTGCCGGGCGGCGGCCGCTGGCAACGAATTCGCGCGCCGCCTCGAGCATGGTTGCGACCCCGGCGGCATTGTCGAGCGCGCCATTATAGATGCGGTCCTCGCCGGGCTTGCCGTCGGGCTTGACCCCGAGATGGTCGAGGTGGGCCATCAGGACGACATTGTCAGCCGCGCGCGCCGGGTCGGCGCCGGGCAAGCGGCCAATGACTTCGGGACTGGTGAAGTCGGTCCAGGCGGTGTCGGCGACAAGGGACAGGCGGGCATTGAGCGGGAAGCCGTGAGGGCTGGTGGTCGCCGCTTCGCGATGCAGCGCGGCGAGGGATTTGGGCGCGCCATCGAACAGCCTGGCCTGCCATGATATGGAGAGGCTGAACGAGGCGCGGAGCGGGCTGGCGCCGTTGCTGCCATCGGGGGCGACCCAGCTGGTCGTCGCCCGGACCGCGTCGCTGGCGACATCGCTGGCGCGCCGGCCTTCGCCGCCGATCTCGATCAGGCCGATCGCGCCGTGGGCGGCAGCGGTTTCGGCCTTGGCCGAGGTGAGGTGGGCGGCGACTTCGCTTGGCAGGCCGCGCGGGGTCCCGGCGAGCGACACGACGATCGCGCCCTTGGTATCGAGCCCGCGATAGTCGTCGAGGCCGAGCAGCGGCTCGTCGAGGCCGAAGCCGACGAATATGAGGCGCGCGTCGATCGTGCGGTGGCGTTCCGTCAGGCTGGGACGCAGTGCGATGTCACGCGCCCAGGCGAGCTTTTCCGGCTTGCCGTTGAGGGTGAGGGAGATGGTCGGCGTCGGTTGGACGATGGTTGCGCGGCGCAGCGGGACTTGCTGATACCAGCTGCCGCTCGGGCCGCCCGGTTCGAGCCCCATCTCGCGAAAGCGGCTGGCGACATATTGCGCGGCGATCTCGTGCCCGCGCGAGCCGGTGTCGCGGCCTTCGAGGCGGTCGTCGGCGAGGAATTCGACATGGGCGCGCACGCTGTTGGCGGCGACTTGCTCGGCCGGGGTCATCGGCGGCAGGGGGGACGCTGCGCCCAACGAGACGAGGGCGGCGGCGAGTGCGGTCGCGATGCGATGGATCAAGTGGGAATTCCGTCGGCCAGTTTGCGCTCCCACGCGAGCGCGTCGGAGATAATCTGGTGGATATCGGCGTGGGCCGGGGTCCAGTCCAATGTTTCGACCAGCGCACGGTTGGAGGCGACGAGCTGCGGTGGATCGCCCGGGCGGCGAGGGCCGATGACGCGCGGAACCTTGCGCTGAACGACGACGTCAAGCGCGTCAAGCACCTCGATGACGCTGAGGCCCTGGCCGTAGCCGCAGTTGAGGAGGAGGTTCTGGTCCGGCTCCTCGATCAGTTTCTCGAGCGCGGCGACGTGCGCGGCGGCGAGGTCGGAGACGTGGATGTAATCGCGCACGCAGCTGCCGTCGGGGGTCGGATAATCGGTTCCGAACACGTCGATGTGCGGGCGTTTGCCGAGCGCGGCTTCGGTGGCAATCTTGACGATGTGGGTCGAGGTCTTGCCGATCTGGCCGGCGCGCAAGGCGGGGTCGGCGCCGGCGACGTTGAAATAGCGCAGCGCAGCATAGTTGAAGTCGTGGACGCGCGCGGCGTCGGCGAGCATCTGCTCGGTCATCCACTTGGACACGCCATAGGGGTTGATCGGGTGCTTGGGGTCGCCCTCCTCGATCGGCAACCGCTCGGGCGCGCCGTAGATGGCGGCGGTCGACGAGAAGACGATGTGGGGGATGGCGGCGGCGACGGCTTCCTCAAGCAGGATCAGCGTGGCTTCAGTGTTGTTGCGATAATATTTGAGCGGGTCGGTGACCGATTCGGCGACCAGCATCGATCCGGCGAAGTGCAGGATCGCGCCGATGTGCTGGTCGCGCAGAAGGCTGGCGACGAGCGGGCGGTCGGCGATCGAACCTTTAACGTAGGGCACGCTGTCAGGGACCAGCACGCCGGTCGAATTGCTCTCGTCGTCGAGCACGACCACTGGCCAGCCGGCGTCGGTCAGGGCGAGGACGGCGTGGCTGCCGATATAGCCGCCACCACCGGTGACGAGGACGGTCGGTTTGGATGTCATGCGTGTCCCTTGCGCGAAATAAGGGGGGTGCGCGACCCCATCGGCTCAATGCGTCCCTCGTTTGCGGGTTCCCAGCGCGCGTGAGACTGATTATCACGCACGCGAATTCGAGCATTTTTGGGAAGATAGATGACGATCAGTATTTCGAGCGCGTTCGACGCGGGCAATATTCGCGTTGTCGGGATCGACGGTGACACGGCGACACTGGAGATCGTCAAGGATCATCTGAGCGACTTTTACCAGTGGTTCCACTTTCGCCTGGCGGGATCGGGCGGGCGCGAGGTCACGCTGAAAATCGTCAATGCGGGGGGTGCGGCCTATTCTCACGGCTGGCCCGATTATCGCGCCTGCGTGTCGATGGACCGCGAGGATTGGGTGCGGGTTGATGACACCAGCTATGCCGATGGCACGCTGACGATCCGCTTCACGCCCGAAACCGACCTGGTGTGGGTCGCCTATTTCGCGCCCTACTCGATGGAGCGGCATCATGACCTGGTATCGACCGTCGCGGCGTTGCCGGGGGTCGAGTATCGGTCGCTGGGCAAGTCGCTCGACGGGCAGGACATCGACTGCCTGACGATCGGCGAGGGCGACATGACGGTGTGGCTTTACGCCCGCCAGCATCCCGGCGAGACGATGGCCGAGTGGTGGATGGAAGGCGCGCTGGAGAAGCTGACCGATTCCGACGATCCGGTGGCGCGGGTGCTGCGCCGCGAGTGCACCTTCCATGTCGTGCCCAACATGAACCCGGACGGGTCGCGACGGGGGCATTTGCGGACCAATGCGGCGGGCGTGAACCTCAACCGCGAATGGCATGCGCCGACGCCCGAGCGCAGCCCCGAAGTGCTGTGCGTGCGCACTGCGATGGACGAGGACAAGCCGCATTTCGCGATGGATATTCATGGCGACGAGGCGATCCCGGCGAACTTCCTGGCCGGGTTCGAGGGGATACCGTCCCTGACCGAGTCGCAGTCGAAGCTGTTCGCGCTGTTCTCGGAGACGCTGCAGCGCATCTCGCCCGATTTCCAGACGCGACAGGGCTACGAGATTCCGCCGCCGGGCAAGGCCAATCTGACGATGTCGACGACCCAGCTGGCCGAGCGCTTCGGGTGTGTGTCGATGACGCTGGAAATGCCGTTCAAGGATAATATCGACCTGCCCGACGAGGTTTACGGGTGGAGCCCCGAGCGCTCGAAATATCTTGCCGGGGCGTGCCTCGATGCGCTCCACGGGATCCTGCCCGAGCTCACGGCGGCAAAGGCATAATGCCGACGCTGGTCCTCCTGCGCCACGGGCAGTCGGCGTGGAACCTGGAAAACCGCTTTACCGGCTGGTGGGACGTCGACTTGACCGAATTGGGGGTCGAGGAAGCGCGCGACGCGGGCCAGTTGCTTACGAATAAGGGACATGACTTCGACCGCTGCTTCACTTCGGTCCAGACGCGCGCGATCCGGACGCTTGACCTGGTACTGCACGAGATGGGGCGGTCGTGGTTGCCGGTGACCAAGGCTTGGGAGCTCAACGAGCGCCATTATGGCGGGCTGACCGGGCTCAACAAGGCCGAGACGGTGGCCAAGGTCGGCGAGGAGCAGGTCAAGGTCTGGCGGCGATCGTTCGACGTGCCGCCGCCCGTGCTCGAGGCGGGGAGCGAGTATGATGTGGCGGGCGATCGCCGTTATGCCGGGATCGATGTCCCGCGAACCGAGAGTCTGGAGGACACGATTGCGCGCGTGCTGCCCTATTTCGAGAATCACATCGCGCCGGCGCTTCAGGCGGGCGAGCGGGTGATCGTCGCGGCGCACGGCAATTCGCTGCGCGCGCTCGAGAAATATCTGAGCAAGATCGCCGACGGGGATATTGTGAGCCTCGAGATTCCGACGGGTCAGCCGATCGTTTACGAGCTTGGCGATGATTTCGCGGTCAAGGACCGATACTATCTCAGCGAGCGCTAGGCGGCGGCTTTTCCCTGATACATTGCGGCATCAGCGCGGGCGAGGATGGCGCACGGGGTGTCGTCGACTTCGATCAGAGTGAAGCCGATCGCAATCGAAAGCGGGACCGGCATGCCGTTGATGAAAAATTCCTCGTCGGCGATGGAGTCAACCAGGCGTTCGGCAGTCTCGAGGGCGGTTGTTTCATCGGCATGGTCGAGCAGCACCCCGAACTCGTCGCCGCCGAGACGCCCGACGGTATCCGATTCGCGGACCCCGCGCGATAGGAGAGAGGCGACGTGGATGAGCACGCTATCGCCCGCGGGATGACCGAAGCAGTCGTTGAGCATCTTCAATCCGTCGAGATCGACGAAGAGGACGGCAGCGGGATCGCGGTAGCGCTTGAAGCGCGCGATGGTGAGCTCAAGCTGGCGAAGGAAACCGCGGCGGTTGGGGACTGGCACGAGCGGGTCGCAATGCGCCAGCCGGTCGAGATCGAGGCAACGCTGTTCGAGCTCGGCGATGCGGCCGCGAAGCTCCACGAGTTCGGCCTCGCGATCCTCTTTTTTCAATACCTCATGCACGCTGTCGGCCCCCTGCCTCACGGTCGAGCAACATTTGTATAACGCAGATCAAAAAGAAGGGAAACTTGCTGTTCATTCCTGTCCCGCATTGCGTCACCTGTTTCTGCTGCCTAAACCCCCGGTTCCACAGGGGAGCGGGCTTCAACCATGAGCGCTGATGAGATCATGGTCGGGATCATCATGGGCAGTCGATCCGATTGGGATACGATGCGCCATGCCGCAGGGATGCTCGACGAGCTGAACATTCCGCACGAATCGCGGGTCGTGTCGGCCCATCGCACCCCGCGGCGATTATATGATTATGCCGGCGGCGCAGTCGCGCGGGGGCTCAGGATCATCATTGCTGGCGCGGGCGGCGCGGCGCATCTGCCCGGAATGGCAGCAGCAATGACGCGATTGCCGGTGCTTGGCGTGCCAATCGAGTCCAAGGCGCTGAACGGGATCGATAGCTTGCTGTCGATCGTCCAGATGCCGGCCGGGGTGCCGGTTGCGACGCTGGCGATCGGCAAGCCAGGGGCGATCAATGCGGCACTGCTGGCGGCGTCGATCCTGGCGCTGTCTGACGCGGCGCTGGCGACGCGACTCGAGGCGTGGCGCGCGGCGCAGACCGATGCGGTCGGCGAAACGCCGGAATGATCGTGTCACGATGAAGATCGAACCGGGCGGGACGATCGGGATCATCGGCGGCGGACAGCTTGGCCGAATGGTCGCGCTGGCGGCGGCGCCGCTGGGGTACAAGGTTCATATCTTCGACCCCGACGAAGGGTGCGCGGTCGATGTCTCGGCTGGCTTCACCCAGGCTGCGTTCGACGACGGGCAAGCGCTGGCGCGGTTCGCGGCGGCAGTCGATGTCGTCACATACGAGTTCGAGAATTTGCCTGTCGCGCCGCTCGAAGCGCTTGGGGACAAGCTGCGCCCAAGCACGAGGTCGCTGGCGATCGCTCAGGATAGGGCGGCCGAGAAAAGGTTCATCGAGGCGAATGGCGCGCGCGTTGCGCCGTGGCGCGAGGTCGACGGTGCCGCCGATGTCGCGCCAGCGGTCGAGGCGTTGGGGTTGCCGATCGTGCTCAAGAGCCGACGACTGGGCTACGACGGCAAGGGTCAGGCGTGGGTGCGCAGCGCTGACGAGGCCGAGGCGGCTTGGGACGCGATCGGGCAGCAGCCGGCAGTAGCCGAAGCGGCGGTCGATTACCGGGCCGAGTTTTCGGTGTTGCTGGCGCGGACCGCGGGCGGGGAAATGGCCTGCTGGGATGTGCCGCGCAACACGCATGAGGGCGGGATCCTGCGGCGGTCCGATGTGCCTTCGGGGATCGAGGGGACCGACGCGGCGATCGCGATGGCGCGCGGGCTGGCCGACGCGCTGGATCATGTGGGCGTGATGACGGTCGAGTTTTTCGACACGGCCGACGGCCCGATCGTCAACGAGATCGCGCCGCGAGTGCATAACAGCGGGCACTGGACGATCGAAGGAGCAGAGACCTCGCAGTTCGAACAGCATGTCCGCGCGATCTGCGGGCTGCCGCTGGGGCCGGCGACGCTGACCGGGCGGAACGTGTCGATGGACAATCTGCTTGGTGACGAGATCGACCGCTGGGCAGAGATCATCGCCGAGCCGGGAGCGCACCTGCACATTTATGGCAAGGGCGCGGCCCGGCCCGGGCGCAAGATGGGCCATGTCACGCGGGTGACGCGCTAGCTGGCGTCTTCCCGGCTTTCGCCGGGATGACGAGCGGGGGTTATTTTGCCTCCACCACCTCGATTGGCAGGCCGGTCTTCTCGAGCTGTGGGCGGATCTTGGCGGCGTCGCCGACGACCACCCAGGTGAAGCCGTTGGGGGCAAGCGCGCCGCGGATCGCCTGGTCGAGTCCGGCCGCTGTTTGCGAGCGCAGCTTGGCAGGGAGGCGGACGTAATAGTCGTCGGGGCGGCCCAGCAGATCACCGTTCATCATCGCGGCGAGCAGCGCGCCACTGGTCTCGAACTGGCCGGGCAGCTCGTTGATGCTGTTGGTGACGGTGCGATCGAGCTCCTCGGCTGTAATTCCCTTGGTGCCAAGGAAATCACCGATATCGCCGTTGAGCGCGGCGAGCGATTCGCCGGTCTTGTCCGCCTGGACCGGGGCCGAAACGGCGTAGGCGGTGCCGTGGGCGAGATATTGCGGCCGGCCGCTGACGCCGTAAGACCAGCCCTTCGTCTCGCGCAGATCGAGGTTAAGGCGGGCGAGGAAGTTGCCGCCGAGCGCGTCGTTGGCGGTGCTGAGGGGCACCGTGTCGCCGCGCGGGTCGACCGGTAACAGCTGGCCGCCGAGGATGGTCGATTGCGGCGCGCCGGGGCGATCGACGAGCAGGATGCGCGACGCGGTCGGGCGGGCCGGCGGAGTGGAGAAGGTCTTGATGCCCTTTGCGACGCCTGGCGCCGTCCAGCCGCCGAAGCGCGCCTCGAGCAGCGGCGTGATCTCGGACAGCGGACGATCCGAGACGATGAAGATCTTCGCATTGTCGGGCCGCAGCCAGCGTTGCTGGAAGCCGGCAAGATCGTCGCGCGTGAACTTGGCGATCGCGGCGGGGTCGCCGCCCGACGGGCCGCCATAGGGGTGGTTGGGGCCGTAGAGCGCGACCGGGAGCACGCGCTGGGCGACTCGCGTCGGGTCCTTGAGCGTCTGGGCGATGCCGGTCAGCGACTGCACTCGAACGCGGTCGATCTCGGCCGGGGTGAAGGCAGGGCGCTCGATGAGGTCAGCAAGCAGATCGAGGCTGGGGGCGAGGTTGGGAGTCAATGCGGACAGGGTCACGGTCGAGCGATCGGCGGTATTGCCCGCACTGATATCAGCACCGAGGCGCTCCTCATTCTCGGCGATCTGCTGAGCGGTGCGGGACCTTGTGCCTTCCTCGAGCAGCCCCATGGTGATCGCCGCGAGGCCGCGCTGATTGGGCGCATCGGCCGAATTGCCGGCATCGAAGGCGAGTGCCAGCTGGGTCAGCGGGGCGGCGGTGCGCTGGGCATAATCGACCGCGATGCCGTTCGACAGGCGAGTGTGGACGATCGTCGGCCATTGCAGCGCGGCGAGCTGGCCGACCGGCGGCAGCGTCCGTGTCGGTTTGGGCAGCGTGCCGTCGTCCTTAGGCGCTTTCGAAACGGCGACCTTGGTTTCGGTGTACGCCTCGCGCTTGCCAGGCGAGATGGTGATCGTCAGCGGCGGGCGCTTGAGCCACTGCTGCATCGCCGTGCGGACGGAAGCCGGGGTGACGGCGGCATAGGCGGCCAGCGTCCGCTTGTAGAAGTCGCTGTTGGCGGCATAGGTCTGGCCTTCGGCCAGTGTTACGGCCTTGCCGCCGAACCCGCCGACCTGTTCGAGGCTGCGGATGCGGCCGGCGACTTCGGCGGTGACGGCGCGCTGCACTTCGTCGGCGGACGGGCCGTTGGCGATGAAATCGGCCATGATTGCATCGGCGCGCGCGGCGACGACGGCCGGATCGGTACCCGGCTTGGCGACGACCTGGGTCGTGAAGATGCCCGCGCGATGAAGTGGCTGATAGCCGGCGCTGACCTGGATCGCGCTCTTCTCTTCGCGCACGAGGATGCGGTCGAGGCGCGAGCTGGCGAGACCGCCGAGGATCGATCCGCCGACGTCGAGCGACGCCATTTGCGGTGACAGCAGCCCGGGAACCGCCCAGTTGCGCGAGATGATGGTGAAGGCAAGCGCGTCCTTGAGCGCGATCGTCCGGGGCGCGGCAAGCGTCGGCACCGAGGCCATCGCCGGACGATTGACCGGGCCGCGCGCGATCGCGCCGAAATAGCGTTCGACCAGCGGACGAGCCTTTACGGCGGTGGTGTCGCCGGCGATCACCAGCACGGCGTTGTTGGGGCCGTATTTGTCACGGAACCACTGCTTGACGTCGGCCAGGCTGGCGGCGTCGAGGTCGGTCATCGAGCCGATCACGGTGTGGTGATAGGGGTGGCCCGCAGGGAAGAGATTTTCGAACAGCGCATATTGGCTAAGACCGCCGGGGCGGCTGTCGTTCTGACGCTTCTCGTTCTGGACGACGCTGCGCTGGTTATCGAGCACGCCTTGCGTAACCGCGCCGAGCATGTGGCCCATGCGGTCGCTTTCCATGAACAGCACGCGGGCGAGCGCGCCGGCCGGAGCGGTTTCGAAATAGTTGGTGCGGTCGTAGCTGGTGGTGCCGTTGTAGTCGGTCGCGCCGACCTGCTGGAGATATTTGAAATAGTCGCCGGGGAGGTTCTCGGAGCCGTTGAACATCAGATGCTCGTAGAGGTGGGCGAAACCGGTCTTGGTGGCGGGCTCGTCCTTCGAGCCGACATTATACCAGGTCGAGACCGCGACGATCGGCGCCTTGTGATCTTCGTGGACGATGACGGTCAGGCCGTTGGCGAGGCGGAACATGGTGTGCGGAATGGCGACCTGACGGACCAGCGCCGAGACTGGCGCGGCGGGGGCCATGGTGGCGGCGGTTACAGGCGCGGAAAGGGCGGTCGCGGCGAGAAGGGCGGCAAGCTTGATACGCATGTGGCGAGGTTCCCGAAAGCTGAATGCCGGCGGACCCTAACGCCTTGTCGGCGCGGCGCAATTGCCTTTGCCCGCGGTTGCCGGCTTTTCGACCAAGCGGCGCGGGCATCTGCCAACTGCGGTCACGGCCGCAGCATGCCGCCGCCGCCCGTCCCGTTAGTTCGAAGGCGCGAGCCTGGTGTTGATCACCCAGCCGACATTGTCGTTCTCGTCGGCGACTTGCCACCACAGTCCGTCCTTCTGGCCGGTCGGATAGACGATCGCGCCGGGCGGGAGGGTGCGGACGACGCGGCTCGCGGCGCTGGCGGTCGATCGCATCGCAACCGGACCCTGGGCGGTGAAAGTCTTGGCCGGGGCGGCTTCCGCGGTCCCCGCCGATCCGGGCTGCACCAGGCCGAGGTCGGTGACCATCTTGGCATAGGCCTGGATGAAGGCGAGTGTCACAATCCGGCCGATATCGGTATTGTCGTAGCCGCCACCGACTGCCGCCGCGCCGCCGCCGAAGAAGCCGCCTCCGCCCCCGCCGCCAAAGCTCAGGCTGTTCTTGGCGGCATAGCCATCCTGCACCGCAATCGTTTCGGTCGTGCGCACGTTGGTCAGGGAAAGGACCGTATTGGCTTCCATTTTCTTCGTTCGAAGTCCGCCGGCGAGCCCGCCGAAGCGGCCGCCGATCAGTCCGCCGATCCCCGCGCCGATCGCGCCGCCGCCTGAGTTATGGTTGGCCGCCTGCACTTCGGCGATGAGGACATAATCGGCAGCCTTGATCTGACCTTGTCCGACATTCGAGCGGCGTTGCAGTCCGAGATTGCCGCCGATGTCACGCTCGCGTTGCGCGGCGCTGAGGCCCGACCCGCGATCGACCAGGTTGAAGCAGCCTGAGCGCTGGATCAGTACTTTCAACAGCTTTTGCGGTCCGGCAAGCTGGAACTGGGTCCAGCCCGAGGGATCGTCGCCGTCCATCACCGAAACCGTCCCGAGCTTGCGCGCGCAGTGCGGCACGTCGTTCATCGTCGCTTCCTGCAACTTCTGTGTGCCCGAGGGCCGCGCGAGATGCTGAGCGGAAGCCGGCGCGATTATGAGCGTACTGGCGGCGGCAAAAAGGATGGCAGTGCGATGCATGGTTAGTCTCCCCCGGTCATTGCGCCACCATAACATCATAGATTGAGTCGTGCCAACGGGACTGACAGCGGGCGCGGACCCCGCTAGAGGCAGCGCGACATGACCGATCTCAAACACATCCGCAATTTTTCCATCATCGCCCATATCGATCATGGCAAGTCGACGCTGGCCGACCGCCTGATCCAGCGCACCGGCGGGCTGACCGAGCGTGAAATGTCCGCCCAAGTCCTTGATAATATGGATATCGAGAAAGAGCGCGGGATCACCATCAAGGCGCAGACCGTGCACTTGGAATGGGTCGCGGCGGACGGCGAAAACTACACACTCAACCTGATGGACACGCCCGGTCACGTCGACTTCGCCTATGAAGTGTCGCGCAGCCTTGCGGCGTGCGAGGGTGCACTGCTGGTGGTCGATGCCGCGCAGGGGGTCGAAGCGCAGACGCTTGCCAACGTCTATCAATCGATCGCGCATGACCATGAGATCGTGCCCGTGATCAACAAGATTGACCTCCCCGCCGCCGACCCCGAGCGGGTGCGCGCCGAGATTGAGGAAGTAATCGGGCTCGATGCGTCCGAAGCGGTGCTCGCCAGCGCCAAGACCGGGATTGGCATCGACGAAATCCTCCAGGCGGTGGTCGACAAGATCCCCCCGCCCAAGGGCGACCGCGACGCGCCGCTCAAGGCGATGCTGATCGACAGTTGGTACGACCCGTACCTTGGTGTGGTCATCCTGATCCGGGTCATCGACGGCCAGCTGAAACGCGGCCAGCTGATCAAGTTCATGGCGACGGGCACGCAGCATCTGGTCGACCGGGTCGGCTGCTTCCGTCCCAAGATCGAGCAGCTCGAAGGGCTTGCGGCGGGCGAAATCGGCTTCATCACCGCGCAAATCAAGGAAGTCGCGCAGACCCGCGTCGGCGACACCATCACCGACGCCAAACGCCCGACGGAAACCGCATTGCCGGGGTTCAAACTGGTCCAGCCGGTGGTCTTCTGCGGGCTGTTTCCGGTCGATGCGGCCGAGTTCGAGAAATTGCGCGAAAGCATTAGCAAGCTGCGTCTCAACGACGCCAGTTTCAGCTTCGAGATGGAATCGAGCGCGGCCTTGGGCTTCGGCTTCCGCTGTGGGTTTCTGGGATTGCTCCACCTCGAGATCATCCAGGAACGGCTGACCCGCGAATATGACCTCGACCTCATCACGACAGCGCCGTCGGTGGTCTACAAGATGGTCCTGTCACATTCCAAGACCGAGGCGGCGCAGACGATCGAGCTCCACAATCCGTCCGACATGCCCGACGTCAACCGCATCGAGAGCATCGAGGAACCGTGGATCGAGGCGACGATTTATGTCCCCGACGAATATCTCGGGCCGATCCTCAAGCTGTGCCAGGACCGGCGCGGCATCCAGAAGAATCTGACCTATGTCGCGGGGCGCGCGCAGCTGACCTATGAATTGCCGCTCAACGAAGTGGTATTCGATTTCTACGACCGGCTGAAGTCGATGTCGAAGGGCTATGCCAGTTTCGACTATCACCAGATCGGAACGCGTGAAGGCGACCTCGTCAAGATGAGCATCCTGGTCAACGAGGAGCCGGTCGACGCATTGTCGATGATCGTCCACCGCGCCACCGCAGAGACGCGCGGGCGCGGCATGGTCGAGCGGCTCAAGGAGCTGATACCGCGGCACTTGTTCAAGATACCGATCCAGGCGGCGATCGGCGGCAAGGTCATCGCGCGCGAGACGATCGGCGCAATGCGCAAGGACGTCACCGCCAAATGCTATGGCGGCGACGCGACGCGCAAGAGGAAGCTGCTCGACAAGCAGAAGAAGGGCAAGGCGCGGATGCGGGAATATGGGAATGTGAGCATCCCGCAGGAGGCGTTCATCGCGGCGCTACGAATGGGTGACGAGAGCTAGGAAACTTGCCGTCAGAGGACTGGCGGGCCCCGCAGCGTCACTGCTCCAGCAGTTGCAGGAACGGTCCTTGCGAGACCCTGACCCCGCCGAATTGAGGGCGATCGAGATCGAGAATCAGGGTTAGTGCCAGCGCCAGCACCGCGAGGTAGGCGAGCAGCGGCAGACGCATGACGCGGCCGGTAACGCTCATCCCGAAGCCGAGGATTGCGCTCGTCGCGGCGGACATCAGGATGACGAGGCCGAGGACGAGGTCGGGGATTTGCTCGGCCCGGGCCGACTCGCGGGTGTCGGCGGCAGCGAACAGCTCGGTCAGGGCGTCGAGCAGTGCAGCGTTGCTGACCGGCAGTGACGTGGCCGTGGCCCAGAGTTTCTCCTGCAGATGGACCGTGCTCGCGGCGGGCAAGGTTGCCGACGGATCGGTGTTTTCTGCTGCGATGCGGATCATCAGATAGTTGCGCGTCTGGATGATTATCGTCTCGCCGTCGGGGTTCGCAACGGTGCGCGCGCGATGGACGACGCTGCGGACGGCATTGGCCTCGCGCACGATGAGGTCGCGCCGCACTTCGTAGCGGCCAAGCGCGATCGAGAAGGTGAAGGCGATGAGCAAGCTCAGCAGGCTCGTCGCCGCGCCGATGACGAGGCCCGAGGGATCGGCTTCACCGGGTGTCGGCGCTCGCCGCGAAAGCTGCGCTCCTCCATAGGCCGCAGCGAGAAACAGGATGAATAGCGTGGGGCCAATGACGACGAGGGGCAGCGTATGGACGGTCATGCGCAGCGGAGAGACCATATTGGCGTCCGCATCGCAAGCGGCTGTGATGCCTCGTCGCTCAGCGCGACGGGGCGTGGACAAAACCGTTCAGCGGACGGCAGTTTTGCTTGCGACGGCGAACGCCTCATGCCAGCTTGCCGCATGATCGCGAGGAGTCGTCTGTGCGCTACTGGTCCGTTGGTTTCCTCCTCGCCATCTCGCCCGCAATCGCCGATGCGCAACGCGCGGGATCGTTGATCGAGGCGAGTCCGGTTGTGCAGACCCCCGCTGGAGCGCAGGCGTGGCGCGTACGTTACTGGACGACGAGCGATCGCGGCCAGTCGGTCGAAGCGACAGGAATGGTCGTCGCGCCGCGCGAGGCGCTTCCGCTAAAACCCCGCAGAATACTCGCGTGGACGCACGGGACGTGGGGCGTGGCCAGCCGCTGCGCCGCTTCGAACGAGGAAATATTCGGTCAAACCCCAGGGTTGAGCGATGCGATCCGGCGCGGCTATGTTGTCGTCGCGCCCGATTATCCCGGGCTCGGCAGCAAGGGGTCGCACGGCTATCTCGCCGGGGTCAGTACCGGCCGGTCGGTGCTCGATGCGATCCGCGCCGCGCGTTCCATTCCCGGCGCTGGAGCGGGACAGTCGTTTGCCGTGTGGGGATTGTCGCAAGGGGGCCATGCCGCGCTGTGGACGGGGCAGTTGGCACGCAGTTATGCGCCTGATCTCAAGCTGGTTGGCGTCGCCGCCGCCGCGCCGCCGACCGACCTGGCGCTTAATCTCTCGGCCGGAAGCGATCCGTCGGTCCGCGCGTTCCTGACCGCCTTTTCGGCCTATAGCTGGTCGCAACATTTCGGCGCACCGTTGGTGACGCTGGGCAAGGCGTCAACCCAAGGCGTCATCACGCGGCTGGCGCGCAATAATTGCGTGAAGCTGGGCGCCAAGCCGAAGCTCGGCACTATGCTCGGAGTGTTGGTGCTGCGGCGCGACCTGCGCAATGTCGATCTCGGCAAGATCCAGCCGTGGGCGGGCATCGCGCGCGCCAATAGCCCGGCGGCGGTGCCCTATGGCGTGCCGTTCCTGATCGCGCAGAACTCCCCCGACGTCATCGTCGCACCCGACGTTACGCGCGGGTTCGCGCGGCGACTGTGCCGAGCGGGGGGCAAGATCCAGTTCGTCGATGTCCGCGGCAAGGGCCACGAGACGACCGCGGACGATACCAAGGAGGTGACACTCGACTGGATCGATGCGCGCTTCGCCGGAGCTGCCGCGCCGAGCAATTGCGGGCAGATTTGAAAGGACGATATATGAAGACGCGAATTGCCATGTTGCTGCTGATGACGAGCAGCGCCGCGACGGCCTCTACTCCGGCTGAGTGGAATCAGATGAATACGCGCGTCAATCGATCGTGCGTCGCGATGTCAGGGCTGGCGCGGCCGCTGTTGCTGGCGAAGAAAATCAGTTTTTCGGACGTGATCGGGACCGAGGTCCGGATGATCCGTGGTACGGACAAGCAGGGCCGCACTAAGCGCTTGCTGTGCGCCTATAATCGATCGACCGGCCGAGCCGAAATGCAGGACGCGGACGCCTGGAACGGACCGGTCACGACGCCGTAAAGCCAAGTTTCGCCAGTCCTTGGGCGCGTGTTGCGAGTTAACCGCCGAGGCTAGTGTTGGGCAGCGACGATTTGCGGCACTTTTTGAGGCGCGCAGGGGCCGCAGTTGCTCTAGAGGGCGACGATGAATTTCGACCTTAACCAGTTCATCGAGCGGTTCGGCGCGTTGGGCGTCGGGCTTGGCGGGGCGATCGAGGGGGAGAGCGCGGTCGTGATCGGCGGGGCGATCGCGCGCACGGGCGCCTTTTCGCCATGGTGGGCGGCGCTGGCGGCGTTCGTCGGGGCGTGGGCGTCGTGCCAGCTGTTCTTCATCGTCGGACGGTCGCAGCGCGATCACCGGCTGGTTCATCATATCGTCGCCAAGCCGGTTTTCGCGCGAGCGCTGATGATGATCGAGCGGCACCCGCGTCTGTTCTGCTTCGGGTTTCGCTTTATCTATGGGTTTCGAGTGGCGGGCCCGGTGGCGATTTCGATGAGCCACATCCGCGCGCGCGACTTTGCGCTATTGCAAATGCTATCGGCGGCAATCTGGGGACCAGGCCTGGTGTGGCTGGGTTATTCGTTCGGGAAGCAGATCATGGGGATCGTCAAATTGCTGTTGACGCCTGCCAATGCGCTGCTTGCTGCGATTCTGGGTATCACGCTGGTGCTGCTGTTCGTCGAGTGGCGCCGGCGGCGAGTGCTGCGCGAGCGGTACCTGGCGCGGGTCGAGGCCGAGGGTGAAGCGGCGGAGCAACGCGCGGGGTGATGGCCGAACGAGCAGTGTTCTTCGATCCGACGGGGCGCCGCCGCAAGCGGTTCGCGGTCGGGCTGACGCTGTTCGCGCTGCTGGTCGTGCTGTCGCTGGCGGGGCTGGCGGCGACGATCGAGTTGTTGCCCGCAGCTGAACCGCTGCCGGTTGCATTGGAGCGGGGCAAGCCGTTGCCGCCGCCCAGGACCACGCTGTTGGCGCGCACGGGGCTCAGCCTCAACAATGCCGTGCTGCGGCTGATCGGCGCGAAGCCGCCGAGCGTGCGGCGGGTGGGAGCCAAGCAAGCGACGGCAGTAGCGGTGGCAATGGGCAAGCCGCTCAGCGTCGGCTTTTATACGCCGTGGGACCGCAGTTCGACCGCGTCGCTGCAGCGACACATCGGCGATCTCGACTGGCTGGCGCCGGTGTGGCTGACGGTGACCGGGCCGCAGCATGTGCTCAATATCCTGCCCGATCCCGACGGGCGGGCAATCCTCAATACGGCGACGCATCGCCCACTGATCCTGCCGGTGGTGCAAAATGCGGCGGGGGGCACATTCGACGGCAAGGCGGCCGATGCGCTGTTCGCGGACGTCGGTGCGCGGCGACGGCTGCTGGGCCAGCTGGAGGTGTTTCTTGTTGCCAACCATGCGTCAGGGGCGGTGTTCGACTTCGAAAGCCTGAGTCCTGCAGGGCAGCAAAATTATCGCGCTTTCCTGGCCGAGGCGGACGCGCTGTTCGACCGCCACGGCTGGCTGACAACGGTCGCGGCGCCGGTCGATGCGCAGTGGAATCTGGCGGGTGTAGCAAAGATCGTCGATCGTGTTTTCCTGATGGCCTATGACGAACATTCGAATGACGGCGAGGCCGGGCCGATTGCGTCGCAGGGTTGGTGGGCGGGCAAGCTGGCAGCAGCGCTGCGCCAAGTACCGCGGGACAAGGCGATCGTGACGATCGGCAACTATGCCTATGACTGGCATGACGGCGGCGGCGACCCGCTCAACGTCGAGGAAGCGTGGCTCGACGGGGCGGACAGCGACGCCAAGCCGATGTTTGATGCAGCGAGCGGCAATTCGAGCCTCGCCTATGACGACGAGTATGGCCACCGCCACATCTTGTGGATTCTCGATGCGGTGTCGGCGTTCAACGAGCTGACGATGCTCGACCGCGCGGGCATCCGCAGTGTCGGGCTGTGGGCAATCGGGAAGGAGGACCCGGCGCTATGGTCGATATTTGGCCGCAACGCGGTGACCCCGCGTGATCCTGCGACGCTGGCGCACCTGCCGGAAGGGACCAACGTCGACGTCGAGGGTACGGGCGAGATCCTGCGCATCTCCTCGCTGCCGACCGAAGGTGAGCGGCGGCTGGTGCGCGGGCGCGACGGGCTGATCACAGGGGTCGATTTTGTCACCCTTCCGCGACCCTTCACGATCACGCGAACCGACTACCAGCCGAATGCCGTAGCGCTGACGTTCGATGACGGGCCGGATGCGCGGTGGACGCCGAGGATTCTCGATATTCTCAAGGCCAATCGGGTGCCGGCGACCTTCTTCATCGTCGGCGAGAATGCGCTGACCGAACGGGGACTGCTCAATCGAATGATTGCCGAGGGGCATGAGATCGGCAGCCATACGTATACCCACCCGAATCTGGCGACGACCGGGCGGGCACAGACGCTGTTCGAGCTCAATGCGACGCAGCGTTTGTTCCAGGCGTTCACGGGCCGAACGCTGAAATTCTTCCGCGCGCCCTATTTCGGCGATGCCGAGCCGACCACGGCGGACGAAATCAAGCCCGCGCTCGAGGCACAGCAGCGCGGCTATATCTCGGTCGGGCTGCCTGTCGATGCCGAGGACTGGCAGCGGCCCGGGGTGCAGGCGATCGTCAATTATGTGATGACGGGGGTGCTGGCGAAGCGCGGCAATGTCGTGCTGCTCCATGATTCGGGGGGCGAGCGGAGCCAGACGATCGCGGCGTTGCCGGTCATCATCGATCGGCTGCGCGCGGCGGGATACCGCTTCGTCCCGGTTTCTGAGTTGGCGGGGATAAGCCGCGAGCAGGCGATGCCATTGCTGTCGCCGGACGAGCGGGCGGGGGCGTCGGTCGATCTGGCGGTGTTCGAGAGCCTGGGCTTTTTCGTGAATGCGCTGGCGTTCCTGTTTGCAGCGGCGATCACGCTCGGCATCCTGCGCGCGGTGGTGCTGAGCGGGCTGGCGCTGGTCGGGGCGCGGCGCGAGAACCGGCTGGTGTTTCCCGCGATCGATCCCGAGCGGTTCGTCAGTGTGCTGATCCCGGCGTATAACGAGGAGCGGGTGATCGAGCGGTCGGTGCGCCAGGTGCTGGCGAGCGAGCGCGTCGGCATCGAGGTGATCGTGATCGACGACGGGTCGAAAGACGGGACGTCGGCGGTTGTGACCGAGCATTTCGCCGACGATCCGCGGGTCCGGCTGCTGACCATCCCGAACGGCGGCAAGGCCAATGCGCTCAACCTGGGGCTGGCGCTGGCCACGGGCGATGTGGTGGTCGCACTTGATGCCGACACGCAGTTCGAGCCCAAGACGATCGCGCGGCTGGCGCGGTGGTTTGTCGATCCTCAGCTTGGCGCGGTGGCGGGCAATGCCAAGGTCGGCAATCGCATCAATCTGGTCACCAAATGGCAGGCGCTGGAATATGTCACGGCGCAGAATCTCGAGCGGCGCGCACTGGCGCAACTCGGCGCAATGACGGTCGTACCGGGCGCGGTGGGAGCATGGCGCAAAGCGGCGATCGAGGGCGTCGGCGGCTATCCGCCGGACACGCTGGCCGAGGATCAGGATCTGACGATCGCCGTCCAGCGCGCCGGATGGAAGGTGATGCACGACCAGCATGCGGTGGCATGGACCGAGGCGCCGCAGTCGCTCAAGCAACTGGCGCGGCAGCGGTTTCGCTGGGCGTTCGGGACGATCCAGTGCCTGTGGAAACACAAGGCGATCATGCTGACCGGGCGTCCGCGCGGGCTGGCGATTGTCGGCCTGCCGCAGGTGATGCTGTTCCAGCTGGTGTTCGCGGTGATCTCGCCGATCATCGACCTGGCGCTGATCGTCAACGTGATCGCGACGGTGACCTCGATCCACGCGCATGGGCTGAGCGCGGTCAAGGGCGATCCGGTACGGATGGGGCTGTTCTGGCTGTTGTTCGCGGCGATCGATTTGGTCGCTGGGCTGATCGCATTCGTCCTTGAGAAACGCGAAGACAAAAGCCTGCTCGGCTGGCTGGTGCCGATGCGGTTCGTGTATCGGCAGACTATGTATTATGTGGTGATCAAGGCGATCGTCCAGGCGCTGCGCGGCCCGCGAGTCGGCTGGTCGTCAATCGCGCGCAGCGGGCAGGTGCGGGTGGGGGCGTAGACGTGACGCAAGCAGCAGACGGCGGAGCGGGGCGGGGGCGTGGCGGGCCGCCGCTGTTCGATCCGATGGCCCTGCTCGCGATCGCCGATTCGCTTCCTGTGATGATCGCCTATGTCGATCACGACCAGCGCTATCGCTTCATCAACAAGCCTGTCGCCGACTGGTTCGAGCGGCCGCGCAGCGAAATTCTCGGGCGGACGATGCGCGAGATCAGCGTGCTGGCGAAACACGCAGGGCATCGGACCGAGCTTGAGGCGGCGTTGGCGGGTGAGCGGCGGTTCTTTACGAGCGTCGTTGAGCATCCGACACGGGGCAATCTGGCGATCCAGGCGGACTATATTCCGCATGTGCTGTCATGTGGAGAGGTGGCCGGGGCCATCATCGTCGTACAGGACGTGACCGAACAGCGCGCGACCGAAGTCGCGCTGCGCGAAAGTGAAGCGCGGTTCCGGCGGATCGCGGATTCGGCGCCGGTGCCGATGTGGGTGACGCGGATCGACCGCACGCGCGATTTCGTCAACGAGGCCTATATTGCGATGATGGGGACTGACCGCGAGGAAGCGCGGCAGACCGACTGGATGAGCCGCATTCACTCCGACGACCGCCTGCGAGTGATCGCCGAGACGCTGGCGGGCGAGGCGACGGGCGGCGAGTTTGCGGTCGAGGGACGCTTCGCGGTGAGGCCGGGCGACTATCGCTGGATGCACACGGTTTCCTCGCCGCGGTTCGATGCCGACGGGCGCATCGTCGGCTATATCGGGGTCGCGTCGGACATTACGGTGATCAAGGAGGCCGAGATCGAGCTGCGGCGGCTGGTCGACGAGCGCACGGCCGAATTAAGCGAGAGCGAGCAGCGCTTCCGCGCGATCTTCGACACGGTGCTGGAAGTGATCGTGCTGATGACGCCCGACGGGGCGGTGCTCGAAGTCAACCGGACGCAGGCCGGGTGGCGGGCCGCCAATCCGGGGCAGGCAATCGGCGAAAAGCTATGGAATTCGCCGACGTTCCAGCGCCATCCCGAGCATCGCGAATTCACGCGGGCGGCGGTGGCGCGGGCGGCGGCCGGCGAGACGATACGCACCGAGCTGGCGATGCACGGCGAAGGGGGCGCGGATGCAACGCTCGACGTGTCGTTGCGCGGGGTGCGCGATGAGCAGGACCAGATCGTCTTTCTGCTGCTCGAGGCCCGCGACGTAACCGATCTGAAATTCGCGCAGGAGCAGCTTCGCCAGAGCCAGAAGATGGAGGCGCTCGGCCAGCTGACCGGCGGGATCGCGCATGATTTCAACAATCTGCTGACGGTGGTGGTCGGCGGGCTCGACATCATCTCGAAGAAGGTCAGTGACGAGAAATTGCTGCGCTATGCGACCAACGCGCTGGCGGCGGCGGAACGCGGGGTCAAGCTGACCGGGCAGTTGCTGACCTTCAGCCGATCGCAGCGGCTCGAAGTCCGGCCATGCTTCGTCGCGCCGATCGTCGAGGAGATGATGCCGCTGCTGCGCAACGTACTGGGGCCGGGGATCGAGAAACGATTCGATCTCGATGACCTCGAAATCCCGGTGATGGGCGATCCGACGCAGATCGAGGTCGCGGTGCTCAACCTGGCGATCAATGCACGCGATGCCATGCCGCATGGCGGTACGTTGCGCTTCACCAGCCGGCACGTGACCGTCGATGAGGATCCCGAGCTCGACCCGGGCGAGTATATCGAGCTGGTGGTGAGCGACACCGGGACGGGCATGCCGCCCGAGGTTGCCGCCCGTGTGTTCGAGCCATTCTTCACGACCAAAGAGGTCGGCAAGGGCACCGGGCTCGGCCTGTCGATGGTCTATGGCATGGCGCGCCAGTCGGGGGGAACGGCGCGGATCGCGAGCGAGGAGGGCAAGGGAACGAGCGTCAGCCTGTTCTTCCGCAAGGCTGATGGAGCTAACGCGCGTGAGAGCAGCGCCGCGACAACAGGCGAGGCGATGCAATCCAAGCTCGGCGCCGTGATCGTGGTGATCGACGACGATCCCGACGTGCGCGGATTCATCGTCACCAGCCTCACCGAGTTCGGCTATCGCGTCGAAGAGGCAGGCGACGGACCGGCAGGGATCGCGCTAGTCGAGAAGATCTCGCCCGATGTCGTGGTGATCGATTATGTCATGCCCGGCATGTCGGGCGCGGAGGTCGCTGCGGCGATCCTGGCGATGCGGCCCGACCAGGCGCTGTTGTTTGTGTCTGGCTATAGCGAGACCGACGACATCCGCCGCGCCGCGCCCAATGCGGCGTTGCTTGCCAAGCCATTCCGGCCCGATGCGCTCAATGCCGCAGTGCGGTCGGCGATCGCCGGGAGCCGTGGGGGCGGCAAAGTGGGCGGGTGAGGTTGACCGAATATCGAAGTGCAGCCGCCTTTATTTCCGCGCGTTACTGAGCGTCGCGCACGATCCTCTCGCGGATGAGCGCCTCGCCCTACCCCGCCATTTTCTGCTTCGAGGTCAGGCCGTGTGCCATTTCGCTGGCGCGGGCGAAACTTAGCGGGCGGCCGAAGAGGTAGCCCTGGATGGTGTCGCAGCCGAGTGCGCGCATGCGCTCGAAGTCCTGTGCGGTCTCGACCCCCTCGGCGGTGACCGACATGCGGAAGCTTTTCGCCAACTGCACGATCGACTGAATGATCGCAACATTCTCAGGACGGGTGCCGGCTTCGCGAACGAAGCTGCCGTCGATCTTGAGCTTGTGAAACACCGCCTTGTTCAGATAGCCGATCGAAGAATAGCCGGTGCCGAAATCGTCCAGCGCAATGCCGACGCCGAGGGTGCGCAGTCGGCGGAGGACGTCGAGCGTGGTGCCGTTGTCGCCAAGGAAGACGCCTTCGGTGACTTCGAGCTCAAGCCGGTTGGCCTGGACCTTGTGGCGGGCGAGCGCCTGGCTGACGAGATTGGGAAGCGCCGGCTGGACCATCTGTTTGGGGCTGATGTTGATCGCCAGGGTCAAGGGCTCGGGCCAGGTCGCGACCGCACGGCACGCTTCTTCGATGACCCATTCGCCGATCGTCGGCATGAGCCCCGATTCCTCGGCGACGGGGATGAACACGACCGGAGGCACAAGTCCGCGCTGCGGATGGTTCCAGCGGATCAGCGCTTCAAATCCGACCAACTTCTGGCTCTTGGCGGCAACGAGCGGCTGGAACAGCAAGTGAAACTGTTTCAGCGCGATCGCCTGGCGGAGGTCGGATTCGAGGCGAACGCGATCCTCCTGCTCGGATTGAAGCTCGGAGCTGAAATATTTGGCGACGCCCCGGCCCGCACCCTTGGCCTCGTACAGCGCGAGGTCGGCCTTGAGGATGAGATCGTCGACCGTCGCACCGTCGATCGGGCCGAAAGCGCAACCGATCGACACGCCGATCATGATCTCGGTCTGGTCGATCATGTAGGGCTGGGCGATCGAGCGGATGATGCGGTCGGCGAGACCCTCGATCTTGCGGCGAGACTGGGCGTCGGGGATGACGATGGCAAATTCGTCGCCGCCCATGCGGCCGACGGTTCCATCGGTGGAGACCTCGTCGCACAGGCGTTTCGCGACGGCCTGGAGGACGGCATCGCCTTTGGGGTGGCCGAACGTGTCGTTGACTGGTTTGAACCCGTCGAGATCAAGGAACAGGATCGCGCACGGCACATTGCCGACGGTCGCCGCGCGCAGGGACTCGCCGAGCAACTGACGGACCCGGCCACGATTGGGCAGACCCGAGAGGACATCAACATTGGCGAGGTGGGTCAGGCGCTCTTGAGTCTGGCGAACCTCGGTAATGTCCGAGCCGACCCCGCGGAACCCCTCGAATCGGCCTGCCGTATCGATGATCGGATCGCCCGCGATCGATATCCAGCGCGTACCGCGCGCGGTGCTAAGCTCCATCTCGAGCGCGGTGAAGGTCTGTTTGTGGAGCAGCACTCGCCCGAGCTCGGCATGGCCGCCGAGCAATGAGGGAAATGAATGGCCAAGGATTTGCGCCGACGGCCGACCTAGCAACGCGGTCATGCGCGAGCTGATGTAGGTGACGCGATTGTCGGCATCGATCTGCCACAGCCAGCCGACGCCGCGCTGCTCATATTCCTGCAGGAGGAGCGAGGCGCTCTGGCTTTGCGAACCTATGTCGGCGTTGGTCTTGAGCTGCTCATAGGCCCAGCGAGCCATCGCGCGGACGCCAAACAGGGCGACGACCAGGGTGAAGAGCGCGCCGAGCGTGTCGCGAAAAGGAATGGTGGCACGGCCCAGCACCAGCTCGGCGACGAGACCGAGGGTGAAGGCGCCGAGCCACGCGGTAGCGCAGGACGGGACGACGATCAGGCCCAGCGCCGCACTGCCCAGCGCCGCGCTCAGCGACAGGACGACGAGCTGCGATCCCGGCGCAAGCGAGGGAATGGCGTAGAGCGGCAACGACAGCCACAGAATGGCGCGCGCGACGATCTCGCCCCCCATCAGCAAGGGCGGAACCGCACGGCCCGAACGACCGACATTGGTCACCGCCTGGTTGCGTGCATATTGAGTCGCGACAAAGTTCGCCCCGAAAACGGCTATCGCCCACGGCGCCAGAAAGGCGAGCGGGACATTGCCCCACAGCGTGATGGATACGCACAGCATCGCGACGATGTTGGCGACGGCGAAGAATGGCGCGAGTTGGCCGCGCGAGATGAGCTGAATGTCGCGCAGCGGAGAGCCGCCGTCGTCATTATCCTGCTGATTGGTCAGGCCGAGCGACTCCCCTCCCGGCAAGCGGGCAGCAGTCAGCCTTTTGTAACGATCTGGTGCTTCGTACATTCCCGCGTCCACTTGGGTAGGACCATGGGATAGGACGCACAGGGTTACAGGCGAGTTAAAGCCACGTGGTTAAAACGGCTTATTTTTTGAGGCCTAGCGGGTCGAGTTCGCGGGTTACCAGCGGGTGGTAGAGCGGGCGGGCACGGGGATAGAGCGCGGTCGCGATCGGGCGACCCCATGCGGTGTCTTTCGCCAGCGCCTTGAACAACGGCTTGACGAACTTGCCGCGGCCGTTGGCGAGGAGAAAATCGTCGAGGCTGGCGCGCGCCGGATCGAACCGGTTGGCGATCGCGAGATCGAGCCAGGCGAAGCGGATCTCGCTGTTGCGGCTGACGCCGAGGCCGAAACCGTCATCGAGCGCGGCGAGGCGGGCGGGGGCGAGCTTGCGCGGAAGATGGGTGAGAAACTGCAGCCGCTCGTCGGTGTCCCAGCGGCTCCACGCGGCGATGTCGGGCGCGCCGCCCGCGTTGAAGGCGGCGAGCGCCTTGTTCTGGTCGGCGAAGGCGGCGGGGTCGGCGGGGACGGTGTTGGCCGGGATGCCGGGCTTGTAGACCCACTCGTCGAGGTGCAGCTTCTGTTCGAGAGTCTTGTCGCCCTTTACCAGATTAGCGCGGATGTCAGCGAGGAAGATCGACGAGGTCACCGGCTGGAAGGCATGCCGGTCGAACCAGCCCTTGAGGTAGGCGTCGAACCGCTCGCGGCCGACGGTCGCCTCGATCATGCGCAGGAAGGCAGCCCCTTTTTCATAGGCGATGTCGGTCAGGCCGTCGTCGGAATGGCGGCCCTTCAGATCCTGGTGAAGCGCCGTATCGGGATTGGTCGGGCCGCCATTGTCGGCGATCGCCTTGTTCTGCGCATCGATGCCGAGCGCGACCTGCTGGGCGGCGACCTTTTTGCCGTAGAGCGCTTCGACGATACGCCGTTCGGCATAGGTCGTCATGCCCTCGTTGAGCCAGATGTCGCCCCACGTGGCGTTGGTCGCCAGATTGCCCGACCAACTGTGCGCGAGTTCGTGCGCGACGAGGCTGACGAGGCTCTTGTCGCCGACGATGAAGGTTGGCGTGAGGAAGGTCATGTTGGGGTTTTCCATCCCTCCGAAGGGGAAGGATGGCGGCAGGACGAGGACGTCGTAGCGGCCCCATTTATAGGGGCCGTAAAGTGCTTCGGCGGCGCTCACCATCTTCTCGCTGTCGGCCAGTTCGGCGGCCGCAGCGTCGAGGGTGGCGGGTTCGGACCACACCCCGGTGCGGGGTCCCAATGAGCGAAAGGCAAGGTCGCCGACGGCGATGGCGATGCCGTAGGAGGGCACCGGGTAGTCCATGCGAAAGGCGAAGCGGGCGCGGTCGGGGAGCGGCGGCGAGGCGTCGGGGCGCTCGTCCTTCTGGCCGCTCATGACCGCAGTGAAGCCGGCCGGAACGGTGATCTTCGCTTCCCAGCTCTGGCGGATGCCGGGCGAATCCTGGGTCGGGATCCAGCTGCGATTCTCGATCGATTCGCCCTGGCTGAAGAGGAAGGGGAGCTTCTTGCCAGCGGTCTGTTCGGGGGTCAGCCACTGCAGCGCGCCGGCGTCGGGGGCGGACTTGTAGTGGATGACGAGGTGGCGCGCGTCGCCGATCTGGACGGTCAGTGGGGCGCCGAGCTTGGGATCGACCGCGCCGACCTGATAAGGAAGGGCCTTGCCGTGGCCGTCATCGATCGACGCGATCTCGAGGCCCTTGTCGTCCAGGATGATCGTCGCGACGCCGGGCTTTGCATCGATGTCGAGCGTCGCGGTGCCGGCGAGGCGTTTGCCTGCCATGTCGACGGCGAGATCGAGCGCGACATGGGTCACGCGCGCTTCCAGTGGTTTGGCGAAACTGTGCGGATCGACCGCGTCGGCGGTCGCGAGGATCGGCGCGATCGTTCCGGCGGCGGCGGGTGCGGCGGAATTGTCCTGAGTGACCGCGCCTTGCTGGCACGACGTGAGCAGCACAGCAGCCGCGGCGAACAATTTACGCATGATGGTCCTTACATTGGCCACGGCGAGTGGGCGCGCGCCTATTTCTTGCGCGTAAAATCGACCGCGACGACGTTGCTGCCGTCGTCGACCTGCGGGGTCGGGGGGGAGTCGTTCTGGGGGGCTTCGTGAACTTCTTGCTCGAGCGGGGCGCCGCTGGCCTGAAATTTCAGGCTGAAATCGACCGCCGGATCGACGAAATCGGTCACTGCGGCGAACGGCACGACCAGCGTCGAGGGGATGCCGCCGAACGACAACCCAACCGAAAAATATTCATCCTCGACCTTCAGGTCCCAGAAGCGATGCTGAATGACGATCGTCATCTCCTCGGGGAAGCGCTCCATCAGATGCTTTGGGATCGAAACTCCAGCGAGGCGGGTCTTGAAGGTGATGTAGAAATGATGCCCGCCAGGAAGCGTGCCGGTCGATTCTACTTCGCGCAGAACTCGACCGACGACCTCGCGCAGGGCTTCCTGGACGATCTCGTCGTAGGGGATCAGGCTTTCGGGCGTGTCGTCGGACATGGTGCCGTGGTAGCGCCGGGGCTGTTGCGGTCAAGCGGAGTCAGACGAACATGCCGATCGATGCCAGCCTGCCTTACGACGACAACAATATTCTAGCACGGATTCTGCGCGGCGAACTGCCGTGCAACAAGGTCCACGAGACGGAGCACGCCCTTGCGATCCACGACATCAACCCGCTCGCGCCGATCCATGTTCTGGTGATCCCCAAGGGGGCCTATGTGTCGTGGGACGATTTTTCGGCCAAGGCGAGCGAGGCCGAGATCGCCGATTTCGTTCGCGCGGTCGGGGAAGTCGCGCGGATGACGGGGGCCTCAGCACAGGGGTATCGGGTGATGGCCAACACCGGCAAGCGCGGCGGGCAGGAGATCGCGCATTTGCATGTGCATGTGTTCGGCGGGGCGCCCTTGGGGCCGATGCTGGTGCGCTAAGGGGATTGCGCGACCGTGCTTAGGCGCTAGGCTCCGCCACCAGATAAGAAACGCCCGAGGGGACGCACATGTTATTCGACCGCGTAAAGTCATTGGACGCGATCCTCGCGACCGCCGAGAAGAAGGGACTGCATCGATCGCTGGGCGCGTTCCAGCTGACCATGCTCGGGGTCGGTGCGGTCATCGGGACCGGGATTTTCGTGCTGACGGCGGTCGCGGCGCAAAAAGCGGGTCCTGGAATGATGCTGAGCTTCTGCATCGCCGGGTTCGTCTGCGCGGTCGCGGCGCTTTGCTATTCGGAACTGGCGTCGATGGTCCCGGTCGCGGGGTCGGCTTATACCTACACCTATGCCGTGATGGGCGAATTGCTCGCGTGGATGGTTGGTTGGGCACTGGTCCTTGAATATGCACTGGGGGCGAGCGCGGTCGCGGTTGGCTGGTCGAACCATCTCGTCGGCGCGCTGGCGGACAGCGGGGTTCACTTCCCCGCGCTGATCAGTAACGCTGACGGACTGATGGCCAAGGTGGCGCTAGCCTTTGGCTCGGCAGCGACTCCCGATCTGCTCGCGGCGTCGCAAAATGGCGGCTTCATCAATGTGCCCGCCGTATTCGTGGTCCTTGCGGTGACGGCGCTTCTGATCAAGGGCACGACCGAGAGCGCAATGGTCAACGCCGTGCTCGTGGTCGTTAAACTCATCGCACTGACCGCGTTCATGGTCCTCACGCTTCCGAGGATGCACGGTTCGAACTTCCACCCGTTCACGCCGACCGGCTTTGGCAATCTGACCAGTGGCACGGGCTATGTCGGCGCGGCCGCATCGATCTTTTTCGCTTATGTCGGATTCGACGCGGTTTCGACCGCAGCCGAAGAAACCAAGAATCCGCAGCGCAATGTGCCGATCGGCCTGATCGGCAGCTTGTTGATCTGCACGGCCATCTATCTGCTGGTTGCGGCCGGCGCGATCGGCACGGTCGGCGCACAGCCAGTGACGTCGGCGGCGGGTGCCTTCCTGGCCCCGGGCTCGCCCGAAATGGCCGGGCGCTGCGCCGCGATCGTTGCCAGCGGCGAGACCGAGCCGTTGGTCTGTTCCAAACATGCGCTGGTCCACGTCCTGCAGACGATCAACTATCCCGTGGTCGGCTGGCTGGTCGGCCTCGCCGCGATCATCGCGCTGCCGTCGGTGGTGCTGATGATGATGTTCGGTCAGACCCGCGTGTTCTTCACGATGGCGCGTGACGGCCTGCTGCCAGCGTCGTTCGCCAAGGTGCATCCCAAGTTCAAGACGCCGTACATCGTGACCGCGGTCACCGGCCTGTTCGCGCTGATCTTTGCGGGCTTGCTGCCGGTCGGCAGCCTGGCGGACTATTCGAATTCGGGCACATTGTTCGCGTTCGCGATGGTGGCGCTGGCGGTGCTCATCTTGCGAGTGAAAGATCCGTCGCGCAAGCGCAGCTTCCGCACCCCGGCAGTGTGGGTCGTCGCGCCGGCCGCGATCATTGGCTGCATCGTCCTGTACGCTGCGTTGGATACGACTTCGAAGCTGGTGCTGGTCGGTTGGGGCGGAATCGGACTGGTCGTCTATTTCCTCTACAGCCGCAGCCGCAGCCATGTCGGGCTCGGCCTGAGCGAAGTGCATGAGCTGGACGAGGACATGCCGCCATTGCCGGTGCCGCCGATGCCGGGCGCGCATACGCCGGGCGGCAAGGACGCGTGACGGTGCTGGCCGGGCCCCGGCTTGGGGTTCGGCCACATGCCGACTATAGCGGCCCGATGTGCAGTCGCATGAGCAAGGGTTGAGATGGCGAGCGAGCCCGCACGCCTGATCGACCCGGTCGACCCCGTCCCCGTCCCGCCGCCCACGCGATACCCGACCACATCGGGGCGCGGAGCCGGTGGCGGCAAAGGGCCGGCGCGCCCAATCCTCGAGAAGGTCAAGCTCGACAGCCCCTTCTTCGCCGACAAGAACCGCGCCTTCTGGTTGCTCCAGTCGGCCGGCTGGACGGGCTATTTCATCCTGCGCTCGCTGAGTGGCATCGCCAACTCGATGGGCCTGATGTTCCTGGTCCACACGCTGTTGCTGACCGCGACCGGCTATTCGCTGACGTTGCTGATGGGCTCGCTCTATCGCCGTCTGATCCAGATGCCCCCGCTGTGGACGGCAACGCTGAGCCTGGGCACGGTGGTCGTCGCCTCGGCGGTGTTCTCGTTCATCGAAACGTGGAGCAATGCGACCTTCGTCCGGCCCGACGCGCGGCCTGTGGGGATCGAATATCTCGGCGCGATCCTGCTCGATTTCGCACTGCTCGCGGCGTGGTCGGCGCTTTATTACGGGATTAATTACTACCTGCTGCTCGAAGAAGAGATAGAGCAGCGCGAGGAGATGGAGAGCCAAGCGTCATCGGCGCAGCTGGCGATGCTCCGCTACCAATTGAATCCGCATTTCCTGTTCAATACGCTCAATTCGATCTCGACGCTGGTGCTGCTTCGTCAGACCGAGCGGGCCAATGCGATGCTGTCACGGCTGGCGAGCTTCCTGCGCTACACGCTGATCAACGAGCCGACCGCGCAGGTCACGCTGGCGCAGGAGGTCGAAACGCTGAAGCTTTATCTCGAGATCGAGAAAATGCGCTTCGAAGAACGGCTGCGCCCGCATTTCCGGATCGACGCCGAGACGATCGGAGCGCGCCTGCCGTCGCTGCTGCTCCAGCCGCTGGTCGAGAATGCGATCAAATATGCCGTGACGCCGAGCGAGGAAGGGGCCGACATCTGGATCACCGCGTCGCGCGAGGGGCGTTGCGTCAGGATCGAAGTCGCCGACAGCGGGCCGGGAGAAGGGAGCCACGGCATGGCGACCGAATCGACCGGGGTCGGGCTTGCCAATATTCGCGACCGGCTGACCCAGGCATACGGCGCAGGGCATGGATTTCAGAGCCGGTCGAACGATAAGGGGGGTTACAGCGTTATCCTCGAAATACCTTCCGAGAGCGAGTATCGATCATGACCATCCGCACCATCCTCGTCGATGATGAACCGCTTGCGACGCAGGGGCTTCAGCTAAGGCTGCAGGCGCATGACGACGTCGAGATTATCGCGACCGCCGCCAATGGGCGCGAGGCGATCAGGGCGATCAAGACCGACAAGCCCGATCTGGTGTTCCTCGACATTCAGATGCCGGGGTTCGACGGATTTTCGGTGATCCAGGGAGTGATGGAAGTCGAGCCGCCGCTGTTCGTGTTCGTCACCGCCTATGACGATCATGCGCTGCGCGCGTTCGAGGCGCAGGCGGTCGATTATCTGATGAAGCCGGTCGAGGAGGATCGGCTGGCGGCAACGATGGACCGCGTGCGGCAGCGATTGGCCGAGCGGCGCGGGGCAGTCGAGGCGGAGCGGTTCAAGGAGGCGCTCGAGGAGCATGCCCCCGAAGCGGCGGAAACGCTGGCCGAAGACAGTGCGGCGGAAGGGCCGGCGGCGAACCGCTTCGAGAAGATGATCAACATCCGCGACCAGGGACAGATTTTCCGCGTCGACGTCGACACGATCGAGCGGATCGACGCGGCGGGCGACTATATGTGCATCCAGACCGGCGACAATACGCTGATCCTGCGCGAGACGATGAAGGATCTGGAGAAAAGGCTCGATCCCAGGCGATTTCAGCGGGTGCACCGCTCGACGATCGTCAATCTGGACCTCGTCAAGCAGGTCAAGCCGCATACCAACGGGGAGTGCTTCCTGGTGCTGGATTCCGGGGCGCAGGTGAAGGTGAGCCGCAGCTATCGCGATGTCGTCGCGCGGTTCGTTCATTAGGTGAATTGGGGCAATTGCGCGGTGGCGCACGGTCGTTAGGATGGGGGCCATGAAAACTCGTCCCCGCGCGCTTGCCGCCGCCTCTGCCCTTGCCCTCATGCTTGCCGCCTGCAGTGGCTCGCTTCCGTCGGGCAATCTTGCCGCTAACGAGGCCGCTACGGCCGCGACGGGAGCGGTCGAGAAGGTGCCCGAAGTCGCGATCGCTTCGGACACCAGCTTCCTGAGCAATGAAGAAAAGCAGGTCGTCAACCTGCTCATTCAGGCAGCCGACCTGATGAGCCCAATCTATTTACGGCAGGCGGCGGCGGACAATCCCGACGCCCGCGCTAAAATTGAGGCGTCTGGTAACAAGCCGCTGCTTGCCAAGTTCGACGCCAACATGGGCCCGTGGGATGAGTTTGAGGATGGCAAGCCGTTCTTTGGAACCGCGTCCAAGCCGGCCGGTGCGGGCTTTTATCCGGCCGACCTCAGCAAAGCGCAATTCGACGCCTATCTGACGGCGCACCCTGCTGAAAAAGCGGCGTTGACCAACCCCTATAGCGTCGTCCAGCGCAACGGCGACCAGCTTGTCGCGGTGCCATATCATGAGGCCTATAAACAGTGGCTCGAGCCGGCCGCCCAGCTGATGGAGAAGGCGGCGGCGATCACGACCAATGCCTCGCTCAAGAAATTCCTCACCCTGCGTGCGCGCGCGTTTCGCACGGACGATTATTTCGAGAGCGAACTGGCGTGGATGGACTTGAAGGACACGCCGATCGAGTTCGTCATCGGGCCCTATGAGACTTACACTGACGGACTTTATGGGCTCAGGCCGGCGTTCGAGGCCTATGTCGTGCTGCGCGACCCCAAGGAATCGGCTGCGCTCGATGTCTACAAGAGCCATCTGCGTGACCTCGAGGCCAATTTGCCGGTCCCCGAGGCGTACAAGAATTTCAAGCGCGGGTTCGAATCGCCGATTTCGGTCGGCGACCAGATCCGTGGCGGCGGCGACAATCTTCACGGCGCGCCGTCGATCGCCTTCAACCTGCCCAACGACGAGCGCGTCCGCGAAGCGAAGGGCGCGAAAAAAGTCATCCTCAAAAACCTCGTCGATGCCAAGTTCGACAAGATCAGCGGACCGATGGCATCGCTCGTGCTTGTCCCCGATCAGGCCGGGCTGACGACCAAGCGCTATATGACGCTCAACACCGTCTTCCACGAAATGTCGCACAGCCTCGGGCCGGGGTCGATTATCGTGGGTGGGCGCGCGACCAGCGTCGACAAGGAGTTGAAGGAGCAGGGCAGCGGGCTGGAGGAAGCCAAGGCCGACATGCTCGGCGTCTGGGATATCCTCTACATGATGAAAAAGGGGATCCTGCCCGCCGCCGAACGCGACCAGAGCTATGCCAGCTACGTCACCGACCTGTTCCGTCACATGCGCTTCGGCACGACCGAGGCCCACGCCCGCGGCTCGGCGATGCAATATCGCTATCTCGCCGACCAGGGCGCGATCCTGTGGGATGCCAAGGCCAAGCGCTTCCGCATCGACAGTGCCAAAATGGAGTCCGCTCTGGCCGCGTTGATCCGGGACGTGATCAGCTTGCAGGCCAAGGGCGATTATGCCGGGACGGTTGCGTTCATGAAGAAGTGGTCGGTGGTCGACCCCAACGCGCAGGCCGTCATCGCGACGATGACCAAGCTGCCGGTCGACATCCGCCCGGTCTTCCCAGTTAAGGTGTGACGATGACCAAATTCGCCGACTTCGCCGCGTTGCACGTCCCGGGTAATCCGGTCGTGCTGTATAATGTGTGGGACGCGGGGAGCGCCGTGGCGGTCGCGGCGGCGGGAGCCAGGGCGCTGGCGACGGGGAGCCATCCGGTCGCCGATGCCAATGGCTGGCCCGATGGCGAGCAGGTCACGCTGGACTTCGCGTTGGCCAATGCGACGCGCGTCGTGGGCGCGGTCGATCTGCCGGTGAGCGTCGATTTCGAGGGAGGCTATTCGATCGATCCCGTCATGGCCGCGGCAAACGTTGCCCGCCTCAAGGCAACCGGCGCGATCGGGTGCAACTTCGAGGATCAGGTGGTCGGCGGCGAAGGGCTTCATCCGCGCGCCGAGCAGGCGAGGCGCATCGCTGCAATTCGCGACGCGGTCGGCAGCGACTTCTTCATCAACGCGCGGACCGACTTGCTGCTGAAAGCCAAGGAAACAGACGACGCCTTGATCGGCGAGGTGATCGAGCGCGGCAAGGCCTTCGCCGACGCCGGAGCGAGCGGCTTCTTCGTGCCTCGCATCGCCGATCCGCGACACATCGAGCGGGTGGTCAAAGCGGTGCCGCTGCCGCTCAACGCGATCGCCTTCCCCGGTGCCCCGACACGCGCGGTGTGGGCGGCGGCTGGCGTCGCTAGGATCAGCCACGGGCCTTTCCCGCATCGGGCGTTGATGAAGCAGCTCGAAGAGGCCGCGCGGGCGGCGATCTCGGGTTAGTGGATCAAGTTGGGGGCTACGAGCTCCGCGACCGCGCGACGGGTCTGCCACCAGCGACGCTGCGGGCCCGATTTCAGGACGCTGCGGCGGAATAGCTTGGCGCCAGCGCGCAGGATCAGCGCGACCCACAGGCCTTGCCAGACGAGCGCGGCGAGGTGCGGCCACCACAGGTCCTGCTCGGCAGCGCGCGCTATCATGGTGAAGGGCGAGGACAGCGGGAAGATCGCCGCGGCAATTCCGCGCGGCTCATCGAGATGGCCGACCGCCGAGGCGCCGAAGAAATAGATCGCACTTTGGGCCAGAACGACGGGCATGTTGATCGTCTGGATTTCGCGCACGCTGCCCGCCTGGCTGCCGATGGCAAGGAACACCGAGCCGATCAGCAGATAGGCCATCGAGAAATAGGCGACGGTGAGCGCGATGAATGCCGGCCAGCCGATCGCGGGGGCAGGCAGGCCGGCGAGCCCGGCGCTCGACCAGATCGAAATGGCGATGGCGCCGGTGGTGACCCACACGGCGATGCCGACGAACGAGATGGCGAGCATCGCGAACAGCTTGCCGACAAAAATCGCCTCGACCGGGACGGCGGCGGCGAGGATCTCGATCGCCTTGTTCGATTTCTCCTCGATCAGCTGTGACAGCACTGCGCCGGCCAGGAGAATGGTAAGGAGGAAGATGATTGTCTGGCCGGCGCGTGCGGTCAGGCCACGGGCCGAGGCGAGGGTGCCGACCGAGCGATCGGTCGAGGTGACCTCGATTTCGGGCGCGGGGGAGGCGCGGTCAGCGGCGTGGGAGCGAGAGTCGGCAATGATGTGATCGAGCTGGCGAACGGTGGTTCCGTCGGAGTGAATATCGCCGGTGAGGTGAGGCGACGCGTTCACGCCGTCGAGCACGGCAAGGACCGGCGGCTTTTTCTGCGCAAGGAGTGCTGCGCGCTGCCGGCCGAGGTCGGGTGCTGGTGTTGCCTGAATGAGCTCGATCGGGGGATCGGCCGAGACCTCGGCGAGCCGATCGCGCGCGTCGCGCAACGGAGCGAAGTCGGCGGGCGACGCAATCACCGCGACGGCGGGCCTGGCGCGATCTTCGGCCAGCTTGGCGCCCATCCCGCCGAAGCCAACTCCCATCGCGACGGGGAACAGCGGGCCGAGCAGGAACAGCAGGAAGGTCTTGCGCAGCACGGTCGCGGTGAAGTCGCGGCGGGCAATGACGAACGCCGCGCGGACGATTTCGGGGAGCCTGAAGCCAGCCATCACGCGGCCTCCGCCTGGGGTTCGTCCATGGCGCGGGCGGCCGCTTCGCCGGCAATGGCGACGAACGCGTCGTGCAAGCCGGGGCGCTCGATCGCCAGCGTCTCGATCCCGGCGCCGCCGTCGAGCAGGGCGCGAAGGAGGGGTTCGGGGCCGCCTTGCGGAAGCTCGAAGGTCCAGTCATGGCCGTCGAGGTGGGCGTCGAGCGGGATCGCGGCGCGCCACGGGCCGTCGGTGGTGCGCGTCTTGAGGCGAACGATCGGGCGGAGACGATTGCGCGCTTCGTCAACCTCGCCCTCGAACGCAACCTTGCCCTCGGCGATGATCGCGACGCGTTCGCACAGCCGCTCGGCGTGGGCGATGACGTGGGTCGAAAAAATCACCGTCGTGCCGCTGGCCGCTTCGCGCTTGATCAGCTCCTCGAGCTTGGCCTGGTTGATCGCGTCGAGCCCGGAGAAGGGCTCGTCGAGGACGATCAGGCGAGGCTTGTGGACCAGCGTGCCGAGCAGCTGCACCGTCTGAGCCATGCCCTTAGACAGGTTGCGGACGGGCTTGTCGGCCCAGGCGCCGAGGCCGTGGCCTTCGAGCAGCTCGCGGCCGCGACGCTTGCCGTCGCGCAAGGGCAGCCCGCGAAGGGCGCCCATGAACGCGATCGCGTCGACCGCGTGCATCGACGGATAAAGGCCGCGCTCCTCGGGGAGGTAGCCGACCTCGCGCGCGGCCTCGATCGGCTTCGACCGGCCAAGCAGGGTCGAGCTTCCCGACGAGGGGTCGATGATCCCGAGCAGCATGCGCAGCGTGGTCGTCTTGCCGGCGCCGTTGGGGCCGAGGATCCCGTAGATCGCGCCGACCGGGACCGACAGGCTGACCCCGTCGACCGCGCGCTTGTCTCCGAAATCCTTGACGAGATTAAGCGCGGTCAGCGCGAGCCCGGTTTCACTCATGCGCCGGAGTGGTAGAGGCTGGTGGTTAAATGACAATGAGCATCGAAACCCGCATTCGCGAAAAAGCCGCCGAGTTGGGGTTCGTCGCGTGCGGCTTTGCGCGGGCTGATGCGGCGGCCGACGCTGGCCCCCAGTTGCACGAGTGGCTGGCCGAGGGGCGGCATGGGGGCATGGGATGGATGGAGGCTCGGGCGGGGGAGCGGGAGGCCCCGAACGGGCTGTGGCCTGAAGTCAAGTCATTGATTGCATTGGGAATGTCTTACGCTCCGGCGAGCGATCCGCTGGCCCTCGCGAACCAGAAGGAACGCGCCCGGATTTCGGTCTATGCGCAGGGCGGGGACTATCACAAGACGGTCAAGAAGGGGCTGAAGGCGCTCGGGCGGTGGCTGGCGGACGAGACCGGGTGCGAGTTGAAAGTGTTCGTCGATACCGCGCCGGTGATGGAGAAACCACTCGCCGCCGCAGCGGGGATCGGGTGGCAGGGCAAGCACACCAATTTGCTCAGCCGCGAGCATGGCAACTGGCTGTTCCTCGGGATCGTGATGACGAGCCTTGATCTGGTCCCTGACGCGCCCGCCAGCGATCATTGCGGGTCGTGCACGCGGTGCATGGTGGCGTGTCCGACGGGTGCGATTACTTCGGCCCACCGGATCGATGCGCGGCGGTGCATTTCCTATCTGACGATCGAGCATCACGGCCCGATTCCGACCGAGTTTCGCGCCGCGATGGGCAACCGAATTTATGGCTGCGACGACTGCCTGGCGGTGTGCCCGTGGAACCGCTTTGCCGAGAGCGCGCAGGCCAACCGCGCCTTTTTGCCGAGGGCCGAACTGGCGGCGCCGGCGCTGGCGGATTTGCTTGCGCTAGACGAAGCGGGGTTTCGCGAGATGTTCGCCGGATCGCCGATCAAACGCATCGGCTGGGCGCGAATGATGAGGAATTGCCTGATCGCGGCGGGGAATAGCGGGGACACGCGGTTGCTCAGGGTGGCCGAAGCCTTTGCCGCGAGCGCGGATCCGGTGCTCGCCGATGCTGCCGGGTGGGCATCCAGCCGTCTAAATCCCTAGCGGGTATACGGCCATCGGCGTAGGCCTGTTATTGCCCCGGCCACCGTTCTTCAGTAGCTTTAGATTCTTCCCCGCCGGAGAGCGACATGATCCGTTCAACCCTTGCTGTGTTCGTCCTCTCGTTGCTGTGCGCGACGCCACTTGCAGCGCGATCTGCCGGCGCCGACCCCGCGATCGTCGCCGCCGTTTCCGACCCCCACCGCGGTGCGGCGAATCGACTGCGCGACGGATATCGCCATCCGGTCGAAACACTGAGTTTCTTCGGCGTGAAAACGGGGCAGACCGTGGTCGAGTATTCACCCGGCGGCGGCTGGTACACGGAGATCCTTGCGCCATTGCTGCACCGTAACGGGCATTATGTTGTGCTCGCCAGCAGTGCACCCAAGGCGCAGGCCGGGTTGGCCAAGCTCATTGCCGCAGGCGGTCCCCGGTATGGCGGTGCGACCGATGCATCGATCGACACGGCGACGGGCAAGACCACGGTCGCACCGGGTTCCGCCGACGTCGTGTTGACCTTTCGCAACGTCCACAACCTCGTCTTTGACGGACCCGACACGGCGCCACGTGTGTTTGCCGCCTTCTTCACGATGCTGAAGCCCGGCGGCACTCTTGGCGTCGTCGACCACCGCCTTCCCGAGAAGCGCGAAAGCGCGCTGGAGAAGTCGAGCGGCTATCTCAAGCGGTCGACCGTCCTGAAGCTGGCGACTGCAGCGGGATTTCGTCTCGCCGCCGAATCGCAGGTAAACGCGAACCCCAAGGATAGCGCCGATTACCCGAACGGCGTGTGGACCCTTCCCCCGACTCTGGAGAGGGGCGACAAGGACCGCGCCCGCTACCTCGCGATCGGCGAAAGCGATCGCATGACGCTGAAGTTCGTCAAACCGCGCTAGCGCGACGCTTCAATTGTCGCTTCGCAGCCGACTTGGTCTGTGTCGGCGCCGCTAACCAACCGCGTATCGACGTGGGTGACTCGCTCGACGCCCTGGCCACTTTCGGGGAGGTAGAGGTAGGCGTCGAGGACGCAGCCGCCGCCGCGATACTGGAGCTTGAGCCCGGGGCCTTCGCGGACCTGGAGATTGGGTGCGCCGAACAGTTCGCCGAGGTCGGAGACCGACAGGCCGATGAGGCGGCCATGGTGATGCGCGCTGAGGGCAGGTCCCGCGGGCGGGGCAGTGTCCACCGGAGCGCGGGTTTCGCTTGCGCAGGCGGCAAGAAGGATGGTGAGGGTGGGAACGAAGCGGCGCATCGGTGCTCGCTACCGCAAGCGTCGTCCCGGCGGAAGCCGGGATGACGAGTGTTGCTCGACGGTCGACTGCCCGCTAACCGGCGCGCTTCTTTCCCGCCGCAGGATTTGCCCATGACCGACAAGCCCCTCGACGTGCTCGCCATTGGCAATGCGATCGTCGACGTGATCGCCGATGCCGACGATGCCTTCCTCACCGCCCAGGGGCTCGACAAGGGATCGATGCGGCTGATCGACGAGGGTGAGGCAGTGCGGCTTTATGGCGAGATGGGGCCGGGGCGTGAAAGCAGTGGCGGATCGGCGGGGAACACAGTTGCCGGGATCGCGGCGCTGGGACTGAAGGCGGGATTTATCGGGCAGGTTGCCGATGACGAACTGGGGCAGATTTTTGCGCATGATCTGCGCGCCACGGGGGTTCAATTTGCAACGCTAACTCGTGATGATGTCGGGGCGAGCGCGCGGTGCCTGATCCTGGTCACGCCCGATGCGCAGCGGACGATGAATACCTTCCTCGGCGCGGCGCAGCGGCTGCCGGCGACGGCCATTTCGGCGGCCGAAGTCGGTTCCGCGAAGATCCTCTATCTCGAGGGCTATCTGTGGGACCCCGAGGAGCCGCGCGCGGCGATGGAGGCGGCGATCGATGCCGCGCGGGCGGCCGGGACGAAGGTGGCGTTCACCCTGTCGGACAGTTTCTGCATCTCGCGCCACCGCGATGGGTTCAACAAGTTGATCGACGATGGGCGGATCGACATTCTCTTCGCCAACGAGGACGAGATATTGGCGCTGTCGGGTGAAGGCGACTTCGAAGCGGCGGTCGCGGCGGTGGCGCCCAAGGTGCCGGTGTTGGCGGTCACGCGGAGCGAGAAGGGCGCGATTGCGGTTTCTGGCGGCGAGCGGGCGGAGGTCCCGGCTGAACCCATCGCCAAGCTGGTCGATACCACCGGCGCTGGCGACCTGTTCGCGGCGGGCTTTTTGGCGGGGCAGGCTCGCGGGCTGAGCCTCGAGATTTCGCTCAAGCTGGGCGCGATTGCCGCGGCCGAAGTCATCCAGCATTATGGCGCGCGGCCCGAGGCGGACTTGCGGGCGCTCGCGGGCGACCTGCTTTCATGAAAAAGGGAAACTGACATGACCGGCCCACGCAGCGAGAGCGACAGTTTCGGGGCGATCGACGTTCCCGGCGACAGCTATTGGGGGGCGCAGACCGAGCGTTCGATCCACAATTTCCCGTTCGGGGCAGCTGAGCGGATGCCGGTCGAGATCGTCCACGCGCTTGGCTTCGTCAAGCAGGCGGCGGCGCGGGTCAATGCGCGCATCGGCGGGCTCGACGCGCATCTTGCCGAGGCGATCCAGCAGGCGGCGGCGGAGGTCGCGCGGGGCGATCTTGACAGGCAATTCCCGCTGGTCATCTGGCAGACCGGGAGCGGCACCCAGTCGAACATGAACGCCAATGAGGTCATCGCCGGGCGCGCCAACGAGCAGCTCGCGGGGACCAAGGGCGGCAAGTTGCCGGTCCACCCCAACGACCATGTCAACAAGGGCCAGTCGTCGAACGACAGCTTTCCGACGGCGATGCACATCGCGGCGGCACGGGGGGTGGCGGACCGGCTGCTGCCCGCGCTGCGCACGATCCACGCGCGGCTCGATCAGCTGGCCAGGCAGTGGGACCATATCGTCAAGATCGGGCGGACCCATCTGCAGGACGCGACGCCGCTGACGCTCGGCCAGGAATTTTCGGGCTACGCGCAGATGATTGCCGACAATATCGCGCGGGTCGACGGAGTGATGCCGCGGCTGCTTAGGCTGGCGCAGGGCGGGACGGCGGTGGGCACGGGGCTCAATGCGCCCAAAGGATTTGCCGAGGCCTTCGCGAAGGAGGTCGCGAACCTCACCCGGCTCGACTTCACTTCGGCGCCGAACAAGTTCGCCGAGCTTGCCGCGCACGACACGCTGGTCGAGCTGTCGGGGGTGATGAACGTCATCGCGGTGTCGCTGTCCAAGATCGCCAACGATATCCGCCTGCTCGGATCGGGGCCGCGCTGCGGGCTTGGCGAACTCAAGTTGCCCGAGAATGAGCCGGGCAGCTCGATCATGCCGGGCAAGGTCAACCCGACCCAGTGCGAGATGCTGACGATGGTCGCGGCGCAGGTCATGGGAAATCATGTCGCGGTTACGATCGGCGGCTTGCAGGGGCATCTGGAGCTGAACGTGTTCAAGCCGCTGATCGGGGCGAATGTGATCCGCTCGATCAATTTGCTGTCGATCGGGATGGTCGGGTTCACCGAGCGCGCGCTCGATGGGCTCGAGGCCGACGAGGGGCGGATCGCCGAGCTGATGAACAAGTCGCTGATGCTGGTCACCGCGCTGGCACCCGAAATCGGCTATGACAATGCTGCAAAGATCGCCAAGTTCGCCCACCACAAGGGGCTGACGCTGAAGCAGGCGGGAGTCGAGCTGGGGCTGGTCGACGAGGCGACGTTCGACCGGGTGGTCAAGCCCGAGGCGATGCTGGGGCGCTGAGGCGCAAACAGGGGGCAGATGATGCGGTGGACGAAATCGGGTTTCGCGGTCGTGGGCGTGGCGCTGCTGCTGGCGGGTTGTTCGACCGGGGGCGAGCGGCCGGTCGTGCCGCCGGTGAGCGTCGATCGCGGGCTGTCGCCGGCGGACTATATTGAGCAGGCGGGGTCACTCGACCTGCTCGACGTCAGGACTTCGCAGCTGGCGTTCAACCGCTCGGGCAATGCGCGGGTGCGCAATTACGCGCGGATGATGATCGACGAACATACCGGGCTGGCGGCGCAGCTGTCGTTTGCCGGACGGCGGCTGGGACTGCTGCCGTCGGCGGCGCTGTTGCCACGGCATCAGGCGATGCTCGACGGGCTGGGCGCAAGTCCTGATTTCGAGCGCGCCTATCGCAGCCAGCAGGGCGAGCTGCACCGCGTCGCGCTGCGGCTGCACAGTGATTATGCCGCGCGGGGGTCGAGCCCGACACTGCGGCCGGTGGCGGCGTCGGCGGTGGCGGTCGAGCGACGCCATTTGGCGATGCTGCAAGCGTTGTAGGACGCGACTAGAAGCTGAAATTGACGCGCGCGCCGACGTTGTCGATGCCGGGGTTCTGGCCGCTGAACAGCGTAGCGTGGCTGAGGTGAACCCAATGCGCTTCGAGCGAAGTGCGGTCATTGAGCTGATAGCCGACGCCGAGTTCGGGCTCGAACAATATGCGGCTGCCGAGCGCGATGGTGTTTGGGTCGTCAAACTTGCCGGCTGAGCCGTCATGGATGGCGAGGCCGAGGCCGGGGCGGACGAACATCGTCTTGCCGAACCGACATGACAGGCCGGCGGCGGCGTAGCTGGTGTCTCCCGCGGTGTTGAACGCGCCGAAGGCATAGGGCTGGAGGCCGAGCCCGGGGAAAAGGCGACCGCCGCGGAAGCCGAGCTGGAGGTCGACCCCCTGCTCGCGTCCGCCTTCGAGGCTGAAAGGGGAATGAACGGCGTGTTTGTAGATGCCGCCGAAGAGCTCGGCGGCATGGGCCGGGGCGGCGGCGCAGAGAGCCGCGAGCAGGGTCAGCGGGACGGTGATGCGGCGGCTGTAGATCATGCGTAACTCCCTATGCCGCAACATGTTTCGGCCGCGTGAACGACCGAAGTCACGCCCCGGCTTGCCATATGCGGATGGCGTCGATCGGGTGAAGCAACATGATGATGTTGAGGGTCAGATTATCGCGGATGACGAACAGCGGGACGAGCTCGAGCAGGACCACGACCGCGACCCCCGCCCATAGCGGGAGCCGGCGGGCGAGGAGGAAGCCGATGATCATCATGACGATGTCGCTGACCGAATTGAGCACGCTGTCGCCCGAATAGCCGACCGCGGCGGTCGCGCTGCGGTAGCGGTTGATGATGATCGGGCTGTTTTCGGCGATTTCCCACGCGGATTCGATCAGAATTGCGATCAGCAACCGGGTCGCGACGGGCAGGCGGCAAGCGGCGAGCCACAGCAGGCCGAAGAACAGGAAACCGTGGACGATGTGGCTGGCGCTATACCAGTCGGCGAGCATCTGGCTGGTCTCGGGGCTGGTCGAGGACCACACCCACAATGTCACGCGGCCGCAGGTGCAGATCGGCGGGCGGCCCATCGCCAGCAGGATTGCGGCGGCGGCGAGGACGAGGAGCAGGGGCGCGAGCCAGGGGCGGGTGCGGGTCATGAGCTCAGGCTAAGGCGGCGCGCGGCGCTTGCCAATTGCGGCGTGACGCGCAACACCCCGGCCAATGCTCCGTCTGTTCGGCCCCCACTGCGACGGATCGCCGATCGAGGTCGGCGCGACCACGCGCATTCCCGACGACGTGACGTGGATCGACCTGCTCGAGCCGACCGGCGAGGAGGAGGCGCTGGTCGAGGCGTTCATCGGGTCGAACGTGCCGACCCGGGCCGACCTCGCCGAGATCGAGCCATCGAGCCGGCTGTATGAGCGGCAGGGCACGCTGTACCTGACGATGTCGACACTGACCGGGATCGACGAGGGCGACCCGAGCTCGTCGCCGATCGGCTTCATCCTCACCCCGGGTCACCTCGTGACCGTGCGATACGCCGACCCGCGACCATTCCGGCTGCTCGCCGAGCATCTGAAGCGCGAGCCCGACCTGGCGACCGACGCGTGTCATTTGTTCGTCCGCTTGCTCGACGCGGTGGTCGACCGGCTGGCCGACGAGATCGAGCGAGTGGCCGCCGAGATCGAGAAAATCTCTCGGCAGATTTTTCAGAAGGACCTGGAAGATCGGCGTATCCCGGCGGCGCGGCTGACCGCGATGCTGACGCGAATCGGGCGGACGCAGTCGCTGCTGGCCAAGATCCGCGAGACGGCGGTCAGCACGAACCGGCTGATCCATTTTCTCGCCGCGACCAACCGGGTGCGGCGGCTCGAGGACGAGCGCGACCATGTCGGCAGCCTTGGCGCCGATGTCGCGGCGCTGATCGACCATTCGAGCTTCCTTTCCGAGCAGCTGACGTTCCAGTTGGACGCTTCGCTGGGGCTGATCTCGATCGAGCAGAATGCGGCGATGAAGCTGTTCAGCTGGGCGGCGCTGGTGTTCCTGCCGCCGACGCTGGTCGCAGGGATTTATGGCATGAACTTCGATCATATGCCCGAGCTTCACTGGCTCTATGGCTATCCGATGGCGCTGGGCATCATGCTGGTCAGCGGGATCGCGCCGTGGCTGTACATGCGCAAGCGCGGCTGGATCTGACGAGCGGATCGATACGCCCGCGCAACCGATGCGCACGGGACGCGTTGCACCGCCATGGTGTCATCCCAGAAATCCAAATTCGTCGAAGTCGGGGACAAGATTTCGGCGTGGACCGCCGACCTGTTTGCGCACCCAGGGATGCAGATCGGTGTCGTCGCCTTTTGCATCGGCTGGTTCGCCCTCGGTCTGAAGACCGATCTGTTGACCGCGGCGTTGTCGATCCTCGCAATCACGCTGACCCAGATGGTCCTCAACAGCCAGAAAGAGCGGGAGTGCGACGACTTTCGCCGCGATGTCGCGCTTCATGCCAAGATCGACGAACTGCTGATCGCCATGACGGGGGCACGCAGCGAGATGGCGGGCATCGAAGAGCTCGACGTGGCCGAAATCGTCGAGTTGAAAGAGAATGCCCAGGATAGTGTCGACGCGCTCGACGATGAACTGGACGAACGTAACGAGAGCCAGGCACCGCCCAAGGCGGGGGGGGCCAGATAAGGCGGCTTTGCGCTGTGAGGTACAATTGCTAAGGCCCGCCCAAGCAACCCATCCAGCACCAGGAACCGCCATGATCCCGACCGGCCAGGACAGCCTTCAGACCCGTTCCACGCTCGAGGTCGGGGGCCAGCGCTTCGCTTATTATTCGCTCGCCAAGGCCGGTGCGGCGCTCGGCGATGTGTCGCGGCTGCCCTATTCGATGAAGGTGCTGCTCGAGAATCTGCTGCGCTTCGAGGACGGGGTGACGGTGACGCGCGACGACCTCCAGGCGATGGTCGATTGGCAAAAGGAGCGCAGGATCAGCCGCGAGATCCAGTATCGCCCGGCGCGCGTGCTGATGCAGGATTTTACCGGGGTGCCGGCGGTAGTCGACCTCGCCGCGATGCGCGATGCGATGAAGCAGCTGGGCGGCGACCCCAAGAAGATCAATCCGCTGGTCCCGGTGCATTTGGTCATCGATCATTCGGTGATGGTCGACGAATTTGGAACGCCGCAAGCGTTCGAGGATAATGTCGCGCTGGAATATCAGCGCAACGCCGAGCGCTACGAATTTCTGAAGTGGGGCAGCCAAAGCTTTGACGACTTCAAGGTCGTGCCGCCGGGGACGGGCATCTGCCACCAGGTCAACCTCGAAAATCTCGCGCAGACGGTGTGGACCTCGGTCGACCAATCGGGCGAGATCGTCGCTTATCCCGACACGTTGGTCGGCACCGACAGCCATACGACGATGGTCAATGGGCTGGGCGTGCTCGGCTGGGGGGTTGGCGGGATCGAGGCCGAGGCGGCGATGCTGGGGCAGCCGGTGTCGATGCTCATTCCCGAGGTTGTCGGGTTCCGCCTGTCGGGCGCGCTGTCGGAAGGGATCACCGCGACCGACCTCGTGCTGACGGTCACGCAGATGCTGCGCTCGAAGGGCGTGGTCGGCAGCTTCGTCGAATTTTACGGTCCGGGAATGTCCGCGCTGGCGCTGGCCGACCGCGCGACGATCGCCAACATGGCGCCCGAATATGGCGCGACCTGCGGCTTCTTCCCGATCGACGAGCGGACGATCGAATATTTGAAGCTGACCGGGCGCGACGACGAGCGGATCGCGCTGGTCGAGGCCTATGCCAAGGCGCAGGGGATGTGGCGCGATGACGCCAGCCCCGAACCGCTGTTTACCGATAGCCTCGAGCTTGATCTCGCCTCGGTTCAGCCGTCGCTCGCGGGGCCCAAGCGGCCGCAGGACCGGGTCGTGCTGCGCGAAGTCGACGACCGCTTCAACTAGGAGCTGGAGACGACCTACAAGAAGGCAAGCGATCCGCGCGTCGCGGTCGAGGGCGCGAGCCACGACCTTGGCAATGGCGACGTCGTCATTGCCGCGATCACCAGTTGCACCAATACCTCGAACCCGTCGGTGCTGGTCGCGGCTGGGCTCGTCGCGCGGAAGGCCCGCGCGCTTGGCTTGACGCGCAAGCCGTGGGTCAAGACCAGCCTGGCGCCCGGCAGCAAGGTCGTCACCGACTATCTCGACGCCAGCGGGCTGACCGAGGATCTGAACGCAATCGGATTCAATTTGGTCGGCTATGGCTGCACGACCTGCATCGGCAATTCGGGGCCGCTGTCGGTGCCGATCAGCAAGGCGATCGCCGACCATGATCTGGTCGCGGTCAGCGTGTTGTCGGGCAACCGCAATTTCGAAGGGCGAGTGTCGCCCGATTGCCGCGCGAACTATCTCGCCTCGCCGCCGCTGGTGGTTGCCTACTCGCTGCTCGGGACGGTCCGCGCCGATATCGCCAGCGACCCGCTCGGCAAGGACAAGCAGGGCAACGACGTGTTCCTCAAGGACATCTGGCCGACCAACGACGAAGTGCGCAGCCTGGTCGATGCACACGTTCACTCGACGATGTTCCGCCAGCGCTATGCCGATGTGTTCCGCGGTGATGCGCGCTGGCAGGGGATCGCGGTGACCGGGGGAGCGACCTATGCCTGGCCCGCCGGATCGACCTACATCGCCAACCCGCCCTATTTCGAGGGCATGACGATGACGCCCAAGCCGCTGACTGATATCGTCGACGCCAAAACGCTGGCGTCGTTCGGCGATTCGATCACCACCGACCATATTTCGCCGGCGGGTGCGATCAAGCTCGACAGCCCGGCGGGCCGCTATCTGCAGGACCATCAGGTCAGCCGCGCCGAGTTCAACAGCTATGGCGCGCGGCGCGGTAATCATGACGTGATGATGCGCGGGACATTCGCCAACATCCGCATTCGCAACCGCATGCTGGCCGGGGTCGAGGGCGGGATGACGCGTTATGCACCGACTGGTGAAGAAATGGCGATTTACGATGCGGCGATGAAGTATCAGGCCGACGGCACGCCGCTGGTGGTGCTGGCGGGCAAGGAATATGGCACCGGATCGTCGCGCGACTGGGCGGCGAAGGGCACCATGCTGCTCGGCGTGCGCGCGGTCATCGCCGAGAGTTTCGAGCGCATCCACCGGTCGAATCTGGTCGGGATGGGCGTGCTGCCGCTGCAATATGAGCAGGGCTCTGGCGCCGAGACGCTTGGGCTCGATGGCAGCGAGCGATACACCATCGAGGGTGTCGCCAATCTCGAACCGCGCCAGGACGTGATGGTCACGGTGACCAAGGCCGATGGGAGCGTGATACACCTTACCACGCGATGCCGGATCGACACCTACAACGAGCTTGAATATTTCCGCGCCGGCGGGATCCTGCCGTTCGTGCTGCGCAAGCTCGCGGCGTGAGCGAGCCGAGCGGCGAGGGTCCGGTCGTTGCGCGCTGCCATTGCGGCGCCGCGACGATCACCTTGCCGTGCACGCCCGACCTCGTCCTTGAATGCAATTGCAGCCTGTGCGCAGCGACCGGTTGGCGCGGCGTTTACTGTCGTCCCGACGAGGCGGTGATTACGGGTGACTATGACAGTTATATCCGAAGTGATCTTGATGAAGCGATGATTACCCTGTGGCGCTGCAAGACTTGTGGCATTCAGACCCACTGGACGCCGCTGGCGGCGGCACCGGCCGACCGCATGGGGGTCAATGCCCGGCTGCTCGACAGCGCAGTGCTGGACGGGGTCGCGGTCGAGCGAGCCGACGGTCGCAGCTGGTGAAGCTGGCGATCGATATCGCTGGCTGGGGCGGCGGGGTGCTGATCATCGCTGCCTACGCGCTGCTGACCGCGGGCAAGCTCCCGGCGGACAGGCCAGCCTATCAGTGGTTCAATGTCGTGGGCGCGGTCGGGGTCGGTCTCAACTGTTGGTGGAACGGGGCGATTCCGTCGATCGTCCTCAACCTGATCTGGGCGGGAATAGGGATATTGGCCTTATGGAAAATGCGGCGCGCGGCCGGCTGATCGACCTCAGCCACGTCATCACCGAGGGGATGACGACCTACAAGGGCCTGCCCGGCCCGCGAATGTGTGATTTCTGGAGCCGTGAGCAGTCGCGCGCTTTCTATGACGACGGCGCGACGTTCCAGATCGGGCGGATCGACATGATCGCCAACACCGGCACCTATCTCGACACGCCGTTCCACCGTTTCGCGGACGGCGACGATCTGGCCGGGGTCGGGATCGATCGGGTCGCGGGTCTGCCGGGGGTGGTCGTGCGGTCGGGCGCAATGGTGGTCGACGTCGCCGACTTCGCCCAGATCGAGGTCACCGGCAAGGCGGTGCTGGTCGCCACCGGCTGGGACCGGCATTGGGGCAGCGATGCCTATTTCGACAACCACCCGTTCGTGACCGACGCGGCGGCGCATTGGCTGGTCGACAAGGGCGCGGCGCTGGTCGGGATCGACAGCCACAACATCGACGATACGCGGAGCCGCGGGCGGCCGGTCCATACCGCGCTGCTCGGCGCGGGCATTCCGATCTGCGAGCATCTGACGCGGCTCGGCGAGCTGCCTGATGCGGGGTTCCGCTTCACCGCCGCGCCGCCTAAGATTGCCGGCATGGGGACGTTCGCGGTGCGCGCCTTCGCCCAGCTCGATTAGGCGAGCGCGGGCTCAAGCCAGCCCGGGATGATCGCATCGGCCGGGATGGCGTCGAGGCGGGCGTGGACGACGGAGAGACCGAGTTCGGGGTAGAAGGCGCGCCCCCGGTCGGGCATTTCGGTTGCCGGCACGACGAACAAGCGGCGGTTGACCTTGCTCCGCCAATTCATCCGCGCGGTATTCTCCTGACCGACGAAGCAGCCTTTGGTGAAGCTGACGCCGTTGAGTTCCGCCGCATTGCATTCGAGCCAGAGGAGGTCGGTGAGTTCGGGGCCTTCGGTGACGCCGAGGGCGAGGCGGTGGGCGAGGTAGGTGACCGATGCAACTGCCCCTCCACCATTTGCCTGCGGCAAACGGTCCCCCTCCCCCGGTGGGGGAGGAGCTATGGTGCGCGTGCCCAAGGCGGGGAGCCTCGGATCGTTTCCGGCTTCCGGACTCCAATGCACCGCCAGCCCGTCATCGCGCGCGATCGTGATCGGGCGGCGCAGGCGGTACATCGACAGGCGGCGGATCAGCGTGTCAGCGTCGTCGGCGGCGACGTCGAGGAGGAGGTCGTCGCCATCTGCCCACACGAGGAAGTCGGCGATGACCTTGCCCTGAGGGGTGAGCAGCGCGGCATAGACGGGGAGCGCGCCGGTCACGCTGTTGCTGACCAGCCCGTCGAGGAAACCGCGAACGTCTTCGCCCGACAGCCGGATGATCGCGCGATCGGTGAGGGTGGTGGCGGGCATGGGCTTGAGGTAGGGGCGCGGCGTGACATTGCAATCGCTGACCATCCGCCGGCCCGACGACTGGCACGTTCATCTGCGCGACGGGGCGATGCTCAAGGCGGTCGCACCGTTCACAGCGCGCCAGTTCGCACGCGCGATCATCATGCCCAACCTGTCGCCGCCGGTGACGAGCGTGGCGGCGGCGTCGGCCTATCGCGAGCGGATCGTTGCGGCCGCTGGACCGGGCTTCACGCCGTTGATGACCTGCTATCTGACCGACGCGGCCGACCCCGACGAGATCGCGCGCGGGCATGCCGAGGGCGTGTGGGTCGCGGCGAAACTCTATCCGGCCAATGCGACCACCAACAGCGCGCATGGCGTCACGGACATCCGCAACCTGTGGCCCGCGCTCGAGCGGATGCAGGCGATCGGGATGCCGTTGCTGGTCCATGGCGAGGTGACCGACCCGGGCATCGACATCTTCGACCGCGAGGCGGTGTTCATCGAGCGCGTGCTGGGCGGGCTGGTGCGCGATTTTCCGTCGCTCAAGGTCGTGCTCGAGCATATCACGACCGCCGAAGCGGCGCAGTTCGTGGCGGACGCCCCCGCCACGGTGGCCGCGACGATCACCCCGCAGCATCTGCACCTTAACCGCAACGCGCTGTTCGCCGGGGGCCTTCGACCGCACGCCTATTGCCTGCCGGTGGTCAAGCGCGAGAAGCATCGTCTCGCGGTGCGCGCGGCGGCGGTGTCGGGCTCGCCGAAATTCTTCCTCGGCACCGACAGCGCGCCGCATGCGGTCGAGGCGAAGGAAGCGTCGTGCGGCTGCGCCGGGATCTTCAACGCGCCCTTCGCGCTCGAAAGCTATGCGGTCGTGTTCGACGAGGAAGGCGCGCTCGACAAGTTCGAGGGGTTCGCCTCCGAGCATGGGCCGCGCTTCTATGGGCTTCCGCTCAACGAGGGCAGCGTGACCCTCCAACGCGCCGCTTCAGCAGTGCCCGACAGGGTCGCCGGGCTGGTCCCGTTTCACGCGGGCGAGCAACTCGGCTTCCGGTTTGCCACTTAAGTCGTTCCGGACGCGTCTCTTTTTCAGCCACCTTGCGGGGCGTGGCGGCGAGGCGCACACTCGCCGCTTCAAGGGGAGAGTGACATGCGCAATTTCACGAAGATCGCCGCAGCCGTCGGCGTCACTGCTTTGATCGCCAGTCCGGCAATGGCGACCGACTTCACCGTCACTGGCACCTACAGCGACGGGACCTCGCGCTACCTCCATATCGCAACCGGGGACCTCGACGGCGATGGCAGCAACGATGACGGGGTGCTTCGCCTGGCGTGCAGCAACGGCGCGGTGAGCAGTGCGTGGATCTATGCGCCGCGCGACGTCGCCACCGGGCAGGCAACGGGCAAGCGGATGCACAAGCCCTTCACGGTCGTGAAGGAATGGGGCGCCGCCTCGCCGCAGATGGCGGCAATGAAGGGCGGATACGACCTCAAATCGGGGACGAAGCGGGCCGGGGCGGGCAGCGCCAGCTGGGATCTTGCAACGAACAAGGGCGGTCGCATCGCCAAGACCATGGCGATGGATGACTGGAGCGAAATCACGGTCACCAAGCTCGACGCCGCTTGCTCTTCAAGCGCGATGACGAAAGTCGGCAGTAATCCGGCTTTTCAAGACAATGGTCTCGCCGGAACCATGCCGGTCGACCGGAAATAGGCGGCAGCTCTTTAGCTGCACGCGCCGGATGGGGTCATGCCGGCGCCGCTGATCCCGATGACCGACCCGAAATGCGCTTCGACCGCAGCATAGCATTCGCACGCCTGCCGCTCGAGTCCCTTGCGGTCGAGGATCTGGATCGCGCCGCGGCGGTAGAAAATGAGTCCCTGCTCCTGCAACTGGCGCGCGACCGCGTTGACCGTGGTCCGCTGCACTCCGAGCAGCGCGGCGAGCGATTCCTGGGTCAGCGCGAGCCGGTCGCCGCCAATGCGGTCCTGCGCGGTGAGCAGCCAGCGGGCGGCGCGCGCCTCGATCGAGTGGAAGGCGTTGCACGCGACCGACTGCATCACCTGCGCGAGCAGATAGTCGGCATAACGGCAGAACAGGTTGCGCAGGAACGGCGAGCTTTCCTTGATCGTCTCCAGCGCATCGAGCGGGATGACCAGCGCCGGCCCGGCGATCTGCACTTCGGCGTGGCTGTAGGCGGGGGCATGACCGCAGCTGACGATCCCGCCGACCGCGCCCTCCTTGCCGATCGAGGCGACCTCGACCGAGCGGCCACCGTGGAGCTCGACGAGCATCGAGATCATCAGCGAATCGAACGGAAAGATGCTGTGGGTTACCGCCCGACCGGCGCTGAGCACCGAATCGCCGCGCTGATAGTCGACGATGCGGGCAAGCGGCTCGATCTGCGCGCGCACCTCGTCGGTGAAGGTGGCGAGGAGCCGATTTCGGTCGAAAGCCATGGCCATGCGCGCGATCCCCAGCTCGATCGGTTTGTCCATTCGACGCCACGCTCCGCACCATAACCCGGAAACCCGTCGAACGGTTCGCGCAGCCCAACCCCCGATGAAGCAATTACGCCAACGTTCCGACCGCTAGCAAGTGTTTATTTAACAGCGACTTAGACTCCGCGTTAAGTCGCCAAGCCGACTTATGTGTCATGCGCGTTCGCCGGGACGGAATCACGCGGTTGAACCTGTCACCACGCTTCGCTACAGCGCACCCGCCGCGAGCGGTCGGGAGACGTGGGTGAGTGGCTGAAACCAACGCTTTGCTAAAGCGTCATACGGGAAACTGTATCGAGGGTTCGAATCCCTCCGTCTCCGCCAGCCAGTCAACCTATTGAAAAGACTGGATTTGTTGCTCGGAAAGTATCCCCGGGAAGCGCCACTTTCTGGGCCAAATCCAGACCTTTAGAGAGCCATTTCTTGGCCCCAACTCTCTGGAAAACATGACTTTTCTCGAAAGGAGAATTCCGAGGTACAGGATTTGTCGGTGTAGAAAAACTGGCAGAAGCAGTGAGTCAGCTTTGCTGATGGTCCCAGCGGGCGGCGACGCCGTCGGTCGCGATCAATCGCTTGAGGCTCAGATGTGCGGGCTGGGTTCCGGCGATGATGCTGTCGAGCATCTGTGGCGAGAGGAAGGCGAGGCGGACAACGCGCAGCACGTAGGGGCTCGTAATACCCTCGCGCTGCCCGATGGCGTCGAGGGTCAAGGTATTGTCGGCCAGCAGTTCCTGCCACCATCCGCGGCCTTGTACGATCGCTTTGACCAGCGTGCGGTCAACGACAGGCGCCGCGGCACTCCCACTCGGCGTGATCAGTCTCATCACACCTCCACGTCGCTTCAGCCGGGCAGCGACGGTGAGCGGGGGTGCCCCAGCCATTTCGCTTAGCTCGAGCAGGGCGCCAAGTTTTGAGGGATCGAGCACAATGCTGACCTGATCCGTCCCAAGCCGGACTTCGACAACAAGTTGACGGAGCAGCTTCGCGGCTGGAGCGCGAGGTCCTGCCATCCTCGCAACAGCGTCCTTGCCGTTGGCAATGATCGTCTCGAGTTCATCAGGAGAAGGCATCCCCGCAGCTGACCCCTCGAACAGCCGAACGGGATCGTTCAGCAAGACTATAATGCTGGCCCGGACCAGCGGCTCGATCTCGCGTGCCGGAAGGCGCCAGCCTTTGGCTTTGCTGGCGTCGCCACCGTGATGAAGATCGCGGCTGACATAATAGCGATAGCGGACCTTGCCCTTGCAGGCATGAACCGCGACCATCGGAACGCCGCGATCATCGACCAGCTTTCCGGCAAGCAGGCTTGCCTCTGCGGGGGCAGGACTGCGCACTCCGTTAATGTTGGCGGCGAGTGTTGCCTGTACCTCGTCCAACTGGGCCTGATCGATGATGGCTTGAAAGTTCGCCTTGTGCGACCGACCGCCATGATCGATCCGGGCAATGTAGGTCGGGTTCGACAAGATCTTGTAGAGCTGGCCTCTGCTGAAGGGACGGTCACCGAACGCGCGGCCTGTGACGGCGCTACGCGCGGGGGAGCGGACGCACTGCTCGCCCAGCTCCTCGGCGAGCAGCCGGACATTGGCGAGCTCGACATAGCGGCTGAAGATGTGGCGGACAATGGCGGCATCAGCATCGACGATGGCAAGGCTGCGACCGTTGGGCCGGTAGCCGATCGGCGGTGTGCCACCCATCCACATGCCGCGGGCTTTGGACTGGGCGATCTTGTCTCGGATGCGTTCTGCAGTGACTTCGCGCTCAAACTGGGCAAACGACAGCAGCATGTTGAGGGTGAGCCGCCCCATACTGGTGGTGGTGTTGAACGACTGGGTGATCGACACGAAGCTGGTGCCGGCCTTGTCGAACGCCTCGACTAGTTTTGCGAAGTCGAGCAGCGAGCGGGTGAGCCGATCGACCTTGTAGACGACGACGATGTCGACGTGGCCGGCTGCAATGTCTGCGAGCAGGCGCTGCAGTCCGGGCCGTTCGAGCGTGCCGCCGGAGATACCACCATCGTCATAGCGATCGCGGACCAGCTTCCAGCCTTCGCTGGTCTGGCTCTTGATGTAGGCGGCGCAGGCCTCATGCTGGGCATCGAGGCTGTTGAAGTCCTGTTCAAGCCCCTCCTCGCTCGACTTGCGGGTGTATATGGCACAACGTTTGGTCATGCCGCGCGCTTCCGGGCCTTTGTGCCGAAAAAGGCCGGTCCCGACCACTGAGTGCCCGTAATCGTCCGCGCGATCAGGGACAGGCGTTCCAGTCGCGATCATTCCAGCGATAGAGCCCGTCATCGGACATGGTGACGACATGAACCTTGCCGCGCCACTCCCGGACGAAACGCGTGCCGGGGTTTGCGCGCACGGCAGCGGTGCCGCCGGCGATCTCGGCCAATCTACGCTCCATCGCCTTGGTCACCCCGCCCATCACCTTCGACTGGTGGTGATGGGCGAGGGCGAGGCGGAGCAGGCCGGCGCTGACCTTCGGCGGTGTGGTCTTCACCTGCCTAGTCCATGCCGCCCGCAACTCGGCGAGCGGCATGGACCCCAGCATGGTCAGCTCGGTATCGAGATCGATGCGGTTCATTCGGGTGCGATCCCGCGGTAAGTGCGAACCCCGTCGACCTTGTCGCTGCTGATGGTGAACCCCTTATTCTTGAGGCCCGTCAACGCTGCGCGGGTCGTGTGTGGGAGCCAGCCGGTGGCCGCGATCATTTGCTCGAGGGTCGCGCCTTCGTCGCGCACCACCAGCGCGGCCAGTTGCTGCTGCTTGCTCGGCTGCTTTGGCGAGGGAGCGGTCAGCGCCGCCGCCTCGGTGCTTATTGTCGCGGTCTGGGCGGATTGTTCGGTCGCTTCGGTAGCGCGATTGGCGCTCTCGGCATCCGAAGCAGACTGGTTCTTGCGGTTTTTGGGCATGGTGGGTCTCCATTGCGGAGCAGCCTGATGCTGCCCCACTACCCACAGCCCCGCCGGTGCGCCGGTCGGGGCGGCAGCGCCTTGCAGCGCCGCGACTCGATGTCATGACCAATGCTTGCACTGGAGGCGAAGTCCAGCGGAGTTCGAGCGGTCGCTCGAAAGCTCGGGGTGGACTTCGCGCGCCACTCAGGGCGTCAGTCGTGCCCATGGACGAAACGGATCCCGACAACTGCGACGTAATTGACCTGGTAATTCAGCTCTGCACGCGGATTGGCATGATGATGGAGGATGTCTGTCCCGTGGCGCTCGATGCATCTCGCGCGGGGCTGAAAGAGCGGGTTGCAATTCTTCGGGGGGCAATTCAGGTGATGATGACGATTGCCGATGCCGCCGAAGCGATGTTGCCTTCCTGACCGCTTCGCGCTCAAACCTGGTCATTCAGGAGGCCGATCGGAAATCCTGAAAGCGGTCGCTCGTTCGTTTCGTTGGCAAGCCGGCGAGAAGCGAAAGATAGCGTTTAGACGCCCGAAACTTCCATCGCGCCAACCTTTTAGTCGGATTCAAGCAAGATCTCGGACCTTAGGCTCGCGTTCCCAGTGCCGAGCTGGCGCGACGCTGGCAAAGTCCTTTAGCGACGCCACCCCGGTGTCGGGCTTAACACCGGCCTTGTCGAGCAAGGCTTGGGCATTAGCGTCCGCACCGATCGTTTTCATATGGGCGTAAGCATCCATGACGAAACCGACAGCTGCACTGTCATCGGCGAGCTTGGCCGCGGCGTCGGGCGCGAGAATCAGCGCGACTGCATCGAACAGCACCGACGGCGACCCCGCGAGCTGCCCGTCGGCTGTCAAAACCGATCCGTCGGCGAGCGCGATGCCGCCGACCTTCGGAGCGACGAGGAAGGGCTTGCCGCCCGCCTTGCGGACTTGTTTTGCCAATTTATCGATCTTCGCGCCGTCGGAGCCTTGCCCAAACAGGATGGCGACCTTGCGCCCGGACATCGGAGGTGGGCCTTTCTTGACGATCGACAGGGCGTTTGATGGCTTCATGTCGAGCGTCGGGGCAGCGGCGGGGTTAGCGGTGGGGAGTGCCATGCCAAGTCCGTCTGCGACGCGTGCCGCGAGGCTCTCGTCGACGTTGAGCAAATTACCGAGAATGCGCGCGCGGATCGCGGGGACGCCGACTTTCGACAGCTCGAACACCAGCGCGCTCGCCATATGCGCCTGCTCGATCGGCGCCTGAGAGCGGAAGAACAGGCGTGCCTGGCTGAAGTGGTCCTTGAAGGTTTCGGAGCGAACACGGAGCTTGCCCGACGCGTCGTTTCGCTCGCCCGTCTTGGCGACGCTTGCGAAGCCGAGCGCACTTTCGCGTGGGCCGCCATCTTCTCCCCCGTCGGCGAGGCTATTGGGCTCATAATTGGCGCGGCCCTTGGGGACCATCGTCTGCATCATTCCGTCGCGCTGCATGTTGGCGAACGGGCAGCGCGGGGCGTTGATCGGGATCTGGTGGAAATTGGTCGTGCCCAGCCGCGACTTCTGCGTGTCGAGATAGGAAAAAAGCCGGCCCTGAAGCAGCGGGTCGTTGGTAAAGTCGATCCCGGGAACGACGTTGGTCGGAAGAAACGCCGACTGCTCGGTCTCGGCGAAGAAATTGTCAACGTTACGGTCGAGCACCATGCGCCCGACGATCGTCAGCGGGAGGTCTTCCTCGGGGATCAGCTTGGTCGAATCGAGCACGTCATAGGGTTGCTTGGCGGCGAACTTCTCGTCGAAGATCTGCAGACCCAATTCCCATGCCGGAAAGTCGCCCGCATCGATCGCCTCGAACAGGTCGCGGCGATGATAGTCGGGGTCGGCACCAGCGATCTTGACGGTTTCGTCCCAGCAAGTTGACTGGAGGCCAAGCACAGGGCGCCAGTGGAATTTGCAGAACCGGTCGTTGCCGCTGGCATTTACGAGACGGAAGGTGTGGACTCCGAAGCCCTCCATCATCCGGAAGGATCGGGGTAGGGTGCGGTCGGACATTGCCCACATGATCATGTGGGTCGATTCCGGCATCAGGCCGATGAAGTCCCAGAAGGTGTCGTGAGCGCTGGCCGCCTGCGGATAGCCGCGGTCGGCCTCCATCTTGACCGAGTGGATGAGGTCGGGGAATTTGATCGCGTCCTGGATGAAGAACACCGGGATATTGTTGCCGACGAGGTCCCAATTGCCCTCCTCGGTGTAGAATTTGACCGCAAAGCCGCGGACGTCGCGCGGAGTGTCGACCGAGCCTGCGCCGCCAGCGACGGTCGAGAAACGGGCGAATAGCTCGGTGCGCTTGCCGACTTTCTGGAAGGGGGCGGCGCGGGTCAGTTCGGGGATGGCGCGAGTGCATTCGAAGTAACCATGCGCGCCAGTGCCGCGAGCATGGACGACGCGCTCCGGGATGCGCTCATGGTCGAAGTGAAAGATCTTTTCGCGAAGGACGAAATCCTCGAGCAGGACGGGGCCGCGCGCGCCGGCCTTGAGGCTGTTCTGATTATCGCTGATGGGAACGCCGTGGTTGGTCGTCAGGCCGGCAGTGGCCTGGTGCGTTTCACCGCCATTACCCACGGTCCGGCCGGGCGCGGGCTTCTTCGGCTTGCCCTTGCCGCTGGCGCTGGTCTGCTTGGTGCCGGTTGCGGCGGCGCCCGGGGGAGCGCTGGCGAGCGTGTTGGCGGTGGTGCTGGTCTTGGGCTGCTTGGCCATGGAAAATCCTCGGGACGCGGAACGTGACGGAACAACGCTCCGGCACCTTGATGGGCGCAGCACGCTCAAATATTTCTTAAAATGGTCGCTTGCCGTCCGGACAGTGGATGCATCGTGATGAATTTATAACTTAGAACTGACTGCTGCGGGATATCCGTTAAGGAATGAACGTGCGTATGGCACGAACGAACGTCGAACATATTGACGAGAGCCACGCTTTTCCTCTCTAGAAAAGAAATCGATCCTCGGAGCTCAAAATGATCGCACGTTTAATCCGTCCCCTGTCGACCTGTCTCGCGATTGGCGCGCTCGCTGCTCTTACCGGCGTTGCCCATGCCGCTCCGGACCTTGGCAAGCGGGCATGTGCGCAGGAGGCCAAGCGATTGTGCCCGGCGGAGATGCGCTCGTTCAGCCGTAAACGCGTCGAAGCGTGCATGATCGCTCGGATCGACCTGACATCGTCGCTGTGTCATTCGACCATGCTCGAAATCAAGGCGCAACGCGAAGCGACGATCCGGCGCTGATCTTGGTATATTGCCGCGCGATCCCTGAGTTGGGTTGCGGCCGCACAATGCTCCCCTCCGAGTGACTGACCCAATGGCCCGCAACGCGATTGCGGACGCAAGCGCCCGGACCTGGACTGGATTCGTCATCATGTGCCTCGGCATGTTCATGGCGATACTCGACATCCAGATCGTCGCCACCTCGCTGCCGACGATCCAAGCAGCGCTGCACATCTCGACCAACAAAATGGTGTGGATCCAGACCTCCTATCTTACCGCCGAAATCGTTGCGATTCCCCTGACGGGTTACTTGACGGGACTTCTGGGCATGCGCTGGCTTTTTGTCGGAGCGGTTACCGCCTTTACGCTGGCGTCTGTAGGTTGCGGCCAAAGCGAGAATTTCGAAACGCTCATCGCGTGGCGGATTGTCCAAGGTTTCTCAGGAGGCACGCTGATCCCGGCGGTTTTCTCGGCAGTCTTCCTGCTTTTCACGCCGCGCTCGCAGGGCCTCGCCACGACACTGGCTGGGGTTGCCGCGGTGCTGGCGCCGACGGTCGGGCCGATCGTTGGCGGCTGGATCACCGAAAGCTTGTCATGGCACTGGCTGTTCCGGATCAACATCCTCCCCGGAACAGTTGCGGCACTCGGCGGGGTGGTCATTCTTCGCGGGCCTCGTACCAACCAGCGAAACCCCCGATCGTTCGATCCAAGCGCGCTGGTTGCACTCGCCGTGTCTTTGACAGCGCTTGAACTCGGGTTGAAGGACGCGCCGACGCTCGGCTGGGCGTCGTTTCGCGTGATGGCGCTGATTGGTGGCAGTCTCGCCGCAGGCGCCTTCTTTATCGCCAAGACGCTTCGTTCGCGCTGGCCGCTGGTCGAGCTTCGCTGCTTCGGCGATCGCAACTTCACCATTGGCTGCGCGCTTAGCTTTGCCACTGGGATTGGGCTGTTCGGATCAACCTATCTGATGCCCTTCTTCCTCGGTTTCGTGCGCGATTACGGCGCGCTTAGGATCGGCGAGGTAATGCTCGCTACGGGAATCGCGCAGCTCGCGGCGGCTCCGGTTACGGTCATCCTCGAACGCAAACTTAGCGCGCGTCTTCTCGCTTTCGCGGGTTTTTTGCTCTTCGCGGTAGGGTTGTTCCTCAGTAGTCGCCAAACTTTGTCGACCGATTCCGCCGAAATGATGCTGCCGCAGATCCTGCGTGGCGCCGCGATTATGTTCTGCCTACTGCCCACGACCCGGGTCGCACTGGGGCATCTATCGGATCGCCTCATCGCGGACGGCAGCGGACTGTTTAACCTGATGAGGAATCTGGGTGGCGCGGTCGGGCTGGCGTTGATCGACACGATCATCTTCAGCCGCAGCGCTACCCATGCCAAGCATATTTCCGCGCAGCTCCAAGCAGGCAACGTCGAGACTGCAGTCAGCATTGGCATCCCGCGCGGCGCCTTCCTTGAACAGCTTGGCCAGCCGCCTGACGAGTTCACGCAAGAAATGGTGCGCCCGCTGGTAGAAAAGGCTTCCCTGATCCACGGAATCAACGATGCCTGGCTGGTCATCGGGCTAGTCACGGCGTTCGCAATGCTGCTCGTACTGCTTGTCCGAAAGAGTCCCCGGGTCCAAACGATCGCCGTTTCTCCGCCGACGAAATAAGCGGAAGACGCCTAAAGCCGTTCCATTTCCATATAACGGCGTCACCCGTCAAAAACCCCCCACCTCTTGAAGAGGTGGCTAGGCTCAGGACTCGTTGATCAGAGCCAGAAGATGACGGGTGCGGCGAGTGCGATAGCGGAGAAGAAGACGGTCGGGCAGCGGTCGTATCGAGTGGCGACGCGGCGCCAGTCTTTGAGCCGACCGAACATGATCTCGATGCGGTTGCGGCTTCTGTAGCGGCGCTTGTCGTATTTGATGGG
>JBBQDG010000001.1:0-222491 GCA_038319435.1 Sphingomonadales bacterium | reverse complement strand
AGTCTGCGTCGTAGCCGCGGTCGCCCAGCAGCCATTGTGCCTTGGGCAGATCGTCGAGGAGCGCTGCGGCACCGGTGTAATCGCTGACTTGGCCAGCGGTCATGAAGAAGCTCAGCGGGCGGCCGTCGGCATCGGTGACGGCGTGTAGCTTGGTGTTCATGCCCCCTTTGGTGCGACCGATGAGCCGCCCGAGACCCCCCTTTTTACCCGCAGGCTCGATGCCGTGCGGTGCGCCTTGAGGTAGGTTGCGTCGATCATGATCGTCTTGGGCGTGGCGCTCGCAGCGGCCAGTCCCTCCATCATGCGGAGGAAAACGCCTCTCTCGCCCCATCGCTTCCAGCGGTTGTAGAGCGTCTTGGACGGCCCGTACTCCTTCGGTGCATCGCACCAGCGCAGCCCGTTGCGGTTGACGAAAACGATGCCGCTCAACACCCGCCGATCATCAACCCTGGGCTTGCCGTGGCTCTTGGGAAAATACGGCTGAAGACGCGCCATCTGCTCGTCCGTCAGCCAATACAGATTGCTCATGCTCAGTCTCCTTGCGGAGCCTGAATCAGATCATGCCTCTCAGATCAATGGGTCCTGAGCCTAATGGACCGGCAAGGCGATTTGCCTTCACTGGAGATCATCATGCGTAAGCTTGCTTCACTCGCACTCGTCGCCCTAACCGTCGGGTAGCGCCGCGATCGCCGCGCCGTAGCACTTCAACGGCGCCAACTTGATGCCCATGGCCAAGATCAGCCTCGCCCAGGCCCGAAAGACCGCGCTTGCAGCCCACCCCGGCGTTATCACCGATCAAGAGCTGGAAAAGGAAGGCGGCGGAACCGGGCTTCGCTATTCTTTCGATATCAAAGCGAATGGCAAGACGTTCGAAGTTGGCGTCGATGGTCGTACCGGGAAGCTGCTCGAGAACAAGGCCGAGGGTCCCAACCCTGACTGACGTGACCGCTTATTTCGTTCGATTAACCCACTCTAAAATAACCGGTGGCCTTTGACGAAGGTAGGCAAAGGCCGCCGGTCATTCGAGATTTCGGACCTTGCCTGGTATTTAAGTTTTCGTGCCAGAAGCCGTCTTACTGCTTCCCGGTCTTGGCGAACTCGACCTCCAGCGTCTCCGTCCGGATTGTAGCCGACCGATGCAAGATTGAACGAATTGACGGCTTCACGTTCCATTTCTATTCCTGCTCCCAGCGTGGATTCTGCGAGCGCCAAGCGGCGGTCACGGCTGAATAGTCTTTCGCCTCGCGTTCCCTGCACCAGCGCCGTGCAACGAACGGATCTTCGCTTGACGGGCGCTTGTCCTCCTCCGGAAGCGTGATGCGCCAGCGGACCGGAAGTTTCGCCGCCTCGCCGGTAATGATGGCCTCGCCTGTGCGGAGCACCGGCAGGCTATCGACTATATCGCTAAAGGCTGTCGGATAGCGCGGCCTGCACTTTGCTCCTGTCCGAAGCGTTCGAGGGCCGGTGTGCTGGGCCCTGTTTCACATTATCCTATCTCATCAGGTATTTCCGCTCGCCCAAGGCTTCTCATTTCGCTAATGCAAGATCGGTGAACCCGCTTTGACGAGCGAGTGTGCGGCCAAAGTGGGGTGGCGGCCTTCAAGCGAGCGGGACAATGTGCGGCATCACCGGCTGGTATAGGCGTCGAAATCGAAGCATCGCCGAGCGCGTGATCACCGCGCAATGCGACACCATCCACCATCGCGGTCCCGACGACAGTGGAGTCATCGTCGACGGTGATTTTGGTTTCGGCATGCGGCGGTTGAGCATTCTTGATGTCGCTGGCGGACACCAGCCAATGGAAAGCGTCGACGGCCGCTTCTCGATCGTGTTTAATGGAGAAATCTACAACCATCTTGAGGTGCGCGCACCGCTGGCGGCCGCCGGATACGCTTTTCGGACACGTAGCGATACCGAAACGATCCTCGCGGCGTTCATCATGTGGGGCAACGACTGCTGGGCCAAGCTGGAGGGAATGTTTGCGGTCGCCGTTTGGGATCGTCAGACGCGCACGCTATCGCTGGCGCGCGACCCCCTTGGCATCAAGCCGCTCTACATTTCTGAGCAGGATGGCGGCTTGTCGTTTGCTTCAGAGCTAAAATCGCTTCAAATCCTTCCCAACCATCGTTTCACGATCGACGAACGCGCGATCCATGATTTCTTCAGCTTCGGCCACGTGCGTTGCCCGCGTTCGATCTTCCGCGAAGTCTGCGCCTTGGATCCGGCCCATTATCTGACGATTGGGCCAGTCGGCAACGCCAGTATTACTCGTTACTGGGAACCGCAATTTCGGCAGGGAGAAAACTTATCGACCGAGGGCTGGGTCGAACAAATGCGGTCGAGGCTGCTCGACGTGACCGCGCGGCACATGCAGTCAGATGTGCCCGTTGGCGTGTTCCTCTCTGGCGGGATCGATTCCTCCGCTGTCCTTTCAGCTGCGACCCGCGCTACGGATCAGCCGATCAAGGCGTTCACTATCGGGTATCCTGACGCGAAGATCGATGAAACCGGGGCTGCGCGGCGAATCGCGGACCACCTCGGTGCGCAGCACATAGTCATGCCGTTGGAGATCGAGGAGGCGAGAAAGGTCCTTCCGCAAGTTCTGGCCAATTTCGATGAACCCTTTGCCGACATGGCCGCGATTCCAACTTGGTATGCATCGAAGCTGGCGGCCGAGCACGTCAAGGTTGTGCTTTGCGGCGAAGGCGGTGACGAACTTTTCGCCGGTTACAAGCGCCACCGCAATGCCCATCTAATCGAGCGATATCGCTGGCTGATCGGTCGTGGAAAAATTCTTAGTCGCTTGGCTGGCTTCATCCCGACCCTGCCCAGCGAGCAACTTAATTATCTTCGCCAGAAAGGTCTCCGTGCGGCTGAATTCATTTCTGAAACCGACGGTTACCATCAATTCTTCGCCGCGACCCAGATTAGCAGCCGAAGCCTTCGCCGCGAGTTGTACACGCGCGAATTTTGGGAGCGGCACGAGCGCGAGGACGGCTTGTCGGAGTTAGAGCAGGAATATTTTCCATCGGGCGGAACGGCGAAGACTGCGCTTGAGCAATTCCTCTACGCCGACCTAACCCTCAATATGCCATCAGCGATGTTGACCCGGCTTGACCGGTCCAGCATGGCTCATTCACTTGAGGCGCGGGTACCGTTTCTGTCTCATAAGATGGTGGACTGGGCAATGACCGTGCCGATTGAGCAGAAGCTGCAGGGTGCGACCGGCAAGCTAATTCTTCGCCGCGCGATCGCGCCGTGGCTTCCGCCGGATATCATGAAGCGGCCCAAGCAGGGCTTCCAGATTCCTCACGCGAAGTGGTTTCGCGGGAACTTCGGCGAGTGGGCCCGCAGTTTGTGGCACGATAGTGGGGCCTCCACCGCCGGTTACCTCGACCCTCGGGCCGTCGATCGATTGTTCGACGAGCATAAGCGCGGCGTCGCCGACCATGGCCGCATCCTTTATGCCATCGGCGTTTTCGGATGGTGGTGGAGTAAACTCCGTGCGTCGACCGGAGCCCAGATCAACAATGCCGCCGCCTGAACCCGGTGCCGCCGTGCGTGTTAATTTCGTTATTCACAGCTTTGATCGTGGCGGGAGCGGTCGGGTCGCCGCCTACCTTGCGCGCGGATTTGCAGAGCTGGGCATGACTGTCGCCATGACGGTCCTCGCTCGCGGCGGCGACGCGGAAGACGTCGCGACCGGGCTCTTGGGTAACCACGTCAAGCTCCGCTACCTCGGACAAACCGGGGCATTGCGGCCGTTGGACCTCTTGCGCGCGTTGCCTCGATTGGCGGCCCTTCTTCGCCGCGAACCCGCCGACGCCGTGATCGCCTGTGCCAATAATAGTGCTCTGGTCACGGCTATTGCGTTCCGCCTTGCCCGGGCGCGTGGCTTCCTATTCCTCAAGACCACCAATCCCATTGCCAGTTCGCGTCATCGCGGCGTTGTTCGGAGGCTGCGCCGGGCAAGCTACAGCTGGATTTTCCGCTGGACCCGCGGCGTGTGGACATTGAGCGCGCAGGAAAGCGAGGAAATGCGCGCGGCCTTCCCGCGCCATGAAACGCTGTTCCGCGACGTCGCCAATCCCTACGTCACCGAGGCAATGCTCGCCCAAGCAGTGGAATTAAAACCACCAACACCTGGCAAGATAGTGATTTGCGTTGCGCGCCTCTCGCCACAGAAGCGGCTCGAACGGCTTGTCGCAGCTTTCGCGCTCGTGCGGACTCCCGATACCAGATTACTGATCCTCGGCGAGGGTGAGGAACGAGTTCAGTTGGAAGCGCAGGTCAGGCAGCTTGGCATCGCGGATCGCGTGTCCCTGCCCGGCTTTACCAATGACGTCGCCTCCGCGCTCCATGCTGCCGACTTGTTCGTGCTATCGTCTGACTATGAGGGACTACCAGCGGTCGTGCTCGAGGCTATGGCGGCAAATTGTCCTGTCATCAGCACCGATTGCTTCCCAGCGGCGCGCGCGCTTCTGAGCCGTAGCGAGGCCTGCGCCATAATTGAGCAAACCGACCCTGTTCACCTCGCCGCGCAGATCGACGAGCATCTTGGCCGGGCGCGCCCGGCACGGCTTCGCGAAGTCGCCGAGCGATATTCGATCGGGAACGGCATCGCCAGCCATGCCGACGCTTTGCTAGACGCGCTTTAAGGGCTGGTCCTGCGCCATAAGACTCCGCCCAGCAACACTGCGGTGCAGGTCGCTTGAAGGAGCGCGAAGGCGCCCGCGCCGGGTAATCCGAATGCCAGAAGCGCCAGTGGCAGGAACGGCAGGAGCCCGAGTGAGCAGATGAGATTGGCTAGGAACGAGCTGCCCGGCATGCCCATCGCCACAAGCGCCGCGCTCGCTGGCGGGCCGACGAGCAAGATAGCGCGGGCGACGAATAGCCACAGCATGACCGAGCCTGCCGGGCCGAAGCGCGGTCCGCCGATCATGCGCGCGATCGTCGGACCGAATACGGCAACGAGAATCACCAGCGGTATGACGGCGGCAAGGGCAATGCTCAGGGACTTAACAAGCAGTCGGCGAATTTCGCTTCCCCGCCCCCCGGCCGCGAGAAGCCGCGCGATTTCGGCATAGGCCGCCTGGCCGAGGTTGCCGGCAGGCTGCGCGATTACGGCCGTCGCGCGCTGCGCAACGGCGAAAATGCCAGTGGCGATTGGTCCCATCACCCAGCCGATGATCAGGGAGGTCAGTCGTTGAGAAAGGTCGCCAAAGGTGACGTCAGCATTGGCGGCGAGCATGAACCTGCGAATTCCAGGATTCTCCGCAATCGAACCACGCGGCGATCCGGCTAACCGATGACCAATCAGCTCGCGACGTATGATCCACAAGCCGAGCGCCCACATCGAAAAACACTCTGCCAGAGCGGCTGCCAGCCAAGCGAGAAGGAAACCAAGCAAACCCGCCCCGGTCGCAACCGCGACAAGCGCTCCAATGAGGCGAATGATCGGGGATACCACATTGTGCAATCCGAGCAGATCGAACCGCCCCCGTAGCTGAAGGTAGCCCGCTGGAGTTGAGCGAATCGTAGCCATCACCGCCAGGCTATACGGAACGGCAAAGGCGACGGCCGGCGCCGACCAGCCGAGGTGGCGGCCGATCCACGGCGCCAGCGCAGCCGCAACGACGATCGCGACGACCCCGCCCGTCACCTCGACAATCATCGACAGACGCAGCAGCCGGATCAGTCGCGGCGTGTCGCCGGCTTCGCGCGCCATCGCGCCGTAGCGTACCACGCCCTGCCAGCCGGGAAACTCGATGACCCCACCGACCGTGATGACATAGGTATGAAGCAGGATCAGCACGCCGTAGTCGTGGGCGCCGAGCGCCCGTACCGCGATTATCATGTAGGCAAGACTGACGACGCCAGCGATCGCTTTGCCGCCAAGCAGCTTGCCAAGATTTTTATAGATGCGACCGACTATGCCATATGACATAGAGTGGCGCTGCGTCGCTGCTGCATTCGGCGAGGGGTTGCTATCGTTGGGCATTAATGACGTTCGCTGCCCTGATCGACGTGGAATGGCCGACCCGTTGCGCCGGTGCCTCGGAAAGAGCCATCGCTAGCGGATCGCGTCGCGATACAAAAGGTCGGGAACATCACGTAGCGGTCTGCGCCCGCTCGCGCTACGGGATTGACGATATTATCATGTCGATCCGAAGCACCATGACCGAACAACTCGAGCCCGGCTCGCTCGCTGGCGGCGTGCTCATGACTATTCATCGCCTTAGCCACGGTGGTGCTGACCGGGTGGCGATGCTGCTCGCGAACGGCTTTGCCGCAGCTGGCCTTCCGACTGCCGTCGCCGTTTTGCGCAGTGACGGGGAGGGAGAGGACCTACTGCGCACGATGCTTCGCGACGATGTTCGGGTCGTCACTGCCGGCGCGCCAATGGGCTCGCGCCATCTGGAGTTGTTCCGCGGTCGCAAATTCATTCGCGAACTGGCCACTCGGGCCAACCCTGCCATCGTCATGGCCAGCAGCAGCAACATGGGACTCGTCACTGCCTTATCTGCCCCGCGCGGCAACGGCATTGCGCGCCGCATGGTCATGAAGTTGACCAACCCGGTCCTCCGCCCTGCGGACACGGGCCTAGTCCGCCGGGTGTATCGGCTAGCGCTATATCGCTTCATCTTCAGCCACTACGACCAGGTCATCGTGTTGACCGACGCGGAGCGCGAGCGACTAAGCTGCCTAATGCCAAAGCTCGCTAATCGCTTTCGCACCGTCCCCAACCCATATGTCACCGACCAGATGCTCGAGCCATTCGCGCGTGAGCCCAACGAAGCCCCGCAAATCGTTACACTGGCGCGGATGATGCCGCAAAAGCGGCTTGATCGGATGCTGATGGTCTTTGCTCGGATCGCCTGCCGCGATGCGCGGCTGACTATCGTGGGCGACGGCCCAGAGCGAGCAGCGCTCGAACGGCTTGCCGCGAGACTCGGGATCGCGGATCGGGTTGAAATGCCCGGCTTCGCCGACGACGTGCTCGACACCCTGCGATGCGCAGACCTGTTCCTGCTCACGTCCGACTATGAGGGGCTCCCGGCGGTGATCCTCGAAGCGCTGGCGTGCAATGTCCCCGTCGTTACAACGGACTGCTTTGACGGCGCCCGGGCGTTGCTGGAGGGAGCATCAAGATGCGCCATCGTCGCCCGCGAGGATATAGGAGCCTTGGCGCGTGCGTCAGATTGGGCCCTGAGCACGGAGCAAACGCCGGTCCGGCTGCGCGAACTAGCTCGTCCTTATAGCATTGCTGCTGGAGTTGCTGCCCATTGTGATTTGGCGTTCGATTTGGTTCGGGTGGGGTGAGGTCATGATGCGTCGGTTTGGTGGAGGAAGATTTTGGCCATCTGTCCTTCGCCCCGCCTCGGCCTCCTTCAGGATGCCGATAATCTGCTCTTCCGAAAACTACTTACGCTTCATCTGTCCGTCCCTTCCTGGGTCCAGACACTAGCTCCAACTGGAGGAAAAAACGGGGGTCTCGTCAAGGCGCGCGTGGGTGTCGTAGTCATCCGCCGTTTGTCCTTCGAATGTCCGGGTCTGGTCGGAAACGGTCGGCTGCCCTGGCTGGTGGGGAACGCCAGGTTTTCCGTGTCGATCATCTGAAACCTGCCAGGCCGCTGTCGGCCCAATTTCAGTCGCGCTAATCCATCACCTTGAAGACCATCTTCATGTCAGCTCGCGTCAACCGATTTTTAGGACGTACCGCTAGCCGCAAATGCGACCGAATATCTCGTGTTCGAACGGGTTCGGGTACCTCAATCAGGTTTACAATGCATAGCTAAGCTATTGCGGTGCATCAGTTTTTATTTGCGCCATTTTACACCGGCAACGGCGAAAATCTGAGAAAAACACGAGCTTGGGAAGCTTCTGCTCTGCCATTGAGCTACGCCCGCATGCACTAGGTGCCTTGCGTTGGCGGCGAGTGGCATAGCCCACGCCCCCACGTCAACGGCGCAGTGGCTCGCCTATTGCCCGGGCGGCGGTTATGGGGGCGCGATGAACGACGACGCGCCAACTACCACTGCCCGCCCGCCGCTTGCCGGGCGGCGGGTGCTCGACCTCTCGCGGGTCTTGGCGGGGCCATGGTGCACGATGGTGTTGGCCGACCTTGGCGCCGAGGTGATCAAGGTCGAGCATCCGCGCGGCGGGGACGACACCAGGCGCTGGGGGCCACCGTTCGCGGGGGGAGAGTCGGCCTATTATTTGTGCGCCAACCGCAACAAGCGCAGCATCGCGGTCGATCTGGCGACGGCCGAGGGACAGGGGATTATTCGCGACCTTGCCGCGAAGGCCGACGTTCTGGTCGAGAATTACAAACTTGGCGGACTCGACAAATATGGGCTCGATTATGATGCGTTGAGCGCGCTCAACCCGCGGCTGATCTATTGCTCGGTGTCGGGCTATGGCCGCGTCTCGCCGGTCGCGGCACGCGCAGGCTACGACTATGTCATCCAGGCAGAGGCCGGATTGATGGCGGTGACCGGCGAGGTCGATGGCGAGCCGGTCAAGGTCGGGGTCGCGGTCGCCGACCTGTTCACGGGGATGGCGGCAGCGCAGGCGATCCTCGCCGCGCTGATCGCCGTTGATCGCGACGGAGTGGGACAGCATATCGACATGGCGCTTTACGATTGCCAGCTGGCGATGATGGCCAATGTCGCCAGCGCCGCGCTGATGACGGGCCGCGAGCCCGAGCGGTTCGGCAACGGCCATCCCACGATCGTTCCCTATGAGTTGTTCGCGACGAGTGACGGGACGTTCGTGATCGCGGTCGGCAATGACGGGCAGTTTGCGGGGTTGTGCAGATTGATCGAGAGGGTCGATCTGAGCGAGGATCCGAGGTTCGCGACAAACAAGGCGCGGGTGGTTAACCGTGAGGCGCTGCTGGCCGAATTGCGCACGATCTTTGCGGGCCGACCGACCCATTATTGGCTCGATGGTTTGCGTGCTGTTGGGGTGCCAACGGGTGAGGTGCGTGGCGTCGGCGCGGCGCTGGTGGCGCCCGAGACGATTGCGCGCGGCATGGTGCGTCATGTGCCGCATCCTACGGCGGGCGAGATCGGGATGGTCGCCTCGCCGATCAAGCTTGGGCGCACGCCGGTGGTCGAGCCGGTTGCTCCGCCGCTGCTGGGGGCCGATAGTGACGCGGTGCTGACTGAGCTTGGCTATGACTCAGAGCGGATTGCCGAGTTGCGCGCGATGGGGGCGATCGGCTGAGTGCTCAGACGGGAAGCGCGGTGGTGTATTTGACCCGCTTCAGCGCGAAGTGCGAGTTGGACGAGGCAACTGCCGGATGTCGCAGGAGGTCCTGCATTAGAAATGCCTCGAAATCGCGGACGTCACCGACGACGATGCGCAGCATATAATCCCACTCACCAGTCATCGAATAGCATTCCATCACTTCGGCGCGATCGAGAATGAAGGCCTCGAGGCTGGCGCGGGCGTCGGGCTGCTGCGAGTTCAATCGGACGTGGCAGACGACATCGAGCCCGCGCCCGATCGACGCCGGATCGAGCAGGCGAACTGCGGGGCCAAGGATGCCGGCCTCCTCGAGCGAGCGGACCCGGCGCCAGCAGGAGGCGGGGGAGGAGGAGACCTCGGCGGCGAGCGCCGCGTGACTGATGCTGGCATCGCGCTGGAGCACGGCGAGGATGCGGCGATCGATGGCGTCGAGGCCTGATTGAGACATATTAATCACTAACCACCAGTTTTGCGATACAGGCTTATCATTGATCGCGAGATTTAGCGCAAGACTGGAAGGAAGTCACGCCCGTTTGCTGATATCTCTCCACACTTGGAGTAATATGCGAATGACGCTCGAGACAATCGAACAGCCTGCGGTCGATGCACCGGCGAAGACCGCTGCGGGATCAACCGACTGGCGGCGGGTGGCTTACCTCACCTTGCTGTCGCGCGCGCTCGACGCGATGGAAGAGCAGCGGCTCGTTCCCGAAAAGAAGATTTTTTACCAGTTTTCGGCTCGAGGCCACGACATGGCGCAAGTGCTGCTCGGGCTGAAGCTCGACCGGCCGCAAGATGCGGCGTGCGGTTATTATCGCTCGCGTCCACTGCTGCTCGCGCTAGGGGTCGATCCCGAAGTCGCGCTCGCCTCTGCGATGGCACGCGAGGGGGGGTATTCGGGCGGACGTGACATCGGGTCGGTGTTCAATTTCCCCAACCCCGATGGCGCGTCGGCGCTGCCGATGAGCGGCGGGGTGGGGGCGCAATACACCCCCACGGCAGGATGGGCGCAGGCGATCGATTATTATCGGTCTGTGCTTGGCGACGTGGCTTACGAGGGTGCGATCGCGGTTGCGCTTGGAGGTGACGCATCGGTCGCAGCCAATGGGTTCTGGTCGGCGCTGACGATTGCGACAACGCAGAAGCTGCCGATGCTGTTTTATATTGAGGATAACGGGTTCGGCATTTCAGTGCCGTCGGGGTTTCAGACTCCGGGCGGCGACATAGCCGCGAACCTCGCAAGTTGGGGCGGGCTTGAGATTTTCGACGGCGACGGGACCGATCCGGTCGAGGCCGCGCGGTTGGTCGATCTTGCGGTCGATTTCGTTCGCGGTGGCAAGGGTCCGGCTCTTCTTCGTCTGACAGTTCCGCGGCTCGAGGGGCACAGCTTTCAGGACACGCAAACCTACAAGTCCGATGCATTGGTCGCATCCGAATGGGCGCGTGATCCGCTGCCCAAGTTGAAGGCGCATCTTGTGGGTTCGGTGCTGAGCGAGGGCGAGTGGGCGAGGCTCGAGGAGCAGGCGGCGCAGGCGGCGGAAGCTGCCAGGGTTGCGGCCGAGGCCCGCGACGTGGCGTCGGTCGAGTCGGTGCTGCGCAATGTCTTCTCCGAGCAGGGCGAGCTGCAGGCGATGGGGGGGCAGTGGACCAAGGGCTATTCACCTCTGGAAACGACAGATTTGGCGGTGGAAGCGGGCCAGCGGATCAATATGGTCACCGCGATCCGCCGCACGCTCGACCATGAGCTGGACATTAATCCGCGCATTGTCCTGTTCGGCGAGGATATCGGGCCCAAGGGCGGGGTTCATGCGGTAACGCTGGGGTTGCAGGCCAAGCATGGCGAGCGCCGCGTCTTCGACACCAGTCTGTCCGAAGAAGGCATCATTGGTCGTGCGGTCGGGATGGCGATCGCCGGGCTGATGCCGGTGCCGGAAATCCAGTTTCGGAAATATGCCGAGCCGGCGACCGAGCAGATCAATGATTGCGGAACGATGCGCTGGCGGACCGACAATCGCTTCGCCGCGCCGATGGTCGTGCGCATCCCCGGCGGCTTTTTCAAATGCGGCGATCCGTGGCACAGCCAGACCAATGAGGTCGCGTTCATCCACAATCCCGGCTGGCAAGTTGCGGTGCCGTCGAACGCCGAGGACGCGGTCGGGCTGCTGCGGACGGCGCTTCGCGGCAACGACCCGGTGATCTTTTTCGAACATCGCGCGATGCTCGACCATGCGTGGGCGCGGCGGCCCTATCCGGGGGATGATTTTGCGCTGCCGTTCGGCAAGGCGAAACGGACGAGGGCGGGCGACGACATCACGATCGTGACATGGGGCGCGATGGTGCCGCGCTGCGAGGAAGCAGCGGAGGGGCGGTCGGCCGACGTCATCGATTTGCGCACGCTGATGCCGTGGGACAAGGAAGCCGTGCTGGCGAGTGTGCGGCGGACGCGACGCTGCCTGATCGTTCACGAGGACCTTCAGACGGCAGGGTTCGGAGCAGAAATAGCGGCAGTGGTGGCGGACGAGGCGTTTATCGATCTGGATGCCCCGGTCACGCGGCTGACCATGCCCGATATCCCGAGCCCGCATCACCCTGCGCTGCTCGATTGGGCGGTGCCGTCGGTGGCGAGGATCGCGGCGAAGATCAACGAACTGGTGGGCTTCTAATGATCGATATCTTCGTACCTGATGAGCAGGAAGGCACCAAGGCCGTCGTACGCTCGTGGTTGAAGAAAGTCGGCGAGCGGGTCGAGATTGACGATCCGCTGGTCGAGCTCGAAACCGACAAGGTTACCCAGGAAGTGCCGTCGCCGGGGGCAGGGGTGCTGGCGGAAATTTTGCTCGACAGCGAAGCCGAAGCCGTACCGGGGGCGCTGTTGGGACGGATATCGGTTGGCGAAGAGGCTGCCGCTCGGGAGAAGATTGCGGCGCCGCAGGGTTCCTCGACTTCGCTCGGGATGAGTGGGCCGGGGGAAGAAAGTGCGCGCCTTTCCCCGTCGGTCAAACGCGCGCTTCGGCAAAATGGGGTCGATCCCGCCGCGATTGCCGGGACCGGTCGCGGAGGACGGATCACGCGTGCCGATGTCGATGCATTCGTTGCTGCCAAAGTGCCTTCAGTCGTGACCTCCACTGGCGGCGTGACCAGCGTCCCCCACGACCGCATGCGCCTCGCGATCGCCGCGAACATGCTCAATTCGGTGACCGTCGCGCCGCATGTCACGGCGATGTTCGAATGCGATTTCAGTGCGATCATCGCCCACCGCGCGGCGCACAAGACGGCGTTCGAAAAGGACGGCGCCAACCTCACCTTCACGGCCTATTTCATCGCCGCGAGTGTGACCGCAATGCGCGCCGCGCCGGCGGTCAACAGCCGCTGGTTCGACGATCGGCTCGAGCTTTATGAAGACGTAAACATCGGCATTGGCACCGCGCTCGGCGACAAGGGCCTGGTCGTGCCGGTCATCCAGACGGCGCAGGCGCTGTCGCTGCTCGGGATCGCGCAAAAACTCGGCGAGCTCACCGCGAAAGCGCGCGCCAATCGCCTGTCGCCAAGCGACCTCAAGGGCGGCACGTTCACCATCTCCAACCACGGTGTGTCCGGATCGCTGTTCGCAACCCCGATCATCATCGCCCAGCCGCAATCGGCGATCCTGGGCATCGGCAAGACCGAGAAACGCGTGGTCGTGCGCGAGATCGGCGGGGTCGATGCAATTCAGGTGCGGCCGATGGCCTATGTCTCGCTGACGATCGACCACCGCGTCGTCGACGGTCACCAGACCAACGGCTGGCTTGCAAAATTCGTCGAGACCATCGAGCAATGGCCACTCTGAACAGGGGCGAGGCGTGGCACGGACACAGGCAGCTGATTATGACGAGCGGCGGGCAAGCATCGTCGAGCGCGCCGCCGATCTGTTCGCGACGCGCGGCTTTCGCGGTGCCAGCATGGCCGACCTCGCGGCGGCGTGCGCGACGTCGAAGTCGCTGCTTTATCATTATTATCCGTCAAAAGAGGAGCTGCTCTACGCGGTCATGCTGAGCCACATCGACCTGCTGGTCGCGGATGTGGCGGCGGTCGCTCAGGAAGCAGGAACTGCGCGGGAAAAACTCGACCGCATTCTCCACCGCTTCATGCACCATTATGTCGGGGCGGCGAGCCGGCAAAAGGTTCTGCTCAACGATCTCGCGCATTTGCCCGACGACAAGCGTGCGAGCATCGTCGCCAAGCAGCGCGGGATCATCGACGCGATGCAGTCGCTGCTGATCGAGGTCGATCCAGCGCTGGCGAACGATCCGGTCGCGGCGCGGGTGCGGACAATGTTGCTGTTTGGGATGATCAACTGGACGCACACCTGGTTCGACCCGGCGGGGACGGCGAGCGTCGATTCGATCGCCGATGCCGCTTTTGGCCTGATCGCGCGCTAGGCGTCGAAATCCAGCTCGACCTCATCGGTCAGTGGCACGGCCTGGCAGGTCAGCACATAACCGTCGGCGACTTCTTCGGCGCTAAGACCGTAATTTACCTTCATGGTCACCTCGCCGCTGACAAGCTTCGCGCGGCAGGTCGCGCATACCCCGGCCTTGCAGGCGTAGGGCGCGGGCAGGCCGTTGGCGCGGGCATTTTCGAGGATGCTTCCCTTGTCGGCGTCGAACGCAACCGTGCGGCGGCGACCTTCGAGCGTGATCTTCACCCGGCGACCGGCGGCTTCCTGCTCGACAACGCGCATCGCGGCGGCCTGAGCGGCGGATAGCTCGCCGACGGTGAATCGCTCGATCAGGATTCGGTTTGCGGGGACTCCGGCCCCGATAAGCCCGGCCTCGACCGCATCCATCATTGGCCCGGGGCCGCAGATGAAGGCGGCGTCGATCGCGGTGGGGTCGACCAGGTTGCTCAGCACCGCTGCGATCTTGGCGCTGTCGAGGCGGCCGTTGAACAGCTCGATGTCTTCCTCCTCGTCCTCGAGGAAATGGTAGACTTGAAGCCGTCCCATGTATCGGTTTTTAAGCGCGGCAATCTCTTCCAGGAACATGATCGAGTTGGTCGCGCGGTTGCCGTAAAGCAGGATGAAATCGCTGTCGGGCTCCGTGGCCAGCGCGGTCTTCATCAGCGACAGGATCGGCGTGATGCCCGAGCCCCCGGCGAACCCGGCATAGGTGGCGCGACGATTGGAATCGAACGCCCAGGTGAAGCTGCCGTGCGGCGGCATGGCGTCGAGCATATCGCCGGGCTTCAGATTGGCATTGGCCCAGGTCGAGAAAAGGCCCCCCGCAATCTGCTTGATCGCAACGCGCAGTTCATTCTCGAATGGCGCGACGCACAGCGAGTAGTTGCGGCGAACATCCTCGCCGTCCAACTCGGCGCGCAGGGTCAAATGCTGGCCGGGGGTGAAGCGAAAGACGTCGCGCAAGGCCTCGGGGATGGTGAAGCGCAGCGACACCGCGTCGTCGATCTCGCGCCGCACTTCGGCGATCTTGAGCGGGTAGAAGGCGGTCGACATTTACGCTCCTAGTGGCATTTGAAGCGGTCGAACGGCTCGAGGCAATCGGTGCAGCGCCATAGCGCCTTGCACGGGGTCGAGCCGAAGCGGCTGACCTCCCGGGTGTCGGTCGATCCGCACTGCGGGCAGGCAACGACATCAGATCCGCGCGGCGAGGGCGGGGCGATGCCATAGGCGAGCAGCTTCGCGCGCCCGGCGTCGCTGATCCAGTCGGTGGTCCACGGCGGCGACAGAACCGTCTCGACCGGCACTGCGCTAAACCCCGCTTCGTTGAGCGCGGCGCGGACGGATTGCTCGATCACATGAGTTGCCGGGCAGCCGGTGTATGTCGGTGTGATCAGTACGGCAGGCGGGTCGCGACGCACCCCGCGAACGATGCCGAGATCCAGTACCGAAACGACCGGAATTTCGGGGTCGGGCACATCAGCGAGCGCGGCCATGATCGCCTGCTCGGCGCGAGCATCGAGGACAGCGTTGAGAACCGTCACCACTTGGCGTCGGGGTAGGTGCGCGGCAGGAATTGCATCGTCGCGAGCAGATGGCCGAGATGCTCGCTGTGATGACCCACGCGGCCGCCGCGGATGGCGAATGGCAGGGGTGGGAGCTCGAGCTTAGCCTCGGCGAAGGTGCGGGCCAACGCGGCGTCGAAGGCGGGGCGGAGCGCGGCGCGGTCGGCGGCGATGCCTTGGGCGACGAGGCTAAGTTCCAATTCATCCTGGTCGAACAATTCCTCGACGAAGCGCCAGTGCCAGTCGAATCCGGCGATCATTCGCGTCCGGCTCTCCTCGGTCCCATCGCCAAGCCGCACCACCCAGTCGGCGGCGAGATCGGCGTGATAGGTGACTTCCTTGACGGCCTTGGCCGCAACCTCGGCGATGCGCGGGTCGGTCGAGCGAGTCAGCGCCTCGAACAGTCCGAGGCTGTAGGTTGCGAACAGAAACTGCCGCGCGATGGTCTGCGCGAAATCGCCATTCGGTTGCTCGACCAGCAGGCAATTGCGGAACGCCAGCACGTCGCGGTGAAAGGCGAGCGTGTCGCCGCTGCGGCCCTTGCCCTCGAGCGCGCCGCCATGGTCGAGGAACAGCGTCGCCTGGCCGATGAGGTCGAGCCCCATGTTGGCGAGGCTCAGGTCGACCTCGACCGACGGCGCATGACCGCACCATTCAGCAAGCCGCTGGGCAAGGATCAGGCTGTCGTCACCGAGCCGCAGCAGATAGTCGAAATGCGCCGGATGCCACTCCGCCGCGCGCATGTCGCCGATCGCGCCATGGCCACGCGCATGTTCCGCCGTGCGAATGTCTTCGGGGCTGATCGTCGGGAGCGACGGCATCACATATGCTTCAGTTCGTCGGGCAGGTCGTAAAAGGTCGGGTGGCGATAGACTTTGTCCACTGCGGGCTCGAATAGCGCGGCGCTGTCCCCGGGGTCCGACGCGACGATGTCGGTCGAGCGTACGACCCACATGCTGATCCCCTCCTCGCGGCGGGTGTAGGCGTCGCGCGCGTGGCGGATGGCGAGCTCGCTGTCGGGGGCGTGGACCGATCCGACATGGCGATGGCTAAGCCCGCCGCGCGCGCGCAGGAACACTTCCCACAAGGGCCAGTCCTTGCTCATAAATCCTCCCCGGCCCGGGGAGGTGGCAGCCGCAGGCTGACGGAGGGGGATCTCCGCGAGCCGAGGGGCCCCTCCACCATGCTGCGCATGGTCCCCCTCCCCGTACCGGGGAGGAATATCACGCTGCTACTCTCTGTTGGCGTTTGGCCTCATGCGCGTCGGCCGCCTCGCGTACCCACGCGCCGTCGTCCCACGCCTTGCGCCGCGCCAGCATGCGCTCCTTGGCGACCGCGCCTTCGCCGCGCACGACCGCGTAAAATTCGTCCCATTCGATGGCGCCGAAATCATAACCGCCCTTCGCTTCGTTCCAAACGAGGTCGTCGTCCGGCACCTTGAGTCCGATCAATTCGACCTGCGGCACCGTCGCATCGACGAATTTCCGGCGCAGATCGTCGTTGGTGTCGCGCTTGATTCGCCAGCGCATCGACCGCTCGGTATTGGGCGAATTATCGTCGGGCGGTCCAAACATCATCAGACTTGGCCACCACCAGCGGTTGAGCGCATCCTGCGCCATGGCCTGTTGCTCTGCGGTCCCCGCCATCATCGCCATCATGATCTCATAGCCCTGGCGCTGGTGGAAGCTTTCCTCCTTGCACACGCGGACCATCGCGCGGGCATACGGCCCGTAGCTGGTCCGCTGGAGCGGAACCTGGTTCATGATCGCGGCGCCATCAACCAACCACCCGATCGCTCCCATGTCGGCCCAGGTGATGGTCGGGTAGTTGAAGATCGTGCTGTATTTAGCCTTGCCCGAATGCAGGGCCTCTATCATTTCCTGGCGCGAGGTGCCCAGCGTTTCGGCTGCGCAGTAGAGATAGAGCCCGTGACCCGCCTCGTCCTGAATCTTTGCAAATAAGATTGCCTTGCGCCGCAACGATGGCGCACGCGACAGCCAATTGGCTTCGGGGAGCATGCCAACGATTTCGCTGTGCGCGTGCTGGCTGATCTGGCGGACGAGCGTTTTCCGATACGCCTCGGGCATCCAGTCCTTGGGCTCGATGAACTCGTCGGCGGCAACGCGCGCTTCGAACGCGGCGACCAGCGCAGGGTCCTCGCGTTCGATCGGGGTCGGTGCAGTCTTGCCGAGTTCAGTGGTGTACATGACGTGTCTCCAGCCCCACTCTAGAATTAACCGACCGAACGGTCAACGAATTGCTAAACTCTCTCGATCACCATCGCGATCCCTTGCCCGACGCCGATGCACATCGTGCACAGCGCGAGGCGCCCGCCGGTCCGGTGAAGTTCTTCGGTCGCGGTCAGCACCAAACGCGCCCCCGACATGCCGAGCGGATGGCCGAGCGCGATCGCGCCGCCGTTGGGATTGATATGCGCGCCGTCGTCCGGAAGGCCGAGCAGGCGGAGGACTGCGAGGCCTTGCGCGGCGAAGGCTTCGTTGAGCTCGACGACATCGATCTGGGCGATGTCGATCCCAAGCCGCGCGAGCAGCTTTCGCGATGCCGGGGCCGGGCCGATGCCCATGATCCGCGGCAGCACACCGGCAACAGCGCTGCCGAGGATCCGCGCGCGTGGCGTGAGACCATGCTTTTCGGCGGCGGCGGCGCTGGCGACGATGATCGCGGCGGCGCCGTCGTTGACCCCGGAGGCATTGCCCGCGGTTACGGTGCCGCCCTCACGGACGATCGGCTTTAACTTCGATAGCTGCTCGAAGCTGGTTTCGCGAGGGTGCTCGTCGCGCGAGACGATGACCGGGTCGCCCTTTTTTTGGGCGATGGTGATGGGGACGATCTCGGAGTCGAACCGCCCGCTCGCCTGAGCAGCGCTGGCGCGGCACTGGCTTTCCGCGGCGAACTTGTCCTGATCCTCCCGGCTGACGCCATACTCGTCGGCGACGTTCTCGGCGGTCTCGGGCATCGAATCGACACCATAGTGCGCCTTCATCAACCGGTTGACGAAGCGCCACCCGATGGTCGTGTCATAGACCGTGTTGGCGCGCGCGAAGGCGCTCTCGGCCTTGGGCATAACGAACGGCGCGCGGCTCATGCTCTCGACCCCGCCGGCGATGACCAGCTCCGCTTCTCCCGCCTTGATCGCGCGCGACGCGATGGCCACCGCGTCCATCCCCGATCCGCACAGTCGATTGATCGTTGATCCGGGAACTTCGCTGCCGAGCCCGGCGAGCAGCGCGGCCATCCGCGCGACATTGCGATTATCTTCGCCTGCCTGGTTCGCGCAACCCAGGATAAGGTCGTCGATATGCGCCCAGTCGAGCCCCGGATTGCGTTCCTTGAGCGCGCGCAGCGGGATCGCGGCAAGGTCGTCGGGGCGGACCGACGACAGCGATCCGCCATAACGCCCGATAGGAGTGCGCACCGCGTCGCAGATGAAAGCGTCGGCCATTGCAATATCCTCGATCGATTGGGTTCGCTCGGGGTAGCAAGCGCCTTGGTCCTTGCCAAGAATTCGCCGACCGGGCAGTCGCATTATTCCCGCATGGAGTGAGCATGGCCTACGATACGATCCTGTTCAGCGTCGAGGGCGGGGTCGCCCGCCTGACGCTGAACCGCCCTGAGCGTCTCAATAGTTTTACCGTCCAGATGCACGGTGAGGTCGCCGCCACGATGTGCGAGGTCGAGTCCGATCCCGCCATCCGAGCGCTGCTGCTGACGGGTGCGGGGCGCGGGTTTTGCGCTGGCCAAGACCTTGCCGACCGGGCGGTCGCGCCGGGAGATGCACCGGTTGATCTCGGTGAGTCGGTCGAACGCTATTACGCACCGCTGATCCGGCGGTTGGCTGGATTGCCGAAGCCTGTCGTGTGCGCGGTCAACGGCGTGGCGGCGGGGGCCGGGGCGAACATTGCGCTCGCCTGCGACATCGTCATTGCCGGGAGGAGCGCCAAATTCATCCAATCCTTTGCTAACATCGGGCTGATCCCGGACTCGGGTGGGACATGGGTGCTCCCGCGGCTAGTCGGCCAAGCGCGTGCGCTCGGCCTCGCGCTGACCGGCGAGCCGCTGTCCGCTGAGAAGGCCGAGCATTGGGGGATGATTTGGCGGTGTGTCGACGATGACGCGCTCGAAGGCGACAGCCTCGCCATCGCGCGCAAATTCGCCACCGGGCCAACGCGCGGGCTTGCCGCCACCAAAGCACTGATCCGCAACTCGAGCCTGAAATCGCTCGACGAGGAACTCGACCTCGAACGCGACGCGATGCGCGAGCTGGGCTACTCCGACGATTATCGCGAGGGGGTCGCCGCCTTCCTCGCCAAACGCGCGCCCGCGTTCACCGGTCGCTGAAGGACTGAACATGACGAAGATGCTCAAAAATTATGCTGCCGACGCATGGGTCGAGGCCAGCGGCGGCACCGCCGCGATCCGCTCGGCGATCAGCGGTGCCGAGATCGCGCGCACCGGCAGCGATGGACTGAACTTCGCCGCGATGATCGACCACGCCCGCACGGTCGGCGGCTCGGCGCTGCGCAAGATGACCTTCCACGACCGCGCGTGGATGCTGAAAGCGCTGGCGACCGCGATCATGGACCGCAAGGAGGAACTCTACGCGCTTTCCGCGACCACCGGCGCGACGCGCAAGGACGGCTGGATCGACATTGAGGGCGGCGCCGGAACGCTGTTCACCATGTCATCGAAGGGCCGCCGCGAACTGCCCGACGACGTCGTGCTGATCGACGGCGAGGTTGAGGGGATCGGGCGCGAGGGCACCTTCATCGGCCAGCATGTCTATACGTCGCTGAAGGGCGTCGCGGTGCACATCAATGCGTTCAACTTCCCGGTGTGGGGGATGCTCGAGAAGCTTGGCCCGACTTTACTCGCCGGGGTTCCCGCAATCGTCAAGCCGGGCACCGCGACCGCCCACGTGACCGAGGCGGCGGTGCGGATCATGATCGAGGCGGGGGTGCTTCCGCTGGGCGCGGTGCAGCTGATCGTCGGCTCGGTCGGCGACTTGCTCGACCATCTGGGCTGTCAGGACGTCGTGTCGTTCACCGGCTCGGCGACGACCGCGATGAAGCTCCAGACGCATCCCGTGATCGCGCGCGAATCGGTCCGGTTCATCGCCGAACGCGACAGTCTGAACGCTTCAATCCTTGGCCCCGACGCTGGCCCCGACACCCCCGAATTCGAGCTGTTTATCCGCGAAGTCGTGCAGGAAATGACCACCAAGGCGGGGCAGAAATGCACCGCGATCCGCCGCGCGATGGTCCCAGCCCAGTGGCTCGACGCGGCCGAAGCGGCACTGACGGAACGGCTCAGCAAGGTCGTTGTCGGCGATCCCTCGGTCGATGGCGTGACGATGGGCGCGCTCGCGGGGCAAGGTCAGCTCGAAGACGTTCGGCGACAAGCGCGTAAGATCGGCGCCGAGGCGCGTCTCGTGTTCGGCGACTTTGATGTCGTAAAAGCGAAGGGGGTCGAGCCGGGGCACGGAGCGTTCATCAGCCCGCTGCTGTTCCGCGCCGACGAACCGTGGAGCGCCGCCCTCATTCACGATGTCGAGGCGTTCGGCCCGGTCGCGACGCTCATGCCCTACACCGACCTCGATGACGCCATCGCGCTCGCCAATCGCGGGCTTGGCAGCCTCGTCCTGTCGATGTTCACCCATGACCCCAAAGTCGCGCGTGAATTCGTCATCGGGGTCGGCTCGTTCCACGGCCGTATCGTGCTGATCGACCGCGACAGCGCAGGCGAATCGACCGGCCATGGCTCGCCGCTCCCCATGCTGGTCCACGGCGGCCCCGGCCGCGCGGGCGGGGGCGAGGAGATGGGCGGGGTACGCGGGGTCAAGCATTACATGCAGCGGACCGCATTGCAGGGCAGCCCGCGCGTGCTCAGCGCGGTCGTCAATCGCTGGCTCCCCGGCGCGCCGCGCCATCACGAAGGTCAGCACCCGTTCCGCCTGCGCTTCGGCGAGCTCGAAATCGGCAAATGCTTCGACAGCAAGTCGCGTACGGTGACGATCGAGGACATTGAGCATTTCGCCCAATTCACCGGCGACACTTTCTACGCCCACATGGACGAAGAGGCCGCCGCCTCGAACCCGTTCTTCCCCGGCCGTGTCGCGCACGGCTACCTCATTCTGTCGTTCGCCGCAGGGCTGTTCGTCGATCCCGCGCCGGGCCCCGTTCTCGCCAACACCGGGCTCGACAATCTGCGCTTCGTCAAGCCGCTGGTACCCGGTGAGGCGATGAAGGTCGCGCTGACGGTCAAGGCCAAGACCAAGCGCAACGATGAGTATGGCGAGGTCCGCTGGGCGGTGCAGGTCACCGACGGCGAAGACGATACCGTAGCAACCTACGAGCTGCTGACGATGGTGGCCTTCTAGTCGGGACCGCCGCCGCCGTTGAGCGCGGCTGCCTCGACCCGGCGAAGTAAGGTTTCCAGCGTCTTGCGCTCGTCAACGGTGAAGCGAGCGAACAGCTCAGCTTCGGCCGCGAGTGCCATTGGCGCAATGTCGGCATAGAGTGCGCGCCCGTCGGGCGTCAGGGACAAAAAGTGCGATCGACCATCGGCGGGATTATCGTCGGCCGCGACCAGTCCGCGCTCGATCAACGCTGCGGCGGCGCGGCTGATCGCGATCTTGTCCATCCGGGTTGCATCGCCCAGGCTCGCCGGTGTTGCCCGCGCCGTCTCGGCGAGGATGGTGATCAGCCGCCACTCGGGAATGCGTAAGCCGAACCGTTTGCGATAGGCGCGCGCAATCCGAGACGAGACCGCGTTCGACGCGACCGACAGCCGGTAGGGGAGGAATTTGTCGAGGGTCAGGCTGGTTGTCATTGCAACCTTATAGGCACGGCCCGGCACACCCTGTCCATCTATTTTGGGATCCCAAAGACTGGCACCGCTTGACTTGGTGCCGCGCGCACGGCACATCGACCCTTCCATCGAGACCGGCTGAGGGACAGGCCCGAAGAAGCCGGGGCAACCACATGGGGGTAACTCCATGCACGGTGCCAAGTCCTGCGGCGACCTTTGAGTCCAACGGCAGATCGTCGTGAGCAGCCGCTCTTCGAGGCCGCGCGCACAATCCGTCACCCGCAAGCCTCTCGATGTGTGGAGGTGATTGCGGACGAGATGACGAGCCAGACTGCCCTTGCTGAGACGCCGCCGCCAGCGGGTGGCGTGCGTCCGTGCGGCGAGTGTGGGGAATTTGAGACGATCCTGGCGCTGGTCCATGGCGGGCGCGCGACGGTCGAAGTCCGCTATGAGTTTTCTGGTTCCCCCGAAGCGCCCTTGCTGGTCATCGCCGGCGGCATTTCGGCGGGGCGCCACGTCCTTGCCAATTCAGCCAATCCCGCGCCAGGCTGGTGGCAGTCGCAAGCCGCAGCGCTCGCTGGCTATCGCGTCGTCGCGATCGACTGGATCGGTGGCGACGGATCGCTCGACGCGCCGATCGACGCTGGCGATCAGGCGGCGGCACTGCTCGCGCTGTTCGACCGGCTCGGCATCGATCGCGCCGCCGCGTTCATCGGTTCGAGTTACGGTGCGATGATGGGGATGCAGGGAGTTGCCCTCGCTCCGCACCGCTTCGGCGGGCTCCTCGCGATTAGCGCCTCGGCCTCGGCCCACCCCTTCACCAGCGCCCAGCGCGCGTTGCAGCGCCAGGCGATCGAGCTTGGCGAGCGGCTGGGGGATCCCGTCACCGGGGTCGCCCTGGCGCGCAAGATCGCGATGCTGAGCTATCGCACCGCCGAGGAATTCGAGGAGCGCTTTCCCGACCCGGTAACCGTCGCCAACGGCCGTGCGACCGTCCCCGCCGAACCCTATCTCGATGCGCAGGGCGAACGCCATTGCCGGCGCATGACCAGCGTCGCCTATCGCCGCCTGTCCGAATCGATCGATCTCCACGCGATCGATCCCGCCGCGATCGCTGTCCCCGCCACCTTTGTCGCGGTCGACAGCGACCGGCTGATCCCTTCGCCCGACATTCGCGCGCTGGCGGAACGCGCGCCCGACGGCCGCTTCGTCTCGCTCACCTCGCTGTTCGGCCATGACGCCTTCCTCAAAGAAGACCGGCTGGTCGCCCGCATCATCGACGATTTCCTGCAGGAGCTTTCCGTATGACCCGCGACCTCAACCCGGCGACGAAGGCGGTCCGCGCCGGGATCGACTGCGACACCAGCTTCGGCGCGGTCACCCCGCCGATCATCCTGTCGTCGAACTTCACCTTCGAAGGCTTCGATGCCAAGCGGAAATACGACTATAGCCGTTCGGGCAATCCGACCCGCGATCAACTGTCCGAAGCGCTCGCGGGGCTCGAGGGCGGGGCAGGGGGGGTCATAACCTCGACCGGTATGTCGGCAATCGCGCTCGTCCTCAACGCGATGCTCCGTCCCGGTGACCGGCTGCTCGTGCCGCACGATTGTTATGGCGGCAGCTGGCGGCTGTTCGGCGCACTGGCCGCGAAGGGCGCGTTCGAGCTTCGCAACGCCGATTTCAGCGACCCGGCGAGCGTCGCGGCGGCGCTCGAGTGGAAGCCGACGCTGGTGTGGATCGAGACCCCGTCGAACCCGCTGATGCGCATCACCGATATCGCAGCCGTCGCCCGTGCATCGCACGCCGCGGGCGCGCTGGTCGCGGTCGACAATACTTTCCTGTCACCCGCGCTGCAGCGGCCGCTCGCGCTCGGGGCCGACATCGTCGTCCATTCGACGACCAAATACATCAACGGCCATAGCGACATTGTCGGCGGTGCGGTGATCGCCAAGGACGCCGCGGTGCATGAGCAGCTGGCGTGGTGGGCCAATTGTCTCGGCCTGACGGGCGCGCCGTTCGACAGCTTCCTGACCATGCGCGGGCTGCGCACGCTTGATGTCCGCCTGCGCCAGCATCAGGAGAATACCGCCGCGATCGTCGATCAGCTTCAGGCGCATTCCGCCGTGTCCAAGGTCCATTATCCGGGGCTCGCCGACCATCCCGGCCATGCCATCGCCGCGCGTCAGCAGGACGGGTTCGGCGCGATGCTGTCATTCGAGCTGGCCGGCGGCGAGGCCGCTGTCCGCCGCCTGCTCGACGGGCTCGAATTATTCAGCCTCGCCGAGTCCCTCGGCGGGGTTGAAAGCCTGATCGCCCACCCCGCGACGATGACCCATGCCGCGATGACACCCGAAGCGCGCACTACCGCTGGCATTGGCCCGGGGCTGCTGCGCGTGTCGGTCGGGATCGAGCATATCGACGATCTCGCCGCCGAGCTTGCCGCCGGGCTCGACCGAGCGGGATCCGCGACCCAGGAGCAGCGCGCTGCTTAGGTCGGGTTGAGCATCGCCAGTACCTTGTCGACCGTTCCATCGCGCTCGGCGAAGCGCAGCGGCTTGACCCGCTCGACCAATATCTCGGCCGGGGTCGGGACCTGTGCGAAGAGCCGCATGACCTCGTCGGCAAACTCGTCGAGCGGCTGATAATTTGCATTGCTCGCTTGGCCCGGCGTGAGGTCGGTTTGCACCCCTGGCGGAACCAGCTCGATCACCTCGATCGTGCCCTTGAGGGCGATCCGCAGTGATACGGTATAGCTGTGCAGCGCGGCCTTGGTTGCCGAATAGGTCGGCGCTCGCGTCGTGGGCTGGAAGGCGAGCCCCGAAGTCACGTTGATGATCACCGGATCGGGCTGTGACACCAGCTGCGGCAATAATTTGTCGATCAGCCGGATCGGCCCGAGCAAATTGGTCTCGATGACCAATTTTGCGTCGGCGAGGTCACGCGGCCCTGACACATCCTCGAGCGGCATGATCCCGGCATTGTTGATCAACACATTGATCTTCGAACCGGTCGAGGAGAGGTGCCGGACGAAATCGCGAATTGCTTCCTGGTCGGCGATGTCGAGCAGTACGGCGCGCATCCGCTCGCGCCCGGCCAGCGTTTCCTCGAGCGCGGCGTGACGGCGACCGGTCACAATGACGTCGTTCCCCAGGTCGTAAAACCGCTGAGCCAGCGCGCGACCGATGCCGCTGCTGCCACCCGTCAAAAGGATTGTGTTGCCAGTCATTTTCATCCGGGAAGCCTTTCGCGATAACGACGTAACTCTTTTTCGACGCGCTAGGTCCGCTGCAGATAAACAACGGCGCCGCATCCGCGAGGATACGACGCCGCTCATCGTGGATGTTTTTCATTTAGAAACCGATATTCAGCGTGCCGATGAACGTGCGCGGCGATCCGATCGAGAAGTTCGGGTTGCCGGCGGCGTTGATCTGCGTGCTGATGTTGCCGAGATAAAAGCGGTTCGTGACGTTGATCACGTTCAGCTGAGCATAGGCTCCGCGAAGCCCGAAGCCGTTGAGCGCAAGGCGAGCGTCGAAGTCGATATTGGTATAGCCCTTGCTTACGACGTCGTTTGTGTCGGTCGCAAAACGTTTCCCGACATGCTTGCCCTGGAGCCCTAACGAGACCGGGCCCATGTCGAAGCCGATGCGGCCGCCATATTGCCATTTGGGCGTTTCGGTGACCATCTTGCCGGCCGTTGGCGCGCAGGTGTTGACGATCGTGTTGGTCGCCGTCGGAGCTCCGTTGCAATAGATGGTGCCAACCGCCAGCGCCGGCTGAACCGCAGCAAATGTTGCCGTCCCGAGCACGACGTTATTCTGCAGTTTGGCATCGATGTAGCTGGCAATCGCGAGCAGTGAGAGTTGCTTGATCGGGCGCACCGCGATGCTGGCGTCGATGCCCTTGCTCTTCACCTTGCCGACGTTGCGGTCGAGCGAGATGGTAAGGTCGGGATCGAACGACGACACGATGCGGTTCTTGTAGTCGATCTTCCAGCCGGTCAGCTGCGCCTGGATGTTGCGCGTGGTGTAGCGCGCGGTGACGTCATAGGCGTTGGTTTCCTCGGGCGAGATCACGACCACCGGGCGACGGTAGAGATTGTCGGTGCGCGGTGACGAAAAGCCCTTGGCATAGTTGGCTGACAGGCTGACCGCGTCGGTGACGTGATAGGTCGCGCCGATATTGGGGAGCAGTTTGCCGAACTTATACTTGGTCTTGAACGGGGCATAGACTGCGTTCGACGGGACAGGCGATCCGGCCGGCGGGGCATAGTTGGCGGGAACGACATAGTTGCCCGCCGACGCCGGGATGACCGTCGTGCCGAGCACCTGGCTCGTGCAATAAGCGAAGCCCGCACCGTTGGCGAAGGTGTAGCAATGCTGGTCCAGGTTGCGCACGAAGAATGGACGGCGCACGCCTGCTTCAATGCGCAGCTTCCGGTTGAAGAAGTTGCCGATATACTGGCCCGACACCTGATTAAGCAGTGCGATCGAGGTACGGTCACGCTGCTGCAAGACGTTGCCGGCGGCATCGAGCACGGGGGTGCTGTTGCGACCACCGAACGGGCTCAGCGGATTGCCCTCGAGGTCGAGGAAGCCATATTCGCCGGTCTGGCGATGATGCGCGCGGTCATAGGTGTAGGCAACGCGCACGCGGTGATCATGACTGATGTCATAGATCAGCGAACTGGTCAGCCCGAGGCGGTTCGTGTTGGTGGTGTTCGGTGTGTAGAGCCGGATGCGGTCGAGAAAATCGCCGTCCTTGTTGAGATCGACTCCGGCGGACGTCGTCGCTGATCCCTTGAACTGGAAGTCGTACTCGTTGAATGCGGTCGAGCCGCCGCCGTTGGCCAGCACATATTGGTAGCTCGGGTCGACCGTCAGGATCAGCCCCTCGCCAAGCGTGAAGCGCGAGGCGCCGCGGATATTGCCGGTGTTCGACGGGTTGATGCGCACGCCGTAGAAGTTCGAGCAGCTCGACGAGTTGAGCGGGTTGTTTGAGGTCGAACCGTTGATCGCGGGAGCATTGGCGCCGGTACCGTTGGGGCCGGTGCCGCCATTATCGTCCTGACGCAGAGCGCCAGGCACGGTACGGTTGCAATTACCGAGGTTCTCGAAGGCGAACAGCGCGTCTTCCTGAGCACCCGAATAGTCACCGACGCTGATCGGCGCGGCCGGGCTGGCAGTCGCCGGAACAACCACCGGGCTGCCGGACACGTTGAAGATCCCGCGCAGGTCGGTCAGCGATGGGTTGCGATAGAAGTTGTTGCGGTTCTTGTTATAGTGGCCCGCGATCGAGATGAAGTCGCCGTTATGCGCCAGCGGCTGGTAGACCTTGCCGTTGAACTGCGTCTTCTGATTGAGGCCCGAGCCCTTGAACTTGTCGTTCTGGGCAAAACTGCCGGACAGCCACGCCTTGGTCCCGAACGACGTGAACTTGCCCGTCTCGACCATCAGGAAGCCGCGGTGATAGTCGAAATCGCCAAGTGACATCGAGAAGCGCACGCCTGCCTGGTCGCGGGGGGTCAGCGTGCGATAATTGACGGTGCCGCCGGCGGCCGAAGCGGTCGGCGAATCGACGTCGGTCACGCCCAGATTGACGTTGACCTGGTCGATCAGCTCGGGATCGATTTGCTGGTTGGAGAAGATCGCATAGTTGCCGCTGTCGTTAAGCGGGATGCCGTCGAAGGTCAGGCTGATGCGGTTGCCGTCGAAGCCGCGGATGCGCAGATTGCCGCCCGCGCTGCCGAACGGATCGGAGTTGGTGAAGTTGACGCTGGGGATCAGGTTGATCGTGTTGAGCACGGTCTGGCCCGGCGACTGGCGACTGATCAGCTCCTGCGTGATGACGCCCTTGGCCTTGGTCGAATCGGGGGCGACGATCCCGCCGACGCCGGTTGGCGCGCGGGTACCAGTGACGACGATCGGTTCTTTCTCGAAGTCGATCGAACCGGTCGACTGGGCCATTGCGGCGGCGGGCACGATAACGGACGCTGCTGAACACAGCAGAAGTAGTTTCTTCACGGTATATCCCCGATGTTCTGAATTTGGACCCGAATGTTCAGGCACGGGCGCTGCTACCGGCCGATTAAGACAAGCGGGAGACTCGCCGAAGCGACCCTCCGATTGATCTTATTCCGTTGTGATTTGATCACACGCGCCGGTCGCCGTCCCGCGACTCGGGCTCAGGATTGAGCAGATCGTATCAGTTGCAACAAGCAATCAATCGGTCTTTCGCGAATCCAGTTGGCGACCGATGCGCACGAGCAACAGGATTACCAGTGGCACCAGGATCGCCGACAGCACCACCTTCGCCAGCATCTGGCCAAGCAGCAGCTCGCCGATCGGGAACACCCCATAAAAAGCGATCGTGATGAAGATCAGCGTGTCGACCACCTGGCTCGCCATGCTCGCGATCGCCGAGCGGACATAGAGCAGCTTGCCGTCACCCTTGCTCAGCCGGCTGAAGATCGCGACATTGAGCAGCGTCGACACGCCATAGGCAGTGATCCCGCCAAGCCAGATCCGCGGGGTGGATCCCATGATCAGCGTGAACGCCGTCAATCGTTCGGGCTGCATGTCCTTGGCTGCGGGCAGCGCCAGCACGATAAGGCTGAGCAGCACCGACATTACCAGCGGCACGAACCCCCACATGACCAGCCGGTTGGCGGTCTCTCGCCCGTGCAGCTCAGCCACTGCACTCGACGTCGCGACCAACAGCAGGAAGGCGAAAATCCCCGCCTCGACCGCCAGCGGCCCCAACGCGACCTGCTTGTTGCCGAGCACCCCTGCGATGCACACCATCCCGCCATAGAAGATGCTCAGGGCAAAGAGGGACGGCGAGATTGTGCGCGGAGCGGGAGTGTTGGTCATGCGCGCTGACTAGCCCGTTTCGCGCGCCCCGCAAGGTCGATTGACCGCGCGGCGGGTGCGCGGCTAGGCGAGCGGCCGTGTCCTCTCCCACTCTCGACATTGTCGCCATCGGCGACGCGATCGTCGACGTCATCGCGACGTGCGACGAGGCGTTTCTCCACGCCCATCGCCTGCCCAAGGGATCGATGCAGTTGCTTGATCCGGTCGCAGCCGAGCGACTTTACGCCGCCATGGGAAGCGCACGCGAGACTTCGGGCGGGTCGGCCGCCAACACCATGGCCGGGGTCGCCGCGATGGGCGGCAACGCCGCGTTCATCGGCCAGACCGCTGACGACCAGCTCGGCAAGATCTTCGCCCACGACATGCGCGCCTTGGGTGTCCGCTTCGATACCCCGCCGCTGGCCGAGGGCTCGCCGCCGACCGGTCGCTGCCTGATCCTCGTCACCCCCGACGCCCAGCGGACGATGAACACGTCGCCGGGCGCAAGCCACGAGCTTACCACCGACCGGCTCGACGAGGACCTCATCGCCTCAGCCGCGATCCTCTACCTCGAAGGCTATTTATGGGGTCCAGAACGCCCTCGTGCGGCAATGGAGCGCGCGGTCGCCATCGCGCACGGCGCCAGCCGCAAGGTCGCCTTCACCCTTTCCGAAAGCGTCTGCATTGCCGGCCGCAAAGAAGGCTTCGCTCGAATGATCAACGCCGGCGGGGTCGACCTGCTCTTTGCCAACGAGGACGAGGTCTATCAACTTACCGGGCGCACCGATTTCGACGGCGCGCTGACCCAACTTGCCACCAAGGTCCCAACCCTCGTCGTCACCCGCGGGCCGGGCGGGGCGACTGCACTCGAGGGTGGCGAGCGGATCGACATCCCTGCCGCCCCGCTGAACAAACTGGTCGACACCACCGGCGCGGGCGACCTGTTTGCTGCCGGATTCCTCACCGCGCGCTGCAAGGGGTTCGACCTCCAGCGACAGTTATGGACCGGCGCGATTGCCGCCGCCGAAGTCATTTCCCACTTTGGTGCCCGCCCCGAGGCAGACCTCAAGGCGCTCGTCGCTCTATGACCACGCTAAAGCGCCTCGCCGTCTATTGTGGCTCTGCTCCCGGCACTGATCCCGCCTTCGCTGAGGCCGCGCGCCAAACGGGAGAAGCGATGGCAGCCCGGGGGATCGACCTTGTTTATGGTGGCGGCAAGCTCGGGCTGATGGGCATCGTCGCCGACACGGTGCGCGATGGCGGGGGCAACACCTATGGCGTCATTCCCGAAGCCTTGGTCGAACTCGAAGTCGCCCACACCGGCCTGACTGAGCTCCACACCGTCGCAGGAATGCACGAACGAAAGGCGATGATGGCCGATCTCGCCGACGGCTTCCTTGTCCTTCCCGGCGGCATCGGCACCTTCGACGAGCTGTTCGAGGCTTGGTCGTGGAACGCGCTGGGCTACCACGCCAAGCCCTTCTGCCTCGTCGATGTGGGCGGCTTCTGGGAAAAGATGACTGACTTTCTCGACCATGCTTCGGCATGCGGTTTTCTCTCGTCAGCCCGCCGTGCGCAGCTACTGGTCGCCGCCAGCCCCGAGGGAGCAATTGAAAAGCTGGACGAAGCGGTCAGAACCGCGTCACAAGCGATGGTCTGGTAAGGGGAAACAATGCCGCAACAATGGTTCGGAATTGTCGGCATCGCCGCGATCCTGCTCATCGCCTTCCTGTTCTCGACCGATCGCAAGGCGATCCGCTTGCGCGTCGTCGGCGCCGCCTTCGCGCTCCAGGCAGTGATCGCGGTGATCGTGCTCTACACGACGTGGGGCCGCGCCGGGATCGAAGGCATGTCGATGGGGGTCGCCGATCTCCTCGGCTATGCCGGCAAGGGCACCGAATTCCTGTTCGGCCCGTCAACGAAGAACCCGCTCGCCAACACTTTCGCCATCGCCGCGCTGCCGGTGATCATATTTTTCGCCGCGCTCGTCTCGATCCTCTATTATCTTGGAATCATGCAACGGGTCGTGCGCTGGGTCGGTGGGGCAATCGGCTGGGTCACCGGGATCAGCCGCGTCGAAAGCCTGTCCGCCGCCGCCAACATTTTCGTCGGACAGAGCGAAAGCCCGCTGGTCATCCGCCCCTACCTCGCTGCCTTGACCCCGCCGCAGTTGTTCACCGTCATGGTCGTCGGCATGGCGGGGGTCGCAGGGACCATCCTCGCCGCCTACGCCAGCCTGCTCGGTAGCCAATATCTGCCCGATCTCCTCGCCGCCGCCTTCATGTCGGCGCCTGGCGGAATCCTGATGGCCAAGATCATCATGCCCGACGGCTTGCCGGTCGACGGCGAACTCCCGCTCGAGGGCGGCAACGCACCCGATCGTGTCGAGGTCGCCGAAACATTCGAGGAGGGCGAGCGCCCCGCCAACATCATCATGGCCGCCGCCCAGGGCGCACAGACCGGGGTCAAGCTCGCCGTCGCGGTCGGCGCTATGGTGCTCGCGTTCGTCGCGCTGGTCGCGCTCGCGAACGGTCTGCTCGGGGGTGTCGGTCATTGGTTCGGTCAGGACAATTGGAGCTTTCAGGGCCTCGTCGGTCTCGTTTTCAAGCCAGTGATGTTCCTCATCGGCGTGCCGTGGACCGAGGCCGGAACCGCCGGCGGGCTGTTCGGCACCAAGATCGTGCTCAACGAATTCGTCGCCTTCATCGACCTCGGCAATGCCCAGGGCGCCGCCGCCGCGCTATCGACTCGAAGCCGCGCGATCGTCACTTTTGCCTTGTGCGGCTTTGCCAATTTCAGTTCGATCGCGATCCAGATGGCAGTAACCGGCGGGCTTGCCCCCAACCAGCGTCCGGTGATCGCCCGCCTTGGGCTGCGCGCACTGCTCGCCGGGAGCCTCGCCAACCTCATGAGCGCCGCGCTGGCGGGACTGCTGCTGGCAAGCTAGGGGTCAGCGAATGAACGATAATATCGCCTCCGTCAGCCTCCTCGACGCAGACCGAAACCCCGCCGCTTTCGCCGAAAAGCTTGGGCACAGCTTCACTGATTTTGGCTTTGCCATCATCGCCGACCACGGCATTCCGCAGGCACTGATCGACCGCGCCGAGGACCAAGCGCGCGCCTTCTTCGCGCTCCCCGACAACACAAGACGCCGTTACGCGCTCGGCCAGGGCGGCGCGCGCGGCTACACTCCGTTCGGAATCGAGACCGCCAAGGGCGCCTCAGCGCACGACCTCAAGGAATTCTGGCACGTCGGCCGCGAGCTCGACGACACCCACCCGTTCCGCGCGATGATGGCGGAGAACGTCTGGCCCGCCGAAGTTCCTGAATTCAAGGAAACTTTCCTCGAACTCTACGCCACGTTCGACCGCGTCGGGCTCAAGATTCTCGCGGCGATCGCATGCTTCCTCGCACTCGACGAGGCCTATTTCACCGATACCGTCCGTGACGGCAACTCGGTCCTGCGAATGCTCCACTATCCCCCGCAGCCCGAGCCGACCGGCCAGCACATCCGCGCCGGCGCGCATGAGGACATCAACACGATTACGCTGCTGCTCGGTGCCGAAGAAGCAGGGCTCGAGCTAAAGACCCGCGACGGCCGCTGGATCCCGGTCAGCCCGAAACCCGGCCAGCTCGTCGTCAACATCGGTGATATGCTCCAGCGGCTGACCAACGGCCGTCTGCGCTCGACCCCACACCGAGTCGTCAACCCGGCCCCCGACCGCGCGTCGCACGCCCGCTATTCGATGCCCTTCTTTCTCCACTTTCGCCCCGACTTTCTGATCGAGGCGCTGCCGGGAACGGTGGGGGAGGGCGAGGCGGCGAAGTGGCCGCCAATCACAGCGCACGACTATCTTGCTGAGCGCCTCCGCGACATAAGGCTTAGCTGATGGCAATCGATCCCGAAACCTTCGGCCAGTTGACCGACGCGATCCGCCGCTTCGTCGACGAACGCCTCCGCCCGCTCGAGGGTCAGGTCGAGGAACAGCATGGAGTCCCCGCCGAGATCGTCGCCGAGATGCGCGACATGGGATTGTTCGGTTTGTCGATCCCAGAAGAATATGGTGGGCTCGGCCTGACGATGAGTGAGGAAGTGCGCGTTGTTCTCGAGCTTGGCCGCACGACCCCTGCTTTCCGCTCGGTGTTCGGGACCAATGTCGGCATCGGCAGCCAAGCGCTGGTCATGGCCGGCACGCCCGAGCAAAGGGCACAATGGCTCCCCCGGATCGCCAGCGGGGAGATTATTACCAGTTTTGCGCTGACTGAGGCTGAGGCTGGCTCCGACAGCGCCTCGGTCCGCACGAAGGCGACCCGCGACGGTGACGATTATCTCCTCTCGGGCACCAAGCGCTACATTACCAATGCCGACAAGGCGTCGCTGTTCACCGTCATGGCACGCACCGGCGAGGCGGGGTCGCGCGGGGTCTCGGCATTCCTCGTCCCCGCCGACTTACCCGGGGTCAGCATCGGCACGCCTGAGCGCAAGATGGGCCAGCAGGGTGCCAACGTGTGCGACGTCAATTTCGACGAGGTCCGCGTGCCCGCCGCCAATCGCCTCGGGGCGGAAGGCGAGGGGTTCAAGATCGCGATGCGCGTGCTCGATCGTGGGCGGCTGCATATCTCGGCGCTGTGTGTTGGCATCGCCGAGCGGTTGATCCGCGACTGCGTGGCCTATGCCAAGGAGCGCAAGCAGTTCGGCCAGCCGATCGCCGACTTTCAGCTCATCAAGGCAATGATCGCCGATTCCAAGACCGAGGCAATGGCCGCGCGTGCTCTGGTGCTCGAGGTCGCCGCACAGAAGGATGCCGGCGAAGCGACCCCGATGGAGGCCGCCGCGGCGAAATATTATGCCAGCGACATGGTCGGCCGCGTCGCCGACCGGGCGGTCCAGCTGTTCGGCGGCGCGGGCTATATCGCCGACTATGGGATCGAGCGGCTTTACCGCGATGTCCGCCTGTTCCGCATCTACGAGGGCACCAGCCAGATCCAGCAGCTGATCATCGCCAACGAAACGCTGAAGCGCGGAGGCTAAGCCAAGTCGACGAGGCTCGCCGGGCCGAAACCGTAGGGGATGAGGGCACTGATGCGGTGGGTCTCATAGCGCGTGCCGTCGCCAGAAGAACAAATGATCTCAATGTCTTTGCCCGATAATTGCGCCGCCTCGAGGATCGTTTGCCGACACCCGCCGCACGGTGTCACCGGTGAGGATCCCGACAGCTCGCTGCCTGAGCCATCACCCCCCGCGACCGCGATCCGCGCGACCTTGTCGAGCCCGAATGCCGCCTGTGCCGCGGTCAGTGCCGCCAGCTCGGCGCACAACCCGAGCCGGTAGCAGGCGTTCTCCATGTTGGCCCCGATTGCGACCGTTCCATCGACGCTCTCGACCGCGCATCCCACCGAGAAGTTCGAGTACGGCGCATAGGCCTTGAGGGCGGCAGTGCGGGCGGCTGCGATCAGGTGTTGGTCGGTCATGAAACTGTCCCTAGACGCTGCGACACGACGTGCCAAAGGGAGTCGGCGATGCGATTGAAAAGGTTGGCATTGTTGGCGCTCCTGTCGGGCTGCGCGGCGCCTCGGCTAGCCACCCGACTGCCCACCCAACCTGCTGCCCCGATCGAGGTCCAGATCCTCGCGTTCAACGATTTCCACGGCAACATCGTCCCCCCGCCGCCGATCGAAGTGACTGCGCCCGACGGATCGACGTCGATGCTGGCGAGTGGCGGGGTGGCCCGCCTCGCCGCCGCGTTGGCGAGCGAGCGACGGGGTCATCTACTGACAATCACTGTCTCGGCGGGCGACTTGATCGGCGCCTCACCGTTAGTATCCGGCGCGTTCCTCGACGAGCCGACGATTGCCGCGATGAACCTCGTCGGGCTCGACCTCAACGCGGTCGGCAACCACGAGTTCGACAAGGGACCGCGCGAGTTGTGGCGGATGCAGGGTGGCGGTTGCGCCAAATTCACCACGCTCGCGCCGTGCCGCCTTGAGCCGTTCACCGGCGCAAAATTCCGCTTCCTCGCCGCCAACGTCCGCACTTCCGACGGGGTCACGCTATTCGCCCCCACTGCGATCCGCCAGTTTGGTATCATCAGGATCGGTTTCATCGGCATGACCTTGAAGGGCACCGACAATCTCGTCAGCCCGGTCAACAGCGCGGGCCTGAGCTTCGCCGACGAGGTGGTCACGGCAAACGCGCTTGTGCCCGAGCTCAAGGCGGCGGGAGTCGACACGATCGTGCTGCTGATCCACCAAGGCGGGCGCACCCCCGCATTCACTACCGGGCAGGGCTGCGACGGGCTGTCAGGCGACATCCTCCCGATTGTCGACCGCCTCGATTCAGCGATCGCCACGGTCGTGTCGGGGCACACCCACTACGCCTACGTCTGTCAGCGTGGCGGCAAGTTGCTGACCAGCGCGGGAAAATATGGATATCTTTTCAGTAACTTGCGGCTCCTGTTTGATCCGTCCACGCATGCCCTGATCAATCAGTCGGCAGCCAATTTGGTCACCGGAGCGGGCGCAGAGGAGCCAGCGCTCAAAGCCCTCGTCGACCGTTACGTCGAAGCTGCGGCTCCGGTCGCGAACCGCGTCATCGGCCACCTGTCGGGACCCGCACCACGCGACGAGAAGGACCGCGAGAGTCCCGCCGCCGACCTTAACGCCGACGCCTTCCTCGACGCCGGGAAAGCGGCCGGGGCGAAGTTGGCGCTCGTCAATGCGACAGGCGTGAGGGTGGCGCTGATCCCTGCATCGGACGGCAGTATTACCTACGGCCAGGCCTTTGCGATGATGCCGTTCACCAACCATGTCGTGGTCAAGTCACTTACGGGCGCCCAACTCAAAGCGCTGCTGGAGCAGCAATTCCAGGCTTCGAGCTACCCCGCCGGAGCTACCCCGTCGCAGCTGGTCCCTTCGGTCGGCTTCGGTTTCGACTATGATCTCGCGCGTCCTGCGGGAAGCCGCATCGTCGCGATCCGTCTCAATGGCCGAGCGATCGCGCCCACCGCGCGCTACCGGGTCGCGGTCAACAACTACCTTGCAAACGGCGGCGATGGATTTTCGGTGTTCACCCAAGTCACCGGCGCGAGCGATGCCGGGCTGGACATTGATGCTTTGGCGGGCTGGCTGGCCAAGGGACAGCGCGTCCCCCCAGTAGGTCGAGTGCGCAACCTCACCCGTTAACGCAGCGGCGGCTCGTCGAAGCTTCTGAGTTTGCGGCTGTGCAGCCCGTCGCCTTCTTGCCGCAACAGGTCGAGCGTCTCGATCCCGATGCGCAAATGCTGGCTGATCGCTCGCTCGTAAAAGGCGTTGGCCTGGCCAGGGAGCTTGAGCTCGCCGTGCAGCGGCTTGTCCGACACACACAGCAGCGTCCCGTAGGGCACCCGGAAGCGATATCCCTGCGCCGCGACCGTCGCCGATTCCATGTCGATCGCGACCGCCCGGCTCTGGTTGAAGCGCAGCGCCGACGAGGTGTAGCGAAGTTCCCAGTTGCGATCGTCTGTTGTCACCACGGTGCCCGTGCGTAACCGCTTCTTGAGTCCATCCTCATCCTCGCCGGTGACCCGCTCGGCGGCGCGGACCATCGCGTTCTGAACCTCGGCGATGGCCGGGATCGGGATCTCGGGCGGAAGTACCTCGTCGAGCACATGGTCGTCGCGCAGGTAGGCGTGGGCCAGGACATAGTCGCCGATCGTCTGGCTCGGGCGCAGGCCCCCGCAATGGCCGATCATCAGCCATGCTTCAGGTCGAAGCACCGCAATATGGTCGCATATCGTCTTTGCGTTCGAAGGCCCGACCCCGATGTTGACGAGCGTGATTCCGTCGCCGCTGGCGGTGCGCAAATGATAGGCGGGCATCTGGTGGCGGCGCCAGATACCGGCAGCGATCTGTGCCTCGGCGTCGGCAAGGTCGCCATGTTCGAAGGTCGCGCCGGGAACGCTCAGCGCGGTGAAGCGGCTTTCGGGATTGCGCAGTTCGGTAATCGCGAACCGCACGAATTCATCGACGTACCGGACATAGTTGGTGAACAGCACGAAGTCCTGGAAATGCTCGGTCGGCGTGCCGGTATAATGCTTCAACCGAGCGAGGCTGAAGTCGGTCCGTGGTGCATCAAACAACGCCAGCGGACGGACCGGTCCAGGCTCCATCTCCCACTCGCCGTCGGCAATCTCATCGCCGATGTGGACCAGTTCGGACGACGGGAACCAGCGCGACAGCTCGGCGGTCGAAATCGCGCCGAGCACGAGGTCACCGCCGTCGAGCACGAACGGGTAGGGGATTTCGCTGCCCGAGCGATCGACGCTGACCCGCACCGGATAATCGCGCACGAGATGTTCCAGCTGTTCGGTCAGGTAGGACCGGAACAGCGCCGGGCGAGCGACCGAGGTGGCATAGGTCCCGGGCTGGTTGAGCCGGGCAAACGCCCGTGCCGGCGTCGGCGGGGGCAGATCGGGATCATAGTCGATTCGCAACTCGGGATAGGCAAAAATTCCCGCTTGGCGATCGTGGGATGTCGGACGAGTTCCGTCCGTCGCGTAGCGCGAAAGAGCGGCGCGCAGAGTCGATACCGACGTTTCGTAAAGCCTTTCGAGCGTGTCGAGGAGCGCAGGGATATCGGAGACAATAGTCAAGCTGGTCATCAGGCATCGCTTGGCGACTCCCGTGGCGAGAGACAAGGAAAAGGGTTGAAACTAATAAGTACCCTTATTATATGCGAAGCATGGCACTTGATCCATTACCTTGGGAAATTTCCGAGACCGCGCGGATGATTCGTCGCGCCTATGACCGGCGTGCTGCATCGCTCGGGGTGACCAGCGCGCAGTGGCGCGTGCTCCTGTCGCTCGAGCGCGAGGGTAATTTGCGGCAGGTCGAACTGGCCGATCGGCTCGACATCGAACCCATCACCTTGTGCCGAATTCTCGATCGACTTGGCGACGCAGGTCTCGTCGAGCGCCATGCCGATCCCGCCGATCGCCGGGCGTGGCGACTGGCGCTGACCGACAAGGCGAGGCCGATATTGAACAGCCTCCACGCGCTTGCAACCGGTTTGCGTGCCGAGGCGTTCGAAGGCCTCGAAACGTCACAAATGGAAATGATCCGCGCGGGACTCGCGCAAATCCGCGACAATGTGTCGCGCATCGACGCCTCGCCAGACAGGGTTTCGGCATGAACGAGATGAAGAAAATCGACCGCGAGGTCGCCGCTGACACGCCGCTCGAGAGCGAAGCCGTAGTCGTTACCAAACGCAACCCGAAGCGGATCATTCTCCTGCTGATCGTGCCGCTGCTGATTGTGCTGGTCGGAACCTATTTCTGGCTCAACAGCGGCAAGACCGTGGGCACCGACAATGCCTATGTGAAGCAGGACATCACCTCGATCAGTACGCAAGTCAGCGGACCAATTTCCGAGGTTCGGGTTCGCGAAGGGCAGCGGGTCAAGCAGGGCGACATCTTGTTCCGCATCGATCCCGCTCCGCTCCAGGTGGCGCTCGCCAATGCCGAGGCACAGGTCGCCGCAGCGCGCTTGCAGATCGTCCAGCTGCGCACCCAAGCGGCGGGAACCAATGGCGACATCGTCGGGGGAGAGGCCAATCTGGCGATCACCCAGCGTGCGTTGGCGCGTCAGAATCAGTTGCTCGTGCAGGGATTCACGACGCGCGCGGCACATGATGATGCGGTCAACGAGGTCGAGAAGGCGCGCGCGCAGCTGGCCGATGCCCGCGCCCGCGCCGCCAGTGCTTCGGCCGCGATCGTGCCCGGCGGCGACCAACCGCAGCTCGCCGTGGCGCAAGCGCTGGTCGCAAAAGCACGCCTCGAAATCGAGCACTCGATCGTCCGCGCGCCGTCAGATGGTGTCGTCGCCAAGTCTGACCGGCTGCTCGTCGGCCAGACCGCTATCACCGGCCTGTCGATGCTGTCGATCGTCCGCGACAAGGCAGCGTGGGTCGAAGCCAACTTCAAGGAAGGCGATCTTGCAAGGATGCACGTCGGGCTCCCCGCGACGGTCAAGTTCGACGCCTATCCCGGACTCAAGGTGAAGGCGCATGTCTCCAGCATTGGCTCGGGCACGGGCAGCGAATTCTCGGTCCTTCCGGCCCAGAACGCCAACGGCAACTGGGTCAAGGTGACCCAGCGCGTGCCGGTCCGCATTGCGTTCGATCAGACGCCCTCGCGCGACATGATCGCCGGTCTCTCGGCGAAGGTCGACGTCGAGCTCGAGCAGCAGCGATAACCGGTGGAGACGCACGCCGTGGAGCCCGGCCGGCGTCTGCTTGTCACCATCGGCGTGATGCTCGCGGTGCTGATTCAGGTACTCGATACGACGATCGCCAACGTCGCGTTGCCGCACATGCAGGCGAGCCTCGGCGCGACCCAGGACAGCATCAACTGGGTCCTGACGAGCTATATCGTCGCTTCCGCCATCGCGATTCCCATCGCTGGCTGGCTTGCCGACAAGATCGGTCGAAAGCGCTTGCTCGTCATGGCGGTGATCGCCTTCACCTTCGCCAGCTTCCTGTGCGCGATCGCTCAATCGCTCAGCGAGATGGTCATCTTCCGCGCGTTGCAGGGAGTTAGCGGTGCGTTTCTCGTCCCGCTCAGCCAAGCGACGCTTTTCGACATCTACCCGCGAGAGAAACACGCCCAGGCGATGGCGATGTTCGGCGGCGGGATCATGATCGGGCCAATCCTCGGGCCGTTACTCGGTGGCTGGCTGACCGACAGCTTCGACTGGCGTTGGGTGTTCCTCGTCAATTTGCCGATTGGGGCGATCGCCGCGCTGATGGTGTTGCGGTTCATGCCGCGCACCGCGCTCAATCCGCGCAAGTTCGACCTGTTCGGCTTTGCGCTGATCGGGGTCGGTCTTGGCGCACTCCAGCTGATGCTCGATCGCGGGCAGCAGCTCGACTGGTTCCAAAGCAGCGAGATCTGGTTCGAACTGGCGCTCACCGTTGCCGCCTTCTGGATGTTCATCGTCCACACCATCACCGGGCGCGAACCGCTGTTCGAACGGGACATGTTCAAGGACCGCAACTTCGCGACGGGCATGTTCTTCATGGCGGTGACGGGCGTGCTGCTCCTTGCCGGGCTGGCGCTGCTGCCGCCGCTGCTGCAGCGGCTCTACGGCTATTCGGTGCTCCAGTCGGGCGAGCTGACCATGCCGCGCGGCATCGGCACCTTGATCTCGATGCTGACCGTTGGACGCCTTGCCCAGAAGATCGACCTGCGGGTTCTCGTCGCGCTGGGAATGGGGCTGATGGGTGTGTCGCTGTACATGATGACGGGCTTCGCGCTGGTTCAAGGGTCGGGGCCGGTGATCTGGAGCGGGGTCGTACAGGGACTCGGGCTTGGGATGTTGTTCGTCACGATCCAGGCGCTCGCGTTCACGACGCTCGAACCACGGCTGCGAACGGCGGCGGCGAGCCTGCTCAACCTGTCACGCAACATCGGCGGGTCGATCGGGATTTCGGTGGTGACCGCGCAGCTGACCCGCAATCTGCAGGTGGCCCATGCCGATATTGGTGCGCACGTCACCGACGCGAATGCACCGGCGGCGCTTGGCGCGCTTGCCCAGCAACTCGGCCTGCCCGCCCAGTCGGCGCTCGCGATGATCGACGCCGAGGTCAATCGCCAAGCCGCGTTCATCGCCTACCTCGACGATTTCAAGCTGATGATGTGGGTCACCTTCGCGGCGATCCCGCTGGTGCTGCTGCTCAAGCCACCAAAGCCGGGTGCAGGCGGCGGCGGTCCGCCGATGGCGATGGATTAGCGCTAACAGGAACAGGGCGGTCCGGAGATGATCCGGACCGCCCTGTTCGGTTTGACGTGCGAAACGCTTAACGTTTCGAGAATTGGAAGCTCTTGCGGGCCTTGGCCTTGCCGTACTTCTTGCGCTCGACGACGCGGCTGTCGCGGGTCAGGAAACCGGCGCGCTTGACCGTGGTGCGCAGCGTCGGTTCGTAACGCGACAGCGCCTGAGCGATGCCGTGAAGCACCGCACCCGCCTGGCCCGACAACCCGCCGCCATTGACCGTCGCAATCACGTCGAACTGGCCGGCGCGGTCGGTGATTCCGAACGGCTGGTTGATGACGAGACGCAGCGTCGGACGCGCGAAATAGACTTCCTGGTCACGCAGATTGACCGTGATCTTGCCCGTGCCCGGCTTGAGCCAGACGCGCGCAACGGCGTCCTTGCGGCGGCCGGTGGCGTAGGCGCGGCCGAACTTGTCGAGCTCCTGCTCGCGAAGAATGGCCTGGATCTGTGGACCTTGGGTCGAAACCGGAGCCTGATCTTCGGCAGGCGCATCGGAGTGATCAGCCTCGGCAGCCGGAGCGGCAGCGGCGGGCGCTGGAGCTTCGGGCGCGGACGGCGGCGTAGCCCCGGTCAGCGCGGCGAGATCGGCGAGGGACTGGCGATTATCGGACATCAGGCGCCCACCTTGTTCTTGCGGTTCATGCCCGCGACATCGAGGGTTGCCGGCTGCTGGCCGTCGTGCGGATGGTCGGTGCCGTTGTAGAGGTGAAGCGCCCGCATTTGGTCACGGCCGAGCGGGCCGCGCGGGACCATGCGCTCGATAGCCTTTTCGATCACCCGCTCGGGGAAGCGCCCGTCGAGGATCTTGTCGGCGGTGATTTCCTTGATCCCGCCGATGTAGCCGGTGTGCTTGTAATAGGTCTTCTGCTGCAGCTTGCGGCCGGTAAAGCGGACCTTGCCGGCGTTGACGATGATGACATGGTCACCACAATCGACATGCGGCGTGTAGATCGGCTTGTGCTTGCCGCGCAGGATGTTGGCGACGATCGAGGCGAGCCGCCCGACGACCAGACCATCGGCATCGATCAGATGCCATTTCTTCTCCACCTCGGCCGGCTTGACCGACTTGGTGGTCTTCATGAGCGCCTTCATGGGCGGGGAGACCTTTGACTATGTGGGAGGCGCCCCGGGGGGAGCCGCTGGGCGCGCTAATGCTGGCGAAGGGTCAGAAAGTCAAGCAAATGCGCGGTGTTCCGCGCGGGTAAAATGTTACCCGGTCATTCTGGCGGAGCGATTTTGTCCCACGTCCGCGTGTCGAAATCGCTCGCGTCGTGGCGTTCGCGCAGCTGCCCGGCGGGGTCGCCGGTCGCGCGATTGACCATCCGGCCACGCTTGACCGCGGGCCGCTCGGCGATTGCCTTGGCCCAGCGCTGAAGGTTGGCATAGCCTTCGACGCCGAGGAAGGTGGCGGCGTCATAATCGGGCGTGACATAGACCTGGCCCAGGGCGACCAGTCCATACCACGGCCAGATCGCCATGTCGGCGATGTTATACTCGCCGCCGGTGATATATTCGTGGTCAGCCAACTGCCGGTCGAGCACGTCGAGTTGGCGCTTCACTTCCATCGCATAGCGGTTGATCGGATATTCGTATTTTTCCGGCGCATAGGCGAAGAAGTGGCCGAAGCCGCCGCCCAGGAACGGTGCGCTGCCCATCTGCCACATCAGCCATGACAGTGTCTCGGCCCGCGCCGCGCCGCTCGCCGGAAGGAAAGCGCCGAACTTCTCGGCGAGGTGGATCAGCATCGCGCCGCTCTCGAACAGCTGCACCGGTTCGGGTCCGCTGCGGTCGACCAGCGCTGGGATCTTCGAATTGGGATTGACCGCGACAAAGCCGCTGCCGAACTGATCGCCATTGCGGATATCGATCAGCCAGGCGTCATATTCAGCGCCCGCGTGCCCGGCGGCGAGCAGCTCCTCGAACAGAATGGTGACCTTGATGCCGTTGGGCGTGGCGAGCGAATAAAGCTGGAAGGGATGCTTGCCGACCGGCAGCTCCTGATCATGGGTCGATCCCGCGATCGGGCGATTGATGTTGGCAAACTGGCCGCCGCTTTCGCTGGCCCAGGTCCACACGGCGGGCGGGATATAATCGGTCATGCGCGTTGCTCCGGGGAGGGGGCCGAACCGAGCAGATGGGAACCCCACACCGTCGCCGCAAGGAGCAGCGCGCCGACCGCCTGGTGGGCGACGGCTAGCGGTAGGGCGACGCCGCTCATGACGGTGGCGATGCCGAGCAGGATCTGCGTGCCGAAGGCGGCGTGGATGGCGATCGAGGCGGGCCTGCTGACCAGCTTCATGCGGCGCGCGAACGGGAGAAGGACTGCAACCACGCCCCATGCCCACCAGCGGTGGATGAAATGGATCAGGTAAGGGTCATGGGCGAGCGCGAAGAGCGGGCCGTTGGTCCAGTCGATCCCCTCGGGGAAGAAACGGTCGTTCATCAGCGGCCAGCTGCTCGCGACCTGTCCCGCGCGAAGGCCCGCAACCCACGCCCCGAGCAGAATTTGGATGGCGAGCGCGGCGATCGTCGCGATACTGAAGCCGGTCAGGCGGGCAGGGCGGTTCGCGCCGTTCGCTGCCAGCGAGCGCAGGTCGAGCGCGGTCCAGATGCAGCCGGCGAAGATCAACAGCGCGCTGAGCAGGTGTGCGGACAGGCGGAAGTGGCTGACTTCGGTGCGGTTCACGAGGCCCGACTGGACCATGTACCAGCCAAGCGCGCCCTGAAACCCGCCAAGCGCTAGGAGCGCGAGGAGGCGCAGGCCGTAGCCTTTGGGGATGGCGCGTCTGACGGCAAACCACAGCAACGGTAACGCGAAGGCGAGGCCGAGCAGGCGGCCGATCAGTCGGTGGACCCACTCCCAGAAATAGATAAACTGGAAGTCGCCGAGGGTCATTCCGGCGGGGCCGCTGACCTTTTGATACTGGAGCGTCGCTTGATAACGCGCGAATTCCGACAGCCAGTCGGCATGGGATAGCGGCGGCAGCGTACCCGAGATCGGCTTCCACTGGGTGATGCTCAACCCGCTTTCGGTGAGACGCGTAATCCCGCCGACGACGACCATCGCGAAGACGAGACCGGCGATGATCAGCAGCCAGTTAGCGATTGCGGCCGGGCGAGAGCGCGTGATCGATAGAGGCGACGCGGAAACGGCCATATCCATGGTCGCGCGCTATGCTCCGCGACCCTGCGCAAAACAAGCAACAACAGCCGCGATGTGATATTGTATCGCTGACGCTGCGATGCTATATCCTCGCCACGCCATGACCACGCTCGCCCATCAGAATCCGACGATCAAACTCGACCGCTTTGCGATAACGCTGTCGGGGTTGTGCCTGGTGCACTGCATTGCGACCACGGTGTTCGTCGCGATGCTCGCCTCGGCGGGAAGCATTTTGGGATCGCCGATCATCCACGAAGTCGGGCTGACGATCGCCATGTCGATCGGCGCGCTGGCGCTTGGCAAGGGCATTCTCGACCACGGTTTCATGATGCCGAGCGCGGTCGGCGGGCTCGGGCTCGGCGTGATGGCCGGTGCGCTGACCTTGCCCGAAACCGGCGGTGGCGAAGCGCTCTACACGATGACCGGCGTCCTGATCCTTGCGCTCGGCCATCGGCTGAACGGTATCGCGGCCGAATAGGGCGCCGCTTGCCGCTGGGGCGCAGCCGGCTTATCTCCTGACCATGGGCCGCCACGATCATCATCTGCACGAGGGCGAGTCGCTGAAAGACGCCGCACGCGAGCGGCTGACCGAGAAGGGCGAGCAGTGGACCGGAATGCGCGCCGCCGTGTTCGATGCGCTCGCCGGGTTCGACAAGCCCGCCTCCGCCTATGACATTGCTGAAGCCGTTTCGACCGCACAGGGGCGACGCGTCGCGGCCAACAGCGTTTACCGCATTCTCGACCTGTTCGTGGCGTCCAACCTGGCGATGCGGGTAGAGAGCGCCAACGCCTATGTCGCCAACGCCCACCCGGGCTGCCTGCACGACTGCATCTTCCTGATCTGCGACGACTGCGGCCAGATCAAGCATCTCGACGACGACAAGATCACCAGCGGGGTGCGCGACGCCGCGACTGGCGCGGGGTTCGAGCCGTCGCGCCCGGTGATCGAAGTCCGAGGCAAATGCGGCGACTGTGTCTGACGGACCCGTGCTTTCGCATACGCGGAAATCCAGCTAGGGCAGTGGGATGACTGATCGTCCCTTGACTCCGCTGCTCGACACTGTCGCTTCACCCGCCGACATCCGTGCATTGCCTAAGGCCGAGCTGGTCCAACTCGCCGATGAGCTACGCCAGGAAATGATCTCGGCCGTGTCGGTTACCGGCGGACACCTTGGCGCGGGTCTTGGCGTGGTCGAATTGACCGTCGCGATCCACCATGTGTTCGAGACACCGCGCGACACGCTGATCTGGGACGTCGGGCACCAGGCTTATCCGCACAAGATCGTCACCGGCCGCCGTGACCGCATCCGCACGCTTCGCCAGCCCGATGGACTCAGCGGCTTCACCAAGCGCTCGGAAAGTGAATATGACCCGTTTGGCGCGGCGCATTCATCGACTTCGATTTCGGCCGCGCTTGGCTTCGCGATCGCCAACAAATTGTCCGACCAGCCGGGACGCGCGATCGCGGTGATCGGCGACGGCGCGATGAGCGCGGGCATGGCCTATGAGTCGATGAACAATGCCCAGGCTGCGGGCAATCGGTTGATCGTGATCCTCAACGACAATGATATGTCGATTGCGCCGCCGGTCGGGGGCCTATCGCATTATCTGGCGTCGCTGGTGTCGTCGGGGGGCTATCTCCACGTCCGCGATTTTGCGCGGCGGGTGGCCAAGCGGTTGTCGAAGCGGGTCCACCGCGCGGCGTCCAAGGCCGAGGAGTTTGCGCGCGGCATGGCCACCGGCGGGACGCTGTTCGAGGAACTGGGCTTCTATTATGTCGGCCCGGTCGACGGCCATGACGTGGTCGGGCTTGTCGAGATTCTGGAAAATGTCCGCGATGCCGACGAGGGTCCGATGCTGGTCCATGTCGTGACCAAAAAGGGCAAGGGATACGCTCCGGCCGAGGCGGCGGCAGACAAATATCACGGCGTGGTCAAGTTCGACGTCATATCGGGCAAGCAGGACAAGGGACCGGGCGGGGGGCCGCCATCCTACACCGCAGTGTTCGCCAAGGCATTGTGCGACGAAGCGCGCCGTGACGACAAGATCATCGCCATCACCGCGGCGATGCCGTCGGGCACCGGGCTCGACAAGTTCCAGGCCGAGTTTCCCGAGCGCACGTTCGACGTCGGGATTGCCGAGCAGCATGCGGTAACTTTCGCCGCTGGTCTCGCCGCCAAGGGCTTTCGTCCGTTCTGTGCGATCTACTCGACCTTCCTTCAGCGCGCCTATGACCAGCTGGTTCACGACGTCGCGATCCAGAATTTGCCGGTGCGGTTCGCGATGGACCGGGCCGGGCTGGTCGGGGCTGATGGGGCGACCCATGCCGGGTCGTTCGACCTCGCCTAGTTGTGCACCCTGCCCAACATGGTCGTCATGGCCGCGGCGGACGAGGCCGAGCTCGCCAATATGGTCCATACCATGGCGCTCCACGACAGTGGGCCGAGCGCGGTGCGCTATCCGCGCGGTAACGGGCGCGGGGTGACGATGCCCGCGACGCCAGAGCGGCTCGAGATCGGCAAGGGGCGGGTGGTGCGCGAGGGCAAGACGGTTGCCATCCTGTCGCTCGGCACGCGCCTGGAGGAGGCCGAGAAGGCCGCCGAGCAGCTAGAAGCGATGGGACTGTCGACGACCGTCGCCGACCTGCGCTTCGCCAAGCCGCTTGACGTGGACCTGATCCGGCGGCTGCTGACGACGCACGAAGTCGCGGTGACGGTCGAAGAAGCCTCGGTCGGCGGTTTCGGCGCGCATGTGCTGACACTGGCGAGCGACGAAGGGCTGATCGATGCAGGCCTCAAGCTGCGCACGATGCGCCTGCCGGACCTGTTCCAGGACCAGGATTCGCCGATGAAGCAATATGACACGGCGGGCCTCAATGCGCCGCATATCGTCGAAACGGTGCTCAAAGCGCTGCGCCGCAACAGCGTCGGGGTAGCCGAAGGAGCGAGCGCCTGAACCCCGACAAGCTAGCCCGCGCCGCCTATCGCGCGTGGACCCCGATCAGGCTGCGCTGGGCTGACAGTGACGTCTACCGGCATGTCAATAATACCGTCTATTATCAATGGTTCGATGATTCGGTGAACGGCTGGCTGATCGGTGCCGGGCTGCTCGACGTCTATGCCGGCGACCAGATCGGGCTCGTCGTCGCGACCTCATGCGACTATTTCGCGCCCCTTTCCTTTCCGGGTGAAGTCGCGATCGGCCTTGCGGTCGAGCGGCTGGGCCGAACCAGCGTGACCTACCGCCTCGGCGTCTTCGCTGCCGGTGCGGAAGGGCCTTCGGCGCAGGGCCTTTTCACGCATGTGTATGTCGATCGCGTGGGGCGGCGTCCGGCGCCCTTGTCCGATGCATGGCGCGCCAAACTCGAGACGATTTCCTAGGCCGTCAGCGCCTTGAGCTTGTCGAGCGCGGGTGCATCGCCTTCGTCGGTGGCGATGGTCGCGGCGAAATGCCCGGCGCGGTCGAACAGCAAGACCGTCGCGGTGTGGTCGACCGCATAGTCGCCGCCGGGCTGGGCGACCTTCTTGGAGTAGATGCCATATTGTTTCTTCACGCCGTCGATCGCGGCGGGGGTGCCGGTCAGCCCGATTACCGGGGTTCCGAACAGACCAGTGTAGCGGCCCATGTCGGCGGGCGTGTCGCGCTCGGGATCGACCGACACGAAGACGATCGCGAACGCCTCGTCGCCCTTGCCGAGTGCCTTGCGCAGGCGGGCGAGGCGGGCGAGCGTTGTCGGGCAGACATCGGGGCAATGGGTGAAGCCGAAGAATATCGCGTACGGCGCCCCTGAAAGCTTTGCCGAAGAGAAGGGCTGGCCGTCGCTTGCGGTGAGCGTGAAGGGACCACCGAAGGCGGGCATGGGGCTGCTGGTCGCGGTGTCGGGAGCAGCGTTGGGGCGAAGTGCGATCCCGACGGCGAGCAGCGCGGCAAGGCCGACGCCGACCCACAGCATGATCCGGACGCGGGGCATCAGCGGGCGGGCCCGCTCGACCCGGCGGCGAGCACCGCGGCATCGACTTGGCGCGCGCCGGCGTGGGCGAAGTGCAGTGTCAGCGGGATCCGGTCGCCGGGGTGGAGCGGTCCGGTGAGACCGGTCAGCATGATGTGCGTGCCGAGCGGGGCGAGCGTTACCGTTTGAGTGCCGGGGATCGGGAGGTTGCTCATCATCCGCATCGCCATGACGCCGCTGGTGTTGCTCGAACTGTGGAGCATCGCCATTTGCGCGCTGGGGGTGGTGACCGAGAGCAATTTGTCGCCGTTGCTGCCCGAATTGACGATGGTGAGATAGGCGGTGCCGCTGGTCTGTCCGGGGGCCGTCTCTCGCGCCCAGGCGTCGCGCACATCGATCGAGGCCGCAGGCGGCGCGGCGGAATGGCATGCGGCCAACAGCAACGCGCAAAATAGGATAGCAAGTCGCCTCACGCCGCAATCCGCGCCTTGGCTGCAGCATATTCGCTCGCCAGCCGGTCGACGAACTCGGCGACCGGGCCAACCCGATTAACCGCGCCGATGCCCTGACCCGAACCCCAGATGTCGCGCCATGCCTTGGCCCCGGTTGACGATTCAAAGCTCATCAGCTCGGAATTGCCGTCGGGCAGATTGTCCGGATCGAGACCGGCGGCGACGATCGACGGGCGCAGGTAATTGCCGTTGACCCCGGTGAACAGCGACGAGTTGACGATGTCCGCCGCGGTGCCCTCGACGATGCCCTGCTTGTAGCCGTCCGACGCCCGCGCCTCGTCGGTCGCAATGAACGGCGAGCCGATATAGGCGAAGTCGGCGCCCATCGCCTGCGCCGCGAGCACCGCCCCACCGGTCGCGATCGCGCCCGATAGCGCCAGCGGCCCGTCGAACCACTGGCGGATTTCATGGACCAGCGCGAATGGCGACCACTGGCCGGCGTGGCCACCCGCGCCCGCCGCGACCGCGATCAGTCCGTCGGCGCCCTTTTCGATCGCCTTGCGGGCAAAGCGGTCGTTGATGATGTCGTGCAGCGCGATCCCGCCCCAGGCGTGGACCGCCGTGTTGAGGTCCTCGCGCGCACCCAGCGAGGTGATCGTGATCGACACCTTCCATTTGGCGCAGGTTTCGATGTCCTGTTCGAGCCGGTCGTTCGAGCGATGCACAATCTGGTTGACCGCGTAGGGCGCGGACGGCGCGTCGGAGTGCGCCGCATCATGCGCGGCGAGCGCTTCGCTGATCTCGGCGAGCCATTCGTCGAGCTGGCTTTGCGGGCGAGCGTTGAGCGCCGGGAAGCTGCCGACGATCCCCGCCTTGCACTGGGCGATGACCAGCGCCGGGCCGCTGACGATGAACAAGGGCGCGCCGATGACCGGCAAACGGAGGCGCGAGAGGATCGGGGGCACGCTCATTGGGTCGGTCCTTCAGGCTGACTGGTGATAGTCGTGATACCATTTGACGAAGCGCGGGACGCCGACGTCGATGCTGGTGGTCGGGGCATAGCCATGGTCGCGCGCGATGGCGCTGATGTCGGCGAAGGTGTCGGCGACGTCGCCCGGCTGCATGTCGCGATCGTCGTGGATTGCCGTGCGGCCCGTCTCGGCCTCGAGGATCTCGACGACGCGCATCAGTTCTTCGGAGCGGCTGTTGCCGATGTTGTAGAGGGCGTGGGGGGCGTGGCTGCCGCCCGCCTTTTCCAAACCGTCGGCGACGGGTGGGCCGTCGAGGCAGGCGATGATGCCGCTGACAATATCGTCGATGAAGGTGAAGTCGCGGCGCATGTTGCCGGCGTTGAACAGGGGCAGCGGACGCCCCTCGTAGAGGGCTTTTGTGAAGATCCACATCGCCATGTCGGGGCGGCCCCACGGGCCATAGACGGTGAAGAAGCGCAGGCCGGTCAGCGGCAATGTGTAGAGGTGGGCATAGCTTTCACTGATCAGCTCATCGGCCTTCTTGGTCGCGGCATAGAGCGACATCGGGTGGTCGACGCGGTCCTCGACGCGGAACGGCAGCGTCGTGTTGCCGCCATAGACCGACGAGGAGGAGGCATAGACCATGTGGCTCGCCTGACGCTGGCGGGCGAGTTCGAGCATGTTGGCGTGGCCGACGAGGTTGGACTGGATGTAGGCCGCCGGGTTCTCCATCGAATAGCGCACCCCGGCCTGCGCGCCGAGATGGACAATGCGGTCGAACTCGTGGCGCGCGGCGAAATCGGTCAGCGCGCCATTGTCGGCGAAATCGACCCGGTCGAAGGCGAACGAATTGCCAAAGTCGCGGCGCAGGCCAGCCAGCCGCGCTTCCTTGAGTGCGACGTCGTAATAATCGTTGAGATTGTCGATCCCGACGACGCGCTCGCCGCGCTCGAGCAGGCGGCGCGCGGTCGAACTGCCGATGAAGCCGGCCGCGCCGGTAACCAGGATCGTCATGCGCGCTGCTCTAGCGAGCGATCCGCTGCGCGACAATTGACGCTGGCTGCGGTTGTGCTCGACGCTGGACTGCTGAGCGGCTTTGTTATCGCCGACCCGAAAAGCGGGCTGTTTATTATCGGGGCGATCGCGATCGTGCTGCCGATCGGGTTCTTCATGAGCCGCCGTCGGCACCAATTCGCCAATTGAATCGCAACCTTTTCAACCGATACGCCGTTTTTGTCGGCGATGCTCTTTCCCGCCAACGATCTCGACCATCCGCTCACCGAGCGGTTCCGCCGCTTTGTCGGCGATGCGGGATTTCCGTGCGTCGGGGCGAAGGCCGCGCTTAACCGGGACGGGATGCGGTTCGTGGTTGCGCGGGATTTCCGCTCGGCGTGGGACGATCTGCGCATTTTGCCGTCGCTGCTCGATCTCGCGCAAAGCTATCGCGCCGAGCCCGCGTTGTTCCAGTCGCTTGTCGTCCTGTTCGAAACCGGCACGCCCGATGACGAGGCCGGGTTCGAAACGCAATTGTGGAAGCGCCTTCAATCGCTGACCGACAAGGACGAATGGCTTGGACAGCCGGCCGATCCGCGCGTGTCGCATGATCCCGGCGATCCTCATTTCGCGATGAGCTTTGGCGGTGAGGCTTTCTTTGTCGTCGGCCTCCACCCGCATGCCAGCCGCCCGGCGCGCAGGTTCGACACGCCAGCAATGGTGTTCAACCTTCACGATCAGTTCGAGCAGCTGCGCGAGGCCGGGCGCTATGATAAATTGAGCGAGAGAATCCTTGGACGCGATGTTGCGCTGGCGGGGACGGCTAACCCGATGCTTGCAGGGCACGGGACTGTTTCAGCCGCGCGCCAGTATAGCGGGCGCTCCGTCGGAGCCGAGTGGCGGTGCCCGTTCAGCGGGCGTTCGGGCGAGAACGACCGGTCGGCTTTCGCGTTCGATTGTGTGTCGAATGACGACTGAAATCGCGCCGCGCACCGGCGTTGCGTTCGCGATCGACAAGGGACAAACCCTCACCGTCATCGATCCGCTCGGGCAGCAGGTTGCCGACTTGCTCGCGTTCAACCGCCACGACATCGGCGAGGTCATATCGAGCGGGCGATCGCTTGATTATGCCAGCAAGATTTATCTCACCGTTGGCGACCCGCTTTATTCCAACCGCAGCAACGTCATGCTCGAGATCGTTGCCGATGATGTCGGGCGCCACGACTTCCTGCTCACCCCCTGCTCGAAGGATACGTTCCGGATCATTTACGGGGACGTCGATCCGCATCGTGGTTGCTTTGGCAACCTCGCTGTCGCGCTTGCGCCTTTTGGCGTGACCCAGGACATGATCCCGACGGCGTTCAACGTCTTCATGAACGTCCCTGTCGATGGTACGACCGGGGCGCTGACCGTCGAGGCGCCGCTGAGCAAGGCCGGGGACGCGATCATGTTCGAGGCGAAGATGGACCTTATCATCGGGCTGACCGCCTGTTCCGCGTTGCAGTCGAACAACGGCAGTTTCAAGCCGATTCACTACCGAGTCGATTGATGGCGACGGTTTTCTCGCCGTCGCTGCTGCGCGAAACGACGGTTTCAAAGGGCGGCGCATTGGCGCGCTTGCGGATTTCGCTCAGCTATTGGTGGCGTCATGGCCGCTTGCCGGACCTTGATTCGCCGCAGACGTTCACCGAATGGGTCCAGTGGCGCAAGCTCAACGAGCGCAGCCTGTTGCTCGCGGCGATGACCGACAAGATTGCCTCAAAAGAGATCGTCACTCGTCGTCTTGGGGCGCATTGGGTGGTGCCGACGCTGTGGCGCGGGACCGAGGCGCCGGAAACGCCGCCGTGGCCGACCCCGTTCGTGATCAAGGCCAGCCATGGTTGCAACCAGTTCGCGATCGTTCGCGACATAGCGCGCGACTGGCCCGACGCGCTGGCGCGGAGCCGAGGCTGGACGACAAGGCGCTATGGCTATTGGCTCGACGAATGGCTCTATTCGAAGAGTGAGCCGGGGCTTCTGGTTGAGCCGTTCATCGGCGAGAATGGCGCGCTTCCGAACGACTATAAATTATATGTTTTCAATGGTTGCGTCGATGTTGTGCAGGTTCATACCGATCGCCTGGGCCGCCATCGCTGGGTCCAATATGACCGCCATTGGAACCGGCTTTCTGACGGTGTCGAGGCCATAGCGCCAAGCACGCTCGACGCGATGATCGTTGCCGCCGAGGCATTGGGGCAGGGTCATGACTTCCTGCGCGTCGACTTTTACGATCTTCCGGGCCAGCCGCTATTCGGTGAATATTGCCTTTACCCGGGCTCGGGGCTCGATCGCTTCGATCCGGTATTGCTCGACGATCTGCTCGGCGCGAAATGGGAAGCGGCGCGGGTCGCGCTCGGCCGCCACTAGCCGCCTGTCTTTCGCCACGATTCCCTGCTAGGGGCTAGACCATGCTTAATATCAACGGAATCACGGTACGCCTTGGCGGGCGCACGATCCTCGATCGCGCCACCGCGCCGATTCCGCCGGGCGCGCGCGTCGGGCTGATCGGCCGCAACGGTGCGGGCAAGTCGACGTTGATGAAGGTCATGATTGGCCAGCTCGACCCCGACGAGGGCGAGATCGAAATGCCGAAGAAGACGCGGTTGGGCTATATTGCGCAGGAAGCGCCGTCGGGGACAAGCACCCCGTTCGAGACCGTGCTCGCCGCCGACACCGAGCGCGCGACGTTGATGGCCGAGGCCGAAAGCTGCCATGATCCTGATCGGCTGGGCCATGTCTATGACCGGCTGCTGGCGATCGACGCGTATACCGCTGACGCGCGGGCCTCGCGGATCCTGATCGGGCTAGGGTTCGACGAGGCGATGCAGGGCCAGCCGCTCGACAGCTACTCGGGCGGGTGGAAAATGCGGGTCGCGCTCGCGGCACTGCTGTTTTCCGAGCCCGATGTGTTGTTGCTCGACGAGCCGTCGAACCATCTCGACCTCGAGGCGACGCTGTGGCTCGAGAATTTCCTGAAGTCCTATCCGGGCACGCTGGTAGTGATCAGCCACGAGCGCGACCTGCTTAACAATGTCGTCGACACGATCCTTCATCTCGAGGGTGGCAAGGTCACACTATACGCCGGCGGCTACGACAGTTTCGAGCGGCAGCGCGCCGAGCGAATGGCGCAGATCGCGGCGGCGCAGGCATCGCAGAACGCGCAGCGCGCCCGGCTGCAGGATTATATCGCCCGCAACTCGGCCCGCGCCTCGACCGCCAAGCAGGCACAGAGCCGCGCGAAAATGCTCGCCAAGATGCAACCGATCGCGGCGATGGCGGATGACCCGAGCCTGAGCTTCGACTTTCCCAGCCCGACCGAATTGAAGCCGCCGCTGATTACTCTCGATATGGCTGCCGTCGGCTATACCGAGGGCAATCCGATCCTGCGCAAGCTGAACCTGCGGATCGATCCCGACGACCGCATCGCGCTGCTCGGCCGCAATGGCAATGGCAAGACCACGCTCGCCCGCCTACTCGCCGCGCAATTGGCGCCGATGGAAGGCGAGATGCACGCGACAAACAAGATGCGCGTCGGCTACTTCACCCAGTATCAGGTCGAGGAATTGCACGGCGACGACACGCCGATCGAGCATATGACGCGGCTGATGAAGGGTATGACCCCGGGCGCGGTGCGTGGCCAGCTGGGGCGGTTCGGCTTCTCGGGCGACAAGGCGACGACCAAGGTCGCGAAACTGTCGGGCGGTGAGCGGGCGCGGCTGGCGCTGGCGCTGATCACTCGCGACGCGCCGCATTTGCTGATCCTCGACGAGCCGACCAACCACCTCGATGTCGACAGCCGCGAGGCGCTGGTCCAGGCGCTCAACGGCTATGACGGCGCGGTGATCCTCGTCAGCCATGACCGTCATATGGTTGAGCTTACTGCCGACCGGCTGGTGCTGGTGGAAGACGGGCGCGCGCAGGATTATCCCGGTTCGATCGACGATTATATCGACTTCGTGCTCGGCCGGAACCAGCCCAAGGTCGAGGCCAGGGCCAAGCCGGCGAAGAGCGACAAAAAGGCGACGGCGAAGGCGCGCGACAAGGAGAAGGAGCTTCGCCGCAAGGCCGCCGAAGCTGAAGCTGTATCCGAGCGGCTGACCGCGTTATGCTCCGCGCTCGACCAGGCAATGTTCGACCCGGCGAGTGCCGCGCCCGACCTAGCGAAATTGCCGATGAGCGAGCTGTCGAGCCGCCGCGCAAAGATCGCCGCCGACCTCGCCACCGCCGAAGCGCTGTGGCTCGAGGCGAATGGCGAGCTGGAGCGGATCGCCGCCTAAACGGTGAGGATGGTGCTGCCGACGGTCTGCCGCGCCTCTAGCCGACGGTGGGCCTCGGCGGCGTCGGTGAGCGGGAAGCGCTGGCCGATCTCGATCTTCAATCCCGCGCCGATCATGTCGAACAGTGCGCCCGCCAGCTTCGCCCGGTCAGCGGACGTAGCGGCATAGTCGAACAGGCTGGGGCGGGTCAGGAAGATCGACCCCGCGCGCATCAGCACCAGCGGATCGATCGGCGGTACGGGCCCGCTGGCATTGCCGAACACGACCAGCATCCCGCACTTCGCGACGCTGGAGAGCGATGCCGACCAGCTCGCCGCGCCGACGCCGTCGAACACCACATCCACTCCGCGCCCCCCGGTGGCGCCGCGTACCTCGGCAGCGAGCTCGTCGAGCGGGCAGGAGAGGGCGGTACTCGCGCCCGCCACCTTGGCCTGCGCCGCCTTGGCCTTGGTCCCGGCATGAGCAATGACGTCTACCCCCAGCCGTGCCAGCCATTGCACGAGGATCGACCCGACTCCGCCGGCCGCCGCATGGACCAGCGCGCGTTGGCCGCGCTCGACCTTGGCGCAGGGACCGGCGAGCATGGCTGCGGTCATCCCCTTGAGCATCGCCGCCGCCGCAGTGTCGAAGTCGATCGCCTCGGGTAACGGCACGAGCAGGTCCGCGGCGATGTTGCGCGCGGTTGCATAGGCGCCGAGCGGACCCGCCGCATAGGCCACCCAGTCGCCCACCGCGACGAGGGTCACGCCCGATCCGACCGCCTCGACAACGCCCGCCGCTTCGCTGCCAAGCCCCATGGGCAGCGGGGTCGGGTAAAGCCCCGAGCGGAAGTAGGCGTCGATGAAATTGACCCCGACCGCGTGATGGCGAACGCGGACTTCACCCGGTCCCGGGGGCATCAGATCGACCGAAACCCGTTCGATCACTTCCGGCCCGCCCGTGCGCGCCGCTCTCATCGCAAATTCGTTCATGGCGGCGGTCTAGCCCGTGCCGAGCACCCGCGCCAGTTCGACGAATTCGGCGACGCTGAGCATTTCGGCGCGCCGCGAGCTGTCGATCTCGAGCGCCGCCAATGCATCGAGCGCACCCGGCACGCCCTTCAGGCTTTGCCGCAACATCTTGCGCCGTTGCCCGAATGCGGCGGCCGTCAGTCGTTCAAGCAGCGCGTGATCGACCCCGTCGGGTGCGGGAGCGGGGATGATGTGCACCACCGCCGAGGCGACCTTGGGCGGCGGGGTAAACGACGAGCGGTGGACCAGGAGCGCGATTCGCGGAGTCGCGCGCCACTGCGCCGCGATCGCCAGCCGACCATAATGCTCGGTCCCGACCCCGGCGACGATCCGCTCGGCGACTTCGCGCTGGAACATCAGGGTCAGGCTTGTCCACCACGGCGGCCACGGCCCGGCGAGCCACCGCAGCAGCAAGGCTGTACCGACATTATAGGGCAGGTTGGCGACGATGTGCGCGGCCCCAAGGCTCTCGGCACCAATCTCGGTGCGTTCGTCAATCTCGAGCGCGTCGCCTTCGATCACGCGCAGCCGCTCTGCGAAAGCCTCCTCGAGTTCTGCCAGCGCGGGCAGGCAGCGCCGATCGCGCTCGACGGCGATGACGTTCGCCCCGGCGTCGAGCAGCGCATGAGTGAGGCCGCCCGGTCCCGGCCCGACCTCATAAACCGTCTGCCCGACCAGATCGCCCGGGATCGCCGCAATCCGGCCGAGCAATTGCCGATCGAGGATGAAATTCTGCCCGAGTGCCTTGCTCGCCGACAGCCCGTGACGGGCGATGACGGCGCGCAGTGGCTCGTGGCTCACGCCGAACAGCGCATCGCGGCCGCGCTCGCGGCGACCTGCATTGCTGCCGCCATGGCGCGCGGGTCAGCGCGGTCTTGTCCGGCAATGTCGAACGCGGTGCCATGATCGGGTGCGGTGCGGACGATCGGCAGGCCAAGGGTGATATTCACCCCTTCCTCGAAATGCAGCGTTTTCAACGGGATGAGTCCCTGGTCATGATACATGCACAGCGCCGCGTCATATTGGGCGCGGGCCGAGGCATGGAACATTGCGTCGGGCGAGTGCGGCCCGCTGACCCGCCATCCCTCGGCGCGCAAGGCGGCAATCGCTGGCTCGATCAGCTCGATTTCCTCGCGTCCAATCGCCCCGCCTTCGCCGGCGTGGGGATTGAGCCCGGCCACCGCGAGGCGCGGTTCGGTAATCCCGAAATTCCTCTGAAGTCCCCGAAGCGCCGCCCGCCCGCGCGCCTCGATCAGCGCCGCCGACAGCACGCCCGGTACTTGCGCCAGCGGGATATGGGTCGTCACCAGCACTGTCCTGAGCGTCGGCCCCGCGAGCATCATCGCGACATTGCTGGCCGACACACCGCATCGCTCGGCGACGAATTCGGTTTGTCCCGGGTGCGTGAAACCAATCGCGTAGAGCTGTTCCTTGCTGACCGGTCCGGTGACGACCGCACTCGCCGCTCCAGACCGCGCCAGACCCACCGCGAGTTCGAGCGCATCGAGTGCCGCATGCGCTCCCGCCAGGCTCGGCTGCCCCGGCACCGGTATCTCGACCCCCCGCACCACGATCAACGGCAGCCCGACATCAAATGCATCATCGGCCTCGCGCGGGTCGTCGATCGTCGCGATCGGCCCATCCCACACCGCAGCGATCGCGCGCGGATCGCCGATCGCGACAAACGGGTGCAGCCCGAACGCGGCGCGGTGGTCCCAGCATTTGGCGATAATCTCGGGCCCGATCCCCGCCGGGTCGCCGAGCGAAACCGCCAGTGGCATCGTCGCGTTGCTCGCCAATGTTTTAGCGGAAGTCGATGATCGCGTCGCGCCGCAGATCGCGCAGGTAACGCCGAGCGCGCGAATTCGTCCGCTCCTCGCTCAACTGCGAATAGACCTGCTCGAACGTCGGCGCCGTCGGATCGGCCTCGTCGCGCCCGCAAATGACGAGCGTTCGGATGCCTTCGTCGATCGATCCGAATGGCCGCGTCGCCATGCCGACCTGCATTGGCAGCATCATTTCCTGAAGTGCCGGCGGGAGATCGCGCAGCTTGACTCCATCCGATTGCACCACCTCGCCATGGAAGTCGTTGGCGAGCTTGTCGGCCCCACCACATCCGCCGACATTGGTCACTGCCGCGGCAAATTTCTGCACCATCGGCTCGGCCCCGTCGCGCGTCGTCCCCTTTGGGAAAGTCACCGACACCTGCTTGAGATTGAGCACGGCATTGCGCGGGTCGGCGGTCAGAATCTTGCGCGTATCCTGCACCGCGACGATCGAGATCCCACCGGGGACCGCAATCGGTTCCGATACACTGCCAGGCTGCAATTGCCGCACCGCTGCCGCGATTGGCTCGGGTAGCTGCTCTGCTCGCACCCAGCCAAGGTCGCCGCCGACCGCGCTGGTTGAGGCCTCGCTATACTGGCGGGCATAGCCGACAAACGACCCGCCCTGTTTCAACGCGGCCATGATCTTGGCGGCGTTGGCCTGCGTCTGCGCCTCGTTGCCTGGGGTCGAAGAGAGGAAAATCTCGCCGACGCGATACTCCTCGGTCCCCTTGGACGCATTCATCTTGTTGATCACCGCTTTGACCTCGTCGTCGGCAACGCTGACGCCATTCTCGATCTTGGCGTGCTGCAGTCGCTGCCACGAGATTTCGCCCTCGATCTGGCGGCGAATCGAGCGGATCGACGAGCCATTGCCCTTGAGGTAATCGCCCATCTGCGCCGGGGTCTGCTTGACGTTCCCTGCAACGCGCTCGACGGTCTTGTCGATATCCGTCGATGTGACCTTGATGTCCTCGGCCTTGGCAGCCTGAATCTCAAGCGTTTCGTCGATCAGGTTGCGCAGCACCTGCTGGCGGAGAGTCTGCATCTGGTCGGCCGGGATCTTGCCGCCGTTCGAAATCGCCAGCAGCGCGAGCCGCTGGTCGATATCGGTCTGGGTAATGACGTCGCCGTTGATGATCGCGGTCGCGCGGATTTCGGTCGGCAGCGTCGTTCCGAACAACTCGGGGTTCGACGGCAGCCGTAGTCCGGTGGTCGTGTTGATCGCCGGACTGACGCTTTCGGTGGCGTCCTGCGCCTGACCTGCGCCGGCCAGCGCAATCGCCGCCGCGCTCGCCGCCAGCTTCAAAGTCCAGCTCAAAGTCTTACCTGCTGACACGCGTTATTTCCTTGTTACCCAACCGATTACAGGTTGCCCCTGTGTCCCGTCCACGCTGAACCCAGCCTTAGCGCCCGAGGTTCTTGAGGCTGAAGTGAAGCGAAAATGTACTGCCCTTGCGGAACGTCCCGATGCGCTCATAGTCGCGCCGCCACTGGACGCCAAATGTCAGGCAGTCATCTTCATAATCGATGCTCAGCCGATGCCGCACCAGCGCGAACCCGTTTGCCAGCGACAGCGGGTCCTCGGTCTGGTTGGTGAGGTCGATCACCGTCGCGCCGAAGACCGACCAGTAGCGGCGGAACTTCCATCGCCCGGCAAGCCGCAGCTCCTCCTTGTCGCGCAGATCCTCGATCGCCGGATCGATTTTGCGGTTGAGCTTGAGGTAGCCGACCTGGAGATAGGTTTCGTCGCTGCCGACGGTCAGGTCGATCTCGTTGCGGCGGACCGCGAAATTGCCCTTGTCGATGCGGAACCGATTGGAAATGTCGAGAAACCGTCCGTAGCGGATCCGCGTCCGCCCGACGATGTCGGAGAAGCGGTCGGTCAGCCCGGTGCCGATCGGGAACAGGGTCGGGCTGCGGGTCAGGCGATAGCTTTGCCCGATCACCGTATCGATCGAGAAGCGCGGCCGCTCGAGCGCATATTGCAGCCCGTAGGTGACGCGCGACCCGTCTTCCCAGCGATCATAGCCCGAGAAGCGGCTGATCGCGAACAGGTTCGAATCGTCGAGGTCGATCGACCGGCTGTCCTCGTTGGGGATGCTCAGGTTCGGTACTGGCGGGGTGGCGACAATCTGGATGCGCGGGGTGATCGTCTGGACGCCGCCGAAGGCATTGCCGATCAGCGGCCAGCGCGCGTCGGCGACCAGCGCCCCGATCGCGCGGGCATGCCACCCGTCCAATCCACGGTAAGAGACGACGCTCGTGTCCGCCGAATTGTCGGTATGATAGACATCGCCCCGCGCCAGCGCGGTGAAGGTCAGCTGCTGCCCCAACGACGTCAGCTTGCGCATGTCCCACCGCGCCTGGACGAACGCACGCTGGGTGTCCTGTCCGTCGATGCGGGTGATCGCCAGGCTGTTCGCCTCGACCTCGACCCGCCCGCCCAGCACCGGATGCTTTAGCCGTAGCCGCGCATCGATCGCCGGCAGGGCGATGGGAATGGTCCGCTGGTGGTCATCGACCCGCAACCCCTCGAACGCCCAGCCAGCGATCGAAATATAGCTGTTGGTGTCGATCCGCTCGAGATCGAGGAAGCTGCGCAGCCGGTCGTCGTTTGTGATATCATAGCGTTTGGTGACGGTCTTGTCGGTCGCGGCGCGGATCGATCCCGTCAGGCTCCAATATTGATCGAACTGAAACTTGCCGTTGCCTTCGATATAGCCGCGTGGCGCATTGTGCCCGATGGGCTGGAGCGTGCTCGAGCTGTCGACCCGGCCATAGGTCAGGAACCCGCCGACCTGGAATGCGCCGAGCCGGGTCAACTGGCGATACTGCCCGCTCAGCGCCGGGGCGTTGCCGGAATAGAGGTGCGGGGTCAGCGTCGCATCGCGGTTGGGCGCAAGTTGCGCGTGATACGGCAGCGAGACCTCGAGCCCGTTCGAATGCGAATAAGAAAAATCGGGGATCAGAAAGCCGCTGTTTCCCCCCTTGCCGGTGTTGAGCGCGACCACGGCCAGCAGGGGCACCGATACGCCCAGCACGGTGAGCCGACCACCGCTGAAGCGAATCGTCTTGCCGTCGGCGGAACGCGTGACCCTCGCCGCGTTGATCGTCCATCCCGGGCGCTTGGACTTGCCACAGTCGCTGGTTACCGCGCAGCCGGTGTAGATCGCATTGTCGAGGATCGTCGTCCCGTTGACCCGCGTGCCGCGCTGCGCTGCGATCCGCCCGCCGGTGTCGAGCACCAGCAGGAGGTTGTCGATCGTCCCGTCCTTGAGGCTGTCGGTCAGGTCGACCTTGTCGCCGACCAGCTTGTTGCCCTGCGGGTCGAGCACCACGACATTGCCCGCCGCCTGAACTTTACCCGTCTTGCGGTCCCAGCTGACCTGGTCGGCGGCGAGATAATTGCCGTCCCGCGCCAGCCGCACCTGGCCGGTCGCGGTGACCAGGTCGCGCTGATTGTCATAGGTCAGGACGTCGGCGGCGAAGTCGATCGACCCGTCGGTCGCGGGCACGCTCGCCGCGACGGGCGCGGGCGTAGGCGACGGGTCTTGCGCAGTGGCGGCCCCCGGGATGGCGAGCAGCAACGGCAGTGCCGTCCAGCTATACTTCGATGCGCGCAACATTCCCTGCCCGGATGACTGGTTCGCGCCTGCCTATTGCACCTCGCCTGCTAGGCGGCAATCGCAACCTCGCCGCCGCGAACCACTTTGCCTATCGCGCGGCCCTATCCTAAAGGGCTGCCCAACCATTTCATCAGCCGAGGTTTTCCATGCAAATCCGCTTCGCCCCGACCCGCCCCTCTGGTGATTATGCACTGGTCGTTCCCGCCGCCGGGAGCCAGCGGCCGGGGCTCGCCGGACTGGGCGAGGGTATCGATGCCGTCCTGCGCCGCCAGCGCTTCGACGGCGAGACAGGTGGCTCCGCCGAACTCTATCTCGACCAGGATGGCGGACGTCGCCTAGTTGTTGTCGGCCTCGGTACCGATGCCAAACCCGACACGGCGGCGGAGAAGCTTGGCGGAACGCTCGCCGCCCGCCTGCTGACCTCGGGTGAGACCCACGCCGTGCTCGACCTCACCGGGCTGAACTTTGACGCCGATGCCGCTGCCCGCGTTGCGCTCGCCGCCTCGCTTCGCTCGTGGCGCCACGACCGTTATCGCACCAAATTGAAGGACAAGCAGAAGCCGACCCTTGCCACGCTGACCATCGTCGGCGCGTCCGCCGAGGCCGAAGCGCGCTGGACGAACCGCTACGCCCCGCTCGCCGCCGGCGTCGAATTGACCCGTGAGCTCGTCGCCGAGCCCGCCAACATCATTTATCCCGAAAGCTTCGTCGCCCGCTGCCTCGCGTCGATGGAAGGGCTCGGCATCGAGTTCGAAGTCCTCGGCGAAAAGGAAATGGCCGATCTCGGGATGGGCGCGCTGCTCGGCGTGTCGCAGGGCTCGACCCGCGAGGCGCAGCTGCTCGTCCTGCGCTGGAACGGCGGCGAGGCGGGCGGCACCCCGCTGTGCTTCGTCGGCAAGGGCGTGACCTTCGACACCGGCGGCATCTCGATCAAGCCCGCCGCGGGCATGGAATCGATGAAATGGGACATGGGCGGTGCCGGCGCCGTCGCGGGCGCGATGAAGGCGCTCGCCGGACGCAAGGCGAAGGCCAACGTCGTCGGTATCTGCGGCCTGGTCGAAAATATGCCCGACGGCAATGCCATGCGCCCGAGTGACGTCGTCACGTCAATGAACGGCCAGACGATCGAAGTCATCAACACCGACGCCGAGGGCCGCCTCGTGCTGTGCGACGCGATCACCTGGGCACAAGCCAATGTGAAGCCGGCGACGATCATCGATCTCGCCACGCTGACCGGCGCAATCGTCGTCGCGTTGGGCCACGAAGTGGCCGGCATGTATGCCAACGACGACACGCTCGCCGGGCAGCTCGACGCCGCCGGCAAGGCGTCAGGCGACAAATTGTGGCGGATGCCGCTCGGCGAGGCCTACGACCGGCTGATCGATTCGCCGATCGCCGACATCAAGAACGTCGGCCCGCGCGAGGCAGGCTCGATCACTGCCGCGCAGTTCATCGGCCGGTTCATCGACGAAGGTGTCAAATGGGCCCACCTCGACATCGCCGGAATGGCGTGGAGCGACAAGCCGAGCAGCACCTATGACAAGGGCGCGACCGGGTACGGCGTGCGACTGCTCGATCAGTATGTCGCCGACGTAGTCGAGAAGGGCTGATCGGGGCGGGGGTGCGGGACGGTGCAAGTCGATTTCTATCAGCTTGCCAGCGCTGGCGCCGACGCAGTTCTAGCGTCGATCGCGACCAGATTATTGTCCGAAGGACATCAACTTGTCGCAATCTCCTCGGACGAAGCCCAGCTCGCCCGGCTCGACCGTCAGCTGTGGACCGATGGCCCGACCTTTTTACCCCATAGCGTCGCTGGCGGCACTGACGACGCGCGCCAACCGGTGCTCCTCTCGACCACCCCCGACGCTCCCAATCTCGCGCGCAACATCGCGATTGTCGACGGCGAGTGGCGCGAGGCGGCGCTGACCTTCGACCGCGCCTTCTTCCTGTTCGACGAGACCCACCTCGAAGCGGCGCGACTGGCGTGGAAATTGCTGTCAGGCCGGGAAGGGGTCGAGCGGCGATACTGGTCGCAAGAAGACGGCAAATGGGTTCAGAAAGGCTGACGCTCCTTGCCCTTTCCCATCCCCCCCGCTAGGGGCGCGGCCAACCCTTCACCCCCAATACAGGAGCCCGTCCGGCCATGACGACCGAGCGCACCTTTTCGATCATCAAACCCGATGCCACCCGCCGCAATCTGACCGGCGCGGTCACGAAAATGCTCGAGGCAGGCGGCCTGCGCGTCGTCGCCTCGAAGCGCGTCCACCTCTCACGCGATCAGGCCGAAGGCTTTTACGGCGTCCACCGCGAGCGCCCCTTCTTCAACGACCTCGTCAGCTTCATGATCTCCGGCCCGGTCGTCGTTCAGGTGCTCGAAGGCGACAACGCCGTCGCCAAGAACCGCGAAGTCATGGGCGCCACCAACCCCGCCAACGCCGACGCCGGCACGATCCGCAAGGAACTGGCGGAATCGATCGAGGCCAATTCGGTCCACGGCTCGGACAGCCTCGAAAACGCCGCGACCGAAATTGCCTACTTCTTCAAGCCGGATGAGATTGTCGGCTGAAAAATCCTGTCCCTTCCGGGGAAGATTACAATCTCTCGATCCTTAAAAAGGCCGTCGGAGCGATCCTGCGACCAGTTTTAGGTCTGCAATTGGTGGAATGTGTGCATTAGACCAACGCTCAGCGGCCCGCGTGCGGGCCGATAGTTTGACGCTGGCGGGAGGCAATGTTCGACTAACTGTTTAGTGTCGACCCTGACTATTGCCGGAAATTCCTATTGTTCCCGGCTCGTCATCTCTCAAAGACGTTCCTGCATTACGGCTCCTGCCTTCCTCAATCGGGCAGCCATAAGAATGAATGGAAATACCCAGGTCACCACTCCAAGCAGTAGGACGCTGAGCCCAACTTTGAAGCCAAGCCATCCGAGGCCGGCCAGGCCTGCGCCCGAGCCAATCAGAGCGATGAACACACCCGTCATACCGACGACACTTCCAAGCGCGACAATTTCGCGCCAAAGGCTTTCCAGCTTTGTTCCGGGGGTGAGAACTGGCAGACTGATGAACAGGGCATAGAGCGCGCCAAGGACCTGCGCTACCGGCGTAACCACCCGCGCTCTCGCCGAGAGCCTTGCGAATTCCTCCACCGTGGTGAAGCTGGAGAGGATGACCGTTCCAAGCGCGAGGATGGCAATCAATGAGGCGGCAGCCAAGCTCGTTGGTCGCCGATGCGCAGGTGCGATCGCGCAGGCCGTGAAGACGAAGGCGAAGGGGCCCGCGAACGCGCTGCCCGTATCGGATGCTGCCTGGCCGAAGACATCGGCAACTACTGCGCCCGCGAGACTGCCAATCATCAGCGCGATGATTGCACCCGGAAGCAGTAGAAGCCATCTCAGAACTCCCATGACCACTTCACTGGAACTGTATCGAACATCCCCGGCTCATGCCATCAGGAGCTAGTGTCAGCAATGGCTCGGAAGCGGAACTTAAAACTCGACTGCGATCCGCATCAGCTTTCCCAATCGCGCTGGTGCCACCGCTCGCCAGCTTTTCGCCAGCCACTCCGCGACATGACCCCAGTCGGTGCCGCACCGATCGAGGCGAAGGCCGATCCAGTCCGAGGGGCCGTAGTAGGGCGGACGGAAATATTGCTCAGGGTCGGCCTCGACCAGCGCGGCGAGTTCGTCCTGGCCGCTGCACTTGACCAGCACCGCTATGCCGGCTTCACCGTGATGGTTCAGCCACATGATCGCGAAGAATTTGCCCGAGGATTCGCTACCGACCCGCCATGCCGGGGAGCCGTGGCTCGTTCTGAACCGCGTTTCGGGCAGCATGAGCGCCATCTCGCCGACCTTGGCCACGATCCATGTCGGATCGCGTTCGCGGCTGACGTACTCGGCGAGCACGCGCGGGAGGAGCTGGTGCTCGGCGATGCGTACCCGCTCGGTTAGTGTCTCGACCGTGTCGCCCGTCATCACCGCGACTTCGCACTGTCCGAGGATCGGTCCGCCATCGAGTTCGGCGGTGACGAGATGGACTGTGCAGCCGGCGACGCGGTCGCCAGCATCAAGCGCCGCCTGATGCGTGTGGAGCCCCTTATATTTGGGCAGCAGCGAGGGATGGATATTGATCATCCGCCCCGCCCAGCCCGCGACGAAATCATCGGGCAGGATCCGCATGAACCCGGCCAACACGACAAATTCCGCCGACGCCTCACGAAGGACGCGGTCGAGGTCGCTGAAAAACTGAACTTTCGTGCCACGCGTGGGGGAGGGGAGACGAACCACCTCGATCCCTTCGGCCTCGGCCAGCGCCAGCCCAGGTGCCCCGGGTCGGTCCCCGCTGACCAGAACGATCTCAAACGGACAATGCTCGGCCCGCGCGGCATAGATCAGCGCCGCCATGTTCGTGCCTTGACCAGAAATCAGGACCGCGACGCGCGCCCGCTCAGCCATGGGCATGCGTGGCCGACCACGGATCGCGAGCGCTCCATGTCTCGACTGATCCGCTGACCGTGCAGCCACGCGTCCCTGCCTCGATCGTGCCGATCCGGAACAGCGTCTCGCCGGCCGCAGTCAGCCCCGCTGTGACCGCCGCAACAAATACCTCGGCCACGATCGCGACCATGCCGACACCGCAGTTGAACGTCCGCGCCATTTCCTCGGGCTCGATCTTCCCGCCCGCCTGGAGTTGCGCGAATAGCCGGGGGAGGGGCCAGGCATCGGCGTCGATCCGGGCATGAACCCCCTCTGGCAGAACGCGCGGGACATTTTCGAGCAAACCGCCGCCGGTGATATGCGCAAGGCCCTTGATCCGCCCCGCGCGCACTTCGGGCAGAAGACTCGTCACATAAATCCGCGTGGGCTCCAGCAGCGCGTCGCCGAGCAGACGCCCCGGATCGAACCGCGCCGGCCGGTCGATCCGCCACCCCTCTTGCTCAATAATTTGTCTCACCAGGCTGAATCCGTTCGAATGAACTCCCGAACTCGCCAGCCCGAGCACCACGTCGCCCGGCGCGATATCGGCGCCCGTCAACTGCTGTCCCCGCTCGACCGCCCCGACGCAGAACCCCGCGAGGTCGTAGTCGCCCGGGGCATACATCCCCGGCATTTCCGCCGTCTCGCCACCGATCAGCGCGCATCCAGCCTGGCAGCAGCCGCCGGCGATCGACGCCACCACCGCTGTCGCGACGTCATTATCAAGCTTGCCGGTCGCGAAATAGTCGAGGAAGAACAGCGGCTCGGCACCCTGCACGATGAGGTCGTTGGCGCACATCGCGACAAGGTCGATCCCGACCCCGTCATGCCGCCCCATTTCGATCGCCAGCTTGAGCTTGGTCCCCACGCCATCGTTCGCCGCGACCAGCAACGGGTCCTTGAACCCCGCCGCCTTCAGGTCGAAGAACCCGCCGAACCCGCCAAGCTCGGCGTCAGCCCCCGGTCGCCGGGTCGATTTCGCAAGCGGCCCGATCGCTTTCACAAGCGCGTTACCAGCGGCGATCGACACGCCGGCGTCGGCGTAGGTCAGGGGCTTTTGCGTCATGGAGGCCCGAGTAACGATAACGCGCTTGGATTTCCACGCCGTTGTCGCCAAAAGCCTCGGCGATGCAATTGCGCCGCCCTTCCGTCCTGTTCGCCACCATGTTCGCTGTCGTCGGCTTTGGCAGTTCGCTGGTCGCGCAACTGGAGAGCGGCGACCGCGGTATCCTTCCGATCGACAGCTCGGGTCTGCTTGAAGTGTCTGGAATCCATGTCGATGTCGGCGGCGGGACGGCCGAGGCGGCGCGCTACGCCGGGTGGCGGGCGGCGCAGCGGATCGGCTTTGGGATGCTGTGGGCCAAAGCGAATGGCGCGTCCCCGACCGACGCCCCGGCGGTCGATGACGCGACGCTCGACGGCCTCGTCAGTTCGATCGCGGTCGAGAAAGAGCAAATCGGTCCGGGCCGCTATATTGCCGACCTCGGGGTGATGTTCGACCGCTCGCGCGCCGCGGGTCTTGTCGGCATGGCGGGCGACTTGCGCCGGTCCGAACCGATGCTGCTGATCCCGTTGATGCTGACCGCTGGCACTCCGACCAGCGTCGAGACGCGCAATGCGTGGCAGCGCGCCTGGGCGTCGTTCAAGACCTCGACCAGCGCGATCGACTATGTCCGCCCCTCGGGGCTTGGCGCCGACCCGCTGCTGGTCAACGCGGCGCAGGTCGACCGGCCCGGTCGCGCGTGGTGGCGGAACATTCTTGAAACCTATGGCGCGTCGGACATTCTTGTTGCCGAAGTGCAGCTTCGGAGGCTCTACCCCGGTGGCCCGGCCAGCGCTCACTTCGTCGCCCGCCACGGCCCTGACGGCGCGATTATCGGCAGCTTCGACATCCATGATCGCAATGGTGGCGACCTCCAGCCGTTGATGAGCAAAGGTGTTCAACAAATGGACCAGCTGTTCACCGTTGCGCTTAATGCCGGGCAACTCCATCGTGACTCCTCGCTCAACCCGCCGCCGCCGCCACCACCGACAGAAGTGTTGGCCGACGAAGCCGTAACGACCGGCAGCGACCAGCCTGCGCAGGTCTATCAACTGCTCGTCGCCACTCCCGACGGCGCGTCTCTTTCGGCCGCTGTCGCCAGCGTCCGCGCTGTTGGCGGAGTCGACGCGGTCAGTGAGAGCAGCGTTGCGATCGGTGGCACAAGCAGCATCGTAGCGACCTATCATGGCGACGTGTCGGCCTTACGGGCGGCGCTGATGGCGCGCGGCTGGAGCGTCGATTACGAAGGTGGCCAACTGCGCTTGTCGCGCGCCGCCGCCGCCGCCCCGGCGCCGCCGACTTCCGTGCCGCGTCCGAACCCCGTGCCAGCCGTCACGCCGCCGCCTCCGCTGCCTCCACGCCCATGAACCGCGGCGCCGACCAGATCGCGCTGCCGCTCGACTGGCCCCAGGCTGGAGACGCGGAGCGGTTTATCCTCGGCGACGCCAACCGCACGGCATTCGAACATTTTCGGACATGGTCGACCTGGCCCGTCAAGGCGACGCTTCTCACCGGCCCGCGCCGCTCGGGCCGATCGCTGCTCGCGAGACATTTCGTCGAGCGGGTCAAGGGACGATTGTTCGACAATGCCGAGGGCCACGACGAGGAAAGCATCTTCCACGCCTGGAACGCCGCGCAAGAAAGTGGTCGGCCGGTCGTGATTGTCGCCGATGACGTGCCGCCCGACTGGTCCATTCGGCTGCCCGACCTGCGCACCCGGCTCGCCATCACGCCGGTGACGACGATCGGACAGCCCGATGACAAGCTGTTCGCCGGGATCGTGCAGTTGCTGTTCGCCGACCGCGGACTCTATCTTCCACCCGAGGCGATGGCCTATGTCACCAGCCGGGTCGAGCGCAGTTATTTCACCGCCGAGCGCGTGGTCGAGGCGGTCGATCGCTTCGCCATCGCCGAACGCGCCAGACTTACTCTGCCGGTCATCCGACGCGCGCTGGCGCAGGCCGGCCTCACCGCCGAAGGGCAAGCGGCGTGAGCGTGCGTGAGGACAGCGCACCGGTTGCGCTGCTTGGCCCCGAGCGCTTTTTTAACCGCGAATTGTCGTGGCTGGCGTTCAATCGCCGCGTCCTCGAGGAAGCGGAAAATCCGTCCCATCCGCTGCTTGAGCGACTTCGCTTCCTCTCCATCTCGGGCTCCAACCTCGACGAATTCTTCATGACTCGCGTTGCCGGTCTCAAGGGCCAGCAGCTGCTCGGGGTCGAAGAAAAATCGACCGACGGGCGCACTCCAACCCAGCAGCTGACGGCGATCGCCGAGGAAGCCGACGCGCTGGTCGTGGCGCAGCAGAAGGAATGGATCGTCCTTCGCGAATGTCTTGCCGAGCAGGATTTCGAAGTGCTGGCGGTGGATGACCTTGCTCAAGACGAGCGTGACTGGCTCGACAAGCATTTTCGCGAGCAGATACTGCCCGTGCTCACGCCGCAGGCGATCGACCCGTCGCACCCGTTCCCGCATATCCCCAACGGCACCTTCAGCCTCGTTTTCAGCCTGGAGACACCGGTCGAGCGCGAGCCTGTCACCGAACTGCTGATGATCCCCCAATCGCTGCCGCGCTTCATCCGCCTGCCCGGCGCGGCGTTCCGCTTCATCGCCCTCGATACACTGATTCGCGACCAGTTCGACCTGCTCTTCCCCGGCTTCATCGTGCTCGGCAGCGGCGCGTTCCGGGTGCTTCGCGACAGCGACATCGAGGTCGAGGAAGAAGCCGAGGACCTCGTTCGCTACTTCCGCACCGCGATCAAACGCCGTCGCCGCGGCCGGGTCATCCGCCTGGAATTCCTCGCCGACACGCCCGACGACCTTGAAGCAATGGTCCGCACAGGCCTTCACGCCGAGGTTGCGCTGGTCGCCGAGTCCGCTGGCTTCATCGGCGTCGCCGACCTCGCACTTTTGGTCGAGGTTGACCGCCCCGACCTCAAATTCACCCCCTACAGCCCGCGCTTTCCTGAGCGGGTCATGGAGCATCACGGCGATTGTTTCGCGGCGATTCGCGCCAAGGACTTCGTCGTCCACCACCCTTATGAAAGTTTCGAGGTGGTCGTCGCCTTCCTCCGCCAGGCAGCCGAGGACCCCGATGTCGTCGCGATCAAGCAGACGCTCTACCGTGCCGGCAAGCAGTCGGCGATCATCGACGCCCTTGTTGCCGCCGCCGAAGCCGGCAAGTCGGTAACCGCGGTGGTCGAGCTCAAGGCCCGCTTCGACGAGGAACAGAATCTCCTCTGGGCGAGCCGCCTGGAGCGTGCCGGGGTCCAGGTGATCTATGGCTTCGTCGAGTGGAAGACCCACGCGAAAGTCTCGATGGTGTTCCGCCGCGAAGGCGGGGCGATGCGCACCTACTGCCACTTCGGCACCGGCAATTACCATCCGACGACCGCGCGCATCTACACCGACCTGAGCTTCTTCACCGCTAGCCGCCGCGCCGCACGCGATGCCGCGAAACTGTTCAATTTCATCACCGGTTATGTCCCCCCCAAGGGACTGGAACTGCTCACTTTGTCGCCCAAATATATGCGCGAGCGAATTTGCGCGCTGATCGACACCGAGATCGCCAACGCCCGCGAAGGCCGCCCCGCCGCGCTTTGGGCCAAGATGAACAGCTTGGTTGACCGCATCATGATCGACAAGCTCTACGAGGCGAGCGAGGCCGGCGTGTCGATCGACCTCATCATCCGCGGCGTATGCTGCCTGCGTCCGGGGATCGCCGGCCTGTCGTCGCGGATCCGCGTGAAATCGATCGTCGGGCGGTTCCTTGAGCATAGCCGCATCTGGTGTTTCGCCAATGGCCAGCGCCTGCCCAGCGACAAGGCGCGCGTTTATATCTCTTCGGCCGACTGGATGCCGCGCAACTTCGACCGCCGTGTCGAGTTCATGATGCCATTGGAGAATCCCACCGTCCACGCACAGGTGCTCGACCAGGTCATGCTCGCCAACCTCATCGACAACGAGCAAAGCTGGATGCTCGATCCGTCGGGGGCCTACACCCGCGTCAAGCCCGGCAAGCGCCCGTTCAATCTCCACCATTATTTCATGACCAATCCCAGCCTGTCGGGCCGCGGCGCCGCACTTGGCGGAAAGGCCGTTCCCAAACTCCGCCTGACCCAGCGCGGCTGATGTGGCGCACATGACAAGACCGGTACTGCCTCGCCCGTTCGGCCCTGTCGGCATTATCGATATCGGCTCGAACTCGGTCCGCTTCGTGGCGTTCGGCGGGTCGCCGCGCGTGCCGTCGACCCTGTTTAACGAAAAGGTCATGGCCGCACTTGGCAAGGGCGTCGCGAAAAACGGTGCGCTTGAGGAGAAAGCGGTTGATGAAACCCTCGTCACGCTAGCCCGCTTTCAGCTGCTGGCGAAGGAGATGGGGCTCAGGAAGCTGCACACCGTGGCGACCGCCGCCGTCCGCGATGCCTCCAACGGTGCTGATTTCCTCAAGCGCGCCGCGGCGCTTGGCCTCAAACCGCGCTTGCTATCGGGTGCCGAAGAAGCCGAGCTGTCGGGTCTGGGTGTGATCTCCGCCATTCCCAGGGCCACCGGCATCGTCGCCGACCTCGGCGGTGGTAGTCTCGAGCTGATCGGGGTCGCGCGCGGCGCCGCGGGGGAGGGGGTTTCGCTCCCTCTTGGCGTGCTGCGGTTGGGCGATGACCCGAACCTGGCCGCGCTGACCGACCAGATCGCCGCAGCGCTCGGCAAGGGCAAGCTCAAGGACGCCGCGCGGGGCAATGGCCTCTATCTCGTCGGTGGCTCGTTCCGATCGCTTGCCGCGCTCGACCTCAAGCTGTCCAATCATCCCCTCCCGATTGTCCACCAGCATCGCTTCACGCCCGAGCGCATCGCCGAGCAGCGCGCCTTTCTCCGGGACACGCCGATCGACGAATTGAAGCAACGATCGGGAGTGTCGCGCACCCGCTTGCCGACCTTGGGTCCTGCCGCTGCGCTGCTCGAAGCCCTCGTCGCCCAACTCGGCCCCCGCAAGGTCATCGTATCGGCCTTCGGCCTGCGCGAAGGCCTGCTCTATCGCGACCTTAGCCAGGCAGTGCGCGAGGAAGATCCGCTCCTCGCCGCCGCGCTCGACGTCGGCGAACAACTCGGCCGGTTCGGCGACCATGGCGCCGCGCTCGACCAGTGGATCGCCCCGCTGTTCCCCGACGAGAGCCTAGCCAACACGCGGCTGCGCCTTGCTGCCTGCTTGCTCGCCGACATCGCCTGGAACGCCCACCCCGATTTTCGTGCCGAGCGCGCGGTCGACATGGCGATTCACGGCAATTGGGTCGGGATCGACGCCCACGGCCGCGCGCTGCTGGGCCGCGCGCTGTGCTCGGCGTTCGGCGGCGATGGGGGGTTTAGCAAGAAGCTCGAGGCGCTGCTTCATGAAGGGGAGAGCGAGCGCGCCGCCGCCTGGGGCCGCGCCATCCGCCTCGCCCAGCGCCTGTCGGGCGGAACCGAGACCCTGCTCCGCAAAAGCCGCGTCGAATTGAGCCCGCGCCGGGTCACCTTGACCATCTCGCCGCGCTTCAAGGCGCTCTTTGCCGAATCAATCGACAGGCGGTTGAAACAGCTGGCCACCGCAATCGGCCGTGAGCCGATGGTCAGGTTCGGCTAGGCCTCGACCACTTCGCGAAGCGTTCGCGTCATCTTCAATTTGCCATGCTCGGTCGCGAACGCCAGTCGCCCCTCGACGAGGTCGAGCGCGTCGCGTCCGAATTCCTCGAAGCGCCAGCCCGACAGGATGTGCAAATCCTTCCGCACGCCCGCCGCCAGCGCTTCCAGCTCGTCGGAGCGCGCGATCAACTTGGACGCCACGCCGGTCTCCTTCGAGCGAATTTTGAGCAGTAACTTGAGCAGGTCACTGACCAGCGCGGCATCCTTGGTCAGCCCCGGCCGGTTAGGTTCGCGCGACGGCATGTCGTCCGGTTCCAGCGGCTGCGCATTGCCGATCGCTATCATCAGCCGCGCGCCAATGTCGTTCGACCGCCATCCCGCCGACAACCCGCGAATCTTGCCTAGATCGTCTTGGGATTTCGGCGGGTGCGACGCCAGCTCGCCTAGCGTTTCGTCCTTCACGATTCGTCCTCGGGGCAAGTTCTTGCCGCGCGCTTCTGTCTCGCGCCACGCCGCGAGCGCTTTCAGCCGTCCGAGCACCTGCGGGTTGCGCCCCGGCGCTTTCAGTCGCTTCCACGCCTGGTCGGGCTCGAACGCGAAGCTCGACGGATCGGCCAGCCGCTCCATTTCCTCGTCGAGCCACGCCCCGCGTCCGTTGCGACGCAGCTTGTCGACCATCCGAGGAAAAATCTCGGCGAGGTGGGTTACGTCGCCGATGGCATAATCAATCTGGCGCTTGTCGAGCGGCCGACGGCTCCAGTCGGTGAAACGCGCACCCTTGTCGAGGGTGTGGCCGAGCATCGACTCGATCAGGTTCGAATAGCCGATCTGCTCGCCTTGCCCGAGTGCCATCGCCGCAATCTGCGTGTCGAACAACGGCACCGGCATTTTGCCCGTCAGCGTGTAGATGATCTCGAGGTCCTGCCCGCCGGCGTGAAACACCTTCATCACATCATGATTATCGACCAGCAGGTGGAGTAGTGGCGCCATGTCGAGCCCGCTCGCCATCGGGTCGATCGCTGCGGCTTCCTCGACCGACGCGATCTGGAGCAAGCATAGCTCGGGCCAATAGGTGTTCTCGCGCATGAACTCGGTGTCCACCGCGACGAAGTCATGCTTGGAAAGTCGCTCGCACAGCGCCGCAAGCTCGGCGCTGGTATCGATCAGCGGATGAATCTTCATGTTGGACGGGGCCATAGCGGGGGTTGCCCGCCTTGACAAAGCGCCTGTTCAAGGGCGAAGCGCGCGGCATCAATTTCAGCCGTCATCCCGGCGCAGGCCGGGATCCCCGGTGGCCAGTGTGATCGGCCGCCGCCCGGGATCCCGGCCTGCGCCGGGATGACGCAAAGCGAGACAGATACATGCACGCCTATCGCACCCACACTTGCGCCCAACTGCGCGCCAGCGACGTCGGCGCCACGGCGCGCGTCTCGGGCTGGATCCACCGCAAGCGCGACCACGGCGGGGTGCTGTTCGTCGACCTGCGCGATCACCACGGCCTGACCCAGATCGTCGCGCGCGCCGGAAGTGACGCGCTCGCGGTCCTCGACGGGCTGCGCGTTGAATCGGTCGTGACCATCACCGGTGACGTCGTCGCGCGCGAAGGCGGTGCAGTGAACTCGCGTCTGGCCACTGGCGATATCGAGGTCATCGCGCGCGAGGTCGAAGTCCAGTCCGCCGCTGCCGAGCTCCCTATGCCAGTAGCGGGCGAAGCCGAATACCCCGAGGAAATCCGCCTCAAATATCGCTACCTCGACCTTCGCCGCGAGCGGCTCCATGCCAATATCATGCTCCGCTCGGCGGTCATCGCCTCGATCCGCGAGCGAATGATCGAGCAGGGTTTCACCGAGTTCCAGACCCCGATTCTGACCGCCTCATCGCCCGAAGGCGCGCGTGACTATCTGGTCCCGTCGCGCGTCCATCCCGGCAAATTCTACGCGCTCCCGCAGGCGCCGCAGATGTTCAAGCAACTGCTGATGGTCGCCGGCTTCGACCGCTATTTCCAGATTGCCCCCTGCTTCCGCGACGAGGATGCGCGTGCTGACCGCAGCCCGGGTGAATTCTACCAGCTCGATTTCGAGATGAGTTTCGTCACGCAGAACGACGTCTTCAACGCGATCGAGCCAGTTCTAGCTGGCCTTTTCGCCGAATTCGCCAATAGCAAGTCGGTCACCGCGGCGGGCGAGTTCCCGCGTATCCCCTACCGCGAATCACTCCTCAAATACGGCAGCGACAAGCCTGACCTGCGCAATCCCTTGCTGATCGCCGACGTCGGCTCGCACTTCGTCGGATCGGGCTTCGGGCTGTTTGCGGGCCTCGTCGACAAAGGCATGGTCGTCCGCGCCGTCCCCGCGCCGGGTACCGCCGAAAAGAGCCGCAAATTCTTCGACGAAATGAACGACTGGGCGCGCGGCGAGGGCTTTGCCGGGCTCGGCTATGCCACACGCAAGGGCGGCGAGTGGGGTGGCCCGATCGCCAAGAATCATGGCACCGAGGGCATGAACAAGCTCGCCGTCGAACTCGGCCTCGGCCCCAACGACGGCATCTTCTTCGCCGCCGGCCCCGAAGCGCAAGCCGCGAAACTCGCCGGCCTCGCCCGCACCCGCGTCGCCGAGCAGCTCGGCCTGATCGAGCAGGGTGCCTTCAAATTCTGCTGGATCGTCGACTTCCCGATGTTCGAATATGACGAGGACGCCAAGAAGGTCGACTTCAGCCACAACCCCTTTTCGATGCCGCAGGGCGAGCTCATAGCGCTTGAGACCAAGGACCCGCTCGACATCCTCGCTTGGCAATATGATATTGTCTGTAACGGCGTTGAACTGTCCTCAGGCGCGATCCGCAACCACCGCCCCGACATCATGTACAAGGCGTTCGAAATCGCTGGTTACAGCCGTGAGGAAGTTGACACCAACTTCCCCGGCATGATCGGCGCCTTCAAATATGGCGCGCCCCCGCACGGCGGCTCGGCGCCCGGCATCGACCGCATCGTCATGCTGCTGGCCGACGAGCCCAACATTCGCGAAGTCATTCTCTTTCCGATGACCCAAAAGGCCGAGGACCTCATGATGAATGCCCCCGCGCCGGTCAGCGATCGCCAGCTCAAGGAGTTGTCGATCCGGCTCGTCGTCGACGGTCCCAAAGCCGGTTCCAAGCCGGGAAACTGATGCCTCCTAATCGATTGCCGCTCCACCTCGGATGCGATACGCCTCGCGCGTGCCGATCGATTTAACGAAATTTGAACGAGGTGACTTGATCGCCTCGGCCGAGTCTGGCGCCATGATCGAGCGGCTCGGCGAACTACAGCTGGCGCAGATCGTCCATCGTCGCCGCGCGATGATCCTGTTCGATGGCTGGAACGGCAGCGGCAAGCGTGCCGCCCTACGCCGCCTCGCCGGGGCATGGGACCCATGCCATTTCGCGACGCATTGCCCCCCTGGTGACGACCAGGAGCGCCACTGGCTAGCGCCTTATTGGGCAAGTCTGCCAGGCCCAGGCGCGACTGCGCTGTTTCACGGCAGCTGGTATCGTCATGTCGCCGATGACCGGCTCGCGGGGCGGCTGACCGACAAGGCGTGGGCGCGGCGCTGTGACGAGATCAACGAATTCGAGGCCCAGCAGCGCGATCATGGCACCCTGCTGATCAAGCTGTTCTTCCATGTTACGTCGGACGTCCAGGCAGACCGCATCGCTGCGCGGGATGCCGACCCGTGGCGCCGCTTCCTGGTAACCGACCGAAGTGTCGCGCCGTCCCGCGAATTCCACGAAGGAAGCTGGACCGACCTCCTGCGCCGAACCGACACGCGCTGGGCGCCGTGGACAGTGATCGATGCGAACGGGCAGAGTGCCGGGGTCGAGGCGGCGCTCGCGGCGGTGACCGAAGCGCTCGAGAACGCGCTTCCGCTTGAACCCCCGATCGAGGGCGAGACTGTCGTCATGCTCAACCAGCACAAGGTTGGCTAGCGCGGGTCCGGATAGTGGATCGCTACGACCTGATAGCTTTTTTCACCCGACGGAAGCACCACCAGTCGCTCGTCGCCGACCTTTGCCCCGATCAGCGCGCGGGCAATCGGCGCGGTCCAATTGATCTTGCCCGCGCCGGCGTCGGCCTCGTCCTCCCCGACCAGTGTCATCACCCGCCGTTCATCGTCTTCGTCAGCCAGCTCGACGATCGCCCCGAAGCGCACCCGGTCGCGCTCGACCTGCGCTGCGGGATCGACCACCCGGGCGTGTTTCATCACCCGCGACAGGTACGAAATCCGCTGGTCGACTTCGCGCAGCCGCTTGCGGCCGTAAATGTAATCGCCATTCTCTGAGCGATCGCCGTTGCCCGCCGCCCAGCTGATCGTCTCGACCAGATTGGGTCGCTCGCTCCCGAACAACTGCGTATATTCAGCGCGGATCGCTGCCATCCCGGACGGCGTGATGAAGCGGGGAGGGCGCTTTTCCTCCTCGTCCTGGGTCATCAACCTGGTCGCGATTTGCCGAGATATTGCGATAAATGAACCGGGCCGGCCGGCGTCAGCGTCGGGTTCAGCCGGTCATAGACCACGCTGTTCTCCAGCACCCTTTGGACATATCCGCGCGTCTCGGTGAACGGGATATCCTCGATCCAGCGGATGACATCGACTCCTGGCTGGCGCGGGTCGCCATTGGCGTTGACCCATTTGCGCACATTGCCTGCACCGGCATTGTAGCTCGCCACCGCCAGCGGATAATTCCCGCCCCATTGATCGACCAGCCGCGCGAAATAGGCGCTGCCCAGCATCATGTTGTAGGACGGATCGGACAACAGCCGCGAGGGGTCATATTCGATCCCCATCTTGCCCGCCTGTTCACGCGCCGTCGGAAGCATCAGCTGCATCATCCCGCGCGCGCCGACCCCGCTCATTGCGTTACGGTCGAAGCTCGATTCCTGCCGCGTGATGCCGTGCGCCAGCGACCATGCCCGCCCGCTCGCCGCGATCGAGTAAGCGGGGAAGGCAGGCTTGTAGTAAAAGGTCGCGCCCTTGATCCGCGCCGATCGCGCTGTCCATACGGCAAGATCGGGTCGGCCGATCGATTGCGCCAGTTCGGCGGTCAGGACGCGGTCGGTGTCGGTACCGACAGCTTCGGACAGCGCGCGAACGAACAGCGTTTGCTCGTCGCGCCGCCCGCTCGCGCCGAGAGCCCGCATCGCGCGAACGATCCGCTTCTGCTGGAACTGGCTGCGCTGCACATCGGTCGCCAGCAGCGTCGGCAGGCTGCCCGGCGCTGGCACCGCGCGTCCCAACCGTTCGAGTGCGAGCTGGCCGTAAAAGCTTTCGGGAACAGCGCCGGCACGCTCGAAATAGCTGGCCGCGCTATCGATCTGCCCCGCGGTCGTCGCCGCACGGCCCGCCCAATAGGCGCCCTTGGTCAGCACCTGAAGAGAACGCCCACCGTGTGAGTAGCGGTCGAACAGCGTCACCGCATCAGCTGGCCGATTGAGATAGACCAGCGCCATTTCGCCCCCGGTCCACGTCAGATTGGTATAATCGTCGCGCACCCCGAGCGGCTGCAGCGCGACATCGGCACCAGCAGGAAAAACATCGTCGACCTGCCGCGCGATATCGTAGGCGGTCTGATATTGCCGATCCGATGCCGCCCCGCGAGCAACCGCCGTCGCCAGTTCGAGATAGGCCTCGGGGTTCGTCGGCCGCGCCGTGAAGGCATGTGGTCGTGCCATGAGGTAGCGCGCGCTCGCCTCGTTGCCTGTGTCGCGAAGATAGCGCGTGCGGTCCATCAGCAACCCGGCATCGCTCGCCACCTGCGCCGCGACCGCGGCATATTGGGTCTCGGCATCGAGCGCACGCGACTGCAGCGCGATCCGTGCCGTGAAGGCCGGCTTGCGGGCGGCACTGGCGTAATACAGCATCCGCGTCGCGTCGCTCGGCTTCTTCGCGATCAGCAGCGCATCGATCCGCTTGTCGTAATCGGCGAAGCTGAGCTGTGCGGTGAAGCGCGCCATCAGATTGGACTCGTCATAGGCGCTCAAATCCGCCGCCCCCATCGCCGATCGCGCCGCCGCGATCGCCTCGACCTGCCGTCCGCTCGCCGCCATCGCTTCGGCCAGCCGGGCAAAGCCGTTGCCCGTGACCGGCTGGGTCGTCTGGAAGAAGCCGATCACGGTCGCGCTGCTCTCGCCAGGACGCATTGCTTTCTCGGCGGTCCGGCGCATCGCATTTTCACTTGGCCAGCCGGGATTGGCCATGACGAAGCGGGCATAGTCGCTGAACGCATAGCCGTCGCTGCCGCGTAGCCGGCGCCAGTCCGCCAGCGCATAGTCGATCTCGCTCCCGACACTGTAAGACGGGATGGGCGATGGAGTTATCACCGGTACAAGCCCGGCCTGCATCGCCGCTCCGGCGGCGGTGGTGAGGAAGATCGGCACGAGGAATGCGATACGGCTCATGCTGGACATCCTGACGTAGCGGTCCTTATCAGGCCGTGAACAAACACCCCGAGACCGACCTATGGACTCGCGAGGACTCGGCGAAAAGGAATAAATTGATGTTTTCCGGGTCGATACCGGCGTTGGTGACGCCTTTTGCGGCAGGACGTGTCGATGAAGAGGCGTTCCGAGTCTTCGTCGAATGGCAAATCAGCGAAGGCTCGACCGGATTGGTTCCGTGCGGCACCACCGGCGAAGTCGCGACCCTCACCCACGAGGAGCAGCATCGCCTCTTCGAGCTCGCCATCGACCAGGCCAAGGGCAGGGTGCCCGTCATCGCCGGCTGCGGATCGAACAACACCGCCACCGCGATCGAACATATGCGCGTCGCCGCCGACATGGGCGCCGATGCCGCGCTGATCGTGCTGCCTTACTATAACAAGCCGAGCCAGGCAGGACTGCTCGCCCATTTCGAAGCGCTCGCGGCCGCCTCGCCGCTGCCGATGATCGTCTACAATGTTCCAAGCCGCACCGTCGCCGATATCTCGGTCGCGACGCTCGCCGAAGCCGCCAAACTGCCCAGCGTGATCGGCATTAAAGACGCCTCCGGTAGCCTTGGCCGGGTGACTGCACAGCGCCTCGCCTGCGGCCCTGACTTCTGCCAGCTCAGCGGCAACGACGAGAGTGCGCTCGGCTTTAACGCCATGGGCGGGGTGGGATGCATTTCGGTCAGCGCCAACGTCGCCCCGCGGCTCTGCGCGGACTTCCAGCAGGCCACCCTTGATGGCCGATGGGCCGACGCGCTCGCACTTCAGGACAGGCTCTACCCGCTCCATGATGCAATGTTCGCCGACGCCTCGCCCGGTCCGGCGAAATATGCCTTGTCGCGAGTCCGCCCTGGCTTCAGCACCGAACTCCGCCTGCCGCTCACCGAACCGTCGCCCGAAGCGAAGTGGGTCGTCGACGCCGCGCTGGAGCATGCCGGCCTGCTCTAAGTCACTGGCGCTCCAGCGCACTCCGCCCTATCTGCCGTGGCATGGGCAAGCCGCTTCCAACTCCGTTCGACAAGGTCAAGGTCGTCGCCGAGAACCGGCGTGCGCGCTACGACTATTATGTCGAAGAGCGCTATGAGGTTGGCATCGAGTTAAAGGGTACCGAGGTCAAGGCGCTGCGCGTCGGCGAAGGCTCGATCGCCGAGAGCTATGCCATGGTTGAGGATGCCGAGGTGTTTCTCGTCAATTCCTCGATCCCGGAATATAGCCACGGCAACCGTCTCAACCACGAGCCGCGGCGCAAACGCAAGCTGCTGCTCAAAGGGCGCGAGATTGCCAAGCTGCATGGTGCGATCAACCGCCAGGGGCTGACGCTCGTCCCGCTGTCAATCTATTTCAACTCGGCCGGGCGGGCGAAGGTCGAGCTCGCCATCGCGCGCGGCAAGAAGGTCCACGACAAGCGCGAAGTCGAGAAGGAGCGCGACTGGAAGCGCGAACAGGGGCGCCTCCTGCGCAGCAACGGCTGAGCCGATGGGGCGCGTCATGATATGGCTGCATCGCCACATCCCGACGCGCGAGACGATCGGCGAGAACCGTTTCCTGCGGCCGTTCGCGCCGACACTGACCCAGCCTAATCTGTGGCGGATGAACCATCGCTCGGTGCCGCGCGCGGTGGCGTTAGGGCTCGGCATCGGCGTAATCATCCCGTTCATGCACACCGTCGTTGCTGCCTTGTTTGCAGTCCCGGCGCGAGCGAACATCGCCGTTGCCGCTGCAGTTACGCTGGTCATCAACCCGCTGACGATTCCACCCATGTATTGGTTAGCCCTCCAGATCGGGCGTTGGGAACTTCGTCGCGGTGCCGACATCGATCCCGCGGCGGCAGCGCAAGTGTCGGGGGAGCTGGCGAAGTTCCTTTTCCTCCTAAAACGCGAATCCGGTCCGTTGGCGCTTGGTGTCCTGACCATTGCCGCCACCGCGGCTGTCATCGGCTACTTCGCCAGTGCTTTCTTCTGGCGCCGCTGGATCACCAGCCGGTACCGTGCTCGCAGGACATTGCGCCGTATCGATCGCCGCCGTTCGTCGACTTGACGCGGCAGTTGGTCGAGTGCTTCACCTAACGCTCATCCAAACCGTCACAAACTGTGCATCTAATTGTTTGCTAGGGAAAATCGATGAAACGTCTCGCCATTGCGCTCGCCGCGACGACCATCCTCACTGCCTGCACCACCGCGAGTATAGCGCCGCCACAACCGCTTCGCACCGCCGAGGTGGTGCCAATCGCGCCAGCAGTGCAACGCGCACAGATTGGCAGCTTTGGATACGACGCAGCCGGCATGGACCGCGCGGTAACTCCAGGCGACGATTTCTACCAGTTCGCCAATGGCGCATGGGCTAAGAACACCGCCATCCCCGCCGACAAATCCAACTATGGCAGCTTCAACGTTCTCGATGACCTGTCCAAGGTCCGTACCCACGAAATTCTCGATCAGGCCGCTGCCGATCCGTCGAGCAAGATTGGCGCTGCCTATGCCGCCTTCCTCGACACCGCGGCGATCGAGACCAAGGGGCTTTCTCCGATCAACCCGTGGCTTGGCGAAATCTCGGGGCTGCGCTCGAAGGCCGGGCTTGCCGCACTCTACGCCAAGGCCGGTGCGCTTGGGGTCACCACGCCATTCGCCGCCTATGTTGGGCAGGACGACAAGGACCCCGAGACCTATGCCTTGTCGATGGGTCAGTCGGGCCTTGGCATGCCCGATCGCGACTATTACCTCTCGAACGACGCCAAGCTCGCCGACACGCGCGCCAAATATCTCACCCATCTGACGACGATGATGACGCTCGCTGGCCAGTCAAACGCTTCCGCCCGCGCTGTTGCGGTCCTCGCCTTCGAGACCGGGCTGGCCAAGGCGCACTGGACGCGTATCGACAGCCGCGACGCCGACAAGACTTATAACAAAATGACTCTCGCCCAGCTCGCTTCCGCCGCACCGGGCTTCGACTTTCGCGCTGCACTCGCCGCTAACGGCACGCCCGTTTCGAGCGTGATCGTCGCCCAGCCGAGCGCGTTCACCGGCACCGCGAAGCTCATCGCCGCGACCCCGCTGGGCGTGCTCAAGGACCAGCTTCTCGTCCACTCGCTCGATGCCTTTGCCGACTATCTCCCGGCCGCCTTCGACAAAGAGAATTTCGCCTTTTACGGCACGGTCCTGTCGGGCACCCCCGAGCAGCAGTTGCGTTGGAAGCGCGGGGTCGATTTCACCAGCGGAGCGCTCGGTGATGACGTCAGCAAGATCTACGTCGAGCGCTATTTCCCGCCCGAGACCAAGGCGGCGGCCGACAAGCTGGTCAAGAACATCATCGCGGCGATGGACCGGCGGCTGTCGACGTTGGAGTGGATGTCGCCCGACACCCGGGTCAAGGCGCGTGCTAAGCTCGCCGCCTTCACCCCCAAGATCGGCTATCCCGATCGTTGGCGCGACTTTTCAGGTTTGGAGATCCGCCGCGACGACGCGCTCGGCAACGCGATGCGCTCGGCGCAGTTCGAACATGACTATAACGTCGGTAAATTGGGCCGGCCGATCTACCGCTGGGAGTGGGGGATGACCCCGATGACGGTCAATGCCTATGCCAATCCCGGCATGGTCGAGATCGTATTTCCAGCTGCAATCCTTCAGCCGCCATTTTTCGACCCAAACGCCGACCCGGCCGTGAACTATGGCGGGATCGGCGCAGTCATCGGTCATGAGATGAGCCACCATTTCGACGACCAAGGCGCGAAATACGACCTCACCGGCAAGCTGGTAAAGTGGTGGACCCCGACCGATACCGCCGCCTTCCAGGCGCGCCTCGACGCGCTCGGCAAGCAATATGACGCCTATGAGCCGCTCCCCGGAATGCATGTTCAGGGCAAGCTGACGATGGGTGAAAATACCGCCGACCTCGCCGGGCTGACCGTCGCCCACGACGCTTATATCGCGTCGCTGGGCGGTGCGACTCCGCCGGTGATCGACGGCACAACTGGCGATCAGCGCTTCTATCTCGGTTGGGCACAAGTGTGGCGCCGCAACGTCCGCGAGGCGACGCAACGCCAGCGCCTGCTGACCGACCCGCACTCGCCAAACGAATATCGGGCGGACATCGTGCGCAACATGGACCCCTGGTATTCAGCGTTTGGCGCCCAGCCCGGGCAGAAGCTTTACCTTGCGCCGACGCAGCGGGTGCGTATCTGGTAACGGGTGCTCCACCGCCATCTCGCCCCGCTAGACGCAAGGCTGCTCGACGCGCCGATTGACGGAGGGCCGCGCTGGCTCGTGCCGGCATTGGTCGCGGCGGCGGCGGCAAGCGGGGCGATCCTGTTCTGGACACTGGGTGCGAAGCCGTTCGCCCTGCTGTTCTTTGCCGGTTTCGTTGCGATGCTGGTTGCCGCTTTCGTGGTTGAGCGCCGCGCGGCGAAAGTCCCCGCCGCCCCGGCCGTCGCGGTCCCCGACTTGCCCCTTGTCGGCGCCGTGCTCGCGCTCCACGACGAGCCAGCGGTGTTGACCGATGGCGAGGGCCAGATTCTCGTAGCCAATCCCGCCTATCGCGAGCGCTTCCCCGAGGTTCCTTCACCCATCATGCTCGGAGACTCGCTCGCCGAAGCGCGCCGGACCGCTTGGCGCGACGGTCACGCGAGGGCGAGTCTTGGCAATGGTGGCGCGGTCCAGCTCGAACGAGCCGGCGCCCGCGGAGACCTCGTCCTGTGGCGCTTCACTACGCCATCTGCACCCGACCCCGTGACCGTCACCGCATCGCGCATCGCCGGCGCGACCGGTGAACGACTGTCCGCCGCTGGCGTGCTCGCGGCGCTGGTCGATGGTGATGGCCGCCTGCTCGCGGCCAACAAGCTGTTCGCCGATCGCGCGCTGGGGGCGTTGCCCAGCGCCGAGGCGCCGCGCTTCGATTCAATCGTCGATAGCGATGATACGGGCCGCGCCAGGCTTCGATCCGAAGGCGACGACGCCCCGCTGCTGCGCGTCGTCCATGTCCCGATCGACCCCGCAGTCGAAGGCGGAGCTGCCACGTTCTTCCTGTTCGACGAAGGCCAGGCGCAGGGCGGGGCCGGGGCCAATATACAAGCCTTGCTTGACGTCCTGCCTGTCGGCCTTGCGCTGGTCGACCGCGACGGCCGCTTCATCACCGCCAACAAGGCATTCCGCACCGCTGGCGGCCTCCAGAACCAGCTTCCCTCCTATCCCGGCGACCTCGTCGTCAAGGAAGACAAGGGCGCGGTCGCCGATGCGGTTCGCCGCAACGCGCGCGGCCCCGCCATGTCGGGCGACCTCGCCGTCCGCCTGGCCCATCAGCCCGGCGAGCCCGTCGCGCTAACCGTTGCCGGGCTGCGCGGTCTCGGCGAGGCGGCGGTCTTGCTCCTGCTCAAGGATAATTCGGAAGAGGCCAAGCTCAAGCGCCAGGTCGCGCAGGCAACCAAGATGCAGGCGGTCGGCCAGCTCGCCGGGGGCGTCGCGCATGATTTCAACAATATTCTCACCGCGATCATCGGTCATTGCGACCTGATGCTGATGCGCCATACGCCAGGCGACAGTGACTATGACGATATCCAGCAGATCCGCTCGAATTCGAATCGCGCCGCTGGGCTGACACGCCAGTTGCTGGCCTTCTCAAGGCAGCAGACGCTCCGCCCGCAAATCCTCCAGCTGCCCGACGTCGTCAGCGAAGTCTCGCATCTCCTGAAACGCCTCCTCGGCGAAACCGTCGAGCTTCAGCTCAAACATGGCCGCGACCTCGGTGCCGTCCGCGCCGACCCGGGTCAGCTTGAGCAGGTCATCGTCAACCTTGCGGTCAATGCCCGGGACGCGATGCTATCGAACGGCGGTGGTGTCCTCACCATCCAGACCTATGCCGTGCGCGCCGACCAGGTCGCCGAAATCGGCTCTGACATTCTGGCAATCGCCGATTACACCGCTATCTCGATCGACGACACCGGCACCGGCATTGCGCCGGGCATCCTCGGCAAGGTGTTCGAACCCTTCTTCACGACCAAGGAAGTCGGCAAGGGCACCGGGCTCGGGCTTTCGACCGTTTACGGCATCGTCAAGCAATCGGGTGGGTTCATCTTCGCCGACTCAAAGGTCGGCAAGGGCACCCGCTTCACGATCTACCTGCCCGTCCACGCTACCGAGAAGGAGGCAGCCCCGGCCAAACGCATTGCCAAGCCCAAGGACGGCGAACTGTGGGGCACGGGGACGGTCCTGCTCGTCGAGGACGAGCCGATGGTCCGCCAAGTTGCCGAGCGCGCGCTCACCCGCCACGGCTACAAGGTCATCACCGCCACTAACGGCGAGGAAGCGCTGGAGGTGATCAACCGCGGCGAGCCGATCGCGCTCCTCGTCAGCGATGTCGTCATGCCCCTGATGGACGGCCCGACGATGGTCCGCGAAGCGCGCAAGACTCGCCCGAAACTGCCGATCCTGTTCATGTCCGGCTATGCCGAGGAACAGCTGAGGAAATCGATCGATATCGACAATGTCGCGTTCCTGCCCAAGCCTTTCTCAGTCCAGGAACTGGCCGAGGCCGCGCGCAAGGTTCTGGCAGCGAAATGAAGCCGCTTGCGCATGGCCAACGCGCTGCTAATGCTTCGGACGTGGGCCAGTCGCATACCATCCTCATTGTCGAGGACGAACCTCTCATCGCCATGATGCTGGAGGACTTCCTTGATTCACTCGGCCACTCGGTCAGGGGAATCTGCGAAAGCGTCGGCGAAGCCCGCGCCGCAGTCGAGGCAGGCGGTTTCGACCTCGCCATCCTCGACGTCAATCTCAAGGGCGAGAACATCTGGCCCGTGGCATCCGAATTGCGTGCGCGGGGCATCCCCTTCGTCATCGCCTCGGGCGGCCATGTCGATCCACCTCCCGCCGAATTTGCCAACGTGCCGATGATCGACAAACCCTATACCATCGACCGCATCACACCTGCGATGGAGGATGCGATCGCCGGCTGATCTTATTCAGTCAGTGAACTTCAAATAGTTTAATAAAATTGGCTGTATTGGTTTGACTTCGGTCAAATAGAGGTTGCTAGGCAGTCCCGAAGGGGCTGCGATGAGCAAGGCCTATCCCACCCAGCGGCATGATTATGACAGCGATGAAGACGAACGTCTTCGGCTTGAACAGGCGCTCGAAGTCGCTCCGCGCGGCGCGCTGATTGTCTCGGGCGTCGCGGTCGCTCTCCTGATGTTTTGCTGGTTCTCGATCTACCTGTTCGTGTTCTTGCCGCGCGGGACGATCGGCTGATGGCGATGAGCGAACAGTCGATCCTCAAGACCGAGCTGCGCTGGGCGTTGGTTGTCGGCGCAATCGTCGCGGTAATCCTCGGCACTATCCTCTACACCGCCGTCTCGATGGGGGTTAACCCGCCGAGCAACCATGAATTTGCCGATCCCAAGACGCTCCATCTTTCGGCCGAATTCACCGAAAGCAACCTCGGAACCCGCGTCGATCCCAACGGACAGATCACCGCGCGGGTCATCGCCACCCAGTTTGAATTTGTGCCCAAATGCATCATCCTACCCGCCAACCGGGACGTGACGATGCGCTTCACCACCCCCGACGTGATCCATGGCATCTTGGTCACCGGCACCAACGTCAACACGATGATCGTCCCCGGCTACGTGGCTCAGGTCCACACCAAGTTCACCAAAACCGGCGACTTGCTGATGCCGTGCCACGAGTTTTGCGGGCTCGGGCACAGTCAGATGCTTGCCACCGTTCGCGTGGTTCCCCCCGAGCAATTCCATCCCGATGCCGAAGGGAGGGCCGCCTGTGGCAAGCCAAGCTGAGCCACTCGCCACCCCGGCGCCGCTGGGTGCCAAGGCTAGAGCCTCGGTTCTAGCGACCGGACGGCTGGTCACCGCGCACCTGTGGGTGGCGATCGTCGCCTTCTTCGTCGCCTGCTTCCTCGGCGTCTGGCAGATGTGGGCACGCAGCCCATTGCCCGCCCCGGCGCACAGCGCGGCCAATTATTTCCGTTCGGTTACCCTCCACGGCGTGTCGATGGCGTTCGTGCTGACGACCTTCTTCATCATGGGCTTCGGCTATTATGTCGCCGAGACCTCGCTTGACCGACCCTTGCCCTCGCTCCGCCTCGCCTGGGTCAGCTTCTTCGCCGGCCTGATCGGGGTGCTGATGGCCGCGCTGTCGGTCATCTCGGGCAACGCCTCGGTGCTCTACACATTTTACCCACCGTTGACCGCTACCCCGTGGTTCTACCTCGGCCTGGTCCTCGTCGTCGGCTCAAGCTGGATCTGGTGTATCCAGATGATTGTCGCGATGCGTGGCTGGCGCCGCGCCAATCCGGGGAAAGCCGTTCCGCTGGTCATGTTCGGCACCGTCGCCAATGCCGTGATGTGGCTTTGGACCACCGTCGGGGTCACTGCCGAGCTGTTGTTCCAGGTCATCCCCGCCTCGCTCGGGATAAGCCAGACGGTCGATGTCGGCCTGTCGCGCACACTCTTCTCGTGGACGCTGCACGCGATCGTCTATTTCTGGCTCTTTCCCAGCTACATCGCCTTCTACACCATGGCCCCGCGCGCCGCCGGTGGACGGCTGTACTCGGATACGATGGGGCGGCTCGCCTTCATCCTGTTCCTGCTCTACTCGTTGCCCGTCGGCCTCCACCATTTGTTCATGGACCCCGAACACGCCAACGGCTTCAAGTTCATCCAGATGTTCCTCACCGCGCTGGTCTCGGTGCCGACGCTGCTGACGATTTTCACTATTACCGCCTCGCTCGAGATCGCCGGGCGGATGCGCGGCGGCAAGGGCGCGCTCGGCTGGGTCGCCGCCCTGCCGTGGGATCGCCCGATGATCCTCGCGACGGGGCTCGCCTTCTTCATGCTATTCTTCGGCGGTGGCGGCGGGCTGATCAACATGAGCTACGGCATGAATGCGATGATCCACAACACCAGCTGGGTCACGGCGCACTTCCACCTGATCTTCGGCGGCACGGTCGTCATCATGTATTTCGCCATCGCCTACGCCATCTGGCCAAGCCTTGCCGGGCGCAATTTCCCGAGCATGAAGCCGCTCAGGCTCCAGCTTTGGCTGTGGTTCATCGGGATGATGGTGATGACCATTCCGTGGCATGTCCTGGGGCTGCAGGGCCAATGGCGCCGCGTCGCCGCATTCGATTATCGGGACCCGATCATCGCCGCGTGGGGGCCGTGGGTGATCGTCTCACTGGTCGGCGGGATCATCCTCGCGATCAGCGCGCTGCTGTTCGTCTACAATCTCGCCATGCTCCATCGTCGCGGGATCGGCGGTCCGACCGCGATCTTCTATGCCGAAGCGGTCCACCCGCCCGGCCGGGTCCCCGCCGCGCTCAACGGCTTCGGGTTGTGGAACGTGCTGGTCGCGGTGCTGATGGCTGCTGCGTATGGCTATCCGATCGCGCAATTCTTCATCGACCCGCCACCGCAGGCGCTGATCCACCGGTTGAACGCGCAATGAGCGACGAGACCCCCGAAACCCCCGTCGACACGCCCCCGACCCAGGCCGATCTCGATCGCCCATGGCGGATCTGGGCGAGCGTGATCGTCGGCGGGGCGATCGCCGCGGGCGCCGTGCTCGGCCTCGTCCTCATCCCGGCGGGCCAGCGCAGCCACTCGCACCTCTCGATGCACAGCGCGATGAGCCGAGCGATGGGCCTGTCCGAAGGCTCGCCCGCGCGTATCCAGCCGATCAGCACCGCGAAGGCCTTCCCCGTCTCGCAAGTCAGCTGGGACCCCGCCGTAATGGCCATCCTCCGCGCCGGGAGTACCCAGCGCGGCGCCCTCATCGCCAAGCAAACCTGCTCGGCCTGCCACGGCGACAATGGTGTCTCGGCGGGCAATTTCCCCAGCCTCGCCGGCCAGTCGCCCGAAGCGGTTTACAAGCAGCTCTCCGACTTCCGCAGCGGCGCGCGGGTCAATGTGCAGATGTCGCCCGTCGCTCAAAAACTCAGTGTCGCCGACCTCGCCAACGTCGCCGCCTATTTCGCCGCCGCGTCGAGTGAATATAGCGCGCTCGGCAGCCGCGACCTGTCGGGCGACACCGCGACCGTCACCCTCGCTCGCGAAGGTGACAGCCACCGCCGCATCCCTGCCTGCCTTGCGTGCCACGTCAACGGCTCGGGCGGCCCGATCGAAACCCCGGTCATTACCGGGCAGAGCGCCGATTATCTCCTGCGCCAGCTCAACGACTATGCCGCCGGCACCCGCCACAATGACGTCTATGGCCGAATGCGCGATGTCGCCTCGAAATTGACCCCCGCCGAACGCGAGCGCATGGCGCGTTACTTCGAAGGAACGCTCTGACTTAGGGGGACTCGACAATGTCCGGATTTCGCGCCTTTATCGCCAAAGGTAATGTCCTCGACCTCGCCGTCGCGGTGATCATCGGTACCGCTTTCGCCAAGATCGTCACCAGCCTGACCGAAGACGTCATCATGCCGGTTGTCGGCTCGATCTTCGGCGGGCTCGATTTCTCCAGCTACTACATGCTGCTGAAGCCGATCCCCGATAGCTACCACGGCCCGCTGACCTATGCCGGGCTCAAGGCCGGCGGCGTCCCCGTGCTCGGCTATGGCGCGTTCGTCACCGCGCTCGTCTCCTTCGCCATCCTGGCCTACGTCATCTACCTGATGGTCAAGGCCGCGGCCCGCGCCATGCCGGCTCCCGAAGTGGTCGTCGTCGCGCCCGAGGAAGTCACCCTGCTCCGCGAAATCCGCGACGAGCTCAAGCGTCGCGGCTGATCGTTCAACCTGCGGGGGCGAGCTTTGTAAACAGCCGCCCGCGCTCGGTCATCACGACCACCGCCAGCGCCCCCAGGCCGCACAGCAGCATTCCCAGCAGGAACGGCACGGCCGTCCCGTCGAATGCCTGCCCGATCGCCAGCCCGATTAACGCCCCGCCAACCGAACTCGTCACCCCCAGCACCGACGACGCCGTCCCCGCGATCGCTTCCATGTTGGTCATCGCCAGCGTCGAGAAGTTCGACGAACAAAAAGCAAAGGCGATCATCGCCAGCCCCTGCAGGGTCACGAACAAGAACAGGCTCTCGCTCCCGCTCTGCGCCGCGCCCCAATGGATCGCGCTCACCAGAAGGAAAGCGGCCAGTCCGGCATGCCCGACCCGGCGCAACCCGAACCGCCCGACGATCCGCGAATTGGCAAATGCCGCTCCCGCCATCGGCGCGGCACAGGCGGCGAACACCAGCGGGACGCGCGTCGGCTGGTGGAATGCATCGGCGACAATCTGCTGGATCGAGGCGATATAGGCCATCAGTCCGCCGAACAGGGCGGTGCTCGCCAGCGTATATCCGACCGCCAGCCGGTCCGTGAACACGATCCGCGTGGCCTCAAGGATCGCACCCGGCCTCAGCGACCGCCGGTCCTCGGGATGAAGCGTCTCGGGCAACCGCACGAGGCTCCACCCGAGCACGACCACTGCATAGCCAGCGAGCAGCCCGAAAATTGCCTGCCACGGCGCGACCGTCAGAACCGCCTGGCCGATCGACGGTGCCAGCACCGGCACGACCATGAACACCATGAACACCAGGCTCATCACCCGCGCCATCGCTTCGCCCTCGAACATGTCGCGTACCATCGCCGTGACCAGCACCCTGGTCGCTGCTGCGGCCGCGCCCATCGCTGCACGCCCGGTGAGCAGCAGTGCAAAGGTCGGTGCCACCGCGCAGCCGATCGCCAGGAGCGCATACAGACTTAGCCCTACAACCAGCAGCGGCCGACGCCCGAAGCGATCGGCGAGCGGTCCCCACACCATTTGCCCGGCGCCGAAGCCGATGGTGTAGGCAATGATGACATATTGCTGGTCGTTGGGATGGCTGACCCCAAGCCCGTGCGCGATCGCAGGCAGCGCTGGCAGCATCATGTCGATCGCCAGCGCATTAAGCGCCATCAGCGCCGCCATCAGCGCGACGCTTTCGCGCATACCGAGCCGGGCGCGGGCCGACTGGTCGGGAAGAGCGGATTCGAGCATAGTGCGCGCGCTGGGCCTTTTTGTTCGCAAGTGCAACAATCGAAGTGCCGATCGGACCCGTGTTTGTCCGATATTCCCTGCACCACCCGTTGCTGTTACCATCGCCCCGCTCGGTCACCCCCTCGGGGAGACCATCGATGACCCAGATATGCGCTTTTCGTCATTCCGGACCGGCTAGTTCTCCTCCGGCGAGCGGTCGCCTCACAGGCGGGGAAGTTGGCACGAACGATGGATACCCAGTGTCCAACTTATCCACGTTGGACAATTTGTTCGCCTCTTGTTCTACTGGAACAGATGATGTACGCCGTTCAAATCGCGGGATCGCGAAATGAGCATCGTTGACGGGAGGACCGGGGTCATGGCAGCCAATCTGAAAATCGTAGCGGGTGAAGACAAAGTGAGCACGGACCGTCAAAAGGCATTGGAAGCCGCGCTCGCGCAGATCGACCGCGCGTTTGGCAAGGGCTCGGCGATGAAGCTGGGAAGCCGCGAGAAGATCGAGATCGAAACGATTTCGACCGGCAGCCTCGGGCTCGACATCGCGCTTGGCGTCGGCGGCCTGCCGCGCGGCCGCGTGATCGAGGTTTACGGGCCGGAAAGCTCGGGCAAGACGACCCTTGCCCTCCATGTTATCGCCGAAGCGCAGAAGAACGGCGGGACCGCCGCCTTCGTCGATGCCGAACATGCGCTCGACCCGGGCTATGCCAAGAAACTGGGTGTAGACATCGACAACCTGATCGTCTCGCAGCCCGACACCGGCGAGCAGGCGCTCGAGATTGTCGACACGCTGGTCCGCTCGAATGCCATCGACGTGCTGGTGATCGACTCGGTCGCTGCGCTCGTGCCGCGGGCCGAGATCGAGGGCGAGATGGGCGACAGTCACGTCGGCCTCCAGGCGCGCCTGATGAGCCAGTCGCTGCGCAAGCTGACCGGCTCGATCAGCCGTTCCAAGTGCATCGTCATCTTCATCAACCAACTGCGCATGAAGATCGGCGTGATGTACGGCAATCCCGAGACCACGACCGGCGGCAATGCGCTCAAATTCTACGCCTCGGTCCGCCTCGACATCCGCCGCACCGGGCAGATCAAGGACCGCGACGACATCGTCGGCAACACGACCCGCGTGAAGGTCGTCAAGAACAAGGTCGCGCCGCCGTTCAAACAGGTCGAATTCGACATCATGTACGGCCAGGGCATCTCCAAGGTCGGCGAGATCCTCGATTTGGGCGTCAAGGCCGGGATCGTCGAGAAGTCGGGGGCCTGGTTCAGCTATGATTCGATCCGCATCGGCCAGGGTCGCGAGAATTCGAAGACCTACCTGATCGAGAATCCAGAGATTGCGGCGCGCATCGAAAACGCGGTGCGCGGCAAGAAGGACGAGGTCGGCGAGGCGCTGATGGCAGGCCCCGAGCCCGACGAGGAATAGGTGTCAGGCTCCCCCGGGCTCCGTGCCCGGGGCGAGCGGCGGCACGTGGCTGGGCGCGCGCAACGGCTCGATATCGGGTGAGCGCTCGGGATCGAGTTCCCCTTCCCAGCCGGCAACCAGTACCGCCGCGACGGCGTTGCCGACCACATTGGTCGCCGACCGCGCCATGTCGAGGAAGTGGTCGACCGCCAGGATCAGCAGCAGCCCGGCTTCGGGAATGCGGAACATCGACAGCGTCGCGGCGATTACCACCAGGCTTGCTCGCGGGACCCCGGCCATGCCCTTCGAGGTGATCATCAGCACCAGCAGCATCGTGATCTCCTGACCAAAGCCAAGCTGGATGCCATATGCTTGCGCAATGAAGATCGACGCGAAGGTCATGTACATCATCGAGCCGTCGAGGTTGAACGAATAGCCCAACGGCAGCACGAAGCTCGCAATCCGCGGCGGCACCCCGAACCGCTCGAGGGCCTCCAAGGTGCGCGGATAGGCTGCTTCCGACGAGGCGGTCGAGAAGGCGAGCAGGATCGGATCGCGAATGTAGCGGACCAGGTCCTTCGCGCGTCGCCCTTGTGCGAGGAACGCGATGCCGATCAGGATAGCCCACAGGATTGCGATGCCGAGGTAGAAGCTGCCGACGAACCGCCCGAGGCTGAACAGCACTTTTGGACCTTGCTCGACGATCGCGCTCGCCACCGCCGCGAACACCGCGAACGGCGCCGCGCGCATGACATAATTGGTCACTTGCAGCATGACCTGCACTAGCGCCTCAATCCCGCGCACCAGTGGCCGCGCCCGTTCCCCGACGGCGGTGATCGCCACCCCGAAGAAGATTGAGAAGATGACGATCGGCAGGATTTCATTGGCGGCCATCGCCTCGACGATCGATGCCGGTACGAGGTGGCTGATGAAGTCCTTCAGGCTGAATGCCGCCTTGTCGAGGCCGCTCGCCGCCGTCACATCTGGCAAGGGTAGCCCAATCCCGACCCCTGGCTGAAGCAACGTCACCACCGCTAGCCCCAGCGTCAGCGATATCAGGCTGGCAAAGACGAACCAAGCCAGCGACCTGATCCCGACCCGTCCGAGCGCCGCAGTATCCCCCATGTGGGCAATCCCGACGACCAGCGTCGAGAACACCAGCGGCGCGATGATCATCTTGATGAGCCGCAGGAACAGCGCCGTCACGATCGAGAAATAGCCTGCAATCGCCTTCAACTGCGCCGCTGCGGCCGGCGTCCCGTCGTCGATCGCGGCGTTGGTCGCCCAACCGGCGATGATCCCCACGACGAGAGCAAACAGGATGAAACGCGTCAAATTCTTGGCCAAACCGGATACCCTATCGGAGAACCGCGCAAGGGAAGCCGCTGCGATCGCGCGCGTCAAGCTTTGCCGCCGCCCGCCCGACCGGCTAGGCGCCCCGCCATGACTTTTGACCTCGGCGCGCTCGACCCGCGTTATTCGACCATATTGTGCGACATTTGGGGCGTCGTTCACAACGGGCTCCGCCTGAACCCGGGAGTGGCTGGACGACTGCTGCACTGGGCGGGTGAGGGCCGCACGACCATTCTTATCACCAACGCCCCGCGCACTGCTTCGACAGTAGAGGGCCAACTCGACGCGCTCGGCCTGCCGCGGTTGGCCTATCACGGTATCACGACCGGCGGTGACGCGGGTATTGCCGCCTTGCTCAACCTTGGTCGATCCGTCGGGCTGATCGGCACTCGAGACGACCGGCGCGACCTTGAACAGGCTGGTCTGACGATTATCGCCGACGGCTTCGCCGATCTCGCCTGCACCGGCCTCGACGATCAGCGCGGGGCGGTCGATGACTATCGCGATCAGCTAAAAGCACTCGCTGCCCGCGACGTGACGCTCCACTGCCTCAATCCCGATCGAATTGTCATGGTCGGCGCCAATGCCGAAATCTGCGCCGGTGCCTTGGCCGATGGCTATGAGGCGATCGGCGGCCGCGTCGTCTAGTACGGAAAGCCGCACCCCGCAATCTATCACCACGCGCTGGCCCTCGCCGGCGACCCGCCGCGCGAAACTGTCCTTGCGATCGGCGATGGCCTTGTTACCGACGTGCTTGGCGCCGCCCGCAATGGCCTCGACTGCCTTTATGTCACCGGCGGCATCTCGCGCGGTAACGGGATCCCGCCAAACTTCGCTGGCAGCCATGATCTCGGCGATTGGCGTCCGATCGGTACCGTCGCGACGATCGGCTAGGCAGGCTCGTCAACGCGGCCCTTCACCACCTTCTCCGCCAACGGCCCGTTGAGCTCGGCAAGGTGATCGAACGTCGCCTCATATGTCGCAAGACCCTGGCTCAGCGAGCGCAACTCGGCCTCGAGCCCGTCGAGCTCACTTTCGGGGATCAATGCCTCGATCCGGTCCCATCCGGCCCAACCGTCTCGCGGCGCGAGGCCCACCATCCGCCCGCGCCGGCTCGCCACCGCTGAACTCGCGCGGCTCGCGGCCGACGCCGGGGTAACGATCGTCAGCCGATGGATCGGCTCGAGCAAGTGCGCCGCGGCCTGGCCGAGTGCGTCGCTCATCGCGATCCGACCCGCCGTGCGGAACGCCAGTTCGCTCGAATCGACGCTGTGGTAGCTGCCATCGGTCAGCGCCACTGCGACATCGACCACCGGAAAACCGAGTGGCCCACGCACCAAGGCCTCGCGCACGCCCTGCTCGACTGCGGGGATCCATTGCTTGGGCACCGCGCCCCCGCTGATCCGTTCGCCAAAGCGAAATCCCTTGCCGCGGGCCAGTGGCGCGACCTCGATGACGACATCGCCGAACTGGCCATGCCCGCCCGATTGCTTCTTGTGACGCCCGCGCACCGTTGCCTGCCGGCGGATCGTCTCGCGATAGCCGATCGCCGGCGAGCGGGCGTTGACCTTGACGCCATAGCGCCGCTCGAGCCGTGCGAGCACGACCTTAAGATGCTCGTCGTTGATCCCGCGTAGGCGCATCTCGTGCCCGTCCTGCTCGAGACTCAGGCTCGCATCTTCCTCGATCAGGCGGGCAAGCGCGGTCGACAGTCGGACATCGTCCTTGCGGTCGGCGGGCTCGATCGCGAGCGCGCAGTTGCGGGCCGACGGATCGACCTCGATCGGTGGTGGCATTGTCCCTGCGCCGAGCCACTGACCGGCGTTGAGACCATCGACCTTGGCCAACGCAACGAGATCGCCGCAGCGCACGCGCGGCGTCTTGGTGGTCTTGTCGCCCTGCACCGAAAACAGCGCGCCGAGCCGCGCCACCGCCCCGCCTTCTGTCCTCATCTCGGCTCCCTCGGCAATGTCGCCACCCAGCGCCCGAGCCAGCGCGAGCCGACCGACCGCGCCGCCATGGCTGATCTTGAACGCAAACAGGGATGGCGCCTCAACGCCCATCCGCTGTGCCGTGCGGGCCGGGGCAGGGGCCTCGTGGCGAAGTGCCTTGAGCAACCGTCGAACCCCCCAACCGCTCGTTGCCGATCCGAACAATACTGCAACTCCAAGATTGTCCCCGGTTTCACGCGCCAGGTCGGCGAAGATCGTCGCGGCATCGGGTGTCTCGTCCATCAACAATTGTTCGAGCAAGGCATCGTCATGGTCGGCGAGTTGTTCGAGCATGTGCCCGCGCGCTTCCGACTCCCGGTCGGCCACTTCGGGCGGAATATCGATCCGTCGTGACGGCATCCCCGGCTCGTAATGAAAGGCGCGCTCAAGGGCGAGATCGACGAAGCCCGTGACTTTCTCGCCGTCCCGAATGGGGATCTGCCGCGCAATAAGCGGCGACACGCTCATCGACTGCAGCGCGGAGAGCAGGTCGCGCACTCGCCCGCGCGCCTGGTCAATGCGGTTGACGAACAACAGGTGCGGGATGCTCAGTTCGTCGAGCATCCGTAGTGCCGGGGCGGCGAGCGGGGCACGCGCCGGGTCTGGGTCGACCACGACGATCGCGAGGTCAGCCACCGCCACCGCCCGTGCGCCATCCGAGGCAAATCCGACCGATCCCGGCGCGTCGACAATGCCGAACGACTGGCCGAGATAATCGAAGTGCATCAGGTTGAGTTCGGTTGATCCGCCGCGTGTCCGCGCTTCGGGGCTGGCGTCCCCCACAGTCGCTCCAGAAAGACCCTGCCGATCAATCGTTCCCGCCGCGAACAGCAAGGCTTCGGCGAGACTGGTCTTGCCCGCCCCGGCCGGGCCGACCAGGGCGATCACTCGAGTGCCGATGGCTTCTCCTTGCGCTTCGCTGGGCATGCGACTCTCCTTCGTCCGAGGGAGCGGGCGCCGAGTCGCCAAAGAGGCCAGGGCACGCTTCATTGTGACGAACGTCTGCCCCTTCGCGGTGCTTGGCAAGGGGACACAGAGTGTGACCCGGCTATGGCGTTAAGCGTCGGAGGAGTTGAGGATCAAAGCTTTACCCTAGGCGGCAGCCGGGAGCAGCCGCTGGTCGGTGGCAAGGCGGATCAGCCCCGCCTGCAGCTTTTCGAACGCGCGAACCTCGATTTGGCGGATCCGCTCACGGCTGACCCCGAACACCTGGCTCAAGTCCTCGAGAGTCTTGGGCTCGTCGACCAGCCGCCGCTCGGTGAGGATCGTCTTCTCGCGATCGTTGAGGCCTTGCATCGCCTGCACCAGCAACTCGTGGCGAACCTCGCGCTCTTCGCTCTCGGCAAGGATCTCGTCTTGCAACGGGTCGGCGCTGACGAGGAAATCCTGCCATTGGCTCTCGCCGCCCTCGTCACCGCGCAACGGGGCGTTGAGTGAAGTGTCTCCGCCCATCCCCATGCGGCGATTCATAGAGATGACTTCGGCCTCGTTGACGCCAAGGTCGGTAGCGATCTTGGTGACGTCGGCCGGTTTAAGGTCGCCCTCGTCGAACGCGCTGATCTGGTTCTTCATCCGCCGCAGATTGAAGAACAGTTTCTTCTGATTGGCGGTCGTGCCGATCTTGACCAAGCTCCAGGTGCGAAGGATGAATTCCTGGATCGAGGCGCGGATCCACCACATCGCGTAGGTCGCGACGCGGAACCCGCGGTCGGGCTCGAACTTCTTGACGCCTTGCATCAGACCGATGTTCCCCTCGGAGATCAGCTCCGAGACGGGCAGGCCGTAGCCGCGGTAGCCCATGGCGATCTTGGCCACGAGTCGCAGGTGTGAATTGACCAGCTTGGCTGCCGCGTCGGTGTCGCCATGCTCGCTCCAGCGCTTTGCAAGCATGAACTCTTCCTCGGGGGCGAGGATCGGGAACTTCTTGATTTCACTCAGATAGCGGTTGAGTCCGGCTTCGCCGCTTGAAGCGGGGATCGACATCACACCTTTAGACTGCGCCATTCTTGACTCCCTGGCCGAAGCGATCGCGTCCGCACCGGCATTTGTTCTTCTATACGACAAGTCGACTGAATAGTTGCTGCATGTCCGACGGAAGGGCGCTGTCGAACGACAGACGACCTTTCGTGACGGGATGGATGAACCCCAGCCGAGCGGCGTGAAGGGCTTGGCGCGCGAAACCCAGCTCGCTCAATAACGCCCGATGGACGCGCGCGGTGCCGCCATACACCGGGTCGCCGAGCAGGGGGTGAGTGATCGACGCCATGTGGACGCGCACCTGATGTGTTCGTCCGGTCTCGAGCCGGCATTCGACCAGGGCCGCGTCGCGCAGCGCGGTTAGCCGCTGCCAGTGCGTGACCGCGCGCTTGCCCCGCCCCACCGAGACAATCGCCATCTTTTTGCGGTTGGTCGAGGAACGGGCGAGGGGGGCGTCGACAATTCCCTTGGCGATCCTGGGAACGCCGTTGACGATCGCCAGGTAGCGGCGTTCGATCGAATGGTCGGCAAACTGGCTGGCGAGCCCCACGTGCGCCACGTCGGTCTTGGCAACCACGATCAGCCCCGACGTATCCTTGTCGATGCGGTGGACGATCCCCGGTCGCGCGACCCCACCGATCCCCGACAGGCTGCCGCCACAATGATGGAGCAGGGCATTGACCATCGTCCCGTCGAGATTGCCCGCGGCCGGATGGACCACCAGCCCCGCGGGCTTGTCGACCACCAGCAAATGCTCGTCCTCGAACGCGATCCGCAGTGGGATGTCCTGAGGTTCGTTGTGGGGCAGGGCGGGTTTGGGAACGGTCAGGGTGAAGCGCTCGTCACCGCGCATTTTGGTGGCTGGATCGCGAACCAGTCCAGCGGGCCCTTCGAGCGCGCCCGCACTGACCAGCGCTTTCAATCGCTCGCGCGACAGCGTCGGCAGCACCGCGGCAAGCGCGCGGTCGAGCCGCCACCCGGCATGGGCAACGTCCAGCGCAATCGGATGAATTTTTGCCCCCGCGGCCATGTTGTCCCGATTTGGGGAGACGGCGTCGATGTTTCAATGGCATGCTTGCACCGTCCCCTGCACTGCCCCATTGCAGCGCCGATGGATGCCGTCGAACTTGCCAGCCTGCTTTGCTCTCGCCTGTGCCACGACCTGCTGTCGCCGGTCGGCGCGCTCAACAACGGGGTCGAACTGCTCGCCGACGAGACCGACCCCGAGATGCGCGAACGCTGCATGGAGCTGCTTGCGGACAGTGCCCGCGCAAGCGCCAACAAGCTCAAATTCTTCCGTCTCGCGTTCGGCGCGGCGGGTGGTTTCGGCGAGGCGATCGACACCCGCGAGGCCAAGACCGCGATCGAAGGCCTTTATGGCGCTGAGAAGCGCATCGAACTTGGCTGGATGGTCGGCGACGACCGTCTTCCCAAGACCGCGGTCAAATTGCTCCTCAACCTTGCCATGCTCGCCGGCGATGCGCTCGTTCGCGGCGGCTCGCTCGATATTGGCGCGGAGAACCGCGACAACCAGATCGAAGTCGTCATCCGCGCCGAGGGTCCGCGCATTCTGCTCGACCCTTCACTTCGTGCGGCGTTGACCGGTGCCACCTCGGGACCGGTCGAGGCGCGCGCGGCCGGCGCGTGGCTCGCCCACCGCCTCGCCGCTGACGCGGGGGGATCGATCCGGCTAAGCGACCCCGCCGAACCGATGCTGCTGATTGGGGCCACACTTCCGGGCCACGGCTAACGGCGCGTTAACTCCTCGCCTCCATAAGCCCATCTGACAGCAGGTGGGTAACGATGGACGATCTGATTGCCGACTTCACGGCCGAGTGCCGCGAGATGCTCCAAGCGCTCGGCGGGGAGATCGTCGCGTGGGAAGCCGAACCCGGCGACCGCGCCCGGCTCGATTCGATTTTCCGCTTCGTCCACACGGTCAAGGGCAATTGCGGCTTCTTCGATTTTCCGCGGCTGGAAGCGCTTAGCCATGCCGCCGAAGACACACTCGCCGACGTCCGCGCCGGTCACCGCCAGCCCGACGCGGCACTGGTCAGCGCGGTTCTCGCCATCATCGACCGAATCGGCGAGATGGTCGCTACGATCGAGGCGGGGGAACCCCTTTTGACGGGTGATGACAGCGGCCTGATCGACGCGTTGAAGCCCGGTGCGGAAAGCGCTGCGCCGGTTGCCACCGCGATGGTCGACGGCAAGGCGGTCGCCGCGCCGCGCACCATCCGCCTGTCGGTCGAACTGCTCGACCGCGTCATGAGTGGCGTGTCCGACATGGTGCTGGCGCGTAACGAACTCGCCCGCCGCCTGCGCGAATCGACCGGCGACGTGGTTGTCGACGGTGCGTTCGAGCGATTGTCCGGGATCATCGCCGACATGCGCGACGCAATCACTCGGACACGAATGCAGCGCGTTGAAAATCTATTCGTCGCGCTGCCCCGCATGGTCCGTGACCTGTCGGCCGAGCTGGGCAAGCAGATACTCGTCGATATTGACGGCGGCGACGTCGAACTTGATCGCGAAATGATCGAGATGATCCGCGATCCCTTGACCCACATCATCCGCAACGCTGTCGACCATGGCATCGAGCGTCCCGCCGACCGTTTGAAAGCGGGCAAGCGCGAGATCGGCCTCCTGTCGGTCTCGGCGCGCCAGTCGGGCAACCAGATCCTGATCGACATCGTCGACGATGGCCGTGGAATCGACGGTGCCCGCCTGGTCGAAAAGGCAGTCTCTGCCGGTACTCTGGGCAAGGCCGAGGCCGCTGCGATGACCCCCCGCGAGCGGCTCGAACTCATTTTCGAGGCGGGCCTGTCGACTGCTAGCGAAGTCACCGCTATCTCTGGCCGCGGCGTCGGCATGGACGTCGTGCGCTCGAACATCGAACGGATCGGCGGCACGGTCGAAATCGACAGCAAGCCCGGCGGCGGCACGCGCCTGACGCTTCGAGTTCCGCTCACTCTGACCATCATCCCCGCACTGACCGTTTCAATCGGCAGTCAGCATTTCGCGATCCCGCGCAGCGCGATCGAGGAGATCGTCCGCGCCAATGGTAGCTCGGTCACGCTCGACCGGATCGGCGGGGCAGGGGTCGCTACCATCCGCGGTCGCCGCGTCCCCGAGGTTGCGCTTGCCGACGTGCTCCACCTCGCCAGCGACGTTCCCGATCATGAACGCACGCTCGTCGTGATGCGCCCCGCTGGCGGCGACGTGTATGCGCTCGCAGTTGACCGTATCCATGATCATGAAGAACTGGTGGTGAAGCCCGCTGCGCCTGCGGTCATGGCGACCGGCCTCTATGCGGGGACGACGCTGGCCGACGACGGCAGCCCGATCCTGCTGTTCGACCCAGCCGGGCTCGCCGAGCAGGGCGGCATCCGGCTGGAGACGCAGGAGCGCGCCGCGCGCCTCGCTGACGCCCAGCCCGCGCCGGTTGCGAAGGAATTGCCCGTTCTCCTATTCCGCTCGCTCGACGGCCACCGGCGCGCGCTTCGCCTCGGCGTGGTCGACCGCATCGAGGAAATTGACGCGGGCGCCATCCGCTTCGCTGCTGGTCAACTTCGAGTTCAGGTCGGCGACGCCATCTTGCCGGTCGCCGGGCTCGACGACGCCACAGCGCTTACCGGCAAGGTCAAGCTCCTCCGCCTTAGCGATGGTGCCAACGAGATGGTCTATGCTGTGGCCGAGGTCATCGACCTTACTGGGCTTGTCGAAGACGTCATCCCCGCGACCACTGGTGGCGCCGTTAGCGGCGTCGCGCTCATTGGTGGCGAGCCTGCCGAATTACTCGACGCCCACTGGCTGTTCGCCCATCATGCTTCCACATCCGCACGCCTCGGCGACCCCGTCGTGTGCCGTTTGGCAGCCGACGACCCCTGGCTCCAGAACATGCTCCGCCCAATCGTCGAGGCCGCCGGCTACCGCGTCGTCGACGAGCACGACAAGACGGACGCCGATCTCACTATCGCTTTCGCCGGTCAGGACACCTCAGACCGAGGTCAGACCATCTGGCTGCGCGCTGAACTCGACTCAAGCGGTCCAATAGACACCATCTACCGCTACGATCGCGACGGGTTGCTTGCCGCCCTAAAGCAAGCATCCGGAGCAAAATCATGAACCAGCTGCTGCTGATCGTCACTATTGCCGACACTCGTATCGCACTTCGCGCGTCCGATGTCGAAGCGGTGGTCGAACTCGACACGCTGATACCAGTGCCGCGCGCCGCGTCGCATATCGCCGGACTTTCCGCCCTTCGTAGCAGGGTCCTCACCGTTATCGACTGCCGCCGCTCGCTCGATCTCGGCGAGACCGTCCGCACCGGCGGCCCGCAGGATGCTGTCGTGGTCGATTTCGACGGCCACCATTATGCACTCGAGGTCGACGCGGTCGAAGATGTTGTCGACGCACTTGGCCAGCCGGTTGCACTGCGCGCGGCAATGGCACCGGGTTGGGCGCGTGTCGCGCTAGGCATGATCGAGACTGTCACCGGTCCGCTGCTGCTCGTCGACATCGGTGCCCTCATCGCCGGCCCCGATCAAAAGCCGTTGAGTTCTGCGGCTTAAGCACTTCGTTACCCTTGCTGACTATGCCGTTGAAACTGGATCAGGAAAGTAGTTCCATGAAGACCTGTTTGATCGTCGACGACTCCAAAGTGATCCGCAAGGTCGCCCGCCATATCCTGGAAACCCTCGAGTTTCAGGTCGAGGAAGCCGGCGACGGCCGCGAGGCACTGACCCGCTGCGAGGAATCGATGCCCGACGTCGTCCTGCTCGACTGGAACATGCCGGTGATGAGCGGGATGGAATTCCTCAAGCTCCTGCGCCAGCGCGGCCATGGGGACCAGCCCAAGGTCGTCTTCTGCACCACCGAAAATGACATGGCGCACATTCGTGCCGCGCTCGAAGCCGGTGCCGACGAATATGTCATGAAGCCGTTCGATCGCGAGACGCTCCACATCAAGCTCCAGCTCGTCGGCGTCGCGTAAGCCGGATGAAGCAGGCGCTGGCCTCTTCGCCCGCGGGAGATCATACCTCCCGCGTGTCGCGTCCAATTCGACTGATGGTCGTCGATGATTCGATGGTCGCGCGCGCCGTCCTGTCACGGATGATCGAAGCCGACGGCCATTTCGACATCGTTGGCGTGGCTGGCACAGCAGAGGACGCCATCGTCGCCTTGAACCATGTCGCGGTCGATATCGTTCTCCTGGATCTTGAAATGCCCGGCGCCGGGGGCCTCAAATCGATCCCGCGGATCATCGAAGCTGCGCGCGGCGCTCGCATCATGATCGTCTCTTCGGCAGCTGAAGAAGGGGCGGAGGAAACCATCGCAGCCCTGGCAATGGGCGCAGCCGACACACTGCCCAAACCCGGCACAGGCCGGTTCAATGGCCGGTTTTCGGAAGTCCTCATCGCTCGCCTTCGCGCGCTGGGGCATGCCGAGCAGCCGCAATCCGGCGGGCGAGGACGCGCCTCCAATGCATCTGCCAGTGACCATAGCTTGCGCGCCATGTCGGCCGAGCCGATTTCCATCCTGGCGTTAGGCGCCTCTACCGGCGGCATTCATGCGCTCGGGACCTTTCTCGCCGCGCTTCCGCAGGTCACCGGCGTGCCGATACTTGTCACCCAACATTTGCCACCCGCCTTCATGAGCGTCTTCGCCCGCCAGCTTGGCGTAGTCGCGAAGCGCCCGGCGGTGGTCGTCGAGGACGGTATGAAGCTGGTTCCCGATACATTGTTCATTGCACCGGGTGATGCCCATCTGACGGTCATAGAAGAAGCCGGGATTCGGGTCGTACGACTCACCCACGCCGCCGCCACGAGTGGTTGCCTCCCTTCGGTTGACCCGATGTTCGCGTCAGTTGGCGCGCTCGCGGGTCGCAGCGGGCTCGGCGTCGTGCTTACCGGCATGGGCCGCGACGGGGTCGAGGGCGCTGCCAAGCTGGTTGCTTGCGGCGGCTCGGTCCTCGCCCAGGACGAGGTCAGCTCCGCCGTGTGGGGCATGCCGCGCGCCATCGCCGAAGCCGGCCTCGCCGCCGCCATCTTGCCGCCCGACCTGCTCGCTCGCCGCGTTGCATCGCGTTGCAGTGGGCTATAGCGGGTGCAGGTCAGCGACAGCTCGTGCCGCATCCTCGCCGGCCTGCTCGAAGCCCGTACTGGACAGCAACTCACCAGCAGCCGCCGCTGGCGCATCGAGACAGCATTGGCGTCGATCCTGCGCGAGCGCGGCATTCCGACCATCGATGAACTGATCACAAGGCTGGTTATGGGCAACGAACCGGCCCTCGCGGGAAGCGTTGTCGAAGCGCTGCTCAACAACGAAACCTATTTTTTCCGCGACCGCAATCCGTTCGACCTGCTCGCCGCGCAAGTGCTGCCGATGCTCGCCGAGAAACGCGCCGCTTCCCGTCGCATCAGCATCTGGTCTGCGGGTTGTTCGACCGGGCAGGAGGCCTATTCGCTGGCCATGCTGTTCGCCGCCGATCAGATGCGATGGAGCGGTTGGACAATCGACATTCTTGCCACCGATGTCTCCTCGTCGGTGATCGACCGCGCCCGCGCCGGCGTCTACACCCAATTCGAAGTGCAGCGCGGCCTCGGCGTCAAGGAAATGCTCCGCTGGTTCGGTGAAACCGACGACGGGTGGACAATTGCCGATTCGCTGCGCCGCAACGTCCGCTTTCAGGTGCATAACATTCTTGAACCCGCGCCATCTCCCGGCCAGTTCGATATCGTGCTATGCCGCAACGTATTGCTGTATCTTAATCTTGAGCGCCGCCGGCAAGCGTTTGATCGCCTTGCCGCTGCAATGGCGCCCGACGCGTCGCTGGTACTCGGCGCCGGGGAGACCGTGATTGGTCAGACCGAGAGGCTGGAAGCCGACCGCGAGCGTCGCGGCCTCTATCAACTCGCGGTGCCGGTACTGACCGCTCCAAGGGCCGCCTCGGGGGCTTGACCCGACGCGGTCGCCATGCGCCAAAGCAGGCGATGGAAATGATCGATACGCCTTCGCCGAACTTCGACGAGCGCTCGCTCTCCGTATCGATGATCGTACTTCACTATACCGGCATGGCCGACGCCGCTTCGGCGATCGCACGGCTGACCTCGCCTGAGGCCAAGGTCTCGGCCCACTACCTTATCGCTGAGGATGGCCAGGTCATCCGCATGGTCGCCGAAGAGAAGCGCGCATGGCATGCCGGGCGAAGCTATTGGCGCGGCGTGACCGACGTCAACTCCGCCAGCGTCGGGATCGAAATCGTCAATCCCGGCCATGAGTTCGGCTATCGTCCTTTCCCGGATGAACAGATCGCCGCGCTGATCCCGCTCGTCTCGGAAATCAAGGACCGCCACGGCATCGGTCGCGGCAATATCGTCGGTCATTCGGACATAGCCCCCGCCCGCAAGGACGACCCCGGCGAACTCTTCCCGTGGGAAGCGCTCGCCCGCCGCCGTCTGGCCCTCCCGAGCCCGGTTCGCGATCTGATGGATCCGTTCTGGACCGACGCTGGCTTCCTTCTCGCGCTTGAGCGGTTCGGCTATGAAGTCACCGACCACCAAAAGGCGGTGATCGCGTTCCAGCGCCGCTTCCGCCCCGACCGTATCGACGGCATCATCGACGGCGAATGCCGCGCGAAATTGCTGTCGTTGTTGCTGCCCCGCCCGCAATAGGCCATATCGTCCGTGCCAGGCGGCCGGGCGACCGCGGCTCTTTCACAAGAGGCGAGGAAAGTCCGGGCTCCACGAAAAAACGGTGCCGGGTAATGCCCGGCGGATTGTCGCAAGTCGATTCAGGGACAGTGCCACAGAAAATAAACCGCCGGTCCTCGGGCCGGTAAGGTCGAAACGGTGCGGCAAGAGCGCACCGCGGCTTCGGCAACGAAGGCGGCATGGCAAACCCCACCGGGTGCAAGACCGAATAGGGGTGGCATATGAGCTTTTTCGGCTCGTCACCCGGGTTGGTCGCTTGAGTGGCGGAGCAATCCGCCGCCTAGAGGAATGGTCGCCCATCCCCGCAAGGGGTGGACAGAACCCGGCTTACAGGCCGTCTGGCAATTTATCTCGTCGCTGGCGAAGCTTCGCCGGTTTCTCTAAGATGGACAAACCATGGCCAAAGCGACACGATCCGACAATTGGGGGTTTCCCCGCTGGAGCAGCTACGGCGCCAAGAGCACTGCGGCGACGCGAATCCGGCTGTGCGACCGCCAAGGCTGCAACGAAGCCGGCGACCGCCCCGCGCCCAAGGCTCCCAACATGCCCGACCGCTGGTATTTCTGCGAACCCCACGCTGCCGAGTATAACAAGAACTGGAATTATTTCGCCGGGCTGAGCGCGGAAGAAGCCGCGCGCCAGCAGGCCGAGGCAGAGGGTGGCCCCGAATATCGCCGCTCCGCCCATTATCAGTGGGCTGGCCCCGGAGACGGCAGCCGCAGCAGCGACGAGATGCGCGCGCTTGACGTGCTCGACTTGTCCCCCGATGCCGATACGGCGGCGGTCAAGGCCGCCTATCGCCGCCTGGCCAAGGAAAACCACCCCGACGTCAACGCCGACGACACGGAGGCCGCCGCGCGCTTTCAGCTTATTCAGGCCTCTTACGACGTGCTGCGCAAGGCTGACGAACGCCGCACGGCGGTAGCCAACGCGACGATTTAGGACACGCAAGCTCAGGTATTCATGAATGTCAGCGCGGCGCGCGCGATCGGGTCTTCGGGGTCGCCGACATGGGCGATGCCCTCGACGAATGCGATCTGGCGGGTGATTTTGGTACAGCGGCACCGGGCAACGACGGTCTCGCCGCGCGGCGCCGGACGAAGGTAGTCGATCCTCAGGTCGAGTGTCGCGTTGGGGGTGAATGCGCGATGTTTGAGCCATACCGATGTACCCGCAGCGAGATCGATCAGGCTAATGATCGCCCCGCTGGCGAGGATTCCCGACTGCGGCACGCCGACCAGTTCTTTGCGCCACGGCATGGCGACTTCGACCCAGTCGGCGCCATGCGCGCGATACTCCAGCCCGATTGCGCCGCCATGCCCGTGATGCTTGATCATCGTGAAGAAAGCCTCGGGATCGAAACTGCCATCGGCGCGTGTCGCAAAGGCCGCAGGTGCAACACCGGTCATGCCGCGCGCGCGATCCTCGTCTGACAGGCCGCTCATGCCACCCGCTCGGCAGTTTCTCGCACCAGCATCATCATGTTTGGCAGCCCCTGGGTGCGGTTCGAGCTCAATTCGCGCGCCAGATCGAACGGCTCGAGTTGCGCCGCAATGTCGGTCGCGGCGACCTCGGCGGCGGGCTTGTCCTGCACTGCCGCCAGCACCAGCGCGACGATCCCCTTGGTGATCGCGGCATTGCTGTCGGCGAGGAAATGAAGCCGCCCGTCGGGCAGCCGCATTGGATAAACCCACACCGACGCCGAGCAGCCGCGCACCCTGGTTGCATCGGTCTTGAGCGCCTCGGGCATTGGCTCGAGCTTGCGTCCGAGGTCGATCAACAGGCGATAGCGATCCTCGCTGTCGAGGAAGCCATATTCGTCGGCGAGGTCGGCAAGCGCGGGCAGGGCGGGGGCGTCGGTCACTCCCCGCGCCTACCGCCGCCCTAACGGTCGCGCAATTGGTCGATCTCGCGCGCCAGGCTGTTTTCCTTCTCGACCGCAATCCGTTCGAGCACCTGGATGCGGTTCTTGAGCTGCTGAACCTCGTCACGCAGCCGCCGACTGTCGCCGCCGTCGTCGCTGTTCGGGGTGACGTCGAGAAGCTGCTCGTGATCGCGCCGCATGCCGCGCCGGACCTTCAGCACGTTAGCGATCGACACGATGGCCACGATGATAACGACCATTTCAAAGGGATTCATCACTTCAGCCTCAACTGGTGGCGGAATTGTCGCTCATCGCGCGTCGCTTTGCGCTGACAGGCGCGGCGGGCGCAAGGCCTCGATTTGTGCTGCGGTATCGACCCCGCGATCGGTCACGATCTGCTCGAGCACCCTCAGCCGTTGCTCAAGCGCGGCATTGCTCGTCGCATATTGCGCTGCTTTCTCCGCGGCATTGCCCGCCTGCACTTCGAGCTGCTTCTCGCGGAACGAGAAGAATCGCTTTGCCATGTAGAGAAGGAACAGCGTCGGGATCAAGACGACGATCAGCAAGCCGAACACATCACCGGGGCTCACTTGACCTTCTCCGTATCGAGCCGGCCGAGCGCGGCGATGCTTTCTGCGGTCTCATAACCCTTGTCGGTGACAATCCGTTCGAGCACCGCGACCCGCTCCGCAAGCCGCTGCTTTTCGCTGCGCTGCTCGTCGGCATCGGCCAGCGCATTGCGCGCGGTGATGTCGAGCTGCTTTTTCTTGAGGCCGATCCAGCCCCAGCCTAGCCCCGACGCAATCGCGACGATCGGCACCAGCGGTCCCAGGTCCATGCAAATTCCCCTTTAACTCGATATCTTAGCGCAGCTGCTCAATCTCTTGCGCAAGGCTGCGATTTTCGGTTGTCACATAATATTCGATGTCGGCGAGGCGACGGTCGATATCGCGCATCCGGCTCCTGATCTCGCGAGCACTTTGCGCAGGGGAGGCCCGCACGCCCTGCCAGAACTGGCGCTCATCCTTGCTGTCGCTGGCAATTTCACGCGGCTCATCGCTCGCGATCCAGCCGGCGATGAAATAGACCGGGATCAACGCGCCCGCGCCGATGAAGATCGACAGGACCAGCCCGATGCGAACGAGGTTGACGTCGAGCCCCGTGTAGTTGGCGATCCCCGCGCACACCCCCATCACCTTCTTGTGACGCTTGTCGAGGTAGAAGCGGGTCCGACTTGGCGGCTGTGACATGGTCAGTCCTCGCCGCTCAACAAACGCTGGCGAGCGCTGGTTTCGGGTAAGCATTGTTGCTTCCAGTCGGGATTTTCGGCGGTCATGATTCGCTCGATGGAGCACAACCGATCGTCCATCCGCCGCGCCGAGTCATAAAGCTCGTCGAGCAGCTTTTCGTCGCCGCCGGTCAGCCGCGCCGCGGTCTTCCACTTGGTGATGTAATGAAACACCAGCCACGGCAGGCCGATGAACAGGATCCCGCAGACGATCGCGGGTATGATAGCATCTTCCACTTAAGCCCCCTTAGATTTCATTGCGGCCTTCATGGCCTCCAGTTCGGCGTCGACGCTGTCGCTCGCACGCAAGTCGGCGATTTCCTCCTCCAGGCTCTTGGGCCCGGTCATGCCGAGCGCATCGGCGCGACCCTCGGCGAAGTCGGCCCGCCGTTCGAGCACTGCGAACCGCGAAAAAGCATCCTCGGTGCGATTGCCATTGAGCACTTCGCTGGTCTTGGCGCGGGTAACGGCGCTCTCGATCCGCGTCGCGATTGCATTCTGCCGCGCCCGCGCCTCGCGCAGCTTGCCCTGCAACTTGGCGATGTCGGCCTCATAGCCCTTGAGGGTCGCCTCGATGACCGCAATCTCATCGCGCAGGCCGAGCGCCATGTCGGCCGCCTTCTGACGCTCACCCAGCGCTGCCCGGGCGAGGTCTTCGCGGTCCTTCGACAGCGCCAGTTCGGCTTTCTCGGTCCAGCTTGCCTGCAGTTCGTCGAGGCGAGTGATGGCGCGGCGCATTTCCTTGCCGTCGGCGATCGAGCGCGCGGCCTGGGCGCGGACCTCGACCAGCGTTTCCTCCATTTCGAGGATGATCATGCGGATCATCCGCGCAGGATCTTCCGCGCGGTCGAGCAGCTCGGTCATATTGGCTGCAACAATGTCTCGCGTGCGGGAGAAAATGCCCATTCAATACTCCGTCTGCCAAGTTTAGGCGCCCTTTAGGATTGTCTCTGCAGCCAATGTGCCAATTCGCAGAAAATGCCGGACTTGCGCGAAACCATTTCATTTTCGACCAACGGCGGTGTGAAAATACTTGCCATTAGGTGGGATTTACCACCACCTATTGGCCCATGGAGCGGAGCAATCAATTCGTCGGGCAAAGCCTCGCCTTCCTCGATGCGGTTGAGCGGGCCAGCCGCGCCGCCCCACTCAATCGCCCGGTTCTCGTCATCGGCGAGCGAGGCACCGGCAAGGAACTGATCGCCGAGCGACTTCACCATCTGTCCTCGCGCTGGGCTGGGCCGCTCGTCACGATGAACTGCGCTGCGCTTCCGGAAACACTGATCGAGGCCGAGCTGTTCGGTCATGAAGCCGGCAGCTTCACCGGCGCCACCAAAACCCGCCACGGTCGCTTCGAGGAGGCCGATGGCGGCACCTTGTTCCTCGACGAGCTGGCGACCCTCTCGTCCCCCGCGCAGGACCGCCTCCTTCGAGCCGTCGAATATGGCGAGGTTACCCGCATTGGCGCTTCCAAGCCGATCCGCGTTGATGTCCGCATCGTCGCTGCGACCAACGAACATTTGCCGCGTCTTGTCGATGAAGGCCGCTTTCGCGCCGACCTACTCGATCGCCTGTCGTTTGAAGTCGTCACACTCCCCCCGCTGCGAGTCCGGCAGGGCGATATCTCGCTCCTCGCCGATCACTTTGCGCGGCGCATGGCGGCCGAGCTCGAGTGGCCGCAATGGCCCGGCTTCACGCCGCGCGCCGTCGCCGCACTCGAGGCTTATCTCTGGCCGGGCAATGTTCGCGAACTTCGCAACGTCGTCGAGCGCGCAATCTATCGCGCCGAGGATCCCGAGCGCCAGGTCGACCCGCTCCAATTCGACCCGTTCCACTCGCCATGGGCTCCCGCCGACAGCGCCAGCTCCGCGCCACTCGAGAACCCCGAACCGTCCGCGCCGCGCGAAACCCCCTCGGCCGAAATTCCTGCACTCGCTGCTACCGACGACCTGCGCAGCGCGGTCAACGCCTATGAGCGCGCACTCCTCGTCGAAGCTCTGTCGCGCAACCGCTTCAACCAGCGCGCCACCGCGACTGCGCTCGGGCTCAGCTACGACCAGCTGCGCCACGCCATGAAACGCCATAAGCTCCAGGAAAGCGCCGCCGCCTGAGCAGCGGCGCCTGCCTAAATTACGCCGGAAGCGTCTGGTAGGTCGTCATCGCATAGAGCATCGGGATCGACAGCAGAGTGTTGATCCGGCTGGTCAGCATCGCGGTCTTGGCCGACTTGGCCTTCGACGCATCATCGGCCTCGACCAGCCCGAGCGCCCGCTTCTGGTTCGGCCAGATGATGAACCACACGTTGAACGCCATGATCAGGCCGAGCCACATGCCCGTCCCGATCAGGCGGAAGCCCGGTTTGAACCCGAACGCCTCATGGAAATAGCCATTGAACCACGCCAGCAGCAGCCCCGCCAGCACCGTGAACGCCGCGCCCCAGCGGAAGAAAAACAGCGCTTCTGGAGCGATATACTTCGACACGCCCGGCTTCAGCTCGGTGGGGATCTTGGGCATCGTCGGAATCTGGACGAAGTTGAAATAGTAAAGCAGACCAATCCACACGATCCCAAAGAAGGCGTGTAGCCAGCGCGTAATTACCGCAATCGTGATCGTGTCGAGATGGAAGGTCGCGCTCATCACGATCGCGAGCAACAGCCCGATGCCCAGTGTGACGTAAAGATTTCCGAGCAGCTTGCTCATCACTTTCCCCTGTTCCTGGCTGGAACGATCCAGTCCTCAAGCGGATCGTTACGGCTTCGCCGGGCCGCAAGGCAAGCTTTTGTCGCAACGTGCGCATCCCACGCTCGTCTCGCTCGTTACCCCAGGGCAGCCTCCCTCCATTGAGACAAGGACGATCCATGCCTTTCACCCTTCCCGAACTGCCTTTCGCCAAGGATGCGCTCGCCCCGCACATGTCGGCCGAGACGTTCGACTATCACCACGGCAAGCATCACAAGGCCTACATCGACAAGACCAATGGCATGCTCGGCGAAAAGGGGCTCGAGGGCGCGTCGCTGATCGAGGTGATCAAGGCCGCTGCCGACAAGGGTGACAAGGGGCTGTTCAACAACAGCGCTCAAATCTGGAACCACAGCTTCTTCTGGCAATGCCTTGCGCCGACCGGCTCGACCAGCCCGTCTGGCAAGCTCGCCGAGATGATCGCCAGCGATTTCGGCGACCATGCGACGCTACTCGAGAAACTCGCGACCGAGGCGACCAACCATTTCGCCAGCGGCTGGGGCTGGCTGGTACTCAACAACGGCAAATTGGAAGTGACGTCACTTCACGACGCTGACACCCCCGTCGCGCACGGCATGACCCCGCTGCTCACACTCGATGTGTGGGAACATGCCTATTACATCGACTATCGTAACGAACGCCCACGGTTTTTGAAGACCGTGCTCGAGAACATCATCAACTGGGACTTCGTCGCGCAGAATCTGGACGGGCAGGGGGCCGGGCGCGCCGACCAGAAGGGCTAGCCCCTATTTTTTCAACCTGTACCCCGACTTGAAGATTTGCGCGATGGCGGCGAGGCAGACCAGTATGATCGCCGCCAACACCGCCACGCTCGACCACACCGGCACGTCGGCGCGGCTATAGAAGGCCCAGCGGAAGCCGCTGATCAAATACACCACCGGGTTGAACAGCGTCACAGTCCGCCACGGCTCGGCCAGTGCAGTCACCGAATAAAAGGCACCGCCGAGGAAGGTCAGCGGCGTCACCACGAGCATCGGCACGATCTGCAACTGCTCGAAACTATTGGCCCAGATGCCGATGACGAAACCGATCAGGCAAAAGGCAATGCAGATCGCAATCAGGAAGGCGATCATTGCCAGCGGGTGATCGAGATGCACCGGGACGAAGATCGTTGCGGTCGCGAGCGTCACCAGTGCCAACACCAGTGACTTGGTCGCGGCCGCGCCGACATAGGCAATGACCGTCTCGAGACTCGATATCGGAGCTGAGAGTAGTTCGTAGATTGTCCCGCTAAACTTCGGAAAATAAATGCCGAAGCTGGCGTTGAAGATGGATTGCATGAACACCGACAGCAGAGTCAGCCCGGGCACGATGAAGCTGCCGAAGCCCACTCCTTGCATCGCGGTCATCCGCCCGCCTAGCGTCGATCCGAACACCACGAAGTAAAGTGCAGTGGTGATCACCGGCGCAACCAGGCTCTGCCACAGCGTGCGCTGCGCCCGCGCCATCTCGAAGCGATAGATTGCCGCGACCCCGTGCCAGTTCATTTGGTTGCTCCGTCATGGACGAGCGATACGAAGATATCCTCGAGGCTCGACTGGTGGGTCGACAAATCCTTGTAGCCGATCCCGAGTTCGCCCAGCCGCCGCATCAGCCCCGCGATCCCGGTGCGTTCGGCGTGGCTGTCGAACGAGTACGCGAGGATATGCCCGCCATCTTCGGTCGTCACGCCCCACTCGCCAAGCTCGGCAGGGACGCTCGCCATCGGTTCGGATAGCGTCAACTTGAGCGTCTTTTTGCCAAGCCGCGCCATAAGAGCCGCTTTCTCCTCGACCGCGATCAGCTCGCCCTTGGCGATCACGCCCACCCGGTCGGCCATCTCCTCGGCCTCCTCGATATAGTGGGTCGTCAGGATGATCGTCGTGCCGTCGTCGCGCAGTTGGCGCACCATGTCCCACATGTCGCGGCGAAGCTCGACGTCGACCCCGGCGCTCGGCTCATCGAGGAACAATATTTCGGGCTCGTGGCTCAGCGCCTTCGCGATCATCACCCGCCGCTTCATCCCGCCCGACAATTCCATCATCTTGGTCTGGCGTTTGTCCCACAGCGTCAGCCGCTTGAGCAGCGACTCGATCATCTTGTCGTCGCGCGGTTTGCCGTATAGCCCGCGGCTGAAGCTGACCGTCGACCACACTGTTTCGAAGGCGTCGGTGGTGAGTTCCTGCGGCACGAGCCCGATCTTTTGCCGAGCATGGCGATAGTCGCTGGCATGATCCCGCCCGTCGACCATCACTGTTCCGCCAGTCGCGGTCACGATCCCGCACACGATCGAGATCAATGTCGTCTTGCCCGCGCCATTGGGCCCGAGCAGCGCCAATATCTCGCCACGGCGAATGTCGAGATCGACGCTTTTCAGCGCCTCGGTCCCGCTGGCGTACGCCTTGCGCAGCCCGCGGATCGAAAGAATGATATCGTCGCTCATTCGACCGGCGGCGGGGCGGGCGGCCCCTCTTCGGCTTCGAGCCCATGTTTCAGCAGCATCGGCATGTTGGCGATCCCGAACAGCAAGGACAGTGCGGTCACGCCCCACACTTTGACGGTCAACCACGTATCGAAACTCAGCGTTCGCCGCATGATCTCATTGGCGATCGCGAGTCCAAGGAAATAAAAACCCCAGTTGCGCGACAGGATCAGCCACCCGCTCTCGCGAAGACCAGGAAAGGCATAGCCGAGCAGTGGCTTGAGCAACGGCTTGCGCAATACCACTCCGCCGATCAGCAGTCCGCCTAGCCCAACGTAGATTACCGTCGGTTTGACCTGAATGAAGGTCGCGTCATGGAGATAGAGCGTGAGCCCGCCGAACCCGATGATCAGGACCGCCGACAACAACAGCATCTGCGATACGCGGCGAAAGACAATCAATCCCGCGATGATGGCGATAACGATCGCAACCATGAAAATTGCGGTTCCGACGAAGATCCCCTTGGCCTTGAAACCGATGAAAAAGGCCAGCAATGGTCCGAAATCGATCGCGAAATTGGCCCAGCCGGGGGTTGTGCGCTTGGTGGGAGAGGGGCCGCTCATGCCGCTAGTCCCGCAATCGCCCGCGCGACTGCGCGCGGATCGAATGGGCGCAGATCATCGACCCCTTCGCCGACCCCGATGGCATGGATCGGAAGGCCGAACTTCTCCGCCGCCGCGACCAGAATGCCGCCGCGCGCGGTGCCGTCGAGCTTGGTCATGACCAGGCCGGTAACCCCAGCGAGGTCGCGAAAAACTTCTATCTGATTCAATGCGTTCTGCCCGGTTGTTGCGTCGAGGACGAGGATCACATCATGCGGCGCCTCGGGATTGAGCCGCCCGAGCACCCGCCGCACTTTCGACAATTCGTCCATCAAATGGGTCTTGTTTTGCAGTCGTCCGGCGGTGTCGACGATCAGCGCGTCGATCCCGGTCGCGGTCGCCTGTTTGACCGCGTCATAGACCACGCCCGCCGCGTCGCCACCTTCCTTGCCCGCAATCACCGGCGCGCCAATCCGATCGCCCCAGATGCGAAGCTGCTCGATCGCCGCTGCGCGGAACGTGTCGCCTGCCGCCAGCATCACGCCGTAATCCTGTTCTTTCAGCAAATGGCCAAGCTTGCCGATCGTCGTCGTCTTGCCCGATCCGTTGACCCCAATAACCAGGATGACATGCGGCCGCGGGAAGCCCCATACATCGAGCGGCTTGGCGACCGGCGCGAGGATCGCTTCGATTTCCTCGGCAAGGATCGTACGCAAGCCCCGCTCGTCGAGTTGCTCATACTTGCGCGTCCCGATCGCTTCGCGGATTCGTTTCGACGCCGCGGGTCCCAAATCAGACGCGACCAGCGCCTCCTCGATATCGTCGAGCGTCGCGATGTCGAGCGCCGCCTTCGATGTCAGCCCGGTCAAATTTTCGCCCAGCCGGTCCGCGGTTTTCTTGAAGCCGCCGGTCAGGCGGTCGAGCCAACTCATTCAAATTCCCCAATCAGCTGACCGTCTACGGAGCCAGTGACTCGAGCAAGTCCGGCATCACCGCGGACCGATCCGGCAACGGCGATCGGCGCGAACGCATCGGTATGCCCGCGCTCCTTATTCTCGATCAGCACCGACTGCAGCGACCCGATAAGCGACCTGAGCCACGTTTCGCGCCGGGCCGCCGCACGCTCGCGCAGTCGCGCCGCCCGCGCCCGCACGATCTCGCGCTCGACCTGCGGCATGCGCGCCGCTGGTGTCCCCGGCCGGGGCGAGAAGGGAAAGACATGCGCCGCCACCACATCACAATCGTCGAGGAGTGCCAGGCTGTTCTGTGCGGCTTCTTCACTCTCGGTCGGAAATCCCGCGATCAGGTCCGCGCCGATCGTCGCATCGCTCCGCGCCGACTTGATCGCCGCGACCGTCCGCACCGCGTCGCCGCGTGAGTGCCGCCGCAGCATCCGCTTGAGCACCAGATCATCGCCCGCCTGCAGCGAAAGATGGAAATGCGGCATTAACCGTGGCTCGCCCGCGACCAGCTCCATCAATGCCCCATCGATCTCGATCCCGTCGAGCGACGACAGCCGCAACCGCTTGAGCGACGGCAGATCGGCCAGCAGCCGCTGGCACAGCACTCCGAGTCCCGGCGCGTCATAGGAAGTGATATCGACCCCGGTCAGCACGATCTCGCGCGCTCCCGCGTCAAGCTCGCGGACCACCGCGTCGCGGATCAGCTCGAATGGCAGCGACCGGCTCGGCCCGCGCGCCTGCCAGATGGTGCAGAAGGTGCAGCGATGATCGCACCCCGTCTGCACCGCGACGAAGCTGCGCACCCGCCCGCGAAACCCCGACGCGATTTTTGGCGCGACGCTGAAGTCGCGCAGTTCAACTGCATCAACCTCGGGCATTGCCCGGTAAGCGTCGGGCGACAGTTGCGCCGCGCACCCCGTCACGACGATCCTTGCCCCAGGTCGCTCCCGTCGGGCCCGGCGGATCGCCTGGCGGGTCTGCCGTTCGGCCTCGGCGGTCACGGCGCAGCTGTTGATGATCGTCGTCTCGCCGCTCGCGAGCCGCTTCATCGTCTCGCTCTCGGCAAAGTTGAGCCTGCACCCCAGCGTGATCGTCTCGACGCTCACGCCAGCGCCTCGAGGTCGATCTCGCCGCCGAAGACATGTGTCGCGGGTCCGCGCATCACGATCGGTTCGCCCGGCGCCCAGGCAATAGTCAAATCTCCCCCCGCCATGATTACCCGAACCGGCGAAAACGCCCGCCTGCTCGCAATGGCCGCGACCGCCGTGGCGCAAGCGCCCGTCCCGCAAGCCATTGTTATCCCCGCGCCGCGTTCCCACGTCCGCAGTTCGATGCCATCGTTCTGCACCACCGCGATGTTGACGTTGATCCGCTCCGGAAACGCTGGATCATGCTCGATCCGTGGCCCAAGCTCGCTCAGTCGCTGGTCGTCAATCGCCTCGACGAAAAACACGAGATGAGGATTGCCGACGTTGACCGCGGCCGGTCCGCCAAGCTCGTCCCACGCCATCGGCAGGGCCGACGTATCCATCGCATAGGCCAGCGGGATCTGGGTCCAATCGAACCTCGGCGGCTCCAGCGTCACCTCGACTACGCCGCCATCGACCGCACCGCGCAACATTCCGCCATCGGTCTCGAGCCTGCCCGCGCCGGTCAGGGAAATAACGCACCGCGTCGCGTTGCCGCACGCTTCGGCGCGCCCGCCGTCCGCATTATAGATATCCATCCTCAGGTCCGCGCTCGCGGACGGGACCAGCACGATCAGCTGGTCGCACCCCACGCCGCGATGCCGGTCGGCGATCGCGCGGGCGAGGGCAGGGGTCATCGTCACCGGTTCGGCCCTCGCGTCGAGGATCACGAAGTCGTTGCCGAGGCCATGCATCTTGTCGAACCGGTGAAGCACCGCGCGGCGTTACGAGCGCGCCTCTCGGCTGTCCACCGCGCGCGTCGTCGTAAAACTAGTGTAACGATCCCGGGGCGTCCACTCGAAGTGTTGCCCGTGCGACACAGTCTTTCGGAAAGCTCGCGAGCGCATCATTTTTTGCCGAACCTTATCGGCTCCCATGGGTTCGGGGGGCACCATTAGCGCAACAAAAGGAACTCACATGCGCAAATATCTTCTAGCAGCCGCTGCGGTTGCGGCCATCGCCAGTCCGGCAATGGCTCGCGATGGCGCCGGCTATATCGGCATCGAAGGGGGCATCCTGTTCCCGCGTCATTCGAACTACAACACGTCGGCTACTCGTTCGACCACGACCGTGACCACAATTACGGACACGCAGACCAACCCGCCGACAGTGATCGGCACACCGACCTCGGTCACCACCACCGGAACCTCGAGTTTTGGTTCGGGCTTCGTGTCGGACTATAAGAAGGGCGTCGATCTTGACGCTATCGCCGGTTACGACTTCGGTGTGTTTCGCCTCGAAGGCGAACTTGGCTACAAGCGCACTCGCGTGAAGAGCCTGACGATCAATCCCGCGCTCCTGACCGCAATCAACGCGGCGCCGATTACCGGGTTCAACTCGACGAGCAACCAATTCGCCGTCATCAACGATCGCACCACGGTCCTTTCGGGCATGGTCAACGGTCTCGTCGACTTCGGGATCGATCCTTCGGTTCGCGCCTATCTCGGTGGCGGTGTCGGTCGGGCTCGCGTCAAGACGCTTGGCGATCGTGATACTGCCTGGGCGTGGCAGTTCATCGCCGGTCTCGCGACCGCGATTTCGCCGAACATCGATCTCGGCCTGAAGTATCGCTACTTCCAGACGGGTCGCCTGCATTTCAATGACTCGGCGAGCTTTACCGGCTCGAACACAGTCGTTGGAACCGGGAACGCCGTGGGAACGAGCACCACGACGACCAGCACGTCGAACTTCGGGTTCGACAACAGCGGCAAGTTCCGTTCGCATTCGCTGCTGGCGAGCCTGATCTTCAACTTCGGCGCGCCTGAAGTTGCAGCTCCCCCGCCGCCGCCGCCGCCGCCGCCGCCTCCGCCGCCGCCCCCGCCGCCCCCTGCCACGCAGACGTGCGCTGATGGCTCGGTGATCGGCATAGACATGGCGTGCCCGGTTCCGCCGCCCCCGCCGCCGCCGCCGCCGCCGCCGCCCTCGCAGGGTGAGCGTGGCTAAGGTTCGGGCCATTTGCCTGAACTAAGGTGACAAGATCGCTCCCGGGTGAGGCCAATGCCTTACCCGGGAGTTTTCTTTTTGACCTGCCGCCGCCAGTTCGCTAGGTGCGGGCAGTCGTTTTCGACAAGCATATCGACAGGCGCATCCGTGGATGCACGCTGGCCGGCGAGTTTTCGCCCGCCGGCGTTTTTCGCTTTTGCCCTTTCGATCTGGAGAATTTTGAATGTTCGACAGTCTGAGCGATCGCCTTGGCGGTGTGTTCGACAAGCTCCGCGGTCGCGGCGCATTGTCGGAAGCCGACGTGCGCTCGGCGATGCGCGAAGTCCGGGTTGCACTGCTCGAGGCTGACGTCGCGCTGCCAGTCGCGCGCGAGTTCGTCGATCGCGCGACCGAAAAGGCAGTCGGCGCCGATGTTATCCGCTCGATCACGCCGGGCCAGATGGTCGTCAAGATCGTCCATGACGCGCTGGTCGAGATGCTCGGCGCCGATGCTTCTGAGCTGAACCTCGACGTCAATCCGCCCGCGGTCGTAATGATGGTCGGCCTGCAAGGTTCGGGCAAGACCACCACCACCGCCAAGCTTGCCCACCGCTTGAAAGAGCGCGAGCGCAAGAAGGTGCTGATGGCGAGCCTCGACGTCGCTCGCCCCGCCGCGCAGGAGCAACTCGCTGTGCTCGGACGCCAGGCAGGGGTCGACACGCTCCCGATCGTCTCCGGCCAGACCCCGGTCCAGATCGCCGAGCGCGCGCTGCAGTCGGCGCGGCTGCAGGGCTATGATGTGCTGGTCCTCGATACAGCGGGTCGTTTGCATGTCGACGACGCGTTGATGGCCGAGATGAAGGCCGTCGCCTCCGCCTCGCGGCCGGTCGAGACGCTGCTCGTCGTCGACAGCCTGACCGGCCAGGACGCGGTCAATGTGGCGCAGGGGTTTGCCGGTCAGGTCGAACTGTCGGGTGTGATCCTGACCCGCATGGACGGCGATGCTCGCGGCGGCGCGGCGCTGTCGATGCGCGCGGTGACCGGCAAGCCGATCAAGTTCGCCGGTACGGGCGAAGCACTCGACGCGCTTGAGGCATTCCACCCCGACCGCGTTGCTGGCCGCATCCTCGGCATGGGCGACGTCGTCTCGCTGGTCGAGCGTGCGGTCGAGACGGTCAACCAGGAAGACGCCGAAAAACTTGCCGCCAAGATGGAGAAGGGCAAGTTCGATCTCGACGACCTTCGCATGCAGATCGGCCAGATGCAGCGCATGGGCGGCCTCGGCGCGCTGGCCGCGATGATGCCCGGGATGAAGGGGCTTGCGCCGGGCAAGACCGACGACAAGGCGCTGGTGCGGTTGGAGGCGATGATGTCGTCAATGACCGCCAAGGAACGCGCCCGCCCCGACATCATCAACGCCAAGCGCAAGATCCGCGTCGCCAAGGGCAGCGGGACCACCGTGCAGGAGGTCAACAAGCTGCTCAAGATGCACATGGATATGGCAGGCGCGATGAAGCGGCTGCGGAAGATGGGCGGCCTCGGCAAGCTGGCGGCGATGTTCGGCAAGGGCGGCCTGGAAGGCGCGCTCGGCGGGCTTGCTCCCGGCGGGCAGATGCCAGGCGGACTTCCCGGGCTCCCCGGCGGCGGTGCCGGGTACGGCAACCTGCCCCCCGGCTTTAACAAGTTTTCGAAGAAGTAACCTCAATCTAACTGAAACAAGACAAGGAATTTATCATGGCAGTTGCAATTCGTCTGGCTCGTGGCGGCTCCAAGAAGCGCCCTTATTATCGTGTTGTCATAGCGGATAGCCGCAACGCGCGTGACGGCCGCTTCATCGAGAAAGTCGGCACCTACAACCCGCTCCTCGCCAAGGATTCGCCCGAGCGCGTCAAGCTCGATGCCGAGCGCATCACCCATTGGCTGTCGGTTGGCGCCCAGCCGTCTGACCGCGTGCTGCGCTTCCTCGACGCTGCCGGGATCAAGGAGCGCCCCGCGCGCAACAATCCGATCAAGGCCAAGCCGGGTGAGAAAGCCACCGAGCGCGCCGAAGAGCGTGCGACCAAGGCGACCGAAGCCGCCGAGGCCGCAGCCGCCGCCGCCGCCGCGCCGGCGCCCGAGCCGGAGCCGGTCGTCGAAGAGGCGCCGGCCGTTGAGGAAGCACCTGCCGAGGTTGTCGCCGAGGAAGTCGCTGCTGAAGCCCCTGTCGCGGAAGTCCCCGCTGCCGAAGCTCCTGTTGCTGACGAGCCTGCCGCTGAAGCTCCTGTCGCGGAAGCGCCCGCTGCCGAAGCCCCTGCTGCTGAAGCCAACGAGTCGACCCCGGACAGCGATGCTGGCGATTCGCCTGCCGACGTGACCGGCGAAAGCGCCCAGGATCCGGCCGAAGGTGCCGTCGACGCCGCACCGGAAGAAGCCGCTGCCGAGACCAGCGACGCCGACGTAGTCGCTGACGAAGCCGCCGCCGAGCCCGCGACCACCACGCCCGCTGCCTAAGCGAGCGTCGTAGCCATGAAGCCCCCCGCGCCGGATGGCGAGCGCCGCGTCGCGCTCGCTGCCGTCGCGGGGGCGCATGGCATATCGGGCGAAGTCCGACTCAAATTGTTCGCCGACGACCTGTCGAGCCTGACCAAGGGCGCGACCGTCTTCGTCGGCGGAGCTGCGCGCAAAATCTCCGCGATCAAGCCCGCCGACAAGATGCCTATCGCGCGCTTCGAGGGCATCGCCGACCGCTCGGCCGCCGAAGCCCTTCGCGGGACCCTGATCGAGATCGACCGCGCCGTGCTCCCGTCGCTCGTCGAAGGCGAGTTTTACCACGCCGACATCATCGGCCTTCCCTGTGTCGATGCCACCGGCACCGAGCAGGGCAGGGTCGTCGCAATCGAGAATTACGGAGCCAGCGACCTCCTCGAAATCGAGCGCTCCGACGGCAAGCGCGCGCTGATCCCCTTCACCGATCCGATTGCCGTGCTCGACGGCGACCACATCACCATCGACCCCGACTTCCTCGCCTAGCTGCCTTCCTCGGCCCGCTCGAGATCGGACTCGTTCATCGGCTCGCGCAGGATCGGCGAAGTTGCGCCCAAATCATTGCGGATGGTTGTCGCGGCTTGCCCGCCTTCACCCATTGCATGGCTGATCTGGTCGAGACCGTGGACCACGTCGCCCGCAGCATAGAGCCCCTCGACGCTTGTCCGCATCTTGGTGTCGCACAGGAAACACCCGTCCTCGGCCAGCTTCGCCCCGACCATCTCGCCAAGCTGGGTATGTGTATCCGACCCCAGCGCTGGATAGACGCTGTCGAACGTCATCAGCCCCGCCGCAGTGTCGACGGTAATACAGTTTTCGGTCACCCCGACCGCCTCGGCTGGCCCGTCAATCGTCGTGACGCCCGCCGCCTTTAACTGCTCATGCTCCTCGGGCGTAAGATCGAGTGCGCGGTCGGGCGCGATCAAGGTCACGTCGCAGGTGTAGCTGCGCAGGAAGATCGCTTCGCCGACGCCATTGGTGCCCGATCCGATCACCCCGATCCGTTTGTCGGTGACTTCATAACCATCGCAGATCGGGCAATAGCGGATCAGTCCCCGCGCCATTGCGTCGTCGTGAAGCTCGGGGTCCATCGGTGGGCGGCGGTTCGTCAGGCCGGTAGCGAGCAGCACCGATCGCGCGGCCTGCGCCCCGCACCCCCAGTCGGCACTAAATAGCCCGTCCTCATCTCGTTCGAGCCGCGTCACGCGTCCCGTCTCGATCTTCGCACCATATTTCTGCGCCTGTTCGCGCATCAGTCGGAGCAATTCCTTGCCGTTGATCCCATCGGGATAGCCGGCGTGATTATGGCTGCACGGGATCCAGCTTGCCCGACTGTCCCCGGCATCGATGACAAGAATATCGAGCCGGAAGCGGGCAAGGTATATGGCTGCGGTCAATCCTGCCGGGCCGCCGCCGATGATCAGGCAATCGAGTGGTTTGTTCATCGCTGCACAACCTCAGCCTTCCACGGTTGTTCCACGTGCGATAGGGCGCGCAGATCATGACCTTCGCCGCAACAATCCTCACCCTTTATCCCGAGATGTTCCCGGGTCCGCTCGGCACCTCGCTCGCTGGGCGGGCGCTCGGTCACGCGTGGACCCTCGACGCGCATAACATTCGTGATTTCGCTACCGACAAGCATCGCAGCGTCGACGATACGCCCGCAGGGGGAGGGGCGGGGATGGTGCTCAAGCCCGACGTGCTCGCTGCTGCACTCGATTCGGTCACCGACGGGCGCCCGATGCTCGCCATGACCCCGCGCGGGCGTCCGCTTACCCAGGCCCGAATCCGCGACCTCGCCGTCGGCCCCGGAGCGATTATCCTGTGCGGCCGTTTCGAGGGACTCGACGAACGCATCTTCGAGGCCCGCGACCTGGAGCCGGTCAGCATTGGAGACTATGTCTTAGCGGGCGGCGAACTTGGCGCGATGGTCATCCTCGACGCTTGCGTTCGCCTCCTTCCCGGGGTAATGGGCGCGGCCTCCAGCGGTGAGGAAGAGAGCTTCGAACAGGGGCTTCTCGAATATCCGCACTACACCCGACCAGTTACATGGGAAGGGCGCACGATCCCCGAAGTGCTGCGGTCGGGGGATCATGCGAGGATCGCGGCGTGGCGACACGAAGCGTCGATCCGGGACACACGGCTACGGCGGCCTGACCTGACCTTGCGCCATGGGGGCGTGATGCAGGCACCGCCCTCTGGTGCGCACGACGAACACGAAGGCTGACGACATGAATCTTATCCAGACCCTCGAGGCCGAGCAGATCGCCAGCCTCATCGAAATCCGCGCCATTCCCGAGTTCCGCCCAGGCGACACGCTCAAGGTCGGCGTCAAGGTCGTCGAAGGCGACCGCGCCCGCGTCCAGAATTTCGAAGGCGTGTGCATCGCCCGCTCGAACAAGGGCATCGGCTCCAACTTCACCGTCCGCAAGATCAGCTTCGGCGAAGGCGTGGAGCGCGTCTTTCCGCTCTACTCCCCGTCGCTCGATTCGATCGAGGTTGTCCGCCGCGGTGCCGTTCGCCGCGCCAAGCTTTATTACCTCCGCGGTCGCCGCGGCAAGTCGGCCCGCATCGCCGAGCGCCGCGACACGCGGCCTGCCAAGGGTACGACGGAAGCCTGATCCACAACGGCAAGTGTAGCGTCGGACCAGACGAGGCCTGACCGCATTTTGCACTGGTAACGGGCGTTCGGAGTGATCCGAGCGCCCGTTTCCGTGTTTGAACACGTCGCGCCTACGGTGCCTTGTACAATTTCCACGGCTCGCGCCCGCTTTGCCATCGTTCGGAGCCATAGGCAGTCAGGCACGCCATGAAACTCGGATCGAAAATCATGCCCCTGGCTGCCGGATCCTGGTTTCTGCAGGCGGCGAGTCGCGGTTCGCGGTTCCACCCATCGGCGGTCGTGGTGAACAGTTTGAGGCCCGCGCGCTCCGCATACACAGCTGCCAGGTCGAGTGAATCCTGATCGACCTGGTTGAAGATGATCGTTCGCAGCCGCCACAGAGTCGGCAATAGTTTCGGTGGCAAGGCGCCGATTGTCTCGGGCGCCACCGTGCCGTTCTGCAACGCATAGATCCGCCCGTCGGTGTTGAGCATGGTCCGCGAGCTCGATGCCATCGCCTTGGCGTCGATGATTTCGCGAACGGTTTCGGGAACGAGAAACGAACGCCGGACGCCCCCGTCGAGCCAGGGGTGGCCATTAATCGTTACTTGCCGGAACACGACCGGTACCGCCGACGATGCCAGCAGCGCCGCGGTGTAACAGTCGCGGCGTTCGGTCCCGCTCAGGAGCGACGCGATGGCGCCAAGGTCGATCGCCTTGAATTCGCCAGTCAGGGCATCGACCGCCCCGACGACGAGCGCGCGGCCACTGCGGTCATGTTCAGCAGCGACTTCATCGATGAGCGGTTCGATGCGCCGTTCGATGAACGCCTTGAGTGGAGCGGTATCCGCCATCGAGCCGTGCGCGACGAAGAACAGGCTGTTGTGGCGGTCAACCAGTTCGTCTTCTTGGTGGATCGAGTAGGCCTCGATCAGGCGATCGTCGAAGCGCGGGCCGAGGTAGGCGAAAGTTGCCTGGAGCGCCCCGGTGCTGATCCCGGTTGTGATCCGCGCAGGCAGGCGGCCGCGCGTTGACCAGCCTTTGATGACCCCCGCTCCATAGGCGCCCCATTGCCCGCCGCCCGAGAGAATCAAAGCGTCCGAATAACGCGCAGCGGATTGCGCGCTTTTTGCCGCACTCGCAGGGCTTAAGGCGGTCGTGACGGGAGCCTCTTCAAAGGCGCCGGCCATCATCGATGTCAACTCGCCCATCGGTTCGGCTCGGGGCGCAGCGTGGGCAGGATTGGGGAAGGTGAACTCGGCCAGCCGAGGACACGGAGTTTCGAGTGGCCGGTCACTCGAGCAAGCGGAAACTACCAACGCCGGCAGAGCGACGAGCAGGCAAAATATCAATCGCCTCATGATCTTGATCCCGTACGATCGCCCTGAACGCGATTATGCCCGGTTTTGCGCTTTGAACAATGGCGCTTACAACGTGGCTTACCTCGCCTCGCCGACGTTGCAGCACGCTAGACTTTCCCGATTGTGTCCCATATCGGCGGCGACACATCGGAGAAGTCAGAATGGGCTATCGCGTCGTCGTCGTCGGCGCGACCGGCAATGTCGGTCGCGAAATCCTCAACATCCTCGCTGAACGCGAATTCCCCGCCGACGAAGTCGCTGCGGTCGCCTCATCGCGCTCGCACGGCACGATGATCGACTTTGGCGACAGCGGCAAAGAGCTCAAGGTCCAGAATATCGAGCATTTCGATTTTACCGGCTGGGACATGGCGCTGTTCGCCGCCGGCTCCGACGTCAGCCGCGTCTATGCCCCGATTTCGGCCAAGGCGGGCTGCATCGTGATCGACAATAGTTCGCTCTACCGCATGGACCCCGACGTTCCGCTGATCGTGCCCGAAGTGAACCCCCAGGCGATCTCGGGCTACACCCGCAAAAACATCATCGCCAACCCCAACTGCTCGACCGCGCAGATGGTCGTTGCGCTGAAGCCGCTCCACGACTCCGCGACGATCAAGCGCGTCGTCGTCTCGACCTACCAGTCGGTGTCGGGCGCGGGCAAGGAAGGCATGGACGAACTGTTCGAGCAATCGCGCAACATCTTCGTCGGCGACAGCGCCGAGGCGCGCAAGTTCACCAAACAGATTGCGTTCAACGTCATTTCGCACATCGACGTCTTTCTCGACGACGGCTCGACCAAGGAGGAATGGAAAATGGTCGTCGAGACCAAGAAGATCCTCGACCCCAAGATCAAGGTCACCGCGACCTGTGTCCGCGTGCCGGTTTTCGTCGGCCATTCGGAGAGCATCAACATCGAGTTCGAGCGCGAAATCTCGGCCGAGGAAGCGCAGAAGATCCTGCGCGAAAGTCCCGGTGTGATGCTCGTCGACAAGCGTGAGGACGGCGGATACGTCACCCCGATCGAGTGCGTCGGCGAATATGCCACCTTCGTTTCGCGCGTCCGCGACGATCCGACGATCGAGAATGGTCTTAACATCTGGGTGGTCAGCGATAACCTGCGCAAGGGGGCCGCGCTCAACGCCGTCCAGATCGCCGAACTCCTCGGCCGCCGACATTTGAAGAAGGCGGCGTGACGCGCTAGCCTGGTCGCCAGCGTTAAACTGGGGAAATATGTCATGCGGACAGTGATTGCGGTACTGCTGGCGGCGAGCGCCCTGTCGGGGTGCACCAAGACGCCTGGAAGCCATGCCCCAGTCACGGATGCCGAAGCGACCCGGATCGCGACGACCGCCGAGGCAAGCTTCACCACCGGCAACATCGACGCGATCATGAGCCAGTATGACGACAAGGCGTTGATGTTCGACGCGAGCAGTCCCGAGCCAAGTGACGACCGCAAGATTACCACTGGCTGGACTAGGAGCTTCGTCAGCATGAAGCCCGCCGACTATAAGGTCAGCAGTCGCCATATTCAGCTGCTCGGTCCCGACGCCTTCATCAGCTCGGGCATCGAGAGTTTCAGCGTCGCCGCCGGTGCCGCCCGCCCAACCGTCAGCGCGCGCTTCACCGACGTGTTTCAGCGCCATGGCGATGCGTGGAAGATCATCCACGAGCATGTCTCAATGCCACCGACGCCGACTCTCAAGCCGTGATGGATGGTGCGCCCGTCTGCTTAACGTCGGTTAGATGACCGACCCGACGATCGGCCACTGGACCGCGTCCGACGGCATCGACCTCGCCTGGCGCGAGCTGGGGGAGGGGCCGCCTGTCATTCTCCTCCACGGTCTGTTCTCCGATGCCAACGTCAACTGGATAAAATTCGGTCACGCGGCCAAGATCGCGGCGACCGGCAAGCGCGTCATCTTGCCCGATCTGCGTGCGCACGGCCTGTCTGCCAAGCCGCACAATCCCGCGAACTACCCGCCGGGCATTCTGGGCCGTGACCTCATTGAGTTCGTCGCCCATCTCGGCCTCAGCGACTATGATCTTGGTGGCTTCTCGCTCGGCGCGCGGACCACCGTGCAGGGTATCGGCAAAGCCCTCACCCCCGGTCGCGCCATCCTTGGCGGCATGGGCCTCGAAGGTCTCACAGGCTGGGCGCACCGCAGCCAATTTTTCCTCGACGCCATCGGTGTCTTCGACAGCGCGCGACGCGGCGATTCGCATTGGCTCGCGATCCAATTCATGAAGACGATGAAGGTCGATCCGATCGCTGCGACTGCACTTCTTCACAGCTTCGAGCCCGCGCCCGAGGGCTGGCAGGCGAAGTTCACCATGCCAACGCTAATCCTGTGCGGCGCCGACGACCATGACAATGGCTCGGCCCCCGCGCTGGCCCAGGCGCTCCCTGCTGCGACCTACATCGAGGTTCCAGGCACCCACATGAGTTCGGTCACCGAACCGACGTTCGGCGACACGCTCGCCGCCTTCCTCGCCTGATACGCAAAAGGGCGCGGACCACAGCCCGCGCCCTCCACGTTCAGCGACTCATTCAGTAGGCGACGGCGCCGACCTTGCTCTGTTCGGTGGCGATCGGGTCAATCTTGGCGGTTTCCTTGAGGCTAAGCGCTTCTTCGGCGATCGGGCTCTGGGTCTTTTTCGACGAGCGGCCCGCGCGGGGGGCTTCGCTTATCGGATCAAAGCCGGTTGCTTCATCGGCGGCAAAGAAACGCTCGTTGAACTTGCCGCGAAGTGTAGTGGCCTGTTCACTGGCTTTTGCCTTGAGGATGACAGCCTGCTCGCCAGCCTGGTCACGAAGCTCGCCAAGCTTCTCGGTTGCAACGGCAGCCTGTTCGCCGATCAGCGCGCGCTTGGCCCACAGGAAGGTGCCGGCACCAGCCGCGCCGGCCGCAATCGCTGCAGCGGCATAGGGTCGCGCGCGAACTGCCTTGATAAAATTGCCAGCATAGCCGCCAGCCACATCCTTGACGGAATCGAGAGTCGTTTCGGATGCTTTGCCGCTCGTTGAACGCGCGGCGGGCTTGCGGGAGCGCGTTGCGGTCGCGCGCTTAGTGGTGCCGCGGGGGGTCCCGCGAGTCGTGGTGGCCATCGAAAAACTCCTTGAACTGGATGTGCGAGGTTATAACGCACGGCAAGCCAAGGGGTTCAGCGGCCGGCTGTTCGCACACCCGGCCGAACTGGTTTCCGGCTTACAGCTGCTCGAGCATATGTTCGGCGCTCGACGCCTTATACTCGCCCGGCGCTTCGACATTGAGCTGCTCGACGACGCCGTCGTTGACCACCATCGAATAGCGCTGGCTGCGCTCACCCATGCCGAACTTCGATCCGTCCATCGTCAGCCCGACCGCTTTCGCAAACTCGCCATTGCCGTCGGCGAGCATCTTGAGATCCTCGCTGCCCTGATGCTGGTTCCACGCACTCATCACGAATGCGTCGTTGACCGACGTGCCGACGATCTCGTCGATCCCCTTGGCCTTCAGCTCGGCGGCCTTGTCGACATAGGACGGCAGGTGACGCGCCGAGCAAGTCGGGGTGAACGCGCCCGGGACGGCGAACAGCGCGACCTTCCTGCCCTTGAAGAATTCGTCGCTGGTCGTCGGCTGCGGCCCATCGGCGGTGGCGATGGTGAGCGGAACGGACGGGAGGCGGTCGCCGACGTTAATGGCCATGATTTCTTCTCCGAAAAAGGATGAAACGGAACGTAGGCGCGAGGCATGACAGTCTCAAGGCTTACACCCAAATCTTCGCGCGAACATTCTAGTCGTAATGACCGATCAACCGCCGTTCCTGTCGGGCAAGCTGCTCCTCACCATGCCGGGCTGGTCAGACCTGCGGGCGCTGCAGTTGGAGATCGCAACCTAAGGGCGTTGGCCGGCGGCGTTCAAAACCGAAGGCAATGATCCGCGTTACCTGGTCGGCGAAACGGGTGCCGCGTGAGCGCCTGCACCCCGGCAATGGTTACTGTTGCAATTAAGTTACGCCCACACCGCAAAACCCCGCGAACGATTAAACGTGCATTTTCAAGCGCAACTTATTGCTTAAGGGTCAATCCAGGATTTCCGATTTTCGGGGTTAAGGATCAAACATGCGACACACTACTTTGCTCGCCCTCTCGACCGTTTCGCTTTCGGCCATGCTGCTTGGCAGCGCGCCGGCCAATGCGCAGGCGCAGAACGCGCCCGGCGCCGGCTGCAGCACCACCGGAGCGACCAGCCAGAACGACAATTGCAACACGACCGCGACGGGCACTCCGGTAAATTCGGCTCAGCCGAATGTGACCGTGATCAAGACCGACCCCAATGAAGGCCAGTCGATCATCGTCACCGGTTCGCGCATCCGCCGGCCCGAGCTTCAGTCGACCGTTCCAGTCGCCGTCATCGGCAGCAATGAGATACTTCAGAACGGTTCGGCGAACATCTCGGATGTTATCAACGAACTTCCGCAGGCGGCGATTGGCTCGACGCGCACCAACACCAACTTTCAGACCTCGGGCACCGGCATCGCGACGGTCAACCTGCGCAGCCTCGGCAGCTCGCGCACGCTGACCCTTGTCAACGGCCGTCGGTTCATCTCCGGCTTCGCCGGAGACTCAGCGGTCGATCTCAACAATATCCCGACTGATTTCGTCGAGCGCGTCGAGATCGTCACCGGCGGTTCGTCAGCGGTTTACGGGTCGGAAGCCATCGCGGGCGTCGTCAATTTCATCCTCAAAGATCATTACGACGGCATCGGCGTGCGCGCCCAGACCGGGATCACCGCGCGGGGTGACAACCCCAACTATCTGGCCAGCGTCACCGCCGGGCACAGCTTCTTCGACAACCGCGTCCATGCGATGGCAAACTTCTCGTGGGACAAGGATGAGGGCCTCGAGTCGAAGAATCGTGCTTTCTCGCGCACAGATTGCGCCGGCACTCCGATCGACGCCGCGGGCAACTTTTGTGGACCGGCTGCATTCTCGTCCTACGCGTCGCAAGGGCGATTTGATCTTGGCAAAACGGTCCTTCCGGGTGGCAATCGCCTTTTCACTTTCGATAAAGGCACCGGCGGCTTGGTCTACGGCTTCCCCACCGGTTCGGGGTTTGACCGCAACGCGGTACGCCTGATTTCGACTCCGGTTGAACGGAAACTTCTCACCGGCGTGGTCAACGTCGACGTGACCAACCATGTAAAGGCTTTCTTCGAAGGAACCTATGCCTGGACCAACTCGGACTCTTCGATTGAGCCGCTTGCGGTCGGGACGCCCACAACCGGATTGACGATCCCGATCACCAATCCGTTCATCCCGGCGGACGTTGCTGCCGCCATCGCCGCCGCGAACTCGGACGCCAACCCGTCTAATAATGTCACGTCGATCCAGTTCCGTCGCCGCTCGAACGATATCTTCGACCGCAGCAACAGCGCGCGTCGCAAGACCTGGCGGATCGCGGCCGGCTTCAAGGGAGACATTGGCAAATATAATTGGGAAGTTAGCTACGTTCATGGCGACGTGCGTGACTCGAACAAGACGCAGGATATCTTGCTCGACAATTATGCGGCTGCACTTGACTCCGTTCGTGTTGGTCCCGGTAACGTGCTTGGCACCGACATCGTTTGTCGTGATCCGGTAGCTCGCGCGTCCGGCTGTATCCCGCTCAATATTTTTGGAGCAAACACCGTCGACCCGCGCGCGGCCGCTTATGTTGTTCAGCCGGTGCCGCGTAGCGAACTGATCCACAACCAGGAAGACGTCGCCACCGCCTCCCTGTCGGGTCCGCTATTCACGAATTGGGCGGGAGACATTACGGCCGCGATCGGCGCGGAATATCGCAAAGAGAAAACCACGGACATCAACGATACGTTCACGATTCAAGGCCTCAACTCGGGCAACCAGCTGACCGATCTCACGGGCCAATACCATGTTTGGGAAGGCTTCGGCGAGCTTAACGTTCCACTGCTCAAGGACATGTCGTTCACCAAATATCTGGGCTTGAACGGTGCTGCCCGATACTCGAAATATTCGACGGTCGGCGGAGTCTGGAGTTATAACGTTGGCGCCGAGTGGCAGCCGATCCGCGACATCCGGTTCAGGGGCGAATATGCCGTCGCGAACCGGGCGCCAAACATCGGAGAGCTCTTTAGCCAGCCGAGCCAGACCTTTGCCGCGATCAACGATCCGTGCCAGGACACGACGGCCTCGACGGCTGGTGCGTTCGGCGCGGCGTGCCGGGCTATCCCTGGTGTCGCTGCCCAAATCGCAGCGAATGGCGTGTTCCATTACACTCTTGCTGACTTGCAGATTATCGACGGATTCATCGGTGGCAATACGGCCTTGCGGGAAGAGACTGCCAAGACCAAGACACTCGGCGCTGTGTTCACGCCGCGGTTTATTCCTGGTCTTGGTCTGACTGTCGATTACTATAACATCAAGATTACCAAGGCGATTGCAACGCTGGGTCGCAACTTCTCTGTCGCCCAGTGCCTGACCGCTCCAAGTCCGGTCTTCTGCAGCAACGTAATTCGCGATCCGGCGACCGGCTTCATCACTCGTGTGAATGGTCAGCTGATCAACGTTGCCGGCTTTCAAAACAGCGGTATCGACGTTGGTCTCAACTACAGCCGCCGGCTTAATCTGATGGCTGACGACCGGTTCACACTGGGCGTCAATTACACCTACCTGATCCATAACAAGACTCAGGGCGACCCTTCGACTCCAGCGACCGATAGCGCAGGTACTTTCGGTCGTGGCTTCTCGCGTCACAGCGCCTTGGTTCGCGCTTCGTACAAGGCCGGGGTCGTGACCTTCGGCTGGACGACGAACTTCCTCAGCGGTGGTGAATTTGTGAAGGACTTTGACAGCAACAGCCCAGAAGCCGTGGCGCTTAACAAGATCCGTGACTACTGGACGCATGCTGCCCAGTTACGCTTCGATGTCAGCAAGGATTTCACGTTCTACCTTAACATGGACAACGTGTTCGATCGCAAGCCGCAGCTGCTCCCTGGCGCGGCGTTCGGTACGCCGACCGGCCTCGAAACCAGCTCCGACTTCGACGTTTTCGGGCGCCGCTTCGTGGCTGGTGTGAAAGTTCACTTCTAGGCTTTCGATCGGCCTTGATACAAAACCAGGGCGGGGGCTTCGGCTCCCGCCCTTTTTCTTTGGCGAAAGCCGCCCTATGACCGATCGATGATGTGGGGCTCCGCGGCGGCAATCAGATGAACGGCGCCGCGACCACCGCGATCCTCGTCACGATCGCCGCCGCCTGGCTCGCGATCGCGCTTGCTCTGACCCTGTTCGCCGAACGCCGCATCCGCCGCGCCAATGCGGTTATCGCCGCCGCACGGACCGGCGAAGCACTGCTGGCCAAGACCCCGGCGCGCCCGCTTCTTGTGTACGGCGACCGGCGAATCGAGCTCGACCCGCAGCTCGCTCGCGATCTCAGTCTGGACAGTATGCCGGCGCGTCTCGACGAACTCGCTGGCGTCGATCGTGGCCTCGTCGCCGACGATCTTGCCGAACTCGATACCGCGCTCAGCACTTCGATGCTCGGCGCGCAACCGCTTGCAGCCCGCCTTCGTGCCGCCGCCTCCAACCGCGTGTTCGATGTCGTCGGCGGCCCCGCGCCCACGCCGCTGCCGCCCACCGCGACCCTGCTGTGGCTGACTGACGCTACCGCCGATTTCGCACAGCGCGCCGGTCTCGCCCGCCGCCTGTCGCAGACCGAGGGCGCGCTCGACGCGCTGACCCATCTCATCGAAAACGCGCCGTTCCCGATGTGGTACCGCGGTCCCGACCAGCGTCTCGGCCTCGTCAACGCCGCCTATGTCCACGCGGTCGAGGGTCAGGACGCCGCCGATGTCATCGCGCGCGGGGTCGAGCTGACCGAGCCCGGTGCCGCCCGCGATGGCGCCGCCCGCGCCATGAGCGAGGGCAAGGCGTGGACGCGCAATGCTCCCGCAACTATCGGCGGCGAGCGACGCATGCTTCGCCTCGTCGATGTCCCTCTCGCGACGGGCGCGGTCGCCGGCTTCGCGGTCGATATCCAGGAGCTTGAGGACGCGCGGTTCGAGCTTGCCCGCAACATCCAGTCGCAGCGCGATCTCGCCGACCGAATGACCGCTGGCACCGCCCAGTTCGACGTTGACCGCCACCTGAGTTTCTTCAACCAGCCGTTCGCGATCATGACCCAGCTCGATACCGACTGGCTCGCTGAAGCCCCTGAATTCGATCGTCTGCTTGAACGCATGCGCGAAAAGAACCGCACCCCCGAAGTGCGCGATTTCCCGCAGTGGAAGGAAGAACGGCGCAGCTGGTTCACCTCGCCCGACGAGATGATCGAAGAGGACTGGATCCTCACTAACGGCGATCATCTGCGCGTCGTCGGCCAGCCGCTTCCCGACGGCGGGCTCCGCCTGATCCTTGAGGACCGCACCGAGCAGGTCCGCCTGTCGTCGGCGCGCGACACCTTGCTTCGAGTCCGCGCGGCGACCTTTGACAATTTATTCGAGGCGATCAGTGTCTTCGCCGGCGACGGTCGCCTGTACCTATGGAACCGCCGTTTCTGCAGCCTGTGGGACCTCGACGAGACCTGGCTCGCCGAACACCCCCGCGTCGACGAACTCGTCCCGGCTCTCGCCAAGAAGCTCACCAACCCGACCCTCGCCGCCCAGATCCGCGAGCTCGTCCGCGCCGCCACGTCGGGCCGGCAGCAGGGCGGGGGCCGGGTCAGCCTGACGGACGGCCGCCACTTCGAAATGGCCGCAGTCCCGCTGCCCGACGGCAATGCACTGTTCACCATGGTCGACGTCACCGACTCCACCCGCATCGAGGAGGCCTTGCGTGAACGGACCACGGCGCTCGAGGAGGCCGACCGCGTCAAGACCGACTTTGTTGCGAACATGAGCTATGAGCTGCGTACTCCGCTGACCTCGATCGGCGGGTTCGCCGAGATGCTCGCCGCCGGATATGCCGGCGAACTCGCCCCCGCCGCCTCGGACTATGTCTCGGCAATTCTCGAATCGGTCGAGCGATTGTCCAAACTCATCAACGACGTCCTCGACCTCACCCAAGGCGATACCAGCGGCGTCGCGATTGAGGCCGACCGGGTCGACCTCGCCGGCCTGTGCCGCGCCGCGATCGAGACGATCCAGTCGCGCCTCTCCGACAATGGCCAGACGCTCGACGTCGCCATAGAGCCCTCGACCGGGATCGTCGTCGGCGATACCCGCCGCCTGCGCGAAAGCCTTGAGCATGTCCTGCGCAACGCCGTCGCCTACACTGAACGCGGCGGCCACATCGGATTTTGCGCCGGTGGCGATGAGCATGAGGCGATCGTCACCATCGCCGACAATGGCCCGGGGATCGAACCCGACGACCAGGCACGCGTCTTCTCGCGCTTCCACCGCATCGGCGGCGGCGCTCGCGGTGAGGCGGCGCTCGGGCTCGGCCTGCCGCTCACCCGCCAGTTCATTGAGGCGCACGGTGGAACCGTCGAACTGGTTTCGGAGCCGGGGCAGGGGACCGCGGTTACCCTGACCATCCCACGCAAGCCGTCCGTGCACACACCTGCTCCCGCACCCGCCAAATGACTGTCGCCGATGAAGCCGCCACTCAAGCCTTTGGGGCTGCCCTCGCTGTGGCACTTCGGCCCGGCGATGTCGTCACGCTCTCGGGCCCGCTCGGCGCCGGCAAGACGACCCTCGCCCGCGCCTTGCTCCATGCCCTTGGCGAAGCAGGCGAAGTGCCAAGCCCGAGCTTCGCGCTGGTCCAGCCCTACGATGACCTGACGCTTCCCGTGTGGCACGCCGACCTCTACCGCCTCGACCACCCATCCGAACTCGCGGAACTCGGCCTCGACGAAATTCGCTGTGACGGCGCGCTGATCGTCGAATGGCCCGAGCGCGTCCCCGGCGCATGGCCCGATGCGCTCGCTTTGTCGCTCGAATCGCTCGACAACGCCGCGCGGCGCTTGACAGCGAAAGTCCCGCCGTCATGGGAAGGGCGATGGCCGCTGCCCCACTTTCCTTTATGATCCCGCCCGCCGCCGCCCCTGATTTCCTCGCCGCCAACGGCTGGGGCGGGGCGCGAATCGAACCGCTTGCCGGCGACGCCTCGTTCCGCCGCTATTTTCGCGTCGTCGGCCACGACCGCACCGCAGTGCTGATGGACGCTCCCCCACCACACGAGGATCCGCGCCCTTTCGCCGCGGTCGCCGACTGGCTCGATGAAGTCGGCCTGACCCCGCCGCCGATCCTGGCGCGCGATCTCGACGCTGGCTTGCTCCTCCTCGGTGATTTCGGTGATTCCCGACTGCGCGAGACGCTCGACGCCGCGCCGCACCGCGAGGCCGAACTTTACGCGCTCGCCACCGACGTCCTCGTCCACCTCCACCGCCACGCGCCAATGGCCGGGCTCAAGCCCCACGGCCTCGATCAGTGGCTCGACGAGATCATGCTCTTCCCCGATTGGTACGCGTCGGCGACCGGGCTATCGATCGACCGCGACGAGTTTCGCCAATTGTGGCGCGCCGCCCTCGCCCCGATTGCTGCCGACGGCCTTGGCCCTGTGACCGTGCTGCGCGACTATCATGCCGAGAACATCATGCTGTTGTCGGGTCGCGAAGGCATCGCCCATTTCGGCCTGCTCGATTTCCAGGACGCGCTCGCGGGCCATCCCGCCTATGATTTATGCTCCGTCCTCGAAGACGCCCGCCGCGACGTCACGCCGTCGATCGAGCTCGCCATGATCGGACGCTACATGGCCGCAACCGGCGCTGGCGACGCGTTTGAGACCGCCTATTGGGCGCTCGCCGCCCAGCGCAACACGCGCATCATCGGCATCTTCACGCGGCTGTGGAAGCGCGACGGAAAGCCGCACTACATGGACTTCCAGCAACGCATGTGGGGCCTGCTCGAACGCGACCTGTCGCATCCCTCGCTCGCCGCGGTCCGCGTCTGGTTCGATACCAACATCCGGCCCGCCAAGCGCCAACCGAGCGCCTGGGCATGACTCGCGCGCTCAAGCTTCGCGCCGACATTACCGCCGCCGTCCCGCGCACCGCGATGATCATGGCCGCCGGCCTCGGCAAGCGCATGCGCCCGCTGACCGCGACCCGCCCCAAGCCGCTCGTTGAAGTCGCCGGCAAACCGTTGCTCGACCATGTCCTCGACCGCCTGATCTCGGCCGGAGTCGAACGCGCGGTCGTCAACGTCCACTATCTCCCGGATGCACTTGAAGCTCACCTTCGCAACCGCTCCGATCTCGACATTGCCATCTCCGACGAGCGCGACCTGCTGCTCGAAACCGGCGGCGGGCTGGTCAAGGCCGCGCCGCTGATCGACTGCGACCCGTTCCTCGCCGTCAATAGCGACAATTTCTGGGTCGACGGCCCGGCCGACACGCTGCGCCTCCTTGCATCGCAATGGGACGCAGCAAAGATGGACGCGCTTCTGCTGCTCGTCCCCCATGCCCGTGCGGGAAATCATTCGGGCCTCGGCGACTTTCACATGGACCCAGCCGGAGCGCTCCGGCGTCGCGGGAAAGCGCGCATCGCTCCGTTCGTGTTCACCGGGATCCAGATCGTCGCCAAGCGCCTCCTCGACAACGCCCCCGCCGGACCCTTCTCGACCAACATATTGTGGGACCGCGCGATCGCCGACGGCCGCCTTTACGGCGCGGTCCACCAGGGCCTGTGGTTCGATGTCGGCACGCCGCCCTCGATCCGCGCCACCGAAGAAGCGCTTGCGCAAGGCTGACCGCCGCCGCCCGGGCGACCCGCTCGTCTACACGATCCCGGCGCACCGCAGCTTCGCCGATGCGCTCGCTGCCGGGCTTATTGCCGAGCATAGCGGTGACCCGCTCGGCCTCGCCCGCGGCCGCATCCTCCTTCCGACAAATCGCGCCGTCCGCACGCTCACCGAAGCCTTCGTCCGCGCCAGCGGCAGCGGCCTTGTCCTCCCCCGCCTGATCCCGATCGGCGACCCCGAGCTCGATGACCGCATTGGTGCCGCACTCGACCCGCTCGAGACGATCTTGCCGCCGGCTGTCGATCCGCTCGATCGCCTGCTCACCTTGGCAAACCTAGTCCGCGCGCCCGGCGAAAGTGCCGCCGAAAGCCTCCGCCTCGCTGCCGATCTTGCCCGCACTCTCGACCAGCTGATCATCGCCGAGATCGACCCCGCCAAGCTCGCCACCGCTGCCGCCGACGCCCCCGAGCTCGCCCACCACTGGCAAGTGTCATTGGACCGCCTCCGCGCCATCCTTGAGCGGTGGCCCACAATCCTGCGTGAACGCGGCGCGATCGACCTCGCCACTCGCCGCAACCTCATGCTCCGCGCCACCGCCGATCGCTGGGCTGCTGCCCCGCCCCCCGGCTTCACCATCGCCGCCGGGATCACCACCGCCGCCCCCGCGATCGCGGCTCTGCTCGCGCGTATCGCCCGCCTCCCCGACGGCGCACTCGTCCTGCCCGCGCTCGCGCTTCCCGGCACTATGCCCGAAGAGGAATGGGACGCGCTCGGTCCCGACGAAGACGGTCGCGGCGACGTCTCCCACCCGCAATTCCACCTGAAGGCCCTCCTCGACCTTGTCGGCGTTGCGCGAAGCGAAGTCCTGCGCTGGCGCAGCGCCGGGCGCAGCGCATCCTCCGCTGTTCGCGGCCGCGCGGTGATGCACGCGATGACCGCTGCCGATTTCTCCGAAAAATGGTCCGCGCTCCCCCCGCGCGAGCGCCGCCTGACCGGCATCCGCGCCGCCGAGCTCGCCGATCCCGCGAGCGAAGCAATGACCATCGCCGTCGCGCTTCGCGAAGCCCTCGAAATCCCCGGCCAGACCGCCGCACTCGTCACCCCCGACCGCGTGCTGGCCAGCCGCGTGTCGGCCATTCTCGCCCGCTGGGACATTCAGGCTGACGACAGCGCGGGAGTGCCGCTGAGCCAGGCCGCCCCCGGCACCTTGCTCCTCGGCCTAGCTGCTGCCGCCGCCGAAAGCCTCGCTCCCGTTGCGCTCCTTGCTCTGCTCAAACACCCGCTGGTGGGAGGGCAGGGAGATGATCGCCTGAACTGGCTGGAAGCCGTCCGCGCGCTCGATCTGGCCCTGCGTGGCCCACGCCCCCCCGCCGGCCTGGCGGGGCTCGACGACCAGCTCGACCGACACCCAGCCTGGGCCCAGCTCCGCTCCCGTGTGGCCCCGCTCGCAACCCTGTTCACCGGCGCGCCAACCCTCGCGACCCTCGCCGCATCCTTGCGCGAGTCCGTCACCGCGCTCGCCGGCGACAATGCCTGGCGCGGCCCCGCCGGTCGCCTCGCCGCCGAACTCCTCACCGAACTCGAAGCCTCGCCCGCCGCCGAGACCACTCCGATCACCCCGTCCGACGCCGTCCCGCTCCTGCGCCAATTGCTCGACGAGCGCCCCGTTCGCCCACCCTATGGCGGCCACCCCCGCATCCAGATCCTCGGCCTCCTCGAAGCCCGCCTCCAGCAGGCCGACCTGATGATCCTTGCCGGGCTCAACGAAGGCACATGGCCCGCCGACCCGCGCCCCGACCCGTGGCTCGCCCCGCGTATCCGCGCCAACCTCGGCCTGCCAACGCTCGACAGCGTCACCGGGCTTGCCGCGCACGACTTCGCCAGCGCACTGGGTGCCCCGCGCGTGCTGCTCACGAGAGCTCGCCGCGACGGCCGCAGCCCGACCGTCCCCTCGCGCCTGTGGCTGCGCCTGCAGGCCATGACCGGAGGCATCGCCCGGGACCATCGCCTAGAGCGCCTCGCCGCCGCGATCGACCGCCCCGAAGGCCCACCTCAACCCGCGTCGCGCCCCGCGCCCTCACCTCCGTTCGACGCTCGCCCCAAACGAATCGCCGTCACCGATCTCGACCGGCTCCAGGCCGACCCGTTCGCCTTTTACGCCAAGGCCATCTTGCGCCTGCGCCCGCTCGACCCGCTCGACGCCGATCACAGCGCCGCGTGGAAGGGCACTGCGGTCCACCGCATTCTCGAAGAGTGGCACAAACAGGACGACTGCGACCCGGCGACGCTGCTCGGAAGAGCCCGCGCGCTGATCGCCGGAGATGCCATTCACCCGATGCTCCGCGCGCTGTGGCAACCGCGCTTGCTCGAAGCGATCAAGTGGATCGCGGACCTCGAAATCAGGCACCAGTCGCAAGGTCGCCGCCCCAGGGCTGCCGAAGTCTGGGGGGAAACCGAGCTTGCCGGGGTCAAGCTGTTCGGCAAGGCCGACCGCATCGACCTGCTCCCCAGTGGCGGCCTCGCCATCATCGATTACAAGACCGGCAAGGCGCCGCCCAAGAAAGCCGTTGACGCCGGCTTTGCGCTCCAGCTTGGCCTGCTCGGGCTGATCGCGCGGGCCGGGGGGTTCGAAGCCGTCACTGGCACTCCCGAGATCCACGAATATTGGTCGCTGGCGAAGGATAAGGACGCCTTCGGCAAACTCACTCGCCCCGACAAGGAGCTCGGCGCCCCCGATTTCCTCGACCGGGCGGAAAGCCAGTTCACCGCCGCCGCGGCGAAATGGTTGACCGGCAACGAACCCTTCACCGCCAAACTGAACCCGGCTTATGCTCCCTACGAGGATTATGACCAGCTGATGCGGTTGGAGGAATGGTATGGGCGGGACTGAGCATTAGTGGCAGTTTCGCGACATTTTATTGGATAGCTCCCGCGAATGTTCACAATGTTCACGGTGACGTCATTTTGGCGAGATCGGTTCCGGCTAGGAAGCAAGAGCGACAGACAGAGAATTTGCGGTGAGAACGTATCTCACAATCGCCCAGTTATAGGACAGCGAAATCGACCACGTCCTTGGGGTGGTTGACCGGCACTAAAACTTTTCCTCCCAACGCAACAATAGCGTTGTGAGCGAAATCAAATGATCCCAAGAATCAGTTTACGACGGTCAGTTCTCGGATGTCGCATTACGTCGGCGTTCTTACGCGCCCAAACGATACGTCGTCGAAGGAACTTCTTTTGGTCATTCCTTTTCATGAGTTGTATGTTCGGGAACTGACGCTCAAAATAATCAGGTGAAAAGTCAGCGGAGAGTTTTTCTGGGAATTTTGCGAAGTACCAAACCTGAAATACCTGCGCTTCGATAGGCAATGAACCCACGGCGGAAGCGTAGTCGTGCCAACCAATGTAGAGATAATGTTCGTTTTGAGAGTCATCGAAATTAGCTAGCAGATCATCATCTTCACGAGCCTTGCCATCGTGTCGTCGGGAGTGCTTCATTGCATTCCAATATTTGTTACGTAGATTAGCAAGGTCAGTTGGCTGCATCTCAGGATGAACATCCAGGGCGTGCTGTGAAAAGGCTTTTTCCCCGGCTTCTTTGGCGAGGGAGTCTGCAATTTCACCACCGCCGCATGCGAGACAATGTACAGAAACCGGATCGTCATCAACAAGGAATAACGCTAAAGCCGTGCCGAGCTGCCGGCGCGCCATTTCCTTTTTTAGTTCAGATCCGGACACTCTCAATCCGTTGCTGGCGGCATTCCCTTGGACGTCTTCGGCTTCTTCGCCCGCGACTTCGACGCGTAGAGCAGCGCGGCCACGATCGCGGCCGAGCCGATTCCCGCCGCGAACCCGGCTTTGACCAGCGCTGATTTGCGGCCCTCGTCCATCTTGTCGTCGTCGGCCATGCTCGCTCCTGCGTCTCGTCTGTACTGACCCTAAGGGTTACCGCCGGGCGAGGGAAGTTGCTATCACCCGTCAATGTCGCGTCGCTTCAAACCCTTCCCGCGCCTCGAAGGCGACCAGGCGCTCGCCGCCGACCCCGCCGTTCACGCCGCGCTGTCGGCCTCGGCGGGCACTGGCAAGACGCAAGTCCTCACCGCGCGAGTCCTTCGCCTGCTCCTCCAGGGCGTCTCGCCCGGCGCAATCCTGTGCCTGACCTTCACCAAGGCCGGGGCCGCCGAAATGGCCAACCGCATCGGCGACCGCCTCGCCAAATGGGTCTGCCTGCCCGATCATCTCCTGCGCCACGAATTGTTCGCGCTCGGCGAGCCCAACGACCCGCCTGCCCTGCAACGCGCCCGCCGCCTGTTCGCGCGGGTGCTCGAGACCCCCGGGGGCCTGCGCATCCAGACCATCCACGCCTTCGCCCAGACCTTGCTCGCCAGCTTTCCCGCCGAGGCCGGCATCTCGCCCGGCTTCCAACCGATCGAAGGCCGCGCGGAGCAAGAACTGGCAACCCGCACTCTGGCCGACCTCCTCGCCGAGGCGGAGCGGGTAGGGGAAGGCGCGCTCACCGCCGACGTTGCCGTGCTCTCGATGCGCCTTGGCGAGGAGGAGGCCGTCAAATATCTGATGCGCTGCGCCCACGCCGACGCCATCCACTCGCTGGATCCACTGACCGGAGAACCTGCGCTGCGGGCTTTGATCGGCTTGCCAGAAGGTGACATCGGCGCGCTTCTCGCCGAGCGTTGTGCGGACGACAGCGTCGACTGCGCTTCACTCCGCGCGCTTGGGGAAGCCAACCGCTTGTGGGGAACTGCCACGGGCACCGGTCATGCCGATGCGGTCGACGCCTTCCTCGGACAGTCGGCGGGCGAGCGGGCGGCAATGCTCGATCTTGTCGCCGCGGTCGTGCTCAAGGCCGACGGGGGGGCGCGGGCACCGACTGCTGGCCAGCGCAAGGCTCACCCCGATTATGACCAACTCGCCGGGTCGCTCGCTGAGCAATTCGCAGAACTGAAAACAATGCGCTCCGCCGCATCGCTCGTCGCGGTGCAGGCCGCCGGGCTGCGCGCCGGTGCCGCCTTCGCCCAGGCCTATACCGCCGCCAAGCGCGCCGCCGGGGTCGCCGACTTCGACGACCTCATTGCCTGGACCCGGCGCCTGTTCGAACAGCCCGGAATGGGCGAGTGGGTGCGCTACAAACTCGACCGCCGGACAGATCATGTGCTCGTCGACGAGGCCCAGGATTCGAACCGCGATCAATGGCTGATCGTCGAGGCCCTTGCCGCTGAATTCTTCGCGGGCACGACTGAGCCGAGAGCGCGCACCTTGTTCATGGTCGGCGATTTCAAGCAGGCAATCTATGGCTTCCAGGGCACCGATCCTACTGAATTCAATCGGATGCGCGACACTGTTCGCACGCGGGCGCAACTGCTGATCGAAGCCGAGGACGAGGCCGACAGCGGCGGGCCGCGTCTTGCCCGCGAGTATCGCGACCTCTCGATCGACGCGAGCTTCCGCTCGGCCCCTGCGATCCTCGAGGCGGTCGATGCTGTCATCCGCGAGATTGGCCATGACCGCATGGGCCTGCCCGATCGCCCCAATCCCCACCGCGCCGTCCACGCCGCCTGGCCCGGGCGGGTCGAGCATTGGCCCGCCTTCGAAGTCGGCGCCGCCGAAGACGACCCCGACGCCGATGAAGGCTGGATCACCGACGCCGACCGCGCCTACGCAACCCACCTCGCCGCGGAGGTCAAGGCGCTGCTCGACGAAGCGCCGCTGATGTCTTCGACCGGGCGCCCGCTGTGCGCCGGTGACGTCATGATCCTGGTGCGCAGCCGCAAGGAACTCGCCTCGCTGCTCGTCGCGCGATTGTTCAGCGCGGGGGTGCCGGTCGCGGGGATTGACCGGTTGCACTTGCACAAGCCGTTGGCGGTGCGCGACCTCATCGCGGCGATACGCTTTGCCGTTCAGCCGCTCGACGATCTGAACCTGGCCGGCTTGCTCGTTTCGCCGCTGATTGGGTGGGACCAGGACGACCTCTACAAGCTCGCCCAGCCGCGTGGCGACAAGCAGCCGCTGTGGCGAGCGCTGCAGCAGGCGGCAGGGGAGGGCGAGCCGTTTGCGGCCGACACTCAGGGGAAGCTGCTCGAATTGCTGCGGATCGCTGATTACGTCACGCCGGCACGCTTCCTCGAGACGATCCTGTCGGGTCCACTCGATGGCCGTCGCGCGCTGCTGGCGCGGCTTGGCGAAGCGGCGCGCGACCCGATCGACGAACTGCTCGCCTCGGCGCTCGAATTCGAACGGACCGAGATCGCGTCGCTCAATCGCTTTCTCGCCTGGTTCGAGCGCGGCGACGTCGAGATCAAGCGCGACGCCGCGGCCCCGGTCAACGCCGTCAGGGTGATGACCGTTCACGGCGCCAAGGGGCTCGAGGCCCCGGTCGTGATCCTCGCCGACGCCACCGCCGATCCGGCCAGGATGGGCGGGCGCCAATTCGACCTTCCGCTGGAGGGCCAGACTTTCCCCCTCGTCCGCCCACGCGCGGCCGAAATGGTCGAGCCGTTCGCGACCATCGCCGCCGACGCCAAGGCGCGCGATCTTGAGGAACATTGGCGGCTGCTATACGTCGCGCTGACCCGCGCGGCCGAGCGGCTGATCATTGCCGGCGCGATGCCGCGCCGCCTCGCCGACGACAGCTGGCACGTCCGCGTCGAGCGCGCGCTGGTCGAGCTCGGCGCGGTCAAGGACGAAGCGGGGAAAATCCTTTATATCGGTAACGTCAGCGGCCCTCCCGTGCGCAAATACAGACGGAGCGTGCAGATAAGCGCAGTCCCGAAGCCGGCTTGGCTCCACTTGGCGGCCCCGCCCGAACCCCGCCCCTCAAGGCCCTTGGCCCCCTCGTCGATGGGCGAGACTGGGGAGGTTTCGCCGCCTCCGACCCCGGCCCAAGTCGCCGCCGCGAGAAGGGGCACGCTCCTTCACAGCCTGTTCGAACGCCTCCCGCAAACGCCCCCGGAGTTGCGCAGAACCGCCGCGTTGGCGTGGCTCGAACGCGCGGGAGTATCCGAACAATCCGCGCGCGATGAGATCGCCGACGCTGCAATGGTGGTCCTCGACGATCCCCGCTTCTGCACCCTCTTCGACCCCGTCTCGCTGGCCGAAGCGCCCATCGCCGCGACCCTGGCTGACGGCCGCGTGATCGCCGGCACCGTCGACCGCCTGTTCATCAGCGACGCGTTGATGAAAGTCATCGACTACAAGACCGGCCGCCCCAGTCCTTCGCACCATACCCAGCTCGCCGCCTATCGCGACGCCCTCTCGATCATCTTCCCGGGTCGCCCGATCGAGGCGGCATTGCTCTACACCGCCGTGCCCGAACTGATTCCACTCGACGGTTGAGGTGCGCGCCAACGATCCCCATATGGGACTTGAACACACATTCGGAGAATCCCCGCCATGGGCACCAAGGCCGTCACCGACCAGAGCTTCGCCGCCGACGTATTGCAGTCTTCGACCCCGGTCCTCGTCGATTTCTGGGCCGAATGGTGCGGCCCGTGCAAGATGATCGCGCCGGCGCTGGAAGAAATCGCGGGTGCGCTCGGCGACAAGCTGCAGATCGTCAAGGTCAACATCGACGAGAATCCCGAGACTCCGGGCAAATATGGTGTGCGCGGGATCCCGACGATGCTGTTGTTCAAGAATGGCGAGCCGGTCGCGACCAAGGTCGGCGCCGCACCGCGCAGCCAGATCCAGCAGTGGATCGAAGCCCAGCTTTAGGTCCTTCCGGCTCCCCGCCTGAATTGACTAAGGCGGGGGCCAACCCTACATCGCCGGCTCGCGTTTCGCCCCCTAGCGGGCGAACGATTTGTCATGCCCGATCGCCTGTTTCGAGACGAAGACAGCGCCCGCCGCTCCCAAGAGGAAGTTTATGTTCGCCGCCCTTGCCAAGAATATCTTCGGATCGTCCAACGACCGCTATGTCCGCGGGATGGGCAAGACCGTCGACGCGGTCAACGGGTTCGAGCCGGCGATGGTGGCCATGTCCGACGATGAACTGCGCGGACAGACGGCGCGGTTTCGCGAGCGACTGGCGAATGGCGAGGCGCTCGATTTGCTCCTCCCTGAAGCCTTTGCGACCGTCCGCGAGGCCGCCAAACGCACCCTTGGTCAGCGCCATTACGATGTGCAGCTGATCGGTGGCTTCACGCTCCACCGCGGCGAAATTGCCGAGATGCGCACCGGCGAAGGCAAAACGCTGGTTGCGACACTTGCCTCCTATCTCAACGCGCTACCAGGCAAGGGATCGCATGTCGTCACCGTCAACGACTATCTCGCCAAGCGCGACGCCGAGTGGATGGGTCAGGTTCACCGCTTCCTCGGCCTGACCGTCGGGGTGGTCGTGCCCAATCTGACCGATCAGGAGCGAAAGGCCGCCTACGACAGCGACATCACCTACGGCACCAACAATGAACTCGGGTTCGATTATCTGCGCGACAATATGAAATATTCCCGCGAGCAGATGGTCCAGCGGCCGTATAATTTCGCGATCGTCGATGAGGTGGACTCGATCCTGATCGACGAGGCCCGCACCCCGCTGATCATTTCGGGCCCGACCGACGACAAGTCCGAACTCTATATGAGCACTGACGCGATCGTGAAGACGTTTGTCGAGAGCGACTATGAGCTCGACGAGAAGCAGAAGTCGATCGTCCTGACCGAGGAAGGCACCGAGAAGGCTGAGCGGATGCTCGAAGCTCAGGGACTGATCGAGGGCGCCAACCTGTACGACGTGATGAACACCCAAGTCGTTCACCACCTCAACCAGGCGCTCAAGGCCAACAAGATGTTCAAACGCGACATCGATTACATCGAGAAGGACGGCAAGATCGTCATCATCGACGAGTTCACCGGCCGGATGATGGATGGGCGGCGCTGGTCGGACGGGCTCCACCAGGCAGTCGAGGCCAAGGAAGCGGTCGCGATCGAGCCCGAGAACCAGACGCTGGCGTCGATCACCTTTCAGAATTTCTTCCGGATGTACCCGAAACTGTCGGGCATGACCGGCACCGCGCTGACCGAAGCGCCCGAATTCTTCGATATCTACAAGATGAATGTCGTCTCGATTCCGACCAACGTCGATGTGCTGCGGGTCGACGAGGACGATGAATTCTACAAGAATATAACTGACAAGTTCGCCGCGATCGCCGACGAGATCGCCAAGCGCAAAGAGAAGGGGCAGCCGACACTGGTCGGCACCGTGTCGATCGAGAAGTCGGAAATGCTGTCCGACTTCCTCAACGAGCGCGGCATCCAGCACGAAGTACTCAACGCGCGATTTCACGAGAGCGAAGCACATATCGTCGCGCAGGCCGGGTCAATGGGTGCGGTGACGATCGCGACCAACATGGCCGGTCGCGGGACTGACATTCAGCTTGGCGGCAACGTCGAGTTTCGCATCGAGGACGAGCTGAAAGACGTCCCCGCCGGCCCCGAACGCGACGAAGCGATCGCCCGCATCAAGACCGAGGTCGCCGAGCAAAAGGCGCGCGTGCTCGCTGTCGGCGGACTGTTTGTGCTCGGTACAGAACGCCACGAAAGCCGCCGCATCGACAATCAGCTGCGTGGCCGTTCGGGGCGTCAGGGCGATCCCGGCCTGTCGCGCTTCTACCTCAGCCTCGATGATGATCTGCTACGCATCTTTGGTCCGCAGACGATGTTCGCGCGGCTGATGAACAAGAATCTCGAGGATGGTGAGGCGATCGTCAGCCCCTGGATCTCGAAGGCGATCGAGACTGCGCAGAAGAAGGTCGAGGCGCGCAATTACGATATCCGCAAGCAGGTCGTCGAATTCGACGATGTGATGAACGACCAGCGCAAGGTCATCTACGAGCAGCGCGCCGACATCATGGATTCGGACCATGTCAGCGACGTCGTCACCGACATGCGCGCCGAAACCACCGCCAGCATCGTCGCCGCGCACTGCCCTCCCGGCACTTATCCCGAACAATGGGACGTCGCCGGGCTCAAGGAAAGTGTCGAGGCGGTATTGGGCCTGACCCCGCCGATCGATGCCTGGCTCGCCGAAGAATCGGTCGAGCCCGAGATGATCGCCGAGCGAGTCCAGGCCGATGCCGACGGCATAATGGAAGCCAAGATCGCCGGCCTCGAAGGCGACCATTGGGTCCAGGTCGAAAAGAGCGTGATGATCCAGACCCTCGACCATTTCTGGAAGGAGCATCTCGCGACGCTCGACGCGCTGCGCCAGGTCATCCATCTGCGCAGCTATGCCCAGAAGAAGCCGATCGACGAATATAAGCAGGAGGCATTCCTGCTGTTCGAGCGGCTGCTGGTCGCGATCCGCGAGGATGTAACGCGCGTCCTGATGCGCGCGCAGATCAGCATGGAGCCACCGCCGATGGAGCTGCCCGACTTCATCACCAGCCACATCGATCCGCTGTCGGGTGATGATAATAGCTACGATATGGATGCGGGTACCGGATCGATTCTCTCGACTCTTCCGCCGCTCCAGTCGCCGCAACCGCCGATGCCCGATTCACGCCTGAATGAAGACGGCGCTGCGGGCCCCATCACCGAGCCCGAGAGCCGCAACTCGCCCTGTCCGTGTGGGTCGGGTCGCAAGTATAAGCATTGCCACGGCGCGCTCGTCTGAGCGGCGAGCGATGATTGATCGCAGCGCGCTCCGCGCCGCCTATCGGCCCGACGAGGAGCGGGTGGTCGAAGAGCGGCTCGCCCAGGCCATGCTTCCGACAAGCGCCAGGCCAGTCGCAGCCGCAACCGCGCGGACGCTGGTCGAACGAGTGCGCGCACACAAGCCCGCGGGACTCGACGCCTTCATGCATGCCTATGATCTGGGCAGCGATGAGGGTGTGGCGCTGATGTGTCTTGCCGAAGCGCTGTTGCGCATTCCGGACGCACATACCGCCGACGACCTCATCCATGACAAATTGTCGGGCCCCGACTGGGCGGAGAAGCTCGGCGGCTCGCGTTCGACCTTCGTCAACGCCGCTACGATTTCACTGCTGCTCACCGGCAAGGTGCTCGACAGCGCCAATGATCGTACCGAGGGTTGGCGCGCGAGCCTCGGCCGGGCCGTGGGTCGTCTTGGCGAACCCGTTATTCGCACCGCCGTTGGGCAGGGGATGAAGATCCTCGGCGGACAATTCGTGTTCGGGCGGACGATCGAAGAGGCGCTTGCGCGGGCCACACCTGAGCAGGCCAAGGGGCTGAGCCACAGCTTCGACATGCTCGGCGAGGCGGCCAAGACCCACGCTGACGCCGCCCGCTACGCCGACTCATATCGCGGCGCGCTCAATTCCATCGCGGCGAGCGCGAGCGGCGGCTTTCGCGCCGCGCCGGGGATCTCGGTCAAGCTGTCCGCGCTCCACCCGCGCTTTGAATTCACCCATGCCGAAGAAGCCAAGGCGGCCATTCTGCCCGTGCTCCTTGAGCTCGCTGCGAAGGCCAGCGCTGCCGACGTTCACCTTACGATCGACGCCGAGGAAGCCGACCGGCTCGAACTGTCAATGGATCTGATCGAGGCGCTTTTGGCGGAGGATGCACTGTTCGCCAATGGCTGGGGCGGATTCGGACTTGCCCTTCAGGCGTACAGCAAGCGCGCCGTGCCGCTGGTCGACTGGGTCGCCGCACTTGCCCGCAAGCACCGCCGCCGCGTCATGGTCCGCCTGGTCAAAGGTGCCTATTGGGACAGCGAGATCAAGGCGGCGCAGGTCGCCGGGCTCGACGATTATCCCGTGTTCACGCGCAAGGTCGCGACCGACGTGTCCTACCTCGCCTGCGCCAAGGCGATGCTCGCAGCGGATGATGTGATCTACGCCGCCTTCGCAACGCACAACGCCAACACGATCGGCGCCATCAAGGCGCTCGCCGGCCGAAAGCCGATCGAGTTTCAGCGGCTCCACGGGATGGGCGAGGGGCTTTACGACGAACTGGCGCAACTTGAACGCGAGCGCGGGGAACCGCAGACCCCCGTGCGCCTCTACGCGCCGGTCGGAAGCCACAAGGAATTGCTGGCGTATCTCGTCCGTCGCTTGCTCGAGAACGGCGCCAACTCGAGTTTCGTCAATCGCATCGCCGACGAAGATGTCCCGCTCGACGCACTGGTGCGCGATCCTGTGGCGGAATTGTCCGCGCTGTCGCCGCGCCGCAACCCCGCGATTCCCTTGCCCAAGGCGATCTTCGGCGCGGGACGCCGTAACAGCGCTGGCTGCGATCTGAGCGACGCGCTGGTGCGTGATCCGCTCGGGACCCGATTGGCGACGCTTGAGCAGCGCAAGTGGACCGCTGTGCCGACGACTGGGTCGGGGGCGGCGACGCGCGCGGTTGTCGCCCCGTTTGATCCCACTATCATCGTTGGCGAAGTTCGCGATGCCACGACCGCGTCGGTCGATGCCGCAGCTCGCGTCGCATGGGTCGCGCAACGCGGTTGGGATGCGCTTGGCGGTTCGGCTCGAGCTCGATTGCTTGACCGTGCGGCCGACCTGTTTGAAGCGCATCGGGAAGAATTTTACTCGCTGTGCATCCGCGAGGCGGGCAAGACCCTTCCCGACGCGGTCCTCGAAGTGCGAGAAGCGGTCGATTTTCTCCGCTTCTATGCCGCCGAAGCCCGCGTTAAATTCAATGCGGCTACCCCGCTTCCCGGTCCGACCGGAGAGCTAAACGAACTCAGCCTACACGGTCGCGGTGTGTTCGCCTGCATTTCTCCATGGAATTTTCCCTTGGCGATCTTCATCGGCCCGGTTGCCGCCGCGCTCGCCGCAGGCAATGCGGCGCTGGCCAAGCCTGCCGAGCAAACCCCCCTGATCGGAGCGCTGGCGATCGAATTGATGCACGAGGCAGGCATTCCTCGTGACATCGTCCAGCTCGTGCCTGGTGACGGCAAGATCGGTGCAACCCTCACCAGCCACCCGCTCATTGCCGGGGTCGCGTTCACCGGTTCGACTGATACTGCCCGCAAAATCAACCGTGGGCTTGCCGACCGTCCCGGCGCGATCATTCCGCTGATCGCCGAGACCGGCGGGCAAAATGTGATGATTGTTGATAGCAGCGCACTCCCCGAGCAGGTCACGCGCGACGTCATCGCGTCGTCGTTCCAAAGCGCCGGCCAGCGCTGCTCGGCCTTGCGCGTGCTGTTCGTGCAGGATGATGTTGCCGACACGATTCTGGCGATGATCGCCGGTGCCATGCGGGCACTGACCATTGGTGACCCGCGCGACCTCAGAACCGATGTCGGCCCGGTCATCGATATCGAAGCGAAGCAGGCGCTCGACGCTCACGCTGCCGACCTCGACGCGACGGCCAGGCTTCTCGTCCGGCTTGACCTGCCTGAACTACCCGGCCATTTCGTGGCCCCGGCGATGTACGAGATTGAGAGCCTCGCACAGCTCGACCGCGAGCATTTCGGGCCAATTCTTCACGTGGTCCGGTGGAAGTCCGGCGAATTGAACAGCGTGATTGACGCAATCAACGCGACGGGCTTCGGCTTGACGCTCGGGCTCCAGAGCCGGATCGATACGACGCGCGTTTTCGTCGAGGCCAACGCTCGTGTCGGCAATTTTTACGTCAATCGCAACCAGATCGGGGCGGTGGTCGAAAGTCAGCCGTTCGGCGGCGAGGGACTTTCGGGAACTGGGCCGAAGGCGGGCGGGCCGCACTATGTCACACGCTTCGCCACCGAGCGCGTGACCTGCATCGACACCACGGCTGCAGGCGGCAACGCCACATTGATGGCGGCAATTTGATCCAAGAACGGCGCCGGCCCGCACCCCCACCCGGCCAACCCACTCAGTGTATCCTATGGGTTGGCCGGGTGGAGGTGCGGGCCGGTGCAGCGCTTGACGATCAGGAATCGATGGCTCCCCGGGCCTGATTCGAACAGGCGACCATTCGATTAACAGTCGAACGCTCTACCGCTGAGCTACCGGGGAACACCTCGTCTGGCGAAGCGAGGCTTCCTTTAGCGCCGCGACCCCCGAACGCAACCCCCGCGCCTCGCTTTCAATGCGCAAACTGCTCAAGCGCGATGCGTTCGTCGAGCGCGTGCTCGGGGTCGAACAACAGCGTGAGCGTGGGCCCTTTTGAAAGCGAGACGTCGACCGTGACCACGTCGCGCACCTCATATTGGTCGGCAACCGCCGATACCGGGCGATTGACCGGGTCGAGCACGCGGAAACGGACAGTGACGTCGTCTTGCAGGATTGCGCCTTGCCAGCGGCGCGGGCGGAACGGGCTGATCGGGGTCAGTGCGAGCAGGCGTGCGGCAAGGGGAAGGATCGGGCCATGCGCGCTCAGATTATAGGCGGTCGATCCCGCCGGCGTTGCGACCAACACCCCGTCGCACACCAGTTCTGGCATCACGACGCGGCCGTTGACGCTGACTTCGATCTTGGCGGTCTGGCGAGTCTCGCGAAGTAGCGATACTTCATTGATCGCGGCGCGCTTGACGACCTTGCCGGAGACGTCGGTCGTCGTCATCGTCAACGGCGTGACCTTGATCGCCTTGGCGTTGGCGATCCGCTCGTCGAGCCGGTCGAGGCGCCACTCGTTCATCAGGAATCCGACTGTCCCGCGGTTCATCCCGAACACCGGGCGCGGCTCCCCCGCTTCGAGCATGGCGTGGAGGGTGTGGAGCATGAAACCGTCACCGCCGAGCGCGACCAGCGTCGCCGCATCGGCCTGCTCGGCCCAGCGATAACGCTTGCGCAGCATCGTCTCGGCGGCGCGCGCGCCTGGTGTGATCGAGGCGAGCAGTCCGATCGCCGCGAGTTCGCGTTTCGCGCGTGTTGGGCGGGGGACTTCGCGATTCACCATGCCAGCATAGGCGATTTGAACGCGCACGCCACTGTCCCGCGATGGGTCGGCGCTCTCTGGCCCCTTCCGCTGGGCCCGCGCGCGGCCCATCGCGTCGCCATGGTATCCCAGCGTCTCGCCGGAGAGGGCAATCGCGCCTCCGACATCCACCTGACCCCGCGCGCCGCGCCGACTCGTGACATCGATCTCGAACGGGCGATCGCCCTCGATGAGCTGACTGTATTGTTCCAGCCGCAGATCGAGCCGATTTCGGGCCGCGTCTGCGGGGTCGAGGCGCTTGCCCGCTGGAGCGGCGAGCGCGACACCGAAGCCTTGTTCTTGCGCGCCCAGCGCCACGGGCTTGCCGAGCGCCTGTCGCGCGTCGTCCAGCGAAAAGCGCTGCGAATCGCCGGTCGGTGGAGCGGATTGCTTGGGCAACTTCGTTTGTCCGTTAATGTGATCGCCGCCGACTTGATGCGCGACGGTTATGTCGATTGGCTGTTCGACGAGCTTCAAGAAGCTGGGCTCAGCCCGCACCGGCTGACCGTCGAAATCACCGAATCGAGCCTTATCGCAGACCAGCAGCTTGCTTCGGCCCGCCTATCGACCTTGCGCGACGCCGGCATTCAAATCGCGATTGACGATTTCGGAACTGGCTATTCGAGCCTCGCCTATCTCGCCTCGCTCCCGCTCGATACGCTCAAGATCGACCGGGCGATGATCGCCGACCTGGTCGGCGGGTCGCGCGATCGCATTATCGTGCGCGCGATGATCGGGCTCGCGCGCGAACTTAACCTCAAGGTCGTAGTCGAAGGCATTGAATCGACCGCACAACTTGGACTGGTCGCGGGCTGGGGCTGTGATCTTTACCAGGGGTTTTTGAGTGCGGGGGCGCTTGACGAGGAGGAGCTCGAGCGGTTCGTCGCCGCGACCCTCGCGGTCGCCGCCTGACCAGGCGTCAAGCCAGCTCGAGCTCCTTTTTCGCGTCCGCCGCGCCCGCCGCAAGCACGCGCGCCAAGCCACGTGACAACTGCACCGCACCGCTCAGTCGCGAATCGTCGCTCGGCCAGTCACGCGACACGACCAGCTTGCTGTCTGGCCGAAGTCTGGCGGCGCCCTTCAATCGTTCGATATAGGCGAATAGTCCGGCGAGATCGGGGAAGCCTTCGGGCACGAACGTTACGACTGCACCTTTGGCACCCACATCGAGTTTGAGGATCTTCGCCTTGCGACAATTGATTTTGGTCTCAACGATCTTAAGCAGATTAGCGGTTTCCTGAGGTATCGGCCCAAACCGGTCGATCAGCTCGGCGGCGAACGCCTCGACCTGCTGGCGGTCGTCAAGCTCGGCAAGGCGGCGATAGAGGCCCATCCGCAGGTCGAGGTCGAGGACGTAGGTTTCGGGGATCAGGATTGGCGCTTCGACGCTGATTTGCGGGGCATATTCCTCGCGTCGCTCGTCGCCGCCCGCCTTCATCTCGAGGATCGCCTCTTCGAGCATCGACTGGTAAAGCTCGAACCCGACCTCCTTGATATGCCCCGATTGTTCGTCGCCGAGCAAGTTGCCCGCCCCGCGAATATCGAGATCGTGGCTGGCGAGCTGGAACCCTGCACCGAGGCTGTCGAGATTAGCGAGCACTTGCAGCCGCTTGTCCGCGCCTTCGGTAATCGACCGATCGGGAGTGGTCGTCAGATAAGCATAAGCGCGGGTTTTCGATCGCCCAACGCGGCCACGCAGCTGATAAAGCTGCGCCAGTCCAAAACGGTCGGCGCGATGGATGATGAGCGTGTTGGCCGACGGGATATCGAGCCCGCTCTCGACGATCGTGGTCGACAGCAGCACGTCATATTTGCGGTCGTAGAAGGCGCTCATCCGGTCCTCGACCTCGCTCGGTGACATCTGGCCATGTGCGGTGATCGCACGCACTTCCGGAACCTCTTCGCGCAACCACTCTTCGATGTCAGCGAGGTCGGCGATGCGCGGGACGACATAGAAACTCTGCCCGCCGCGATAATGTTCGCGCAGCAATGCTTCGCGGATCACAACCGGGTCGCGCGGGGTGACGTAGGTCCGGATCGCTAGTCGATCGACCGGCGGAGTCTGGATAACCGATAGCTCGCGCAGGCCCGACATCGCCATCTGCAGCGTGCGCGGGATCGGAGTGGCGGTCAGAGTCAGCACATGGACGTCGGCACGCAGGCCCTTGAGGCGCTCCTTGTGGGTCACTCCGAAATGCTGTTCCTCGTCGACAATGACGAGCCCCAACTTCTTGAACTTGATAGTTTTCGCCAGGAGAGCGTGGGTGCCAATGACGATGTCGACCGTGCCCTTTTCCAGCCCTTCTTTGGTCTTCTTTGCCTCGGCCGCGCCGACCAACCGCGACAAACGCCCGACCTCGATCGGAAACCCCTTCATCCGTTCGACGAAATTGTTGAAATGCTGTCGAGCGAGCAGCGTCGTCGGCCCGATCAGCGCGACCTGATACCCCGCCATCGCCGCCACAAACGCTGCGCGCATCGCGACCTCGGTCTTGCCGAAGCCGACATCACCGCAGACGAGGCGATCCATCGGGTTGCCTTTGGCGAGATCGCCCAGCACTTCCTCGATGGCTCGGTCCTGGTCTTCTGTCTCCTCGAACGGGAAGCGATCGACAAACGAGGCATAGCCGCCGTCGACCTCGATCAGCGCGCCCGGCCGGGTAGCGCGGACCGCGGCGGTCTTGATCAAGTCGCCGGCAATCTCGCGGATACGGTCCTTCATGCGGCTCTTGCGCCGCTGCCAAGCCTCGCCGCCGAGCCGGTCGAGCGGAGCCTTTTCCGATTCCGAACTGCCGTAGCGGGTCAGCACGTCGATATTCTCGACTGGCACGTAAAGCTTGTCGCCGCCGGCATAGCATAGCGCGACGCAATCGTGCGGCGCCTTGCCGACCAGGATCGAGGTCAGCCCTTCGTAGCGGGCGACGCCATGGTCGGAGTGAACGACGAGGTCGCCCGTTGAAAGAGTAGCCAATTCGGACAGGAATGCATCGGCGCTCTTGCGTCGTTTCTTGCGGCGGACGAGCCGGTCGCCGAGCATGTCCTGCTCGGTGAGCACCGCGATTTCCGGCGTCGTAAATCCATGGTCGAGCGGCAGGACGAGGAGCGCGGCTTCGGCCTTTGACCCGAGTGCCTCCTGCCACGTCTCGACCTGCTGCAGCCGGTCAAGACCATGGTCAGCCAACAGCCCCGCCAACCGTTCGCGAGCACCGCGCGAGTAGCTGGCGAGGATCAGCTTATGCTTGGATTTTCGTAGCTTGACGGCATGTTCGACCACGGCTTCATAAATATTGACGTTCTGCGCTCGCTCGGGCGCGAAATCGCGCGCGCCGTCGACCGCGAAATCGATGACGGTGTCACTCGCAGGCTCAGGAAAGATCGACACGCGATGCACCGGGCGCCCTTCAATCGCCCCGCGCCATTCCTTCTCGGCAAGGTAGAGCGCTGACGAGGGCAGGGGGCGGTAACTCCCCGGCTCGCTGACCATCGCTCGCTCGCGGTTGGCGAAATAATCCTGGATCGCCTCGCTGCGTTGCTCGTGGGAGGCGTCGGCGCCAGGATCGCGCAGGATCACGTCATGCTCGCCAAGATGGTCGAACAGTGTGCCGAGCTTATCCTCGAACAGCGGCAGCCAATGCTCCATTCCCGCCAGCCGCCGGCCTTCGCTGACCGCCTGGTAGAGCGGATCGCCGGTCGCATTGGCACCGAACCGTTCGCGATAGCCGGCACGGAAGCGCTTGACGCTGTCTTCGTCGAGCAGCGCCTCCGATGCGGGCATCAGCGTAAAGATTTCCGCTGGCCCCGTCGTGCGCTGGTCGGTAGGATCGAACCGGCGCATCGTTTCGATCTCGTCACCGAAGAAATCGAGCCGAATGGCCGATGTCTCGCCGGCCGGGAACAGGTCGACCAGCGACCCGCGAACCGCGAAATCACCAGCGTCGTGGACCGCATCGGTGCGCTGATAACCATTGGCGCTGAGCAGTTTGACAAGCGCATCGCGATCGATCCGCTCGCCCTCGGCCAGTCGCCGAGTAAGCTGCCGGATACGGAACGGAGTCAGCATCCGCTGCGCAGCTGCATTCGCTGTCGTCACAAGGAGTTGCGGGCCAGTTCTTGGCACCTGCAGCAGCTGCAATGTTGCCAGTCGCTCGGCCATCACCCGCAAGGCTGGCGAGACGCGATCATAGGGAAGGCAGTCCCACGCCGGGAGTGTCAGCACCTCAACCTCGGGCGCGAACACCGGCACCGTTTCGGCCAGCGCACGCATCGCCGCTTCGTCGGCAGCAAGGATGACTGCGCGCCCGCTCTTGCCCGCGCCATGGACCGCGCGCGAAAGGTCGGCGGCGAGCCACGGCAGGAACCCCGTCGGCACTGCTGCCAGCGTCAGCGGCTCGCCCGCCTTCAAAATCCGGGACAGCGCGTCGTTCATTTGGCAATCCTGATGAAATCGAGTTGCTGCAGCGCGCTCAGCAGCATCCCCTGATAGCGCTCCGGGGCGGGCAGGGTGCCGATCGCCCACGCCATGATGTCGACATCGGTTTCGTTGAGCAGATCGGCGAACCAGGCGCGTTCGTGCGCATCCCACTGGTGGTGGCGGGCGTCGAAAAACCCCCCGATCATCATGTCCGCTTCGCGCGTGCCGCGATGCCAGGCGCGATATTTCAGCGCGCGCAATTCTTCGTCCATCGCCTTGCTCCAACGCGCCGAAAACCCGCTGGCGAAGATCGCCGCGGGTGATTTGTCCCATGTAGTCGCTCGCGCGGCGACACGCTAGGGAGGGGCATGCGGCCAGAAGTTTTGAACCCCCTGTTCGCCGAGGTCGAAGCGCTGAAGGGTGTTGGCCCCGGGGTCGCCAAGACGCTCGCCCGGCTCGGCCTCACCCGCACGATCGACCTCGCCTACCACCTGCCCACCGGCACGATCGAGCGGATCCGAGCGCCTGTCGCGACCGGAGAGATGCTTGGGCGGACGATCATCCTCGACGTAACCCCGTTCGACAGCCGCTTGTCCGCCGGACGCGGCCCGACGCGCATCTTCGCCGCCGACCGTGACGGCAACACTATCACGCTGACCTTCTTCAACAATCCCGGCTGGGCGAAGAAGCAGTTGCCGCAGGGAGAGAAGCGCACGGTCTCGGGCAAGCTCGAGGCCTATGGCGACGAGTGGCAGATGGTCCATCCCGAAGTGATGGAACCCGGGAGCGAACCGCCGCTGAGCGAGGCCGTCTATCCGCTGACCGAAGGGCTAACCAATCGCCGGATGCGCGAGCTGGCGCTGATCGCGGTCGAGCGCGCACCGGAACTTCCCGAATGGGTCGAGCCTTCGCTGCTGTCCCGCGAGGGATGGAGATCGTGGCGCTCGGCGCTGACCGAAGCGCATTCCGATCCGCTCGCAAGCGACGCCCGCAAGCGGCTGGCCTATGACGAGATTTTCGCCAACCAGCTGGCGCTGATGCTGATCCGCCAGCACGCGCGGCGGCGGCGGGGTATGCCCCTTGCCGGCGATGGGCGGCTGACCGGCAAGCTCGACCTACCCTACACGCTGACCGGAGCACAAGCGCGGGTCACGCAAGAGATTCGCGGCGATATGGCACAGGCTGCGCCGATGCTTCGGCTGCTCCAAGGCGATGTCGGCTCGGGCAAAACGCTGGTCGCATTGCTTGCCATGCTCGAGGCGGTCGAAGCGGGCGCGCAGGCGGCGTTCCTCGCCCCGACCGAGATTCTCGCGCGCCAGCATGTCGCGACGCTCCAGCGCCAGCTCGACGCGATTGGGGTACGCGTCGCTATCCTCACCGGGCGCGACAAGGGGCGTACGCGGGAAGCGGTGTTGATGGGGTCGGCCGACGGGTCGATCGACATCCTCGTCGGGACGCATGCGATCTTCCAGGAGAAGGTGGCGTACAAGAAGCTCGGCCTCGTCGTAATCGATGAACAGCATCGCTTCGGCGTCTCGCAGCGGCTGCTGCTGACCGAGAAGGCGGCGCATCCGCCGCACCTGCTGGTGATGACCGCAACCCCGATCCCGCGCACGCTTACGCTGACCCAGTTCGGCGAGATGGATGTCAGCCGATTGGATGAGATGCCCCCCGGGCGAACGCCGGTTGAGACGCGCGTGATCAGCGACGAGAAGTTGCCCGAAGTGATCGACGGGCTCGGCCGGCACCTCGCCAGCGGGGGGCAGGCCTATTGGGTGTGCCCGTTGGTCGAGGAGAGCGAGAAAAGCGACTCCGCCGCCGCCGAGCAGCGCGCGCAGGTGCTGCGGTTGCGGTTCGGGCCGGGAAAGGTCGGGCTGGTTCACGGGCGGATGAAGGGGGCGGAGAAGGATGACGTCATGGCGGCATTTGCGAGCGGTACGCTGTCGCTGCTGATTGCCACGACGGTGATCGAGGTCGGAGTCGATGTGCCCAATTCGACGCTGATGATCATCGAGGGGGCCGAGCGGTTCGGGCTGGCGCAATTGCACCAGCTGCGCGGGCGGGTCGGGCGGGGGACCGCAGCGTCGACGTGCCTGCTCATTCGGGGGCAGCAGTTGAGCGAGACCGGACGTGCGCGGCTGGCACTCATGAGGGAGACTAACGACGGGTTTCGTATCGCCGAGGAGGATCTGCGGCTGCGCGGGCCGGGAGAAATTTTGGGGACGCGACAATCGGGCGAACAACAGTTTCGTGTCGCGACTGCTGAGATGGTTAGCGAGCTTGTGCCTATCGCCACCGACGATGCGCGGCTGCTGCTCGATCGCGATGGCGGACTGGCGAGCCAGCGGGGGCAGGCGGCGAGGACGGCGCTCTACCTGTTCGAGCGCGATCAGGCGATCTCGCTGATCAGGAGCGGGTGAGGAGCCCGTGCTTTTTCTTGCCAAGGCTGAGCTTTACCGGCGTGTCTCCAACCGAGATGACGAGTGCAGGATCGCTGACTGTTTCGCCATCGAGTTTGACCGCGCCCTCGCCGATCTTGCGGCGCGCTTCGCCGTTTGACGCAGCCATGGCGAGGCCAGTCAGTGCGACGACAATGTTGATAGAGCCACCCGTGGAAAGGCTGGGGAGGTTCTCATCCGAAGCGCCGTCAACGAACGTGCGGTAGGCGGTTTCTGCGGCCGCCTTGGCCGCGTCGTCGCCGTGGAGCAGGGCGGTGGCGGCGGTCGCAAGCGCGATCTTGGCCTGGTTGATGTCCGCGCCGTTGAGCGCGCCGAGCTTCGCGATCGCCTCGACGGGCACGTCGGTGAACAGCTTGAGGAACTTCACCACGTCGCCGTCCTGGGTGTTGCGCCAGAACTGCCAGTAATCGTAGGGCGACACGCGATCGGCGTTGAGCCACACCGCTCCCGTCGCGGTCTTGCCCATCTTGCCGCCGTCTGCGGTCGTGATGAGCGGGGTTGTCAGCCCATAGAGCTCGGCGCCGTCCATCCGCCGCGCAAGCTCGATGCCGTTGATGATATTGCCCCACTGGTCGGACCCGCCCATCTGCAGGCGGACGCCCGACCGCCGCGCCAGTTCGGCGAAGTCATAGGCCTGCAGGATCATGTAGTTGAATTCGAGGAAGGTCAGCGGCTGTTCGCGGTCGAGGCGGAGCTTGACGCTGTCGAAGGTGAGCATGCGGTTGATGGTGAAGTGGCGACCGACGTCGCGGAGGAACTCGACATAGTTCAACCGGTCGAGCCAGTCGGCGTTGTCGACGATGACCGCGTCGGTCGGACCGTCACCGAAGGTCAGGAACCGCTCGAACACGCCCTTGATGCCGGCAATGTTGGCGGCGATGTCTCCGCTCGTCAGCAACTTGCGGCTCTCGTCCTTGCCCGAGGGATCGCCGACCTTGGTCGTGCCCCCGCCCATCAGCACGACCGGCTTGTGCCCGGCTTGCTGGAGGCGGCGGAGCATCATGATCTGGACGAGGCTGCCGACGTGAAGCGAGGGAGCGGTGGCATCGAAGCCGATGTAGGCGGGGATGATGCTTGTTTGCGCCAGCTGGTCGAGCGCCGCGGCGTCGGTCGCCTGATGGATGAAGCCGCGCTCGTCGAGGCTGCGAAGAAGGGGCGATTGATAGGTCATGGTATGATCCGACTAGCCGAGCGCGCCCACTTCGTCATCCCCACGGAAGTGGTGGACCCAGCCTAACGAAAAACCGCCTTTCCGCTTCGGCGGGAATGACGATAGTAAGGGGCGTGCAGACATATGTTTTGATCGCCCATCCCGACACGCCGCCCTCGGGCGCGCCGTTCAAGCTATGGGTCAATGTCGATCATGTTGCTTCGTTCGGGTTGAATTCGACGACCAACATGGTGTTCGGGGTCGGCGCGCCGATCGGGCGGTTCTCTATTTCCCAGTACGAGGAGCCGGGTCGGGCCGACGAGCTGTGGCAGACGACGTGCTTCGAGGCCTTCATCCGGACCGCAGGCGAGCCGGGCTATTCCGAGTGGAACTTCGCGCCGTCGGGGGACTGGGCGGGCTATGCGTTTGGCGAATACCGCGATGGAAGGGTGGACGCCGATGTGGTGTCGCCGCCCTATGTGCGGCTCGAGGATAATTTCACCTGGTGGGCGGTGGGGGCGACAATCTCGATTCCGGTCGAGCCTGACCTGCTGCTGGGCTTGTCGGCGGTGATCGAAGAGGTTGACGGGACCAAGAGCTATTGGGCGCTCGCCCACCCGCCGGGGAAGCCTGATTTCCATCATGCCGATTGCTTCGCGGCGAAGCTTGGCTAGGCAATCCGAATGACCCTGTTCGGAATCGACCGGCTGATCGCCGACCCCGCGCTTCGTGCCCCGCTTGAGGGGGAGCGGGTGGCGCTAGTGGCGCATCCCGCTTCGGTGACGAAGGAGCTCGACCATTCGCTCGATGCGCTGGCGCCGCTGGTGAACCTCACCGCCGCGTTCGGGCCGCAGCATGGGCTCAAGGGCGACAAGCAGGATAATATGGTCGAGAGCGGCGACTTCATCGACCCGGTCCACGGCATCCCGGTGTTCAGCCTTTACGGAGAAGTGCGGCGGCCGAGGGGCCAGATGATGTCGACCTGCGATGTCGTGCTGATCGACCTGCAGGACCTCGGCTGCCGGATCTACACCTTCATCACCACGTTGCTCTACATGCTCGAGGCGGCGGCGGAGCATGGCAAGAGCGTGTGGGTGCTCGACCGTCCAAATCCCGCCGGACGGCCGGTCGAGGGGACGATACTGTTACCCGGATGGGAGAGCTTCGTCGGGGCGGGCCCGATGCCGATGCGGCATGGGCTGACGCTGGGCGAACTCGGGCAGTGGTTCATCGATCATTTCAACCTCGACGTCGATTATCGAGTGATTGAAATGGACGGCTATGCGCCCGACGCCACGCCGGGTTTCGGCTGGCCAGCGGAGCGAGTGTGGATCAATCCGAGCCCCAATGCGGCCAACCTCAACATGGCGCGCTGCTATGCCGGAACCGTGATGCTCGAAGGTGCGACGCTGAGCGAGGGGAGGGGGACGACCCGGCCGTTGGAGCTGTTCGGGGCGCCCGACATCGACGCCAAGGCGGTGATTGCCGAGATGGAGCGGTTCGCGCCGCATTGGATTGAGGGATGCAAGCTACGCGAAATCTGGTTCGAACCGACCTTCCACAAGCATGTCAGTCAGCTATGCCACGGGGTGCATATTCACGCCGAGGGCGGGTTATATGGGCATGAGGCGTTCAAGCCGTGGCGGCTGCAGGCAATGGCGTTCAAGGCGATCCGGCGACTGATGCCCGATTATCCGCTCTGGCGTGATTTCCCTTATGAATATGCCTTCGGGAAACTGCCGATCGACGTCATCAACGGTGGCCCGGGGTTGCGCGAGTGGGTCGACGATCCGGCCAGCGAGGCTGGCGATCTCGACGCGCTGGCCGGTCCCGATGAGGCTAACTGGATCGCGGAAAGTCGGCGCTTCCGTCTCTACTGACATTTGTACTTTTGGACACGATTGAAAGTGCGGTGAACTTTTTGAAGTGCGATCTTCAGGGGTTGGCTACGCAAGTTGATGAAAAGTCGAAAGTGCCAGCGTAAACCATTTCACCGCAGGCAGAAATTAACCGAATAGGAAAGTGGCAAATCCATTCCTCGGCGTTGCCATGCTCGCCTAGTTTAGCGTTTGCGGCCGAGCTCCCGGGTGGCGTCGTCGAGGCCCTCCAGGGTGAGCGGGTACATGCGGTCGTCCAGCAGCGTTTTGAGGATGCTGGTCGATGCGCTGTGGCCCCAATAGGCCTCCGGCGTCGGGTTGAGCCAGGCGGCGCTATGGTAGGCGGTGGTCAGGCGGCTGAGCCACACCGCGCCCGCTTCTTCGTTCATATGCTCGATCGAACCGCCGGGGTAAGTCACCTCGTAGGGGCTCATCGCGGCGTCGCCGACGATCACGAGTTTATGGTCGGGGCCGAACTTGTGGATGATGTCGAGCGTGTTGGTTCGCTCGACATGGCGGCGGCGGTTATCCTTCCACACGCCTTCGTAGATGCAGTTGTGGAAGTAGTAATGTTCGAGGTGCTTGAACTCGGTGCGCGCAGCCGAGAATAATTCCTCGCACAGACGGACATGGCCGTCCATCGAGCCACCAATGTCGAGGAACAGCAATAGCTTGACCGCATTGTGGCGCTCGGGGCGCATCTGGATGTCGAGCCAGCCTTGCCGAGCGGTGCCGTCAATCGTGCCGTCGAGGTCGAGCTCGTCGGCGGCGCCTTCGCGGGCAAAACGGCGCAAGCGGCGCAGCGCGACCTTGATGTTTCGCGTGCCCAATTGGCGGTCGCCATCGAGGTCCTTGAAATCGCGGCGTTCCCACACTTTGATCGCGCGGCCTTGGCCGCCGGGGCCGCCGATGCGCACGCCTTCCGGATTGTAGCCGCCGTGGCCGAACGGTGAGGTGCCGCCGGTGCCGATCCATTTGCTGCCGCCCTCGTGTCGTCCCTGCTGCTCGGCGAGGCGTTGCTTGAGCGTCTCCATGATCTCGTCCCATGAGCCCAACGCTTTGATCTCGGCCATTTGCTCGGGGGTGAGGTAAAGCTCGGCGATCTTCTTGAGCCATTCCTCCGGGATCTCGGCGCCGGGGGCAGGCGGGGTGAGGATGCCCTTTAAGACTTCGCCGAAGACGCGGTCGAAGCGGTCGATCTGGCTCTCGTCGTGAACGAAAGTGGCGCGGGCGAGGTAGTAGAACTCCTCGGGTTGCCACGCGATGACGTCGGCATCGAGCGCCTCCAGCAGGAGGAGATGCTCCTTGAGGCTGGCGGGGATGCCGCCTCGGCGCAGGGCGTCGACGAAGGAAATGAACATTATGTGCATCTAAAGCGCGCGGTGCCGAGCGGGAAGGGCCTTGGTTAACGAAGAGGTAGGGGTTTGACGTTACATCCGGTGCGGACAGATTGGGAAAGTGCGTTCACATGGCGACATTGGGCATCGAGGAAGTCACCGAAAATGCAATCCGTGCGGTCGCACGGGATTGCGGGTCGCTGTCGATCGAGTGCAGCGACGTGGCGGGCTATGTCGAGGGGGTCGCGACGCGGATCACCGGGCATTTCAAGACGCTGGATGCGCTCGAGGAGATTACCACGCGGCTGCTCGCCGACCAGGCACGGGTCAGCGATTCGACCGATGAGGCGCGGCTGCTGTCGGAACAGGCCAAGGCCAAACTGGAGGCGGGGCGCGCCGCGATCGAGGATACGATCGGCGGGTTCAAGGGGCTGACCGAACTGGTCGTCCAGCTGGGCGAGCGGATGGCGGGGTTCGCGTCGGCGATGAATCAGGTGCAGATGGTCTCGGCAACGATCGAGGCGATCGCGCGCAAGACCAACATGCTGGCGCTCAACGCGACGATCGAGGCGGCGCGCGCCGGCGATGCGGGGCGCAGCTTTGCGGTGGTCGCGGCCGAAGTGAAGAAACTGGCGCATGATACGCGCGCGGCGACGAGCCAGATCGGCCTCACGATCGGCGAACTGACGCGCGAGGCGAGCGCGGTGACCTCCGAGATCAAGACCGGGGTCGAGCGCAGCCGCGCGGCGCAAGCCGGGTTCGGACAGATCGGCGAGACGGTGCGCGAAGTGAGCGAGATCGTCGGCATGGTCGACCGCCAGACCGAGGGCATCGCCCATTCGACGAGCCTGATCCAGGCAAGCGTTGACCGGGTCAAGGCGGGGCTAACCAGCTTTGCCGGCGACGCGCGCGCCAATGGCGGGGAGCTGGTGAAAGCACAGCAGCGTTTGTCGCACCTTGAGATGATGTCGAACTCGATGCTCGACACGCTCGCCAACTCGGGCGCCGAGATCGACGATACGCCGATGATCAGCCTGGCGCAGGAAGCCGCGCGGAGCATCACCGAGGTGGTCGAACGCGCGATCCGCGAAGGGGCGATCGACGAGGCGGCGGTATTCGACCGGCGCTATGTGCCAATCCCGGGGTCCAACCCGGTGCGATATGACAATGGCTTTGCCGATTTCGCCGACGCGCAGGTGCGCCCGATCCTGGACCGGTTCAAGGCGCGCGAGGCCCGGGTGATCGGGTCGGCGTGCACCGACGTCAACGGCTATCTGCCGACGCATCTATCCGAGCGCTGCCTTGCGCCCGGGCCGGACCCCGTGTGGAACGACGCGCATTGCCGCAATCGCCGGATCTTCATGGACGAGCAGACCCGCCTGGCAATCGAAAGCGACAAGCCGGCGATGCTGATGACCTATCGAATGGAGCTTGGCGACGTCTATGTGCCGGTGAAGAATGTGTTCGTGCCGCTGTGGTTCGACGGGCGCCGGTGGGGCAATTTCGAGCTGGCCTATACCGATCAATAGCGTCGGCCCGGTGGAAGCCGGGATGGCGCCTAGCCTTTGCGCCGCGCCATGAAGGCGAGGCGTTCGAACAGCATGACGTCCTGTTCGTTCTTGAGCAGCGCGCCGTGGAGCGGCGGGATCGCTTTGGTCGGATCGCGGTTTTGCAGCACTTCCAGCGGCATGTCCTCGTGGAGGAGGAGTTTCAGCCAGTCGAGCAATTCGCTGGTCGAGGGCTTCTTCTTGATGCCGGGAACGTCGCGGACCTCATAGAACAGGTCCATCGCGCGGCTGACCAATATCTTCTGGATACCGGGGAAATGGACGTCGATGATCTTGGCCATCGTGTCGCGCTCGGGGAATTTGATATAGTGGAAGAAGCAGCGGCGCAGGAAGGCGTCGGGTAGCTCCTTTTCATTGTTCGAGGTGATGATGACGATCGGGCGCTCGGCGGCCTTCACCGTCTCGCCGGTTTCGTAGACGTGAAATTCCATCCGATCGAGTTCTTGCAACAGGTCGTTGGGGAACTCGATGTCGGCCTTGTCGATCTCGTCGATCAGCAGGACGGGGAGGACCGGCGCGGTGAACGCTTCCCATAATTTGCCCTTGCGGATGTAGTTGCGGATGTCGTGCACGCGCTCATCGCCGAGCTGGCCATCGCGGAGGCGCGCGACGGCGTCATATTCGTACAGGCCCTGGTGGGCGCGGGTGGTCGACTTGATGTGCCATTCGATCAGCGGCGCGCCCAATGCGGCGGCGATTTCATGCGCGAGGACGGTCTTGCCAGTGCCGGGCTCACCCTTGACCAGCAACGGTCGGCGCAGCGTAACGGCGGCGTTGACCGCGACCTTGAGATCGTCAGTGGCGACATAGTCGGCGGTACCTGAAAAGCGCATTGGACCGCCCTATGGAAGGCCGGCGGTCGGCGCAACCGATCAGTAGTCGCCGCGGGCAGAGGCGCGGGCTTCGAGCAGGTCGAACAGGGCGCGGTGCTGAAGGAGCAATTGCTCGGTGCCGAAGAACAAGGCGCGCTCGGTTGGCGCGCTGTCGATCGCAGCAGTAACGACGCGCGCGATCGCTGCTTCGCCAGGAAGACTGGCGAGCGGGGTCTCGAGCCCGGCGCGGGCCGCTGCGCGGTCGAGCAAGGGGCGGATTGCGCTCCAATCGAAGATCAACGCGGTGGCGGCGCCAAGCGAGCAGCCAATGCGCTCGGAGCGGGCGAGCGTTTCAATGGCATGACGCTGGGCCTGAAGCGCGGTTTCGGTCTGAACCGAGCCAGGCGTGCTGGGTAGCGGGCCAACGGCGCTGGTCAGGCGGACAAGATAGAGGCGCTCGCGCTCGAACTGGTCGGAGGCTTCGACGAGCCATTCGCGAGCCGGGCCGGCGGGGCAGGCGGACAAGGCGACATCGACCAGCGCGGGGTGGCGGCCGTAAAGGCTGCACAGCAAATGGACCGCGTCGGCAAGGTCGCGCGCGGCGTGCGGACCGCTCGCACCGAGCAGTGAGGTTAGGTACGGATGGCGCGCCGAACCCCACTCCGCAACGCGCGCCAGCTGCGCATCGGCGCGGCTTTGGGCGGGGCGCTTGAGCGCGGTGGACGTCATGCCAGTCTCCTCATCCGGTCCCATTCCGGAATGTCTAGACGCCGGGTCTAACTTGTTGACGTAAATAGGAGGTTTATGGCGCGGTAACGAAGTGGTCATGAAGGTGAAGATCCGTGCCGGGGCGGGACGCAATCACTCTTTCGCGGTGAGATAATCGATCCGGATGCGGACCCAGGTGCCGGTAAGCTCGCGGCCGTTGACGCGCGGCGGGCGGACGAGAAATTGCCACGCAGCCTGGCGGACCGCGCCGGCGAGATGGCTTCCGGGGGGTGAATTGCCGAGCTCGGCGCAATCTTCGACATGGTAATGGGCGACGGTCTTGCACGCGACCAAGCCCCAGCCGCCGCCATCGGGCATGCGCGGCGGAAGGTATCCCGACAATTCGCGGTTGGTCGGCTCGCGGACCCATTCGGCGGCGTAGAGCGGTTCGCCATTGGGGGCAGTGCCGACCCGGGCGGTGTCGCCTGCGGTCGCTTCTTCAGTAGCGTCGCCGGGGACGCCCTTGCTGCCTAGGTTGCGGATGTCGGCCGCGGCGAAGGTCTCCTTGCTGACGACCAGCATTGGCAGATCGTGGTTGCGCGGAGGAAGCTTGACGCGCGGCGGGGGGAGGGCGGCGCGGACGGGCGGAGTGGGGGCGGGGCGCGCGGCTTTGGTCGCCGGCGCGGCGGGCTTGGGGGCGGCGGGTTTCTCGCCGGGTAAGAACACGACGCTGAGCGGATTGTCGTTATGTTCGCCAGCAGGGCGATCGACCCCCAGAGTGAGGAGCGCGAGCACGATCAACAGCTCGAGCGCGATCGCCAGCGCCAGGCCAAACGCGCGACGGCGGCGCGAGGGAAATGCCTCGCGTCGGCCGGAGTAGGACAGGGGAAGTAACGACGCCACCAAAGCGCTCCCGGGCGCGCGCAGCTCTCGGCCCCCCGAAGCGCGAGGTTTCAAGACTTACTGGTCGAGGAAGCTTCGCATCTTGCGACTACGCGAAGGGTGCTTAAGCTTGCGCAGCGCCTTGGCCTCGATCTGGCGGATGCGCTCGCGGGTGACCGAGAATTGCTGGCCGACTTCCTCGAGCGTGTGGTCGGTGTTCATTCCGATGCCGAAACGCATGCGCAACACGCGTTCCTCGCGCGGGGTCAAGCTGGCGAGGACCCGGGTGACCGTTTCCTTGAGGTTCGCCTGGATCGCAGCGTCGACCGGGATGACGGCGTTCTTGTCCTCGATGAAATCGCCGAGGTGGCTATCTTCCTCGTCGCCGATCGGGGTCTCGAGGCTGATCGGCTCCTTGGCGATCTTCATCACCTTGCGAACCTTCTCGAGCGGCATCGAGAGGCGTTCGGCGAGCTCTTCCGGGGTCGCTTCGCGGCCGGTTTCGTGGAGGAACTGCCGGCCGGTGCGGACGAGCTTGTTGATCGTCTCGATCATGTGGACCGGGATGCGGATGGTCCGTGCCTGGTCGGCGATCGAGCGGGTGATCGCCTGGCGGATCCACCAAGTCGCGTAGGTGCTGAACTTGTAGCCGCGGCGATACTCGAACTTGTCGACCGCCTTCATCAGGCCGATATTGCCTTCCTGAATCAGGTCGAGGAATTGCAGCCCGCGGTTAGTGTATTTCTTGGCGATCGAGATGACCAAGCGCAGGTTCGCTTCGACCATTTCCTTCTTGGCGATGCGCGCCTCGCGCTCGCCCTTCTGGACCTGGTTGACGATCCGGCGGAACTCGGGGAGCGCCATTCCGGTCTGCTGCGAAATGTCGGCGATCTCGAAGCGGATGCGCTCGACGCTTTCTTCCTCGGCGACGGCAAAGGCGGCGAACTTCTTGTCGATCTTCGACGCGCGTTCGAGCCAACTGTCGTCGAGTTCGGAGCCCATATAGCTGTCAAGGAACGCCTTGCGCGGGACCTTGTGGCGCTCGGCAAGGCGCAACATCTGGCCGCCGAGCGTCGTCAGGCGGCGATTGTAGCTGTACAGCTGGTCGACGAGATATTCGATCTTGGCGGCGTGAAACTGGACGCTTTCGACTTCGGCGGTGAGCTCTTCGGAGAGCTTCTGGTACTTCTTCTCTTCACCCGCCGGATAGCCGGTGCCCGCGCCAAGCGCCTCGAGCCGGGCCTGCTGAAGCTTCGAGAATTTCTTGAACAGCGCGGTGATCGAAGCGAATTTCTCGAGCGCGATCGGCTTGAGCTGTTCCTCCATCTGGGCGAGGCTGAGTGTGTTGTCTTCATCCTCCTCCTCAGTCGCGGCCGGGGTCCGGCGATCGACCATATCCTCTTCGTCGGGATCGGCGTCGGCGGGCGCGCTTTCGGGCTCGGCCTCTTCTTTGAAGGTCGGGCCGGCGACCTTGGCGCTGATCTCGTCGTCGTTATCGTCCTCGGAAGCGTTGACCTGCTCGGGGGTCGGGCCCTTTGACAGCATCGCTTCGAGATCGAGGATCTCGCGCAGCTGCATCGTGCCTTCGTTGAGGTTGTTCGACCACTCGATGATCGCGTTGAAGGTGATCGGGCTTTCGCACAGCCCCCAGATCATCGTGTCGCGCCCGGCTTCGATGCGTTTGGCGATGGCGATCTCGCCCTCGCGGCTGAGCAGTTCAACCGCGCCCATTTCGCGCAGATACATGCGCACCGGGTCGTCGGTGCGGTCGATCGTTTCCTTTTTGACCGCGACAGGCTTGGGGCCGCTGTCGTCGAGCGGATCGACTTCTTCGACCGGCTCCTCGGCCTCTTCCTCTTCTTCGGCGCCTTCCTCGGCGTTCTCGACGATGTTGATGCCCATTTCGGACAGGGCCGAAGTGATGTCCTCGATCTGGTCCGAATCCATCTGGCCCGAGGGCAGTGCCTCGTTCAATTCGTCGTAGGTGATGACCCCGCGCTTTTTGGCGCGCGCGATCAATTTCTTGATCGAGGCGTCATTCAGGTCGAGGAGCGGGGCGTCGCCGCCATCGTCAATGCCGTCGGTGCTGTCGTTTTTTGCCATATTGTCGTGCCGCTTACTCATTGCCGGCTAGTAGCGCTAGCCGTTCCTTGATTTCGTCGCGTGCGCGGTGGAGCCGCTGTTGCTCCTCGAACGCACAATCGTCGCCGGTAGCCAGCGCCAGCGTCGCCTCCGCCAGTGCGGCTTCGACCTCTGCCGAGGCGGTCAGCGCGTCGACCGCCGAAGCGAGATCGCGCGCCGCCTGCACCGGATCGGTGTCGGGCCGGGTGAAGGAAAAGCCGATGCCGCCACGTCGCACACGGTCGTTGACGTTCAATATGGGAGCGAGCGCGTCACGATCAAGCGGGACGCCCGACATGGCGGCATCGACCAGCCGGTCGCGCTGCGCGGCGGCGGCGCGGTCGGTAATCGGGAGGTGGGCGAATGTTTCGAGCAGGGAGGACAATACGTCGGGGTAAAGCGCGAAGCCAGCGATCAGCGCGCGCGCCATGGTGGCGTCGATCCCGGCGGTGCCGATAGCGCGGGCAGTCGTGCTCGTAGGGCCCTCGGGTGGAATGAAGCGGCGTGATTTCGGGTCAAACTTGCCGCGCTTTTCGGATGGGCGTGAGGTGCCGTTCTGCTGGCGTTGGGGACGAACAAGCAAATCGAAGCGAGCGAGCCATTCGTCGCGGTACAGTGAGGCGAGGCTGCGGTCGCCAATCGATCCGGCGTGATCAAGGAGGCGCTGGCGCAGGCTGGCGCGGGCTTCGGGGGTGGTAAGCGAGGCGGCATCGCGTTCGTGCTGCCACAGACGTTCAACGAGGGGCTGGGGGTCTTCGAACAGCGCGTCGAGCGCAGCGCGCCCACCACTGCGGAGGAGGTCGTCGGGGTCCTGTCCTTCGGGCAGGGCGACGAAGCGCAGGGTGCGCTCGGGGGCGAGGTGGGGCAAGGCGCGTAAGGCGGCGCGGATGGCAGCTTTCTGGCCCGCGTTATCGCCGTCGAAGCACAGGATCGGCGCGGGGTCGAGGCGCCACATCCGCTCGAGCTGGGCTTCGGTGACCGCAGTGCCGTTGGGGGCAACGCACTCGGCGATCCCGGCGCGATCGAGCGCGATGACGTCCATATAGCCTTCGACCACGATCAGGCGCTTTGCGGCGCGGCTAGCGGGGGCGGCACGGTCGATGTTGTAGAGGGTGCGGCCCTTGTCGAACAGGACGGTCTCGGGCGAGTTGAGATATTTCGGTTCGCCGTCGCCGAGGATGCGGCCACCGAAGGCGATGACGCGGCCACGCGGGTCGCGGATCGGGATCATCAGGCGGCCGCGGAAACGGTCGTAGGTCTCGCCTTCTTCCGGCTTGATCAGCATCCCGGTGTCGAGCAGCGCCTCTTCGCCATAGGAATTCAGCGCCGCCTTGATCGCCTTGCGGCTGTTGGGCGCGAGGCCGAGGCCGAAGCGAGCGGTGGTCGCGGGATCGATGCCGCGCTTGGCCAGATAGTCTCGCGCCGAAGCGCCTTCGGCCCCGGAGAGCTGTTCGGCGAACCATCGCTGCGCCGCCGCCATGACGTCGGTCAGGCTCGTGGCGCGCTCGGCTTTTTCCTGCGCGCGGGGATCGGCGGCGGGAACCTCCATGCCCGCCTTGCCGGCGAGTTCCTTGACCGCTTCCATGAAGGGGAGGCCGCGCGCTTCGGTGAGGAAGCGGATCGCATCGCCATGCGCGCCGCAACCGAAGCAATGGTAGAAGCCTTTGTCGTCGTTGATCGTGAACGACGGGGTTTTTTCCTGGTGGAACGGACAGCACGCCTTCCACTCGCGACCAGCACGCAGCAGTTTGACCGACGGCGATATGACCGCGCTGAGCAGGGTTCGCGCGCGCAGTTCGTCGAGGAATTGAGCGGACAGGCTCACGGGGTGAGCCTTCCAAGCGAAATGGGGGAAAGGCTCACGCCCCTACGCCAGCAATCCCCGCACAAGCGCGCTCGCTCGCGCGGGTTCGATCGATGATGCATGGCGCTCTTTCACCAGCGCCATGACGCGCCCCATGTCCTTCATGCTCGACGCGCCGACCTCCGCGATGACCGCGCCGATCGCCGCCTTGGCCTGAGCATCGTCCATCTGCTGCGGCAGGAAGCGTTCGATCGTGGCGATTTCGGCCTGCTCGATTGCAGCGAGCTCCTCTCGACCGCCCTTTTGATAGAGCTCGACCGATTCGCGGCGTTGCTTGATCATTTTCTGGAGGACTTCGGTGACGAGCAGATCGTCGTTGTCGGTCGCCTTTCCGGTGCGCGCCTCAATGTCGCGGTTCTTGATGGTCGAGCTGACCATGCGCAGCGTTTGCGTCGTCGCCTTGTCCCCGCCCTTCATGGCGGTCACCAGCGCGGCCTTGATGTCGTCGCGAATCATGTTCGAACCCGTCGTGGAAAAGCGGAAACCTAACCTGTAGCGAGGTTCGCGAAATGGCGACAGCCGTTGACCGCGCGCGCATCCGGCCTTAGCAAACATCGCTTAGCGACATTGCTGCAAAACCGACCCGAAAGGCCCCATCCGCCGATGGCCGACGCACGACTTACGCCTACCGCCCAGCCGTCCGGCGCAACAGCGTGCCTGGTGTTCGGCGACGGGCGCGTGGCGTGGGGGATGGGGTTTGGGGCGGAAGGGTCGGCGGTCGGCGAGCTGTGCTTCCACACCGCGATGACGGGCTATCAGGAAGTGATGACCGACCCGAGTTTCGCGCGGCAGGTGCTGGCGTTCACCTTCCCGCACATTGGGAATGTCGGCGCCAACGAGCAGGATTTCGAGGCCGACGATCCCCACGCGCTGGGCTGCATCGTCCGTGAAGCGGTGACCGGGGCGAGCAATTTCCGCTCGACGGTCGGGTTCGCCGAATGGATGGCGCGGCACAAGCGGATCGGAATTTCAGGGCTGGATACGCGCGCGCTGACCCGGCTGGTGCGGCGCGAGGGGCCGCCCAACGTGGTCATTGCGCATTCGGCCACGGGCGAGTTCGATGTCGCGGCGTTACAGCGGCAAGCGGCCGAATGGCCGGGGCTGGAGGGAATGGACCTCGCCAAGGAGGTCAGCCGCCAAGCGGTCGAGAATTGGTCGGGGGGCAAGTGGAGCTTGGAGCTTGGTTTCGGCGCGAACGGGGAAGGGGACCGGCCCCACGTCGTGGCGATTGACTACGGCGCCAAGCGCAACATCTTCCGCAATCTGGTCCAGGCTGGCGCACGGGTGACGATTGTTCCGGCGAGCGCAAGCTTCGACGAGATCATGGCGCTCAAGCCCGACGGCTTCTTCCTCTCGAACGGTCCCGGCGATCCGGCGGCGACGGGGGAATATGCGGTGCCCGTCATCCGCCAGCTGCTCGACACGAAGCTGCCGCTGTTCGGCATCTGCCTTGGCCATCAATTGCTCGCGCTGGCGGTGGGGGGGCGGACGTCGAAGATGTTCCAGGGCCACCGCGGCGCCAACCACCCGGTGAAGAGGCTTTTTGATGGTCGCGTCGAGATTACGTCGATGAACCACGGCTTCGCGGTCGAGCGCGAGGGGATGCCCGCCAAAGTCCGCGAGACCCACGTCAGCCTGTTCGACGACAGCAATTGCGGCCTCGAACTGACCGACCGCCCGGCGTTCAGCGTCCAATATCACCCCGAGGCGAGCCCGGGCCCGCAGGACAGTTTCTACCTGTTCGAGAAATTTGTGGGGATGATCGGTGGTGTAGCGTGAGTAGCTCATTTCAAAGGCAGGTCGAACTCAGGATATTACATCACCTTCATGCTCGGCTCCACTTCGGAAACGGGCCTGTGTCCGCCAACGGGATGTCGATTGTTTTTGCAAAGGTACTAACATTAGCCGTGATCGGTTCAACGACGCGTTTTCTTTACTCGCCGGATATGGTTATTTTATTGAGAGCGATGTCGATAGTGAAAAGAAATGTCGGCTATCTTCGTTCGGAACAGACTGGATGGAAGATTACTACGTATTTTCGCAAAAAGACTCAAAGAAACAGGTGCTCACTTATACTCCACGCTTTTATGGAACTATTATGATTGGAACCCGGCGACAAAAGTACTTGAATCAGCTTGCTGCTGAGGCGACAAGTAACAAGGTTTCGATTGACATAGAGAGTTCCGCTCACTGGACTAGGCGGGGCGCGATCGCGGCGTGGATTGCGGTGATAGTTGCAATCATAGCAGTGGTCGTCACCATCGTGGTTGCTAAGTAAATGCCTTGCCGCACCGACATATCCTCGATCCTCATTATCGGCGCTGGGCCGATCGTCATCGGGCAGGCTGCGGAGTTTGATTATTCGGGGAGCCAGGCGGTCAAGGCGCTCAAGGCCGAGGGCTATCGGGTGATTGTCGTCAATTCGAACCCGGCGACGATCATGACCGATCCCGAGCTGGCGGATGCGACCTATATCGAGCCGATCACTCCCGAGGTCGTCGCCAAGATCATCGAGCTGGAGAAGCCCGACGCATTATTGCCGACGATGGGCGGGCAGACCGCGCTCAACACCGCGCTCGCGCTGGCCAAGGATGGCACGCTCGAGCGATTGGGCGTGCAGCTGATCGGCGCCAATGCCGAGGCAATCGAGAAGGCCGAGGACCGGCAGAAGTTCCGCGACGCGATGGACCGTATCGGGCTCGAAAGCCCGCGCTCGGCGATCGTCCATTCGATGGACGAAGCCTGGGCGGCGCTGCCCGAGGTGGGCTTGCCCGCAGTCATCCGGCCCTCGTTCACGCTGGGCGGAACGGGCGGCGGGATTGCCTATAATCGCGAGGAATATGAGGGGTTTGTTCGCTCCGGCCTCGAAGCGTCCCCAACCACCGAAGTGCTGATCGACGAGAGCGTCGTCGGGTGGAAGGAATATGAGATGGAAGTCGTGCGCGACCGCGCCGACAATTGCATCATCATCTGCTCGATCGAGAATATCGACCCGATGGGGGTTCATACCGGGGATTCGATCACCGTTGCCCCGGCGCTGACGCTGACCGACAAGGAATATCAGCGAATGCGCTCGGCCAGCATCGCGGTTCTGCGCGAAATCGGTGTCGAAACAGGCGGTTCCAACGTCCAGTTCGCAGTCGATCCCAAGACCGGGCGGATGCTGGTAATCGAGATGAACCCGCGCGTGTCACGATCCTCGGCGCTGGCGTCGAAGGCGACAGGGTTCCCGATCGCCAAGGTCGCGGCGCGGCTGGCGGTGGGCTATACGCTCGACGAGATTGCCAATGACATCACCGGCGGAGCGATGCCGGCGTCGTTCGAGCCGACAATCGATTATGTCGTGACCAAGATTCCGCGCTTCGCGTTCGAGAAGTTCAAGGGCGCTAAGGCCGAGCTGTCGACAGCGATGAAGTCGGTTGGCGAAGTGATGGCGATCGGGCGGTCATTCGCCGAGAGTTTGCAGAAGGCGTTGCGCGGGCTGGAGACGGGGCTGTGCGGGCTAGACCGGGTGCGCGAACTCGAATTTGCCAGCGACGACGAGATCGAGAATGCGCTGGCGCGGCAGACGCCCGACCGGCTGCTGGTCGCGGGGGAGGCGCTGAGGCACGGCTTCTCGGTCGAGCAGATTCACGCGATTTCCGGCTTCGACCCGTGGTTTATCGAGCGGTTGGACGAGATTGTTGCCGCCGAAGTCGAGGTTCGCGAAGGCGGGTTGCCGCAGGACGCGATCGGCTTGCGGCGCCTGAAAGCGATGGGCTTTTCCGATGCGCGATTAGCGCAGCTGGCACTCCGTTCGGCGGGGGCACCGCGGGCGAACAGCGAGAAGGCCGCTCGCGGGTCAGGCATCGTCCATGACGCGCTCAAGGGTCTCACCGGGGGCGTGACCGAGGCCGAAGTGCGCGCGCTTCGCGAGCGGCTTGGCGTGAAGCCGGTGTTCAAGCGGATCGACAGCTGCGCCGCCGAGTTCGACGCTTCGACGCCCTATCTTTACTCGACCTATGAGACGCCGCTGTTCGGCGAGCCCGAGGATGAGGCCGAGGTGTCGGACCGGCGCAAGGTGATCATCCTTGGCGGCGGGCCGAACCGGATCGGGCAGGGGATCGAGTTCGACTATTGCTGCTGTCACGCCGCGTTTGCGTTGAGGGACCTCGGGCTCGAGACGATCATGATCAACTGCAATCCCGAGACGGTATCGACCGATCCCGAAACGTCGGACCGGCTCTATTTCGAGCCGCTGACGCAGGAGGATGTGCTCTCGATCATCGACAAGGAGCGCGAAAAGGGCGAATTGCTCGGCGTCATCGTTCAGCTTGGCGGGCAGACGCCGTTGAAACTTGCTGCGGGACTTCAGGCAGCGGGCGTGCCGATTCTGGGGACTTCACCCGACAGCATCGACCTGGCTGAGGACCGCGAGCGGTTTGCCGCGCTGGTCGACAAATTGGGGCTGCTCCAGCCCGCCAACGGCCTCGCGCGCACCCGCGACGAAGCGATCCAGATCGCAGAGCGGATCGGCTATCCGGTGCTGCTCCGCCCGTCCTATGTGCTGGGTGGACGGGGGATGGAGGTCGTCGATGGCCCCAACCAGCTCGACCATTATATCGCGACCGCAGTCCAGGTTTCGGGCTCGTCGCCGGTGCTGATCGATCGCTATCTGCGCGACGCGATCGAGGTCGACGTCGACGCGATCTGCGACGGGATAGATGTCGCGGTCACCGGAATTTTGCAGCATATCGAGGAGGCCGGGGTCCATTCGGGCGACAGCGCCTGCTCGATCCCGCCTTACTCGCTGTCGCCCGCGATCATCGCCGAGATCGAGCGCCAGACGCGCGAATTGGCACTCGCGCTCGACGTGAAGGGCCTGATGAATGTCCAGTTTGCGGTCAAGGACGACAGGGTCTATCTGATCGAGGTCAACCCGCGCGCCTCACGCACCGTGCCGTTCGTCGCCAAGGCGATCGGCCGACCGATTGCCAAGATTGCGGCGACGGTCATGGCGGGAGAGCCGCTGGCGCCCAATCTGCCGATCAACCGCGACATCAAACATATCGCGATCAAGGAAAGCGTATTCCCCTTCGCGCGCTTCCCGGGGACCGATCCCGTCCTCGGACCGGAGATGAAGAGCACCGGCGAAGTAATGGGAATATCGGACAATTTCGATATTGCGTTCGCCAAGTCTCAGCTCGGTGGCGGGGTCGTGCTGCCCGATAGCGGAACGGTGTTCATCTCGGTCAGGGATTCGGACAAGGCCAATATCCTGCCCGCGGCGCGCAAAATGGCCGAGCTCGGCTTCAAGCTGATCGCGACGAGCGGAACGGCCGACGCGATTGCGGCGGAAGGAATTCCAGTCGAGCGGATCAACAAGGTCGCGCAAGGGCGGCCGCATATTGTCGACCGGCTGACCGACGGTGAGGTCCAGCTGGTGTTCAATACCACAGAGGGCTGGCAGTCGATGAAGGACAGCCAAGCGATCCGTGCGACCGCGCTCAAGACCAAGGTGCCTTACTTCACCACCGCCGCCGCGAGCGTCGCGGTTGCGCACGCGATTGGGGCGCTTCGCGGTCATGCGCTTGAAGTTCGCTCGCTTCAGTCCTACTATTCCGCGCTGAAACGCTGAATTTTTACGACAACCCGGATCGATTGAGCGCCGCCGCGTGGCAGGCGCCGACCGGGTTTTCGCCAGAGAGGACTGAAACGATGGCAAGCGACAAGGTGCCGATGCTGGCCGAGGGCCACCGCAAGCTCGAGACCGAGGTGCGGCAACTGAAAATGATCGAACGTCCTTCGGTGATCGAGGCGATCGAGGTGGCGCGCGCGCATGGCGATCTGAGCGAAAACGCCGAATATCATGCCGCCAAGGAGCGGCAAGGCCAGATCGAGGCGATGATCCTCGACATGGAGGATCAGCTGAGCCGCGCACTGGTAATCGACCCGACGACGCTGTCGGGCGACAAGGTGGTGTTCGGGGCGACCGTGACGTTGCTCGACGAGGACAAGAAGCAGGTCACCTACCAGCTGGTCGGGCAGGTCGAGGCGAACGCGACCAACGGACGGATCAGCTATAATTCGCCGCTCGGCCGCGCGCTGATCGGGCGGAATGTCGGCGAGGAGGTTGAAGTGACGACCCCGTCGGGCGAAAAATATTACGAGATCAAGAAGCTCGCTTTCGTCTGAGACGATGCGCGTCCCGCACCAGCTGAAGAGCGCCACCGGGGTGATCGCCGCGGCGACGGTAATCGTGTCGCTGCTGATTTTCTTGCTCGGTGCAACGAGCAATGCGGCCGTGCTGATGGGGTTCGTGCCGGCGCGATTCGGGGGAACGCTCACCGTATCGCCCGCTGTGCCGGCGCTGCTGACGCCGCTGACCGCGACACTGGTGCATGGCAGTTTCCTGCATCTGGCCGGCAATTTGTTGATGCTGATGTGGTGCGGGCTGGCGGTCGAGCGGGTACTTGGGTGGGGACCGACGGTGCTGCTCTATGCAGTTGGGGCCTATGTCGCGGCGGCGGCGCAGTTTCTCGTCGCGCCGCACAGTGCCGACCCGATGATCGGAGCGAGCGGAGCGATCAGTGCGCTGATCGGCGCTTATGCGCTGAGCTATGGCCAGCATAAGCAGATCGTGAAGGGCCGGGCGCTCAACCGCTGGCTCAACGTCGCCTGGCTGCTGGCGGCGTGGGTGATGATTCAGATTGGGTTCGGCTATGTCATGGGGCAGCAGGGGATGCTGCTGGCAACCCCGGCGCATATCGGCGGGTTTATTGCAGGGGTGGCGATGCAGCGGCCGCTACTGCTGTGGCGGTATCGAAGGGCGTAGCTTCTGTTTACCGAGAACCAGCGAAGGTGAAACAGACTCTAACCCGGTTGTGGCGGGTTTTCGGGTTCGAGCAGGCGGTGGAGGTGGACCACGACGTAGCGCATCTCGGCATCGTCGACGGTGCGCTGGGCGGCGCCGCGCCAGGCGTCTTCGGCGTCGGCATAATTGTCGAACAGGCCGACGAAATCAATTTTGGAAAGGTCAGTATAATCGAGCGTCTGCGGATCGCTGACCCGGCCGCCGAACACGAGGTGAAGCTTGCTCATGCCATTGTCGCTAGCACGGCAGGGCGGTCCGGGGAACCGCCCTGCCGCTCAATTTCAAGCGGCGCTGGAGCTGGTCGAGGAGCCGCTAAAACCGAAGAATTCGCGCAGCTTGTCGCCGGCGAGCTCGTCGACCTTAGCCTTGCTTGCGTCGCGAACTTTGTCGATTTGGGCACGGCCCGCGTCGGTGACCTTCGCTCCCACGGGATGGAGCAAATTGGTCTCGCCGTCGGTCTGGGGAAGCACTGCCGCGATGAGCGCGCCGAGCGCAATTCCGCCAGCGAGGGCGATCAGGGGGCTGCTGCCAATTTGGTCCGAGGCGGTCCCGCCAAGCTGGTCGAACGCCAACGAGGCGCGATCGGTAAATCTTCCGCCAGAAGAGTCGCTCGAAGAATTGTCTTTCTTTGCCATCGATTTACTCCTTACTCTTGAGTTTGGATTTGCGATCTTTGGTTTTCCGGTCGCTGTCGGTGAATAGCCCGGCGAGCAGGTTGATGATCGGCTTGCGCGCCATGATAAGTGCGGCGCCCGTGGCGACCCCGGCGACGATCGCCGGGCGTTGCTTGACGCTGTCGACCGCGCCCCCGGCGACCGCGATGCCCTTTTCCTTGGCGCCCTCCCAAGCCTCGCTGGCAATTGTCGCCGGGGCGAGGCGGGTCTTGATTGCCTCAATCGTATCGAACAGCGCTTCACGTGCCGCCTCGGCCTCACCGCGCTTTTCGGCAATGCGGATGTCGGCGGCGCTCATTTGGCGGCGCTTCTGACCTTGACGAGCGCGACCTTGACCAGAATCGCTGCTGCGCCGGCCAGGACGACGACGCTGACCAGCCCGGCAAACGCCGGGTTCATCACTTGCGCCAATGCCACGAACAGCGTTGCAACGAGCACAAGCAGTGCGGCATGACCCAGGAACAGCGCTGCGCTCAGCAACATCAGCGGAAATAGCCACACCTTGGCTTTCTCCTTCGCGATGGTGCGGTAGAGCGCGACTTCGGCCAAGGCCCAGGCGCGCGCGTCCTCCTTGGCCCGGCCGAACAGGTCGGACAGGCTCTCAGGCTCGTCTGGCGCGGGATCGCGCGGTTTGAGCATCAGTTGGCGGAGCGATCGCGCGACTTCGAGCCGCTGCTGCCCTCGAGCCCCGATTTTACGACGCGGACGAGCGCAAAACCGAGGATCGCCGCGCCGGCGAGCGCGATCCCGGGCGACTTGCGAACGAGGTTGCGGGCGTCGTCGATCAGCTCATCGGGCTCCTTGTTGGCAAGGCTTCCGGCCGCACGTTCCACTGCCTGCGCGGCTTGCCGGGCGTAGTCACCATATTGGCTGCCGAGCCGCTCGTCGATGCTGGCGGCGGTGTCGCCGATCAGCGCCGAGACATTGCTGAGCGCACCCGACGAGCGTTCAATGCCCTGGGTGACGAAGCCCATCGCACGGTCGTTGGCGGTCGACTTGAGCTTTTCGGTGCCGCCCTTGAAAGCGTCGCGCACGCCGCTGGCACGGGTGCCAAGGTCGTCGGCATTTGACGCCGTGACGTCATGTGCGGGGCGGGCGGCCTTGTCGCCGCCGACTCCGGCGCCGTTGATGATCGTGTCGGTGCCCTCGGGCAGGTCGGTGTCGGCCATGGTACGCATCTCCGCTGATTGCAAAACTTACGCGGTACAAACACCCCACCCCGAGGGCGCGTTCCGGTTTGGCGCAAAACTTGTCCCCGCTCGCCCCGGTCGATAGGGCGACAACCTAACGATTTTCCCAACGAGGTGCCAGTGACCGCGATCGTCGACATCCACGCCCGAACCATCCTCGACAGCCGCGGCAATCCGACGGTCGAAGTCGATGTGCTGCTCGAGGACGGAAGTCTGGGCAGGGCAGCGGTGCCGTCAGGAGCGTCGACCGGGGCCCATGAGGCGGTCGAGAAACGTGACGGCGACAAGGCGCGCTGGGGCGGCAAGGGCGTCGACCAGGCAGTCGCGGCCGTCAATGGCGAGCTCGCCGATGCGGTTGTCGGCTACGAAGCAGAGGATCAAGCCGAGATCGACTCGGCGATGATCGAGCTCGACGGGACGCAGAACAAGGGACGATTGGGCGCGAACGCAATCCTCGGGGTCAGCCTCGCGGTGGCACGGGCGGCGGCGGATGCGCGGGGATTGCCGCTCTATCGCTATGTCGGCGGGGTCGGAGCAACGCTGCTCCCGGTGCCTATGATGAATATTCTCAACGGCGGGGCGCACGCCGACAATCCGATCGATTTCCAGGAGTTCATGGTGATGCCGGTCGGCGCGACGTCGTTCGCCGAAGCGCTGCGCTGCGGGACGGAGATTTTCCATGCGTTGAAGAGCGAACTTCATTCGAAGGGGCTGGCGACGGCAGTCGGCGACGAAGGCGGGTTCGCGCCCAATATCGCCTCGGCGCGGGCCGCGCTCGACCTGATCGGCGAGGCGGTCGGGCAGGCGGGTTATCACCTCGGAAAGGACGTGCTGCTCGCGCTCGATTGCGCGTCGAGCGAATTCTTCAGAGACGGGGCCTATGAGATGACCGGGGAGGGGCGCACGCTTTCTCCCGAGGAAATGGCGGCCTATCTCGCCGTGCTCGCCGCCGCTTACCCGATCGCGTCAATCGAGGACGGTATGGGTGAGGACGACATGGTCGGGTGGAAATCGCTTACCGACAAGATCGGCAACTGCGTGCAACTGGTCGGCGACGATCTGTTCGTGACGAACGAAGGTCGGCTGGCGAAAGGGATCAGGGACGGCATCGCCAACTCGATTCTGGTCAAGGTCAACCAGATCGGGACGCTGACCGAGACTATCGCCGCGGTCCGCCTCGCGCAGACCTCGGGTTACACCGCGGTGATGTCGCACCGCTCGGGTGAGACCGAGGACACGACCATTGCCGACCTCGCCGTCGCGCTCGGCTGTGGGCAGATCAAGACGGGCAGTCTGGCGCGATCGGACCGGACAGCGAAGTATAACCAGCTGTTGCGGATCGAGGAGGAATTGGGAAGCGCGGCGCGTTATCCCGGCGTTTCGGCGCTGCGATCCTACCATCCAGCGTAACCAATCAAATTATTCGCGCGAATCTAACAGTTTGCGCTTGCCATGGGTCGTGGTTTCTGATTCTTTAGGCAAATGAGTGGGGGCGCGAAAACGATCCGGATGTTGCGACGCGCGGCGCTGCCCGCGCTGGCGGTGATCATCGTCGGCAATTTCGCGGGTTACGCGATCGCCGGGTCGAACGGATTGCTTGCGTGGGGCGGCTATCATCGCGATTTTCTCGAGCGCAAGCAGGAGCTTGCCCAGCTCGAGGCGCAGCGCGCGGCGCTCAAGCATCGCTCGGCCCTGCTCGATCCGCGCAAGGCCGATCCCGACATGGCCGATGAACTCGTCCGCCGCGACCTTGGGCTTGTGCGCCCCGACGAAGTGGTCGTTCCGCTCAACTAGACGATGAAGTGCGGCGCGCGCCTGGCCGAATAGGGCAGGGCGGGACCGCGCCCGAAGCGCATGAACATGTCGGGACGGCGACCCGGCATGCCAATCAGCGAAGCGAGATCGGGGCGTAGCCGCGCGACCTCGACCGGCTGGTTCATGAAAGCGTGCTTGAGGCCGAGCGCGGTGGCGGCTAGCGCGAACCGCTGGCAGGCGCGGCCGACCTGGACCCAATGAAGGGGATCGGCGCGGTCTCCGACGAACACTGCCAAGCCTGACGACGAGCGCAGCTGGCCAGCATATTTGTCGTTCTCGCTCTTCGCGCCGGCGAAGGTGTCGAACATGAATGGACCCGCCCAGGTCGGCACGACGGGGAGTCCCGAGGCGGCACTGAACAACCCGTCGCCTCTCGCCAGCGCCTCGCGCGGAGTGAAGCGGAGCCACTGCTTGAGCTCGGTGACGAATGCGGGATCGGCCATCTGCGCGCTGTTGCCGGTCACGACCAGATCAGTGAGTTTCGTCATCTGCGCGCGATCCGTGACGATGACCAGGTCGACGCCGGGCACCTTGGCGGCAGCGGCAAGGTGGGTGAGCTCGGACGCGCCGAGCGGGCGGCTGTCATAATCGGCCCGAGTGGATTGGCGGTGGCGGATCGCTTCGAACAGGGGGGAGGGGTCGGGGATGCCGCGGCCGAGGGTGACATGGACCGCGCCCGATCCCGAGGGATCGAAGCTGACCTCGCCCGGTCGGCCCCGCGCGGCCGCCGCCAGCGCAAGATTTTCCGCAGCGGCGCCGAGGCTGACGAACAAATGATGGTCATCGGGATCGACGACGGGGGTGCGGCGCGCGAAGTCGGGGAGGATATCGATGTGCTCGGCGGCGACGCGAAACTGCCACGGCTGGGTGTTGTGGCCGTTCGGCGCGAGGGTTGCGAAGCGGACCAGCTCGTGGAGCGAGGGATCATGCGACAGGGCGGCGCGGGTCGCGGCGACCGCTTCGTCATACCCGCCCATTGACGCCATCTGGCGATAGCCGAGCGCGGCGCCCCCGGCGCCGGCAACTGCAAGCGCGCCACCGCCAGCGAGGGCAGTGCGTCTGGTGAACCTCATGACCGGTCGCCTTTCGGGATCACGCGATCCAACGCGGATGCTCTGTTTGGCCGCTGGTGTTGAACGCGCGGCGGCTGCGAAAAGGACCGGGATCGCAGTTCGTAGTGGGTCATGCTCGACGATGGTGGCTACAGCTGTGAACCGCGAACGTCCTGCGCCATTGCCAGCGAGACGGACGCGCTTCTATAGCGACGGCGCTAGTCCCGCCGAACGAAAGGCCCCGTCTTGGCCCGATCGCCTAAATCCGCTCCCACGCCTGCCGCCGCTACGGCTACCGCCGCTCTTCCTCCCAACCGCGAGCGTCCCGCCGAGCCCAAGCGGTACAAGGCGAGCAAGGAACAGCTGCTCGCGCTCTACAAGCAGATGCTGCTGATCCGCCGCTTCGAGGAGCGCGCGGGGCAGTTGTACGGGCTCGGGCTAATCGGCGGCTTTTGCCACCTCTACATCGGCCAGGAAGCGGTCGCGGTCGGACTGCAGTCGGCGATGACCGTGGGCAAGGACAGTGTCATCACTGGGTATCGCGATCATGGCCACATGCTCGCCTATGGCATCGATCCCAAGCTGATCATGGCCGAACTGACCGGGCGCGCAGCGGGAATTTCGCGCGGCAAGGGCGGATCGATGCACATGTTCTCGGTCGAGCATGGCTTTTATGGCGGGCACGGTATCGTCGCGGCGCAGGTTAGCTTGGGCACGGGGCTGGCGTTCAAGCATCAGTACACCGGAGATGGTGGAGTATGTCTCGCTTACTTCGGCGACGGTGCTGCCAACCAGGGGCAGGTCTACGAAAGCTTCAACATGGCCGAGCTGTGGAAGTTGCCGGTGATCTACGCGATCGAGAATAACGGATACGCGATGGGCACGTCGGTGGCGCGATCAGCGAGCGAGGACCAGTTCTACAAGCGTGGCGAGAGCTTCCGTATTCCGGGCATTCAGGTCGATGGGATGGATGTGCTCGCGGTGCGTGGGGCGGCCGAGGAAGCGCTGGCGTGGACCAGAGCTGGCAAGGGGCCGATCATCCTCGAGCTGATGACCTATCGCTATCGCGGCCACTCGATGAGCGACCCGGCGAAATATCGCACGCGCGAAGAGGTAAATTCATACCGCGAGCACCGCGACCCGATCGACCATGCCGCCAAGGAACTGGAAGCGATGGGGATGGGCGAAGAGGAACTCAAGGCGATCGACAGCGAGATCAAGACGATCGTCATCGCCGCCGCCAAATATGCCGAGGAAGCGCCCGAGCCTGAGCCGGGCGAACTCTATACCAACGTGCTGGTGGAGACCTACTGATGGGCATGGAATTGAAGATGCCCGCGCTGTCGCCGACGATGGAGGAGGGGACGCTGGCCAAGTGGCTGGTCAAGGAAGGGGACACGGTCAAGTCGGGGGACATCCTCGCCGAGATCGAGACCGACAAGGCGACGATGGAGTTCGAGGCGGTCGACGAAGGCGTGATCGACAAGATTCTGGTGCCCGAGGGGACTGACGGGGTGAAAGTCGGCGCGGTGATCGCGACGATGGCGGGGGAGGGGGAAGTGCCCTCGACTGCACCTGAGCCTGCATCGGTAGCGCAATCAGCGCCGGTCGAGGCGCCTGCTGCGCAGAAGATGGAAGCCACCCCAACTCCGCACCAGATGGAATCGGGCGCTCGCGACCTCGTCGCCGATGTCGCGCGGACTCATGACGCGCCGGACGTTCCCGAGGGAACTGCGCTCAAGTCGACCACCGTGCGCGACGCGCTTCGCGATGCCATGGCCGAGGAGATGCGCCGCGATGACCGCGTCTTCGTGATAGGCGAGGAAGTTGCCGAATATCAGGGCGCTTACAAGGTTACCCAAGGGCTGCTCCAGGAATTTGGCAAGAAGCGCGTCATCGATACGCCGATCACCGAATATGGCTTTGCCGGGCTCGGCACCGGCGCGGCGATGGGCGGACTGCGCCCGATCGTCGAATTCATGACCTTCAACTTCGCGATGCAGGCGATCGACCACATCATCAATTCGGCGGCCAAGACCAATTATATGTCGGGCGGCCAGATGCGCTGCCCGATCGTGTTTCGCGGTCCCAATGGTGCGGCGGCCAGGGTCGGCGCGCAGCACAGCCAGAATTACGCGCCATGGTATGCCAGCGTGCCCGGGCTGATCGTCATCGCGCCGTATAGCGCGGCTGATGCCAAGGGACTGCTCAAGGCCGCGATCAGGACGGTGGATCCGGTCGTGTTCCTCGAGAATGAGCTGCTTTACGGTCAGCATTTCGATGTGCCGGTGCTCGACGACTATGTCCTGCAGATAGGCAAGGCGCACATTGCGCGGCCCGGCACGGACGTGACGCTGGTGAGCTATTCGATCGGGGTCGCGGTGGCGCTCGAGGCAGCCAACGCACTCGCCGAGGCGGGGATCGAAGCCGAGGTCATCGACCTGCGCACGCTGCGCCCGCTCGACAAGGCGACGGTGCTCGCCAGCCTGAAGAAGACCAACCGCATGGTGGTCGTCGAGGAGGGCTGGCCGACCTGCTCGATCGCGTCGGAGATCATCTCGATCGCGATGACCGAAGGGTTCGACGACCTAGACGCACCGGTGCTGCGGGTGACCAACCAGGACGTGCCGATGCCCTATGCGGCGAACCTCGAGAAGCTCGCGCTGATCAAGGCCGCCGATGTCGTCGCGGCGGCCAAGGCGGTCTGCTATCGCTGAGGGGCCTTGGGGTCCCGACCGGGCCCTTATGCTGACCCATTTTCCGATGCGCGTGCAGCCTGCGGTGGCGGCGCTGTGGGCGGTCGACGAGGCGATGGCGGCGGCGATCGCCGGGGCCAGCCAACCGGCGCTGGCAGGGATTAAGCTGGCGTGGTGGCGTGAGGCGCTGTGTCGGCTCGATGTCGATCCGGCGCCACCCGAGCCGCGGCTGCGCGCGGTGGCGGAGAAGTTGCTGCCGCTCGGGGTGACGGGGGCCGAGGTGGCTGGAATCGAGGACGGTTGGACGGCACTGCTTCAGGAGCAGGTGAAGGCGAGCGCGGTCGTTCTTCGCGGCCAGCAATTGTTCGCGATTCTAGCAAGGTTGCTCGGGTCGGATGATTTGCTCCTTGCCGACGCGGGCGCGCTGTTCGCGCTGAGTGACGCGATGCGGCGCGGGCGCGGGGACTTTGCGGCTGAGCGGAGCGCGTTGATCGCATCGCTTGCGGGACGCCGAGCCCCTCGTCGGCTTCGCCCCGTCACGCTTGCCGCGCGATTGGCGGCGCGCGATCTTGCCGATCCCGAGGGCACGCCGGGCCGCGCGCTGGCGCTGATCAGGCATCGGCTTACCGGGGTTATTACTGGGGGACGTTGACTGGCGGCCAAGCAAGCCTAGCATCGCGATCAGCCGGATCTGTCTTGACGACGGAGGATCTCATGACTCGAATCATGGCTGGCGGCGCGGTCACCCTGCTTCTTACTACCGGCGCATTCATGTTTTGGCAGGGGCATGCCGAAAGTCGAAACGCCCTTCCTGCGGCGCCCACCGCAACTGCAGCCGATGCCGCATCGCGGGGTGCCGGGCAATTCGCAATGCTCAGCCGCGAGCTTCCCGCGCTTCCCGAGGCCACCCTCAAAACACGCGAGGAAAAACGCTTCAGCCGCGCCGACAAGGACAAGGACGGCAAGATTACCGAAGACGAGCTGCTGACCCCGCGGAAAAAGGCGTTCGCCAAGCTCGATTCCGACCATAACGGCCAGCTGGCATTCAACGAATGGGCGGCCAAGACGATCAACAAGTTCGAGGGCGCCGACGACGATCATTCGGGCACGCTGACCGCCGCCGAATATGCCGAGACCGCACCCAAACCACGCGCGCATCCGGCGCGATGTTCGTGTTAGTGGTGTTTGATGACCGGGGTGCTATTCATCGGGAATGAATTTGCGAGCTATAACCTACTCGAGTTTTGCGTCCCCCGGTCTCCAGCCCGTCGAATTCGAGCAGATTCTCGCCATTTCGCTCGCGAACAACGCGCGGGATGCGGTGACCGGGCTGCTGATGTTCAATGGTGCTGCATTCGTCCAGACCATCGAGGGGCCGGCGGCGGCGATCGATCGGTTATTGATGCGGATCGCGAGTGATTCGCGGCAATGCCAGATGGAAGTTTGTGATGACCGCCCGATTGAACGGCGGATCTTTCCCGACTGGACGATGGGTTATGTGCGGATGGAGGGCGGGTGGCTCGAGGGGCAATATGACATCGCCGAAGCGCTGTCGCACGACATGCCGCAGCCGATCCGCGACGTGCTGATGTCGATGGCGAGCACGTTGCCGTTCGAGTAACTCTCAGGCGGGTTCAGTGACGCGTTGCGGGGCGAGCCAGTCGGCGAGCGCAGCGCGCGCACGATCGGTGTAGGCCTGCTTGCGGTCGGCTTTGCGCGGCTTTCCGACGAGCGGGGGCATCAGTCCGAAATTGACGTTCATCGGCTGGTAGGTCTCCGCCACTGCGCCGCCGGTGAGGTGACCGAGCAACGCCCCGAGCGCGGTCTCGGGCGGCAGCGGGGGCAGTGTCTCCCCGCGTGCCTCGGCGATGGCGAAGCGCGCCGCGAGCAGCCCGATCGCAGCGCTTTCGATATAGCCTTCGCAGCCGGTGATCTGCCCGGCGAAGCGGATGTTGGGGCGCGATTTGAGGCGCAACGTCGCATCGAGCAGTTCTGGCGAGCGGATGAAGCTGTTACGATGGATGCCACCAAGCCGTGCGAACTCGGCGTTCTGAAGTCCTGGAATCGTTCGAAAAATGCGCGCCTGATCGGCGTGCTTGAGCTTGGTCTGGAAGCCGACCATGTTCCACAGCGTGCCCAGCTTATTGTCCTGCCGCAACTGGACGACAGCGTGCGGCCAGCGCCCCGTGCGCGGATTGTCGAGCCCGACTGGTTTCATCGGTCCGAAGCGGAGTGTTTCGGGGCCGCGCTCTGCCATCACCTCGATCGGCATGCAGCCTTCGAAATAGGGCGTGTCGCGCTCCCATTCCTTGAACTCGGTCTTTTCGCCGGCGTTGAGCGCGTCGATGAACGCATCATATTGCGGCTTGTCCATCGGGCAGTTGATGTAATCCTTGCCACCTTTGTCCCACCGCGCGGCCATCCAGCAGACGTCCATGTCCACGCTGTCGCGGTGAACGATCGGGGCGATGGCGTCGAAAAAGGCAAGCGCGCCGGCGCCGGTAGCCTCGGCGATCGAGGCGGCAAGGACCGGGGCGGTGAGGGGGCCGGTGGCGACGATGACCGGACCATCGGGAAGCGTATCGACCCGTTCGCGAACGACGGTGATATTGGGGTGCGCTTCGATCGCTCTTGTGATCTCGTCGGCAAAGGCCTCGCGATCGACCGCCAACGCCGACCCGGCCGGTACGCGGTGGAGGTCGGCGGCGCGCATCACGAGGCTGCCAAGCGCACGCATTTCCTGGTGAAGCAGCCCGACCGCATTCTTGTCGGCGTCGTCCGAGCGGAAGCTGTTAGAACAGACCATCTCGGCGAGTCGATCGGACTCATGCGCCGGTGTGGTGTCGCCGCCCCCGCGCATTTCGGACAGGCGGACGCTGAGCCCACCCTCGGCGAGTTGGAAAGCCGCCTCTGATCCGGCGAGCCCGCCGCCGATGATGTGAATGTCGTGCATCCCCTCGCCATGACGCGAGCGACGGCCTAAATCCAGCCCATGAAGATTTTCACGATCGGCTATGAAGCGACAACCATGGGAGAATTCATTGGCGCACTGACCGCAGCCGGGGTCGAACGGGTGATCGACGTCCGCGCCTTGCCCCTGTCACGGCGGCCGGGATTCTCGAAAACGCCGCTCAAGGGCGCGCTGTCCGAGGCCGCGATCGATTATGTCCACTTGCGTGCGCTCGGTACGCCCGCCGCGGGGCGCGAGGCGGCGCGCAAGGGACGCCTCGCCGAGTTGGCGGCGATCTACGCGGGCCAACTCGAACTGCCCGAGGCGATTGCGCAGGGAGCGGAAATGCTTTCGCTCGCGAACGAAAAGCCCAGCGCGCTGTTGTGCTTCGAGCGCGATCCGTCAGGCTGTCACCGAACGCTTCTGCTGCGTGCTGTCGCCCCCGACGCCAACGTCATCAACCTGTTTGCGTAGTTTACTCCGAGTCGGATGAACTGTTTAGAGACGCGACATTTGACGCCCGCTACGACGGTCCGCTGCCTGAATCCGTTGGCGCGACCACGGAGCTATTACGCGTTAGACGTCGGCGGGTTCGCTCGGCGCGGTTTGGGCGACGATCAGTGCTTCGATGTCGGGGGTCGGGCGTCCGCTCATTTCCTTGTTGATGGTGCAGGTCACGCGACGCTCGACCTCCTTGTGGAGGTGCTTGCGCAGTTCGCCGAGCAGCCTGGGCGGGGCGATGATTGTAAGGTTTTCGAAATCATGGGCGAGGACGCGGCGGTGCAATTCGTCGGCGGCATCCTTGGCCCAGCGATCTTCGGCCTGCTGGTGAAAGTCGGTCTGCTCGACCGCGGGTCGGCCATAACCGCCGCTCTGTGCCTGCGTCCCTGGGCCGTCGGTGCCCATGTCGCTGGTCTTGGCGTCCTGACGTTCATCATGCGCTTCGGTGCGCAGGTCGATCTGGTTGGCATCGCCGTGATTGCGCAGAAACAGCAGGTTGCGGCCGTCGACGACGAGAACGAGGGCGTTATTGGGAAGCGGCATGGTCGACTCCTTGGGCAATGCAAGGTCAACGATGATGACGCTCCTGGCGTTCCGCTATTCGCCGTCGGCGGGGCCCTCGGCCAGATCCTCGCCGATCACCGCGTCGTCTTCGGGTGCCAACTCGCCATCGAGCCCGCTGACCTCGATCTCCTCTTCCTCGCTTTCGTCGATCTTGGCGACCGAGACGACATGTTCGCCTTTGGCGACGCGCAGGATCATCACGCCTGAAGTATTGCGCCCGGCGATGCGGATGTCCCCGACGGTCGTGCGGATGACCTTGGCCTGGTCGGTGACGAGCATCAATTGCTCGCCGGGCATGACCGGGAATGACGCCACGACGCCCCCGTTGCGCTCCGACGTGACGATGTTGGTGATGCCCTGCCCACCGCGGTTGGTGCGGCGATATTCGTAGGTCGAACTGCGCTTGCCGAAGCCGTTCTCGGTAACGGTGAGGAGGAATTGCTCCTTGTCGGCGAGTTCGGCGTAGCGTTCCTCGGACAGGTTCTCGGCGGACACATTGTCGCGCCACTTGGGGCTGCGCAGATAGGCTTCGCGTTCCTCGCCGCTCGTCCCGACGCGGCGCAGGATCGACATTGAGATGACCTTGTCGTTGCCGAGCAGCCGCACGCCGCGCACCCCGGTCGACGAGCGCGACTGGAACTCGCGGACATCGGTCGAGAGGAAGCGGATCGCCTTGCCGTTGCGCGTCGCGAGGAGGACGTCGTCTTCCTCAGTGAGCAAATCGACCGCGATCAGCCGGTCGGTCGGATCGCCTTCTTCGCCTTCCTCCTCGGACACCCCGAACTTCATCGCAATCTTGCCGGCGGTGGGGATGTTGGTGAAGGCGGTCATCGGGTTGCGGCGAACGGTACCCTTGGCGGTGCAGAACATGAGGTGGAGCGGCGCCCATTCGGCCTCGTCCTCGGGCAACGGCAGCACGGTCGTGATGACTTCACCCTCGGCAAGCGGGAGCAGGTTGATCATCGGGCGGCCACGCGCGGCGGGGTTGCCTTCGGGCAGGCGCCATACCTTCATGCGATAGACGCGGCCCAAATTGGAGAAGAACAGCACCGGATTGTGGGTCGACGTGACGAACAGCTCGGTGACGACGTCCTCGTCCTTGGTATTCATCCCCGAACGGCCCTTGCCACCGCGCTTCTGCTCGCGGAACAGGGTCAAGGGCGTGCGCTTGATGTAGCCCGACATGGTCACGGTGACGACATTATCCTCGCGCTCGATGAGATCCTCGTCGTCGAGGCCGTCGAAGGCGGCGGCGAGCTCGGACTTGCGCGGGGTCGAGAACTCGGCGTCGACCGCGTCGAGTTCCTCGACCATCACCGCATAGAGTTTGGCGCGGTCGCCGAGGATGTCGAGAAGTTCGGTGATGATCGTCGCGAGCCCGGCGAGTTCCTTGCCGATCTCGTCGCGGCCAAGCGCGGTCAGGCGGTGGAGGCGAAGCTCGAGGATCGCGCGGACCTGAATTTCGCTGAGGCGATAGGTCGCGCCTGCGGCCTGGGGTTCAACCGCCTCGACCAGCTTGATGTAGGGGCGAATCTGCTCGCTGTCCCACTCGCGCGAGATGAGGGCTTCACGGGCGGCGGCGGGGCTGGGCGAGCCGCGGATGATGCGCACGACCTCGTCGAGATTGGTCACCGCGACGACCAGCCCGAGCAAGATATGCGCGCGCTCGCGGGCCTTGAGCAGCTCGTATTTCGAGCGGCGGATGATGACTTCTTCGCGGAACTTGACGAACGCCTCGATGATGTCACGCAGAGCGAGCGTCTCGGGGCGGCCGCCGCGGATGGCGAGCATGTTGGCCGAGAAGCTCGATTGCGCTGGCGTATGTCGCCACAGCTGGTTGAGCACGACTTCGGGGCTGGCGTCGCGCTTCAATTCGAGGACGATACGCACGCCGAGCCGGTTCGATTCATCGCGAATATCGCTGACGCCCTCGATCCGCCGGTCTTTGCACGCCTCGGCGATCTTCTCGACCAGCCCGTTCTTGCCGACCTGATAGGGGATTTCGGTGAGGACGATGGTCTTCTTGTCGCCGCGCCCTTCCTCGACATGGTGGCGCGAACGCTGGAGGATGCCGCCGCGACCGGTGATGTAAGCCGAGCGGATCCCACCCTGGCCAAGGATGATCGATCCGGTCGGGAAGTCGGGGCCCTTGACGAACTCCATCAGCCCTTCGGTCGTGATCGCAGGATCGGCGATGAACGCACGGCACGCGGCGATCACTTCGCCCAGATTATGCGGCGGGATATTGGTCGCCATGCCGACCGCGATCCCGCCAGCGCCGTTGACGAGCAGATTGGGGAAGCGCGCGGGCAGCACCTGCGGCTCGCGCTCGCTCGCGTCATAGTTGGGCGTGAAGTCGACCGTATCCTTGTCGATGTCGCCGAGCAGGAAATTGGCGACCTTGGCCAGCCGCGCCTCGGTGTAGCGCATCGCCGCCGGGGGATCGGGGTCCATCGACCCGAAATTGCCCTGGCCGTCGATCAGCGGCACGCGCATCGACCAGTCCTGAGTCATCCGCGCCAACGCGTCATAGATCGCGCTGTCGCCGTGCGGGTGATATTTACCCATGACGTCACCGACGATGCGGCTCGACTTTCGATAGGCCTTGCCCGCGACATAACCCGCTTCCTGGCAGGCGTATAAAATGCGGCGGTGGACGGGTTTCAGACCATCGCGAACGTCGGGCAGCGCGCGGCTGACAATGACGCTCATCGCATAGTCGAGATAGCTGGTCTTCATCTCCTCGACGATGGAGATGGGCTGGATATCGCTGGTGTCGGCGACCGGCGGGGTCGTGGCCAAATTCGTTCGTCCTGACGGTAAGGAAACGGACGGCAACGGCGACTGCCGCTCCGTCGGTCCCATCTAGGCGATCAGCGCCGTGAACACCACCCCCGCGCCCGCGTGCACACGTGCGCGAGGGGCCGGCCTAGGCCCGGATGAACAGCGGGACCCGCGGGCTTGAGCCGTCTGCATCAAAGCGCCAGCCGTCGCGGTCGAACGCCTCGATTCCGGCGGGCTCGGCAATCCTCTCGTCGCACACGAAACGAGCCAGCGCGCCGCGCGCGACCTTGGCGGTGAAGCTCTGGAACTGGAGCCCCTTGGCGGTGCGGACGCGGAAGTCGGGGGCGATCAGGCGAACTTTCTTCGGCAGAAACGGGCCAGCAACCGCGAAATACTCGCGGCTGGCAAGATTGAGAATGATGTTCGAGCCCTCTTTGGCGAGGTCCGCAAGCAGCGCCCTGGCGACCTTGCGCCCCCAATATTCAACTAGCTTGCCGCCTTTTGGCGCCCACCCCGTCCCCATTTCAAGCCGATAGGGCCGCATCGCGTCAAGCGGTCGCAGCACGCCGTAGAGGCCCGACAGGATGCGCAAATGGTCCTGCGCATAGTCGAGCACCGCCGGCTCGGCGCAGGCCACATCGAATCCGCGATAGACGTCGCCGGCGAAGGTCCTGATCGCCGGACGCAGCGCGGCCTTCGCGAAACCCTTGAAGCGCTTTGCATTTAATTCGGCGAGCGCGGGCGAAATGTGCATCAGCGCCGACAACTCGTCCGGTTTGAGCCTGGCCGCAGCGCGCGCGAGGCGGGCGGCGTCGGCGGCGAAGCGCGGCTCGCTCGGTGCCTCGTTGAACGGTGTCGCCAGATCGAGCGTCTTGGCGGGGGACAGGAGGATCAGCATGAGATGCGCCGCTAGCGTCTCGCGGGCAATGCGTCAAAGCTCAGTCTGGCCAGAGAAGCTGAAACAGGCTCTAACTGACTGGTTCAATTGATATTCAGCCGCTCGCTATCAATCCGACTTCCAGCCGGAGCGATTGGGGGCTATCCCGAACCCCGTTTTTGGATTCCCGCCGACGAAGCGGCAAATGATCAGGAGACCCACGATGAAATTCTTCTCAGTCACGATGGCGAGCGCGCTTGCGATCGGGTTTGTCGCACCGGGTACAGCCACGGCGCAATATGGCGCGACTGCCGCGCCGCAGCGGACGGCTGTTTCCTCGCCCGCTCCCGCCACTGCCGCCCCCGGGCAGCGCCAGCTCAAGCTTAGCCCGGCTGCGCAAAAGGCGATCATCGACCTGCAGACCGCGGTCAAGGCGAAGAATAGTGCCACCATCCCTGGCCTTGCGGCTGCCGCCAGCGCACTCGCCAAGACGCCCGACGACCGCTTCGCGATCGCCAGTCTGCAGTTGCAGGCCGCGGCCGAGGCCGATGACAATGCCGGTCTGGTCGCCGCCGCCGATGCGATGCGCGCGAACGGGGCGCCGACCGACACGCTCGTCAAAGTCTATCTCCACGCCGGCCAGGCGTACGGAAATGCCAAGCAATTTGCGCTGGCGACATCGGCGCTCGACAAGGCGCTGGCGATCGATCCCACGAATGTCGATGCGCTGCTGCTGAAGAGCGATTTATCGCTCAAGCAGGGCAATCCGGCGGCAAGCATCGCCGCGCTCAACCTGGCGATCGCTCACAACAAGGCGACCGGCCAGCCGATCCCCGAAAGCTGGTATCAGGCGGCGGTCGCGCGCTCATACGAGGCCAAGCTGCCAAGCACGTACGAATCCGCGCGCCAGTGGGTCACTGCCTATCCGACCCAGCAGCATTGGCGCGACGCCATCAACATCTATCGCAACATGAGCGGGCTCGATCGTGCCGGCCTGATCGACATCTTCCGCCTTGCTCGCATTACCAAATCGCTCAGCGGCGAGAGCGATTATCTTGCCGCGTCGGAGACATTCGTCGGGCGCGGCTTCCCGGGTGAAGCGATCGCCTTGCTCAACGAGGGCGATGCGGCGAAATCGATCAGCCTGTCGTCGGTCACCTTTGCGCGCCCCTATGCGCTGGCCAAGGGCAAGTCGATCGGCGACCGTGCGGCCGCAACTGCCGCCGCCAAAACGGCGCTCGCCGCGCCTGCTGCCGCGACGACGATGGGTGCCGCCGATCGCCTGCTCGGCTATGGCGACTTCGCCCAGGCCGCAACGCTCTATCGTGCCGCCCTCGGCAAGACCGGAGCGAACGCCGACCTCATCAACCTTCGCCTTGGCGAAGCGCTGGTGCAGTCGGGCGATAAGGCGGGGGCGATAGCTGCGTTGCAGGCAGTTGGGCCGAGCCAGTCGGAAGTCGCCAAATATTGGCTGGCGTGGGCGATGACGCGCTAGTTCAGTTAACGAAAGAGAGGGGCGCTGGCGCGAGCTGGCGCCCTTTTTCGTTGGGCTTTCAAGGCGTAATGCGACTGTCCTGAATCGGGATGGTTAATTGCCGGCCCCTGTCAAACCGGCCGATTGCTGCCCAGGTCTGGCGCGCCCGCAGCCGACCATGAGGCCAATACGCGTCCAGTGAAATTCGACGATCGCCTTGCCACCATTCTTGCCGTCCGTGCCAGCGGGCCGCACGACCGCGCGGTGCGCTGGCGCCAGCTGGTCGATCTCGTCGCGCGCGCCGGGCCGGACGCGGTGGGCGCGGTGATCGACGAGGCACTCGCCGCGATCCGTGAAGGCCAGCACGAAGTCGCCGAACCCCTGCGTGCCGCCGCTGCGCGCGCGATTGCGGGCCGCGCGCTGCTCCCGGCGCTGGTCGAGGCATTTGCGGCAGATACGCTCGACGTCGCTGCGCCACTGCTGACCGGTTCCGTGCCTGATGCGGCACTGCGGGCCGCCGCCTCACCCGAAATTCGCCGCTTTCTCGAGGCCATGCATCCGACGTCGGCGCCGACCACGCCGGAAATCACGACGCCATCGGCGCCAACTGAATTGCCATCGATCAGCCAGTTGCTCGAACGGCTCGAGAAACTCAGTGCGCAGCGCGCCGCCGAACCGCGTGGCGAGGCTGGGCTGGCACCACTCGCTCAACCTTTGGTCGCACCGCGTCTCGACCCGCCGCCGCCGCCCCATGGCCGCGATGACGCGCCCGCGCTGTTCCGCTGGGAGTGTGGGCCCGGCGGCAATATCGGCTGGGTCGACGGGGCCCCACGCGGCGCGCTTGTCGGGCGCTCAATTGCCCGCTCAGTGCCCGACGAAGGCGTCGATCGCGAAGTCGAGCGCGCTTTCGCCCGTCGCGCGCCATTTCGCGACGCAACCCTGTCGCTGCCCGAAGCAGGAATCGTCGCCGGGAGCTGGCTGATCAGCGGTGTTCCAGCCTTCGCCCCCGCCGATGGACGCTTCGTCGGCTATCGCGGAATCGCCCGGCGTGCCGAAGCACTTGCTCCTCCCGTCATTCCGAGCAAGCCCGGTCCGCTCGATCCCGCCGCGCTTCGCGAATTAGTGCACGAGATAAAGACCCCGCTCAACGCCATCATCGGGTTTGCCGAGATCATTGATGGCCAGTATCTCGGGCCAGCGCAGAGCGGCTATCGCGCCCGCGCGGCAGAAATCGTCATCCAGGCCCGGATCCTGCTCGGTGGGGTCGACGATCTCGACTTCGCGGCGCGGGTTAGCGGGCGCGACGCGGGCGACTCGTCGTCGTGCGATTTCGCAGAGTTTTTCGAGCCCTTTGCCGAGCTTTTTCAGGAGCAAGCGCGCGCAACTGGCGTGACGCTCGCGATCGATGCGCCGCCGACCGAGGGGCTGTGCACACTCGATCGCGAATTGGCCGAGCGCCTGCTCAACCGGTTCACGGCGGCCGTACTTGGCGCGACGCGGCCAGGCGAAACCCTCCGCCTCGCCGTGCGGCGCGAAGACGGTTTTTGCGCACTCCGCATCTCTCGCCCGCGCGCACTCGAAGGACTGAGTGAAGCCGAATTGCTCGGCGTGGGCGGTGATGGAGGCGCCGAATTCGCGCTCCGCCTGGCGTTCGGCCTCGCGCAGATCGTCGGTGGTCGGCTGCGCGCCGATGGCAATGATCTTGTGCTTCGGATGCCGATGGCGGCCTAGAGTCCTGTTATTCGAGGACCAGGAGACGCGCTTCCAACGACTGCCTGGACAGCCGGTATCGAGTTTTGGCGCAGGTGGTGGGCCCGGAGGGACTCGAACCCCCAACCTAGCCGTTATGAGCGGCCGGCTCTACCATTGAGCTACAGGCCCGCTCCGGTGGCAGTCATGCGTTAGCGGGGCAGGGGGCTGGTGAGAAGAGGGCGGTCGGCTACCCTTCGGCCCGCGTTGGGTCAGAATCCATTGCGACCAGTTCGACCCTCGTTGGGGCGCAGGCGGCGCGCGCCACGCGTCGATCATAACTTTACCCGGCGCATGCCCTGCTCGCCGTAGCGCGGTCCCGCAGTCGCCCCCTTTGGCGCGGCGGCGTCGAGGTCAGCCAAGTCGTCGCCACTCAGCAAAATATCGGGTGAGCCAACGGAATCGCGCATCGTCTCCCGCCGCTTGACGCCGGGGATCGGCACAACATTCTCGCCCTGCGCCAACAACCACGCGAGCGCGATTTGCGCGTTCGACACACGATGGCGCTTCGCAATAACTCCGATTGCATCGACGATCGCGAGATTTTTCGGCAAATTCTCGGGTGAGTACCGCGGATCGTTGTGGCGCCAGTCGTCGGCGGCGAGTTCATCGAGGCTGCGTATGGTGCCTGCGAGGAAACCGCGGCCTAGCGGGCTGTAGGGCACAAAGCCAATACCAAGGTCGCGGCAGGTCGGGAGGATCTCGTCCTCGACATCACGCTCCCAGACTGAATATTCGGTTTGCAACGCCGTAATCGGATGAACTTTCGCCGCGCGACGGAGCGTCTCGGCACCGGCCTCGGACAACCCGATGTGGCGAACTTTCCCTTCCTTCACCAGTTCCGCCATCCCGCCAATTGTGTCTTCGATCGGCACGTTGGGATCGACGCGGTGCTGGTAGAACAGGTCGATCGTGTCGATGCCGAGCCTTTTCAACGATCCTTCGCAGGCGCGGCGTGCGTTGGCTGGGCTGCCGTCCAGACCGGCCATCTCGTTGCCGTTCCACTTCATCGCGAACTTGGTGGCGATCACCAGGCCATCGCGTTTGCCCTTGATCGCCTGCCCGACCAGTTGCTCGTTGGTGAACGGGCCGTACATTTCGGCGGTGTCGAAAAAGGTGACGCCAAGGTTGATCGCTTCGTGGATTGTGGCAATCGACTCGTCTTCCCGCGCCGCGCCATAGCTGATGTTGCCACCGCGGATCATCGGCATGCAGCCAATCCCGATCGCGGAAACCTTGAGGCCCTGGCCAAGTGTGCGGTACTTCATGGGTGAATCTCCAAATAACAGAGGTCGTTCGTCGTTCAACTCGGACGAAGGACCGTTTTTGTGTTCATGAATTCGTGAAGTCCCCATGCCCCCAGCTCGCGGCCATGACCCGAGCGCTTGATCCCGCCGAACGGCGCCTCGGGCATGCTCGCTAGCATCTGATTGACCGCAGTCATTCCGGCCTCGATTTCGGCGATGAAGCGATCCTCTTCGCCCTTGTCCCTGGTCCATACCGACGATCCCAGGCCAAACGGGATCGCATTCGCGACGCGAATCGCCTCGTCGATGTCGGCAACCTTGAACAGCATCGCGATCGGCCCGAAAATTTCCTCATGGGCAAGCGCGCTGTCGATTGGAACGTCGGTCAGCACGCCCCCGCCGAGATAGGCGCCCTTGCCCGGTAGCGTTTCGCCGCCATCCAGCTTCGCTCCGGCCGCCTTGGCCTGTTCGAGTTGGCCAAGCACCGTCTCTCGTTGTTCGAAGCTCGACAGTGGCCCCATGTCGCTGGCCTCGTCCATCGGATCGCCCGCTTTTGCCGCGAGCATCCCGCCGACGAACTTCGCCGCGAATATATCATAAACCGCGGCGTGAACGATCATCCGCTTCGCGCAGACGCAGGACTGTCCGCTGTTCTGGATCCGCGCGGTCACCGCAACCTTCGCCGCTTGGTCGATGTCGGCCGAGGGCATGACGATGAACGGATCCGATCCACCAAGTTCGAGCACGACTTTCTTGAGCGCCTTGCCCGCCGCTTGCGCGACCAATCGTCCGGCGCCCTCGCTCCCGGTCAGCGTTACTGCGGCGATTCGGTCGTCCGCGATCAGCGCGCCGACCTTGTCCGACTTAATCGCGAGATTCTGGAACAGCCCATCGGGCGCTCCCGCCGCGATAATTGTCTCCTCGATCATTCCCGCCACACCCTGAACGATGCTGGCATGCTTCAGCAGGCCGACATTGCCCGCCAGAATCGTCGGCGCGATGAAGCGGACCACCTGCCAATAGGGAAAATTCCACGGCATCACTGCCAGGATCGCGCCAAGTGGTAGCAAATGAACTTCGCCATTGGCCCCGGCGATCGGCTGCGGCCTGAGCAATGTCTCGCCATTCTGTGCATAATAACGAAACGCTGCGGCACATTTTTGCAGCTCGGCCCGCGCCGAAACCAGCGTCTTGCCCATCTCCATGCTCGCCATCCGCGCCATTGGCTCGATTCGCGCGTCAAATTCCGCCGCGATCTTGTCGAGCAAGGCCAGCCGGGCGGCGATCGGCGTGAACCGCCACGTCGCGAACCGCGCCGCAGCACGCGCGATCTTGGCTTCGACCTGATCGGCCGTCAGCTCGGGATAGGTAGCCAGCTCGTTGCCGGTGGCGGGATTGATGCTACGAAACATCGGCAGGCTTTCTGGACAAGAGGGGAAGTGGCCACGAAACGTCCCGTCGCTTCGCCGCGTTCCTCTCTACACGGCAGTCAACGGCAAATCATCGGCGACGTCATGAGCAATCGTGCACGATTCGCGCAATACCGGCCACGCAGACCGAGTGACGCTGTCTCACCTTTTGATGACCGTACCGGCAATGTTGGTCGGGGAGACAGGATTCGAACCTGCGACCCTCTGCTCCCAAAGCAGATGCGCTACCAGGCTGCGCCACTCCCCGACGCCGCGCGCCCTACCAAGTCTGTCGGCTAAGCGCTACTTCTTCGTGGTCGTCGTCGTGACCGTCTTGTCGGTGGTCACCTCCACGCGATGCTTGCCGTCGACGGCGTTGCCGAGGCTGTCGGCGGCATGGTCGACCGACTGGCCAAGCTTGTTCGCACTCGCTGCCAAATTCGACAAGCCACTGTGAACTTCGCCGGCGTTGTTGCTGACTTCATTGATCTTGTTGCTCGCGCTGTCGACCGCCTTCGACGCCCCGTCGAGCGCCGACGCAGTGCCGTTCCTGGCCGCTTCGCCCGACAGCGTCACCGTCGACGTATTATTCTGCGGATTCTCTGTCACCTGGCACGCCCCGAGCAGGGCCGCGGCGGGGAGTATTGCGATCATCACGCGCATAATCTTCTCCTGTTTCTCTTGCCTCAACGCCGCAGCGAACGTTTCGGCTCCGCGATCCCGCCGGACAGCACCGCCAGCATCGCCGTCCACGCCGCAACATTCTGTCTGAGCTGCGTCGGGTCAATCTTGTCGAGCGTGTCGTCTGGCGTGTGGTGAATGTCGAAATATCGCGTCGCATCCTGGTGAAGCGTGACACCCGGCGCACCCGCATTGAGCATCACCTCGATGTCCGATCCGCTGGCGGTGTCGGTCTTGCCCTTGACGATCCCGAGCGGCGCGGTCGCGGCGAACATCGCGTCGGCTTCGGCCTGGTGCTCGGCGCCCAGCTTGGTATCGATCTTCCACACGCGGTCGGCGCCCTCGTCGCTTTCGGCCACCGCGAAATAGCGGTCGGCGGCGTGGGCCTTTTGATAGGCGGTGGCCCCGATCAGCCCGGGTTCCTCGGCGCCGAACCAGACGATGCGGATCGTGCGCAGCGGCCGCCCGGCATCCATGATGTGCTTTGCCGCGGCGGTAGCGATCGCGACCCCGGCGCCATCGTCAATCGCGCCAGTGCCGAGGTCCCAGCTGTCGAGATGCCCGCCAATCAGGATCACCGGCAGCGACGGATCGCGTCCGGGGACTTCGGCGACAACATTGCCCGACGGGCCATCGCCAAGATACTTTGGCGTAAGCGTCAGGTGCATCGTCACGGGCTTGCCGCGCGCCATGATCCGGACCAGCTGCTCCGCATCGGGAATGCTCAGCGCGCCGGCCGGGATCGAGGTGACGCCAGCGCCGAGCGATTGCGCGCCAGTATGGCCATAACGGTGGTGATCTGTGCCCGCCGAGCGGACGACGATAGCCAGCGCGCCCTTCTGGCCGGCGATCGTTGGCCCGGCGCGGCGCGGCTGGCCGAACTGGCCATAGCCGGACCCGTCCTGGTTCGCCATCATGTGGTGATCGACGAACACGATCTTGCCGCGCACCGCTTCGTCGGGGGCGGCCTTGAGCGCGTCGATGCCGTCGAACGCAACGACCTCGGCGGTGACGCCCTGCGGCGGGGTCGCGCCACTGTTGCCGAGCGCGGTGAGCACCAGTTTCTGCGGGAAAGGGGTGACGATCTCGGCACTTTCGCCGCCGCGCTCGAACACCGGCATGGTGTAGGGTTCGACATGGACATTGGCAAACCCCATCGCATTGAGCCGCTTGACCGCCCAGTCGCGCGCCCGCGCCTCGGCCTCGGTCGCGGCGAGGCGCTGGCCGACCTCGGTCGTCAGGCCCTCGACGATATCCCACGCATAATGATCGTTGGCAAATGCATCGTCGCGCAGCGCGGCGACGAGCGCGGGCGCCGGGATCGCCGGGACTTGCGATGGCGCGGTAGCGGTGAGGGTGAGTGCGGAGGCGACGAGAAGAAGTTGTTTCATTCGGGCTGGCTACTCACCAACGACCCCCAAGTCACTGCCATTCGTCGAAAAATCACAACAATCGCAACTGGTCACCCGGCGGCGGCTCGAATAGGTCGGCGCGCAGGTTGAAGCGCGCCTGAGGCAGTCCGAACCGCTTGATCGCGATTTCGAAGCGCGTCCGCAAGAGGTCCGCCCACGGCCCCGAGCCGCGCATCCGGCTGAAAAAATCGGGGTCGTTATCGCGCCCGCCTCTAAGCGAGCGGATCGTCGCCATGACCTTCGCTGCACGGTCGGGATAATGATCGTCGAGCCACGCGCGGAACAGCGGGGCGACCTCGTGCGGCAATCGCACCGGGAGATAAAATCCGCCGCGCGCACCATGCGCCACCGCCGCTTCGACGATCGCTTCGAGCTCGTGATCGGTAATCTGTGGCACCACCGGCGCAATCGCGACAACCGCCGGCACCCCCGCCTCACCGAGCACACGGATCGCCGCCAGCCGCTTGCTTGCCGAGGGCGCGCGCGGTTCGAGCGTGCGGTGGATCGCCGGGTCGAGCGAGGTCACCGAAATCGCCACCGCCGCCAGTCCCAGCTTGGCCGCCGGCACGAGGATGTCGAGATCGCGCAGCACGCGGTCGGACTTGGTGGTGATCGTGAACGGATGCTTGGTCTCGAGCAGCAGTTCGAGGATCGAGCGCGTGATCCGGAACCGTTCCTCGATCGGCTGATATGGATCGGTGTTGGTACCAAGTGCGATGCTCTTCGCCTCATAGCCCGGCCGCGACAGCGCCGCGTGGAGCAGCTTCGCGGCATCGGGCTTGGCGAATAGCCGGCTTTCGAAATCGATCCCCGGCGAAAGGTCGTGGTAAGCGTGGGTCGGTCGGGCGAAGCAATAAATGCAACCATGTTCGCACCCGCGATACGGGTTCACCGACCGGTCAAAGCCGATGTCGGGCGAGGAATTTCGCGTCAGTATCGACCTGGGCTTCTCGATCGTCACCGTCGTCCGCCTCGGCGTGACCCCGTCGAGAGCTTCGACGCTATCGAGCCAGTCGCCGTCGATCACGCGTTCGGCGAGGTTGAAGCGCGTCGGCACCCCGTTGCGCGTCGCCCCGCGCCCTTGTCGCGACTCGACCGGCATGAAGCGAATTTAGTCAAGAACAAAATAGGAACAAGTGTCGTCCCGGCGTAAGCCGGGATCCCATGAGGCAAAAGCGCCGACTCCCGCGGGAGCCTAATTTCGATACCGACTGGGATCCCGGCTTTCGCCGGGACGACACTAGCGCCGCGGGAAAGCCGGCCATTTATGTTCGGCAAGTGCCACAAGGCTCGGCTGCTTGTCCCCGGCGAGCCCCTGATAGACCCACATGTTGCGCATCACCGCCGGGACATAATAGCGCGTTTCCCAATAGGGGATGCTTTCGATCCACAGCAGCGGATCGCCGCGATCGTTGATCGCCCCCCACCGATCGACCGGCAGCGGACCGGCATTATAGGCGGCGATGATCCGCGGCAGCTGCCCGCGCGTCGCCGGATGCTGGCGGAGCAGTTCGATGAACGCCTGACCATAATCAAGGTTGATCGTTGGCTCGGTCAGCGACACCGGATCGAAGGCCGCCCCCCGCGCCCGCGCCGTATCGCCCGCAGTCCCCGGCCGAACCTGCATCAGCCCGACCGCGCCCGCCGCGCTCACCGCGCGGTCGCGAAAATTCGATTCCTGGATGACATGACCATAGGCGAGCGCCGGATCGACCCGCCACCCGTTTTGCGGAGTCCAGCGCGGCCGTGGATAGCGTGCGGCAGACTCGACCGCGGTGCCCGGCTGGCCGTTGGTCGCCAGCCAATATTGGGCTCCGGCCAGGTCGAGCTTCTGCGCCTCCGCGATCAAGGCGCGTTGATCGGCGGGCCGGCCAATCCGCGCCTGGTGGCGCAGCGCCTCCTCCGCCAATGCGCGCTCACCGATCGCGACCAGCGCCTGTGCCCGGCGGACGTTGGGCAGCGCTTCGACCGCTGCCACGTCAGCCGGGGCAGGGGCAGACATGCTTGTCGCCATGCCCAGCGTTTCGCGTGCGACCAGGCCGTAGAAACTTTCCGTCGACCGCGCCGCCGCTCGCAGCAGCGGTGCCACCGCCATCGGCTGCCGACATGCCTGCGCAGATCGCGCCGCCCAGTAATTCGCAGCCGCGACCAGCTCGGATTCGCGCGCAGCACTAGCGACTTCGCGGAAGCGCAGCCCCGCCGCGGTGCAATCATTCTGACGCCATGACGCCAGCCCCGACACCCACGCCGAAGAAACCGCCCAGTCCCCGGACGCCCCGACCCGCCCCGCCTCGGCGACACGCACCGCATCGGCATCACGGCCCAGTGAATAATAGCTCCACGCCACCCGCTGCCCTGCCTCGGCGCGACCTTCGGCGGTCATCAGCGGCGCGGACTGGAGCATGAGCAATTCCGCCGCATCGGCCGAATCGAGCTTGAGCAGCGGATCGAGGCCCATGCGCAGCTGATCGGCCACCACATCCCCAACGACCGCCCGCGCGCGCCCGCGCCGCGTCGCCGAAGCGAGGCTGACCACCGGGCGCTCGGGGGTCGCCATCATCTGGATCGACCCGCGGCTCGCCGCCAGCCGCTCCAGCTGCTCGGCCTGAGCCAGCTCCGGCGCCTCGCCAATCAACGCCTGCAACTCTTCGACGCTGACCGTCGGCGATCCCTTTGCAGTGTAAAGCTCGGCCTTCGCTACCGGCTTTATCGGCCCATCGGGAAGCGCCACAATTCCCGCCGCCGCGCCCGCCCAGTCACCGCGCCGGATTGCGGCGAACTCGGCGTGCCAATCGGCCGGGACAACGATCGGAACGGGCAGGGCGGGATAAACTGCCGAGACCACTGGCGACGGCGCTGCGACGATCGGCAGGTCCTGCAACCGAATCACGCGAGGCGGCACGATGGGGATCGGCTTGGCCACGATAATCTGGGCGGGAGGCAACGGCGCCAGCGGATCGGACTGGGCAGCGGCGAGCAGCGCAAGCAACAACATCAAACTTCGTCCATCAGAAGCAGAAGATCGCGCCACGCCAGCGCCTTGTCGCCCGGCCGCTGAAGCAGCCAGCGCGGTTGATAGGTCGCGACCGTGCGCACCCCCTCTACGCGATGCACCCGCCCGCGCGCCTGCTGCAGCGTCTCCCCCAGCAGCGCACGCGCCGGTGCTTCGCCAAACAGCAGCAATCGCTCGGGCTTGACCAGCGCGATGTGCCGCCGCGCAATCTCGCCGCACCGTTTGAGTTCGGGATCGCCCATCCGCGCCCCCGGCGAGTGGAAGCAGGCAAGCGACGCGCAATAGGCCTCGTCGGGTGACAGCTTGATCGCCGCGAGCATCCGCGTCGCCAGCAGCCACGCCTCGCCCCCGATCGGCTTGCTGTCGGCGGCATCGTCACGGTCTGGCGAACTGCTCATCAGCATGATCTTCGCCCCCGGCAGCCCGTGCGGCAACACCCGCCGCGCGCCCGCGCGATCGAGCGGCAGCCCCGTCGCCTGCTCGAGCCACAACCGAAACGCGTCATAATCGGCGGGCAGTTCAGCTGGACTGGGAGGCGCAATCTCTTCGGGGATCGCGGGCGCAGCGGCGATCGTTCGTGAACCCGCCGCCTTCAGCCACCGTCGCGGCTCCTCCGCAATTGCTGTGTCGACCCCCGCATCGAGCCACCATTGCAGCAGCTTGGCGGCCTGTTCACGGGTCAATTCGTCGGCACTCGCGCTCATCGCCCGCTTGTCACCGCCATTGACGACGCGGTCAAGGAATTGGCAGGGCGTTAGGTGACGGAAAAACGGAGCGATGCGGGTGAGCGAGCGCGAATCGATGGACTATGACGTCGTGATCGTCGGTGGTGGGCCCGCAGGCCTCTCCGCCGCGATCCGTCTCAAGCAACTCGCCGTAGAGAAAAACCACGAAATCTCGGTCTGTATCCTCGAAAAGGGCAGCGAGATCGGTGCGCACATTCTCTCTGGCGCCGTGGTCGATCCGATCGCGCTCGACGAGCTCATTCCCGACTGGAAGGACAAGGGCTCGCCGCTGACCGTCCCCGTTACCCAGAACCTCCATTGGGTTCTGACTAAAAAGGGCAAATATAACCTGCCCCACCTGCTGATGCCGGGCTTCCTCGATAACAAAGGCACCTACACCGTCAGCCTCGGCAATTTCTGCCGCTGGCTGGCCGCGCAGGCCGAGGAGCTTGGGGTCGAGATCTTCCCCGGCTTCGCCGCGGCCGAAATCCTGTTCAACGACGACGGCTCGGTGAAAGGCGTCGCGACCGGTGACATGGGCATTGCTCGGGACGGCACGCGCAAGCCCGACTGGCAGCCGGGGATGGAAATCCACGCCCGCTACACCTTCATGGCCGAAGGCGCGCGCGGTCACCTGACCAAGGAGCTGACCCGCATGTTCGACCTGCGCAAGAAATCAGGCCCGCAGGTCTATGGTATCGGGATCAAGGAGTTGTGGGACGTTCCTGCTGATCAGCATCAGCCCGGTCGCGTCATCCACAGCCAAGGCTGGCCGCTCGACGACGCGTGGGGCGGGGGGTTCCTTTATCATCAGGATAACCATCAGGTCGCGCTCGGTTTTGTCGTGGCGCTCGATTACCAGAACCCGACGCTGTCGCCGTTCGAGGAATTCCAGCATTGGAAGACTCACCCGGCGATCGCCGCCGAGATCGCCGGGGGCAAGCGCGTATCCTACGGCGCCCGAGCGATTAACGAGGGCGGGTGGCAGGCGATTCCGAAACTCGCCTTCCCGGGCGGCGTGTTGATCGGCTGCTCGGCGGGGTTCGTCAACGTGCCCCGCATCAAGGGCAGCCACACCGCGATGAAGTCGGGGATGCTCGCCGCCGAGGCCGCCTTCGCTGCCGTCGTCGCCGACCGCCGCTGGGACCAACTGACCGACTATGAGCCCGCGCTCCGCTCGAGCTGGATCGCCAAGGAGCTCAAGACCGTCCGCAATGTCCAGCCGGCAGTCGCCAAGTTCGGCGCAACGGCGGGCACGCTCTACGCCGGACTGGACATGTGGCTCAATCACTTGCGCATCGGCGTGCCGTGGACCTTCAAGCATCATGCCGACCACAGCCAGCTCCGCCGCGTCGACCAGGTCCACGCCAAGACCTATCCCAAGCCCGACGGCAAGCTGACCTTCGACCGCCTGTCGTCGGTGTTCCTGTCCAACACCAATCATGAGGAGAACCAGCCGGTTCACCTCACGCTCAAGGACGCGGCGGTACCGATTACCGTCAATCTGGCGCTCTACGACAGTCCGGAGAACCGATATTGCCCGGCAGGCGTTTACGAAATCGTGGGACAGGAGACAGGCGATCCGCGACTTCAGATCAACGCCCAGAACTGCGTCCACTGCAAGACGTGCGACATCAAGGACCCGACCCAGAACATCAACTGGGTCGTTCCCGAAGGCGGCGGAGGCCCCAATTACCCGAACATGTAGCCTCTTCGCGCTCGCTCTTGCCCTGCTCGCAGCGTCTCCCGCCGTCGCCGCGCCAAGCGCTCGCCCGGCGCCCGACGATCTGCTGCGTAGCTATGTTCAGGCGCGCGGCGCGGAGGCTGTCGGCGACGAGGGGCGCGCGGCGACCCTGTTTGCCGGGCTCGCGGCGCAAGATCCAACCGATCCGACAATCGGACAGCGCGCGCTCGAAGGCGCCATTGCGTCAGGCAATTTCCCTCTCGCGCTGCGCCTTGCCCGCGCGATGCCGGCGAAGGACTTGCCCCTCGCCGAGCGACTGCTACTCGTAGCCGACGACCTTCGCGCCAATCGCCTGACCCCAGCGCTTGCCGCGCTCGAGATCCCCGGCCGCTCCCCCGACCTCGCCTTCATGGGCCCGCTGCTCCGCGCCTGGGACCAGGCCCAGCGGCGTGACCCGGCGGCAATTGTGACCATCGGCCAGATCCCCGTTACTGGCCCGCTCGGTGCGTTTGTTCCCGAGCAGCGCGCGCTGATCCTCCTCGCGCTGCGCCGTAGCGATGAAGCCGAGCCCTTCGCCCGCCGCGCCATCGCCAGTGCCGGCGGCCGCGAAACCCGCGTCCGTCTCGAAATGGCCGAAGCCTTTCTTGCCGGGGGCGATGCGCCGCGCGCGTTGGCGATGCTCGACGCTCCCGGACGAGGACTGACCGTGGCCCGCGGCCGCATCGCCGCAAACCAGTCGCTCGGCCAGCGGATCGACAGCCCGGCCGCTGCGTTTGCCGAAGTCCTGCTCGGGCTCGCCATCAGCCTCAACCGCGAGGATGAGCAGGACCTACCGATCGCGCTGACCCAGGTTGCGCGCCTCGCCGCGCCGGGCAACAGTGAATCGGCAATCGTCCTCGGCCTGCTGCTCGATCAGGCCCGGCGGAGCAACGACGCGCTCGCTGCCTTCGCGACTGTTCCCGGCGACGATTTCCTCGGTGGCCAGGCGCTCGACGCCCGGGCCCGTGCCTTGCTCAAGGCCAGCCGCAACTCAGAAGCGCTCGCCCTCGCCCAGTCCGCCGCATCCGAACGCGGCGCCGACGCCAGCGACTTCACCCGCCTCGGCGACGTGTTCGACGCGCTCGGCCGACACGGCGACGCCGCCAACACCTATCTTCGCGCCGTCGCGCTGACACGCTTGAGCGGTCCCGGCGCGGCCGATGCGTGGAGCGGATACCTCCTCGCCGGAAGTGCATTGGAGCAGGCCGGACGCTGGCCTGAAGCGCGTTCGGCAATCGAACAGGGGCTCAAGCTTGCCCCGGAAAATCCGCTCCTGCTCAACTTTCTCGGCTATGCCAAACTGACTCACGGCGAAGACGTCGACGCCGCCGAGGCGATGATCCGCAAGGCTTCGGCGCTGCGCCCGAGCGACGCCTCGATCACCGATTCGCTTGGCTGGGCGCTGTTCAAGCGCGGCAAGCTGCCCGAGGCGATCGAGACGCTCCAAAAGGCCGCGGTCGGCGACCCCGCGCAAAGCGAGATTGGCGAGCATCTTGGCGACGCTCTCTACACCGCCGGACGCCGCTTCGAAGCGCGCTTCGCGTGGCGCGCGGCGCTCGTCACCGCTGAAGCCAAGGAAGTTTCGCGACTTACGACCAAGATCGATCAGGGTCTGGGGCCAACCACGGCCGCGCCGTGAACGACGCAGATTTGGGTCTGCTCGCCGAGACTGCCCCCGCCAAGCTCAACCTCGCGCTCCACGTTCGCGGCAAGCGTCCCGATGGGCGGCATGAGATCGAGACGATCTTTGCTTTCTGCATCGATGGCGACCGCGTCGAGACGCGCGCCAGCAATGCCTTGTCACTGACGATCGACGGACCGTTCGCGGCGCAACTCGACGGCAAGGGCGACAACCTCGTTATCCGCGCCGCGCTGGCACTTGCGGACGCGGCAGGGGTCGCGGCGCATGCCGACTTGCGACTGACCAAGCGCATGCCCGTTGCTTCCGGGATCGGCGGCGGATCGGCCGATGCGGCAGCGACGCTCCGCCTGCTGACCCGACTATGGCGGATCGACCCGGCTCACGCGGCCACGGTGGCGCCCTCGCTCGGCAGCGATGTCCCCCCCTGCCTGTTGAGCATGACCGCGCGAGGACATGGGGCAGGGGACGAGCTCCGGCTCGAAGACGCAGGGATCGCGGGCGCACCCGTGCTGCTGGTAAATCCGCGAATTGCGCTTTCGACCGCGCAAGTTTTCGCGCACTGGGACGGGATTGATCGCGGACCGCTCGGGAACTGGCGCGAGGGACGCAATGATCTCGAAGCAGCCGCAACCGGCCTGGTCCCCGAAATCCGAAAGATATTGGACTTGCTTGAAGTGCAGTCCGGTGTGGAGTTCACCCGCATGTCGGGCTCGGGCGCGACCTGTTTCGCTCTGTTCCGCGACGAGGGTGCGCGCGATTGCGCCGCCGCCGCCGTGCCCAAGCAGTGGTGGCACCTCGCCACGACGATCCGCTGATGCGTCCGATCGTCACCGCCGCCCAGATGCGCGCCGCCGAGGCCGCCGCGATCGCTGCCGGCACACCCGAAATCGAGCTGATGGAACGCGCCGGCGCCGCGCTCGCCGAAACCGCGTGGCAAGTCTGCGGCGCGATGCCCGCGCTGTTCCTGTGCGGCCCCGGCAACAATGGCGGCGATGGCTTTGTCGCCGCGCGTCACCTTGCCGCAAAGGGGGTCAAAGTCCGCGTTGCCGCCCTCGCCGAACCGAAATCCGCTGCCGCGGTCTGGACAGCGGGGAGGTGGCAAGGAGAGGTCGAGCTGCTGTCGGAGGAGACGCTTCCCGCACTGCTGTTGATCGACTGCCTGTTCGGAACCGGTCTCAAGCGCGACCTCGATCCTGTCGTAGTAAACCTGCTTATTTCATTGACAAATCAGGCGAATTATACTATCACTTGTGACCTCCCGAGCGGTGTCTATAGCGACAGTGGCCGGGTTTCAATAAATGCATTTAGCCCTAACCTTTGCCTAACCTTTGGCGCGCTGAAGCCCGCCCACCGCCTTGCCCCGGCGATGCATCACTGCGGCCGCGTCGTCCTTGCCGACATCGGCATCCCGATCGAAACTGACTGGTTCGAGATCGGCGAGCCGAACCTCCCCCCGCTCGACCCCGCCGGGCACAAATATAGTCGCGGCCTCGTCCACCTCCTCGCCGGCAAGATGCCCGGCGCGATCGCGCTCTCGGCCCGCGCCGCCGCGCGGTCGGGCGCGGGCTATGTCCGTATCAGCACCTCGCGATCGATCGACAATCTCCCTTCGGCTATCGTTCAGACCGAAACCGCCGAGGTCAGCGACCCCCGGATCGGCTGCCTCGTCGTCGGCCCCGGACTTGGCGACATCCCGCCCGTCCTGACCCTCGCGCTGACCGGCGGGTGCCCGGTGCTGATCGACGCCGACGCGATCGCCCTGGTCGGCGAGCCCGATCGCCTTCGCGGGCATGACACGATTGTGACCCCGCACGCTGGCGAATTTGCCAAGCTGTTCGGCGATCTACCTGGAAGCAAGGCCGACCAGACCCTCGCCGCTGCCAAGGCCAGCGGTGCGGTCGTCGTCTTCAAAGGCCCCGACACCATCGTCGCCTCCCCCGACGGCCGCGTCGGCTTCGCCCCTCCAGCCTCTGCATGGCTCGCCAGCGCCGGCACTGGTGACGTCCTCTCGGGCATCATCGCTGCAATGCGGGCAAGGGGCTTGCCGTCGTTCGAAGCGGCCTGTGCCGGCGTCTGGCTCCACGGCCGCGCCGCGACACGTGCCGGTCCGACGATGATCGCCGACGACCTGATCGAAGCACTTCCCCTCGTTATCCCGCGATGAGCGAGCTAATCGTCCGCATCGCAGCGCGTGGCGACGGCGTGACGGCAAGCGGTCGCCATGCCGCGTTCGCCGCCCCCGGCGACCTGCTCCTTGAGGATGGCACGATCGAGCCCGGTCCAGGCCACCAGGCGCCGTCATGTCGCCACTTCCCCCAATGCGGCGGGTGCCAGCTCCAGCACCTGACCGACGCAGCTCTGGTTACCTATTGCGAGCAGCGCATTGCAGGCGCGCTCGCCCAGCATGGAATCGAGACTCAGATCCGTCCCGCGCTGCTCTCCCCCCCGCGCACTCGTCGCCGCGCGTCGCTGCATGCGCTCCGCCTCGGCGGCGGGGTGGCAATCGGATTCCACGAGGGACAGTTGAAGCGCATCGTCGACATGCGCGAGTGCCACGTCCTTGCGCCCGACCTTTTCGCGCTGGTCCAGCCGCTCCGCCAGTTGCTCGCCCCGATGATGCGTCCCAAGCGCGCCGCATCGATCCAGCTGACTCTTGCCGATCAGGGCGTCGACGTCGGCCTCGCCGGGATCGAAGCCGAAGGGCTCGCCGCCACCGAAGCACTGACCAGGTTCGGCGAGCGCTTCAAGCTCGCCAGACTGAGCCTCGACGAAGGCTATGGCGCCGAAGTCCGCTACGAGCCGGTTCCCGCTACGGTCACCTTGTCGGGCATTCCCGTGGCGCTCCCAGTGGGCGCCTTCCTTCAGGCGACCCAAGATGGCGAAGTCGCGCTCGTCGCGGCGGTCCGCGACGTGGTAAGGGCAGCGCCCCGTATTGCCGACTTGTTCGCCGGCCTCGGCACTTTCGCGCTTGCGCTCGACAGCGAGGTAACCGCCGCCGAAGCCTCGCGCGAAGCAATCCTGTCACTGAAGAGCGCCGCAAGCAGGGCAGGGCGCCTCCTCAACACTGCCCACCGCGACCTCTACCGCAACCCCTACCAGCCCGCCGAGCTGGCCGCTTTCGATGCGGTTGTCCTCGATCCGCCCCGCGCAGGCGCGCATGAACAGGTCAGCGCGCTCGCCGCCTCAACGGTGGAGCGGATCGCTTACGTCAGCTGCAACCCAGCCACCTTCGCGCGCGATGCGGAAACGCTGGCGAAGGGCGGCTATGCGCTTGAGTGGGTACAGCCGGTCGGACAATTCCGTTGGTCGACCCATATCGAGCTCGCGGCTTGCTTTACCCGCGGATGAGCCCAATCGCCGCGTGAAGGGTCAGGCCGAGGAGGCACAGGCTCGATAGCGCGAACAGCGCGAACCGTGCGGCAATGCGGTTCCAGGTCGCCTGAACGATGCTGTGGAGGATGCGCAGGCCGACGTAGCCCCAGGCGAGCGCTGTATTGAACGGGAAGTCCTGACCCATCAAAATCAGCGCGAAAACGATCGCGTAGAACAGCGTCGGCTGCTCCATCAGGTGAATATAATTGTGCGCCTTCCACTGCGCCTTGTCCTCGACCACGCCATCGAGCGCACCGGGCTTGCTGCCGACGCGGGTGGACAGGTCGATGCCAGCCTTCTTCATCGCCGGAAGCCGAGTCAGGACCATCCAGAACAGCATCAGGATCGACCAAGCGACGAGCGTCACCACCGGCCCGAGCAGCGGATTGTGAGTCATTTATTCTCTCCCCCCATTGTGCAGGATAGGAGTGATCAGTTTTCAAGCGAAACGCAAGTTCAGGCGAACATCTTCGCAAAGGCGCGCTTGGTGCGGGTCTTCCACGCGCCACGGTGCCAGGCGTCGCTGGCGAGCAGCGGGAGGACCGAGGTCGCCTCGGCGAACACCATTTGCTCCTTCGCGGTCGAGACCTTGCCCCAGCTCGCCGCTTCCTGCAGCGTCGAGGATGAGCACGCTCCGTCGCGGACGTCGGCGACCGTGATCTGTACGGCATATTTGTGAACCTCAACTTCATGATGGCCGAGGATTTCGGCGCAGACGACCGTGTCCTGAGTGAAGTTCTTGGGCACTCCGCCGCCGATCATCAGCAGCCCGGTCGTCCCCGCCTTGATCTTGATATCGGTCAGCTCGCGGAAGTCGGCGATTGCGTCGAGCACCATGTAGGGCTTGCCTTCCTTCATCCGGTCAACCTGATGCTTGACCAACCCGAATCCCGCCGACGAGTCGACGAATGCCGGGCAGAAGATGGGCACGTCATGCTCATAAGCGAGCTTGACAAGGCTGTTGTCCTTCTTGCCGTTGCCGTCGCACAGCCACTTGCCCATCTCGCGGATGAAGGCGCGCGACGAATAGGGCTTGGGTTCGAGGCTGTCGGCGATCTGGCCGATGGTGAAGTCGCAATCCTGGAGCTGGGTCTCGTCGATATAGGTGTCGTAGATGCGGTCAATGTAGAGCGAGCGCAGCGTGTCATCATCGGGGATTTCAAGCGCCTGATAATGTTTGTGGCCAAGCGCTTCGAAGAAATCCATGTCGACGATGGTGGCGCCGGTGGCGACGATCGCGTCGACCATGTTCGAGCGAACCAGCTCAGCATAAAGGTCCATGCATCCGCCCGCCGAGGTCGATCCGGCGATGACGAGAATGATCGAGCAATCCTTGTCCTCGAGCATCTCGTTGTAGAGCCCGGTCGCGGTTGCGAGGTCGCGCGAGGTGAACGACATTTTGCCCATCGCCTCGACGATCGGCCGCGCATCGAAGCTGGTGATGTCGATATGCTGGACCGCGCTCGACAGCAGTTCGGCCTTGCGCGTGTCGTTGATCGGGGTGGTCATTTATATCTCCATAGCTTCGTCATTCCCGCGAACGCGGGAACCTGGCGCAAACAAAAGACTGGGTCCCCGCTCTCGCGGGGGATGACGACAAAAGCTTACAGCTTCACGACGTTCGAACGCTGCTCTGGCGCGACCGCTCCGTAGAGGCTCGCCATCGGCTCGTCCTCGACGATCACCGCCTCGCCAACTCCGAAGCCGTTGAACGCGGTGCGCATCGCACAGCCATAGGCGCCGAGCATCCCGACTTCGATGTAATCGCCGGTACGAACATCGCCGGGAAGCTCGAACGGCCCGACCATATGGTCGAGGTCGTCGCAGGTCGGGCCGTAAAAGCTGAACGGCATCGTGCGCACGTCGCTCTGGGGTTCGCGGACGAGCGCCACCGGATAACGCCACGCGATATGCGCCGCATCGAACAGCGCGCCATAGGCGCCGTCGTTGATGTACAGCTCGTCTCCGCGACGCTTTTCGACCCGCACCAGCACGCTGGCATATTCAGCGCACAAGGCGCGGCCCGGTTCGCACCATAGTTCGGCCGAATAGCTGATCGGCAGCGCCTCGAACGTGCGATGGATGACCTCGAAATAAGCCTCGAGCGGCGGCGGCTCCATCCCCAGATAGGAGGAGGGGAATCCCCCACCGACATCGACGATATCGACCGTGATCGCGGCATCGACGATCGCGTCGCGCACCCGGCTCATCGCTTCGCAATAGGCCGCCGGGCTCATCGCCTGGCTGCCGACGTGGAAACAGATGCCCATCGCGTCTGCCGCCTGGCGAGTGGCGAACAGCAGGCGCGTCAGCTCCGACGCATCGGCGCCGAACTTGGTCGCGAGGCTGAGCTTGCTGTGGTCCGAGCTCACGCGGATCCGCACCAGCAGGTTGAGATCGGTTGCGCCGCGCGTGGCCCGCATGATTTTCTCGAGCTCGTCGATCGTGTCGAGGCTGAAGGTCTTCACGCCGTGGCTGAAATAGGCCTCGGCGATCGCTTCTTCGGCTTTCACCGGGTGCATGAAGCACAACGTTGCTTCAGGCAGAGTCTCCGCCACCAGGCGCACTTCGCCCAGCGATGCGACATCATAATGCGTGACGCCTTCCGCCCACAGGAGCTTCAACAGCTCCGGTGAGGGGTTTGCCTTGACCGCATATAAGGACCGCCCCGGAAACTTCTCGACGAAGTAACGGGCAGCCCGGCGAGCGGCATGCGGACGAAGCAACGTCACCGGCTGGACCGGGCGGAGCTTGGCGATCTCGGCGGCATTGGCGATGCCGACGGACGGGGCTTTTGCTAGCCCCAGCGCGCGATGATGCTTGTGCAACTCAAGGGACCTCCAACAGTCAGTTCGAAAAAAGCTGCCTTGCGGTTGGAAGTCCCATGGGGCAGCGAGGGAGGCGATATATGGGTGGGGGGGCGCTCATGCAACCATTTTTGCAGGTCGCGGCAGATCAAACGGGGCGGTTCGGCGGCGCTCACCATCGCTTCGTCGAAAAGCGTTCATAATCAGCCGCTTGTGCAACAGATGCGAGAAAGGCTCAGGCCACGTGTTGAAGCGGCTCGGCACCTTCGTGCACCGGACTCGATCGCTCGACCGCGTGGGTCAGTCCCTCGAGTTCGGCGGCGAGCGTGCGCAATTCGGCGGCGAGTGCCTTGGGATCACTCTCCCGGGCCCCGGCTGCCGCCTCGAGCATCGAGTCGAGCAGCATCGTCAGGCACGGCAAGATCGTCTCCTCGATCCGCTCGAACGCCTCATCCAGTTGGGGCTTCCGGTGCATCGTCATGCACCCGTTATAGGTTGTCGTGGTTAAGCATTGGTTGAAGGAGGAGCAATAAAGATGGCGATATTCGGCGAAGCAGCGCTCGCACTGGCGATGATCGCGGCCTTCCTGCTGGTGATCGCGGGAGTGCGGCTGGTCCGTCGCCCCGCCGATCGCCAGCGCGGCCTGCTGATGATCGGTGCCGCGATCGTGCTCGTCGCCAACGTCCTCATCTGGACGTTATGAAAGCTAGCGCTTCAGATCTTTATCGAGGCGCATGTCGAGGTAATCGTCGACGCTGCCCATCAGCTGCGGGATCTCGTTGGCGAAGAAGTGGTTCGCCCCCGGAATCACGTCATGGTGGATCGTGATGTGCCGTTGGGTGCGCAGCTTATCGACCAGCTTCTGCACCGCGATTGGAGTAACGACCTCGTCGGCCTCGCCCTGGATCATGATGCCGGACGAAGGGCAGGGGGCAAGGAAGCTGAAATCGTACATGTTGGCCGGCGGCGCAATCGAAATGAAACCCTTGATTTCGGGACGGCGCATCAGCAGTTGCATCCCTATCCACGCGCCAAAGCTGACCCCCGCAATCCATGTTGTCTGTGCTTCGGGATGAATCGACTGGACCCAGTCGAGTGCCGAGGCCGCGTCGCTCAACTCGCCGACGCCATTGTCGAACAATCCCTGGCTCTTGCCGACCCCGCGGAAGTTGAAGCGCAGCGTCGCAAAGCCGCGGCGCACGAAGGTCTGGTATAGCAGTTGCACGATCTTGTTGTTCATCGTGCCCCCGGCCTGGGGATGCGAATGAAGGATCAGCGCGACCGGCGCACGCGGACGCGGACCCGGGTTGAAACGGCCTTCGAGACGACCTTCGGGGCCGGGAAAAATGACTTCGGGCATGGGGCTCGGTACGCTAGAGGATGGCGCGAGGTGGCTCGCGCGATATAGGGGCGCTATATAGGGGCGCAGGCCTCAAGCGCAATCCAAGGGCAGGCCAACCGACATGAAGCCCCGCGTCTATCTCGATCACGCCGCAACGACCCCCGTGCTGCCCGAGGCGCGGGCGGCGGTGGCGGCGGCGTTCGAGGCGTGGGCCAATCCGAGTTCGCCCCATGCCGACGGGCGGGCGGCGAGGGCCGCGCTCGAGGCGGCGCGGGGGACGATCGCCGAGGCGCTCGGCTGGCGGCATGACGTCATTCTGACCTCGGGAGCGAGCGAGGCGATCGCGATTGGTGCTGCTCGAGCCAAGATCGCGCGGCGGTTAGTCGGGGTGACGGAGCATGAGGTCGTGTCGCATGCGATGGGGGCGGGGGCTGAGCGGTTATCGGTTCAGGCGGATGGTACAATCGACTTGGATGCCCTCAACGCGGCACTGGCGAGAGGCCCGGCGCTGGTAGCGATTCAGCTGGTCAACAATGAGACAGGAGTGATCCAGCCCACCCAAGCGGTCGTCGAGCGCATCCGTGCGGCGGGCTCGATGTGGCTGTGCGACGCGGCTCAGGGGGCGGGGAAGATTGATCTGCCAGACGCGGATTTCATTGCGGTGTCGGCGCACAAGCTTGGTGGACCTCCGGGTGTGGGCGCGCTGCTGGTCCGCGATCTTGCCATGCTCGAGCCGTCGGGCGGGCAGGAGAGAGGCTATCGTCGCGGGACGTCCGATGTGCCCGGCGCGGCAGGCCTGGCGGCTGCACTGGAGTGCCGGGAGGTGCGCGACGCCATGCCGCGCCTCGTCGCACTTCGCTCGCGGCTCGAGCATGAAGTGCAGGCCGCGGGCGGCGTGATCATCGCCGCCGATGCCCCCCGCATCGCCACCATCGGCGCGGTCAGCATGCCCGGCGACAGCGCGGCGAGCCAGCTCGTCCAGTTCGATCTTGCCGGCATTTCGATCAGCGCCGGAAGCGCCTGCTCGTCAGGGTCAATGAAATCGAGCCATGTCCTTGCCGCGATGGGCGTTTCCCCGGAAATCGCCGATTCAACCATCCGCGTCAGCTTCGGCGCGAGCACGAACGATGCCGACATCGACGCATTCGTCGCCAAATGGCACAGCATCGCGTCGCGGCGCCGCGCGGCATGACCTATCTCGATTATCAGGCGACCACCCCGCTCGCGCCCGAGGTAAAGGCGGCGATGACACCATGGCTCGACCAGTTCGCCAACCCGCACAGCCCCTCGACCGATGGCCGTCGCGCCGCTGCGGCGATCGAGGTGGCGCGGTCGCGGATTGAAAGGCTGCTCCCTACCGACGGCCAGCTCAGCTTTACGTCGGGCGCCACCGAAGCACTCAACTGGGCGCTCAAGGGTGTGTTCGAACGCTCGAGCCGACGCAAGCTCGTCACCGTCGCGACTGAACATGCGGCCGTCCTCGACTCAGCCGATTGGCTCGAAGGGCAGGGGGTCGAGGTCGTTCGCCTGCCGGTCGGCACCGACGGGCTCGTTGATCTGAACGAGGTCGACCAAGCGATCGACGACCGCACCGCGCTGGTCGTCGTCATGCTCGTCAACAACGAGATCGGGGTGATCCAGCCGGTCGAGGCGATCGCTGCGCTTGCGCATGGTTTTGGCGCGCTGCTGCTGTGCGACGCGGTGCAGGGGTTGGGCCGCGTTCCCGTACCCCCTTCCGCCGATTTGATCGCTATCTCGGCGCACAAGATTTATGGCCCCAAGGGGATCGGCGCACTTTGGATCCGCGCAGGGGTCGAGCTTGAGCCGCTGCTCCACGGCGGCGCGCAGGAAAGGGGCGGGCGATCGGGTACGCTCTCGCCGATGCTGTGCGCTGGCTTCGGCGAGGCCGCGCGGCTTATGTATCAGCTCACAAAGGATGACGCCGAGAGTATCGAGCGACTTTCGATAGCAGCCCTCGCCGCACTCGGTCCCGACTGGATGCTCAATGGCAGCGGCGAGGCGCGCTACCACGGCAACCTTAACCTGCGCCGCGAGGGCCTCGACGCCGCGCGCCTGCTCACCGACTGCCGCGACATCGCTTTCTCGCTCGGCTCGGCCTGTGCCAGCGGGTCTGGCCGCCCAAGCCATGTCCTGCGCGCGCTCGGCCTATCCGATCGCGAGGCGCGCTCGTCGATCCGCCTCGGTTTTGGTCGATACACAGGCGAAGAAGAATTGGTCCAAGCCTGCCATCGTCTCGTGGAAAGCGCGCGTGCGCAACGAGTTGCGGTATGACTCTCGTTCGATTTCTCCGTACCGATGGAAGTCTGGATCGTGAAGTCGAAGCGCCTGCCGGGACAAATCTCCTGGATCTTGCTCAGGCGCATGGCCAACCGCTGGAGGGCACGTGCGAAGGGCAAATGGCCTGCTCGACTTGTCACGTCATCGTCGCGCCGCAGGATTTCGACCGCATGCCGCGCGCAAGCGACGACGAGGACGACCTGCTCGACCTCGCCGTCGGGGTCACCCGCACCTCGCGCCTCGCCTGCCAGATTGCGGTTCCCGAAGGCGAACTGACAGTGCGAATGCCTCCTTCGAGCCATGACTGGCGGCGCGTCTAGGAACGCGCGCGGGGGTCCGTCCGTTGACGCCGCGGGCCGCGTTGTGGCCCGTCAAGGAGAGGCACATGAAGATTTTGATCGCACTCGCCGCCGGCATGCTTGCCACCGGCGCGCTCGCCCAGTCGACGATGACCACCACCAACACTACCAACAGCATGACGCCGTCGATGATGAACCATTCGACGATGGAAAATCACAAGACGACGACCAGCATGCGCCACAGCGAGGCCCATACGAGCGGTGACCGCGACATGATGATGCGCCATCATCATCACCGTAAATGCTACATGCAGATGCGCCATGGCCACCGCGTGAAAGTCTGCCGTACCCGCCACAACATGATGTAACCCGCGACGGCGGCGCGGTCGGGTTGATCGATCGCGCTGCTTCGCCCATATGCGCCGTGGGAGTCGGGCGGACGGGTTTGTCGCCAATCTGGTCAGATCCGGAAGGAAGCAGCCACAACGATTTCGGCCCGGGTCGTCCGGCTCCTACCCAATACCATCGAGCATGAATTCCCATCGCCGCGCCAAGCTACTAAGCTCATCGCCAATGACAGATGAAGAATCGCCCGGACTCGGGCTCGACCTCCCACAAGTCCCTCCGCCCGTTGCCGCACCGGGCGCCTATCGCGTCCTCGCGCGCAAATATCGCCCGCAATCCTTTGCCGAACTGATCGGTCAGGACGCGATGGTCACCACTCTTGGCAATGCCATTGCCCGCGGAAGGATCGCGCACGCCTTCCTGCTCACCGGAGTGCGCGGGGTCGGGAAAACATCGACCGCGCGGCTCGTCGCCAAGGCGCTCAACTGCATTGGTCCTGACGGCACTGGCGGCCCGACGATCGAACCGTGCGGAATATGCGATCCGTGCCGCGCGATTGCCGAGGGACGCTTTATCGATGTGATCGAGATGGACGCCGCCAGCCACACCGGGGTCGACGACGTCCGCGAGATCATCGAGGCGGTACGCTACGCGGCGGTCTCGGCACGCTTCAAAATCTACATCATCGACGAAGTCCATATGCTCTCGAAGAATGCCTTCAACGCTTTGTTGAAGACGCTGGAGGAGCCTCCCGCCCACGTCAAATTCCTGTTTGCGACGACCGAAGTGGCGAAGGTTCCGGTCACGGTTCTCTCGCGCTGCCAGCGGTTCGATTTGAAGCGCATTCCCGCCGAGACGCTTGCCGCCCACTTCGCCAAGGTCGCTGCCGCCGAGGGCGTTGCGGTCGAGCCCGAAGCATTGGACGTGATCGCCCGCGCAGCAGAAGGCAGCGCGCGTGATGGCCTCTCGATCCTCGACCAGGCGATTGCCCACGGCGAGGCGACAGTCACCGCCGCCGACGTTCGCGACATGCTTGGCCTGGCCGATCGCGGTCGAGTGCGCCGCCTGTTCGCTGCGCTGATCGAAGGCGATGGCGCCGCCACGCTCGCCCAGCTTGACGAGGCCTATACCCTTGGTCTGGACCCTGCCGCCCTGATCCGCGGACTGATGGAAACCGTCCACTCGGTAACTCGGGTCAAAGCCGGTGCCCCGCTTGACGTCATGCAATCGGCCGAGGAACGCGATGCCGCCGACCAGTGGGCGGGCAAGCTCGGCTGGGCCGTTCTCCACCGTCTGTGGCAGCTACTGCTCAAAGGCCTGCAGGACGTCACGATTGCCCCCGATCCGCATGAAGCAGCAGCGATGGTGCTGCTGCGGCTTGTCCATGCCGCCGACCTGCCCGATCCCGCTGTGCTGATGGCGCGTTTGGCGAGCGGGGAGGGGGCGGTGATCTCCTCGCCGTCGGCCCGACCAGCCGTTCCGCGGGCCGCCCCACGCGCCGAAATCGCGCCGGCGAGCTTCCCAGCCTTCGTCGATCAGCTCGAAAACGCTGGCAAGATGCGCCTCGGCATCCAGCTGCGCGATCATGTCGGACTCGTCGACTTCGCGCCCGGTGCGCTCACGCTTCGCCCACTGCGCCCGCTCGGCAACGACTTCACACGGGAGCTCGCCGCCGCCGCGACCGAGGTCACCGGCCGCGCCTGGACCATCACCCTGGCCGACGCCGGAGGCCTACCATCGCTTCAGGAGCAGGCGCGAATGGCCGACGAACGCGACCGCGCCGCCGTGCTCGAAGAGCCAGTCATGGCTGCCTTGCTCGCCGCCTTTCCCGATGCCACGATCGAACTGATAACTTCGAAAGAACCGACCCATGCCCAATCTCGATGACATTATGAAAATGGCGCAGGAGGCCCAGGCCGAACTCCAGCGTGCGCAGGACAAGCTCGAGACGATCGAGGTCGAGGGCGTTTCGGGCGGCGGGATCGTGCGAATCCGCGCCACTGCCAAGGGCCGCATTCTTGGTGTCGCGCTTGACGATTCGCTGATGCAGCCATCCGAAAAATCAATGCTCGAAGATCTCATCGCCGCCGCGATCAACGACGCTCGCGCCAAGGCTGATGCCGCCGCCGGGATCGAGATGCAGAAGGTCACCTCGGGAATGGCGCTTCCCGACGGCTTTAAATTGCCCTTCTAGCGTCCTCACGACCGCGCTCTTGCACGCTTTGGTCGGCTGAGCGACAAGCACCCCGCTCGGTTTTGCGCGTGTGGGAGATGCTCGGTGAAATCCTTAGGTGCGATGCAGGACTGGCCGCTACGCGTCATGCGGCTCGTCGACCACGCCGAACGCGAACATGGCGCTCGTGAAATCGTTTCCGCCTGGGCCGGGGGTCGCATCACGCGCACCAATTGGCGAGGGGTCGTTCACGACGCGCGGCGCATGGCTCAGGCGCTCGAGGCATGCGGGATCAAGCCCGGCGACCGTGTCGCGACCCTCGCGATGAACCATTCTGGCCATCTGACGGCGTGGTACGGCGCGATCGGCATGGGCGGCATTCTCCATACCATTAATCCGCGGCTGTTCGACGAGCAGATTCTGTTCATCGCCAACCATGCCGAAGACCGGGTGCTGATCTATGACCATGCCTTCGCCGCCACGATCGAACGGCTGAAGTCGCGGTTTGCAACAATCGAGACCTTCATCTGCTTCGATTCCGAGGCCGACGATGCGGGAAGCTTCGCCGCCTGGCTTGCACCGCATGACGGCAACTACCGCTGGGTCGAAGGGGACGAACTCGACCCGTGCGCGCTCTGCTACACCAGCGGCACGACCGGCAATCCCAAGGGAGTGCTCTATTCTCACCGTTCGACATTGCTTCACGCCATGGCTGAGGTCGCCCCCGACAGTTTCAACCTGTCGGCCAAGGCTTGCGTCATGCCGATCGTCCCCATGTTCCATGCCAATGCCTGGGGCATTCCGTGGGCGGCTCCGCTGACCGGGTGCAAGCTGGTGCTGTCGGCCGACTATCGACCCGAGCAACTGTGCGATCTCTACCGTGACGAAGAGGTGACGCATTCGGCCGGTGTCCCGACGGTGTGGCTTGGCATGATCGAGCATATCGAACGTACCGGCGCCGGCCTCGCGAGCCTCAAATATGTCACGATCGGGGGCTCGGCGGCACCGCGCGCGATGATCGAGTGGTTTCGTGCGCGGGGCATCCACGTGATGCACGCGTGGGGCATGACCGAGACCTCGCCGATCGGCTCAATCGGCGGGAAACCCGCCAATTGGGACGAGATGACGAGCGAGGAGCAGGTCGCCTTCTCCCTCCATCAGGGGCGAACGCCGTTCGGGGTCGAGTTGCGTATTGTCGACGAGCAAGGGAAGCTACTGCCCCGTGACGGCGTCCAGTCGGGCAACCTCCAGATCCGCGGGCCGTGGGTCATCCGTCGCTATTTCAGGGAAACCGCCGACGCCGCCGCGCCTGACGGCTGGTTCGATACCGGCGACGTCGCCGCCCTCCATCCCGACGGGACGATGCAGATCACCGACCGTTCAAAGGACGTGATAAAGTCGGGAGGCGAATGGATCAGCTCGATCGAGCTCGAGAATGGTGCCGTCGGCTGTGCCGGTGTGGCTGAGGCTGCGGCGATCGGGATTGCCCATCCCAATTGGGACGAGCGACCGCTGCTGGTCGTCGTTCGATCGGCGGGAAGTGACGTCACGCCGGACGCGATTCGAGCCCACCTTGCGACACAGGTCGCGCGATGGTGGCTCCCCGATGCGATCGAGTTCGTCGACGAACTGCCCCACACCGCTACTGGCAAACTCAGCAAAAAGTCGCTGCGCGAGCAGTTCGCCGCCTATCGCTTCGCCGATGCGGTCGAGATGGTCGGGCGCTGACACGCGAAACGCTGGAAATCTCGCCGTGCATCCTCTAGATGCGCGACCAATCCCAGCCGCATGAAGGATCAGCGACCCGATGGCCGCCCAATATAGCTACGTCATGAAGGGTCTGAGCAAGACCTTCCCCGGCGCCCCCAAGCCCGTGCTGAGCAACATCAGCCTGCAATTCTACCCCGACGCCAAGATCGGCATCGTCGGCCCTAACGGCACCGGCAAGTCGACCCTGATGAAGATCATGGCCGGCCGCGACACCGAGTTCGTCGGGGAGGCCTGGGCCGGTGAGCATATCACCGTCGACTATCTCGAGCAGGAGCCACAGCTCGATCCGACCAAAACCGTCATGGAGAATGTCCGCGAAGGCGTGAAAGACGTCGCCACGATGATGGACCGCTTCAACGAAATCAGCAGGTTGATGGGCGATCCTCCCGCCGATGCTGACTTCGACGCGCTGCTGGCCGAGATGGGCGAGCTGCAGGAAAAGATCGACGCGGTCGATGGCTGGACGCTCGACAACCAGCTCGAGATCGCGATGGACGCGCTGCGCTGTCCGCCAGGCGACGCCGACGTTACCAACCTGTCGGGCGGCGAGAAGCGCCGTGTCGCGCTGACCAAGCTGCTGCTCCAGAAGCCGGGCATCCTGTTGCTCGACGAACCGACCAACCACCTCGACGCCGAGAGCGTACAGTGGCTCGAAAAACATCTCGTCGATTATCCCGGTAACGTCATCCTCGTCACCCACGACCGCTATTTCCTCGACAATGTCGTCAACTGGATCCTCGAACTCGATCGCGGGAAATACTTCGTCTACGATGGTAATTA